>JAVERV010000006.1:0-88309 GCA_034006945.1 Desulfobacterium sp. | reverse complement strand
GCCATCCTCCATCTTTCCTACAGTTACGAGCAAATCCTTCTTGCTCTCGTGGCACACCAGATCCGTACGTGAGGTACTACCTCATACGGCTCCTACCTCGGGGAATAATGCTGAAATCTCGGGCTTGTAAAAGTCGAGATTCCGACATACACCATGAAAACTGATCTACGCAGGTTTTCCGCCTCAGTGTGCGGACTACTGCAATTATCATTACGTTCCCCCTTGGTCAACACCCTTTCCTCCACCTGCTCCGCCGAGTTTTTAATCTCTTTGTTCGCTGGCTTCTCAGGTACAATTGCCGCATGACTCCAAAGGCGTTCGCTCCAAATAGCGGTGACCACATAAACATGTGAAGGAAGCGGGGTCAGGCTTCGTTTATTGTGTAATCAATCAATAAAGAAAAATACTGACGGGAAAATTATACCATTCAAGAAAAAAAATTTGTAAGATGGGGCAGGCAAATAATCAAAAGAAAGGAATTCAATAAATGAAACGATATGTAACAGCTATTATCGAAAAAGAGGGTACTGGATACGTTGCCCTTTGCCCGGAACTGGACATTGCAAGCCAAGGGGAATCCGTAAGCGGCGCAAAAGATAACCTTAAGGAAGCTCTTGAATTGTTTTTTGAATGTGCATCACCAGAAGAAATTGAATGTTTTTGAAGGACATTCTGGGGGTTGCCTTTTTGACGTTGTTGGAGAAATTGATGAGACATGATTCATAAAGGCATGGCCTCATTTATCCTTGACAAATTACCCTATTAGGTTAATTTGTTACATGGAAAAGTGAAAACCGCATTATGATCTTGCAATAGTGCAATCCGCAATTCGTTTGCGTGGTGCGGATGCTTTTACAGGAACTGCATTGATTGGCGCCCAGGCAATGGGACTTGAAGTTGATCAGGCCATCGAAGTGGTTTGTTCCATAGGTCGTTCCGATTTTTATAAAAGCATGACGACTTATGCATCAAGTCAGATTTGGCAGGATGTTTACTATCCAGAAACACCTGCCGGAATAGCCTATGTAAAGGTTACTTTACGCCAGGATGGATCGATCGTGATTCAGTTTAAGGAGAAATGAGATGAACCGTGAATGCTTAAATTGCGGAGAAAAAGAGATGGTGCATACTATTCGAGATGTACCATATACCTATAAGAGGCACAATACCGTTGTTTCCGAGATCAAGGGATGGCACTGTTTCAATTGCAGGGAAGTTGAATTTGATAGGGGTGAAGGTGTTCGCTTTGCCGAGGCCATCAAACAATTTGCCCAGGAAATTGATGCAAAAGAAGCGGCTGAACTTGTAAGAATTCGTAAAAAGCTGAAGCTGACCCAGCAACAAGCTGCATTGCTCACAGGCGGAGGGCCAAATGCATTTTCCCGCTACGAGCGTGGTAAGGCCAAACCAATGCAATCGGTCACCAATTTGTTTAAACTCCTGGATAACCACCCAGATCTACTTGATGAAATCAAGGAAATCGGAGTCTGATTCTGGTAAGAAGGAGGTCTGACCCCAGCAACCCGGCATTTTGAAGTGATTTTTCTTTAATAACAACCAATTACTGGAGTCAGACCCCATGTAACCATAGTAGAGGTAGAGCTGAATGCTGGCAAATGCAACAGTTGATCAATGGAGGTCACCCCCATGGAAACCGTTCAAAACAATTTATTAATAGATGTACAGTCTGATTACGATCGAAGATCCAGGGATAATTCAGGATTCATATCCCGTCAATGGATCGTTTTAACTGATTTTTTATTGATGACCATCTCGTTTTTTCTCTGTAATCTTTTTAAACGGGGCACCCTTGCCCTGTCTCCAGATTACGTCCAACTGCTGTTTTTGTTCTACCTGTGCTGGTTTATCACTTCGCTCATGGGTAAAAAATTCAGATCCTCCTCTTACTCCACCTTTGGTTCAGGAATATATGTTTTTCTAAGATCCACCCTTTACCTGACCTATGCCATAACATTCATGGTGGTTGTTTTTGGATTGGCAATCTATTCACGATTGCAGATTTTCAGCACCTGTGCCCTGTTGCTCTTCCTGGAAGGTTTTGTCTGGTCTGTTTATAATAGACGCTTCCATAGGAGGAAAACAGACGCCCCTAACTTTAAAAATCTTATCAACTTTTTTAAAATAGACTTAAATTTTTCCTATCTCCTGGTGGGAATGGATTTTATCTGCGTGATAGGCTCTTTTTTTATCGTCAATTATATCAAACGGGGCCATTTATATCTCCCCTACGATTATTATAAACTGCTGCTGATTTTTATGGGGTTGTGGTTTATCGCCTCGTTCACCACCGGTAAGTTTTCAGTTAAAGAGGCTCGCAACTTTTATTTTTTCATCTGGCAATGGCTCAAGGCAGGGCTTTTGATCCTGGCCATGATGTCTGTATTTCTCTATGGGTTCCGGCTCTTTGAGTTCTCAAGGTTCCAGGCATTGGGTTCTGTGTGTGCGCTCATGGTACTGGAGTTTATGGTGGCAGGAATTTATTTCCGGTTTTTGCAGGAAAAAGCCACTGACCCGGACATTGAATCCATTGATCAGGTAAAGGCTATCCTGCACCAGGACTCCTTTCCCCAGGATGTGGATATTGACACCATACGAAGAGCGCTCATGGCCCCTGCACGAAACAAGATCAAAAAGAAGTTGAACCATGACCATGGAAAACTATTTGAATTTATCGATGAACACATTGACCTGGATGACATGCTCGGCATGGAAACCGCAGTTGAACAGTGCTGTCTGCTCTCTGATGTGAGGTCTGACAGACCCCTTGTCCGGCTTTTTATAAACCTTTGTAAAATCAATAACATCCGGAGGTTGAACCAGTTTTTCCTTGAGATGCACCAGAGACTCCTGCCCGGGGGCTGTTTTGTGGGATTTGCCCACACCATTGCCACCCATAACCAGTGGATTTACAGCAAATACCCGAGATACATTGCAAAGGTTGTGTTTTTACTGGATTTTTGTTTCCATCGCATCATGCCGAAACTGCCGCTCTTTAAGCAGGTCTATTTTATTTTGACCAAGGGGAATAATCGAGTCATTTCCAAGGCTGAGTTCATGGGTCGGCTCTGCTTCTGCGGGTTTGAAATCGTGGCCGAAAAAATGATAGACAACCGGTTGTGCGTGATTGCAAAAAAGGTAAAAACCTCATCCCTTGATATGAGTCCCACCTATGGCCCTTTGGTGGAACTCAAGCGCACGGGTTACAGGGGCGTCACGGTATCCATCTATAAATTCAGAACCATGCATCCCTACTCGGAATACCTCCAGCAATACATGTACGACCACAATGGGTTGCAAAAAGGGGGAAAGATTGAAAATGATTTTCGGTTGACCACCTGGGGAAAATTCATGCGAAAGCTGTGGCTGGATGAACTGCCCATGCTCTACAACTGGTTGAAAGGCGACATGCAGCTTGTGGGGGTCCGGCCCTTGAGCTTCCACTACCTGAGCCTTTACGATGCTGACCTTCAGGATCTTAGAAAGCTTGTAAAACCGGGCCTTGTTCCCCCGTTCTACGCAGACCTTCCTGCAACCTTTGAAGAAATCTGCGATTCTGAACGACGGTATATCCGCTCCTTTTTAAAACACCCCGTAAGGACCCAAATTTACTATTTCTACAAATCCTTTGTAAACATCGCCATAAAAGGCGCCAGAAGCAAATAAGCGGGGTCTGACCCGGTAAGTATCTGTTTTTACAGTAAAAACCGCTTAAAAAATGGCTCAAAACGGTCTTAGAGCTTACATTTCGCACCTTTTGCGCATGATTTGGTGAATTAGGCTGAACCCTTGTTTTTTGAGGGCGCAACTGAATTTGTAAAAAGCCACCACTCAGTATTAGTAATAAGTGGAAAAACACCGTCACGGACACTCAGAGTTCTTATGGCTTCAAGATCTAATGCCCACTCCAGTTGGTAAGAAATAGATTCCACTTTTTTATACTGTGTCTTGGGACCTGGTTTTCCAGGGCCTATCTGACGCTGAACGGTTTGCTTGTCTTCGCGGAACAGATAATAAAAACAATATACCTTCTTCCAATGGAAGAGAGAGAAAAATAGCACGTCACATCATAGAGTTCGGAATCAGAAACTTTCATAACGATGTGCCTGAGAAGCTGGACGTTGAAGCGTGGCAAAATGAAATAGCCAGCAAACCATTTAATCTGAAACAAGCATCAGAATACCTTGGCATATCAACTGTGACACTCAGAAGATGGATCAAAGCAGGGCGAATATCAGCCTACAAGGTCGGCAGAGTATACTCATTAGATGTATTCACGCTTAAGAACTTCAAGAAAAAAAATATATCATAGTCATAGAATTTAATTTCCAAATTCCGGGACAGTCCCTTTTTCGTATGAATCGCCTTGATCTCTCCCAGGACAGGATGGTCATTGGATTGGGGATGAAAAGGGATATCCCCATGGGTATTGGGGGTTGGGTGGTTTGGGTTAGAGGGGTTGGGATGAAGCTGACGAGGTTAAGGTTGGTTGGGGTGGGTTTTTTGTTGATGACTCTGACGTTTTTTCGGGTGAATCAGGTCAAGCGGGAGACGTTTGATCTGTCCGGTTAAAGCGGGGTCTGATCTCAGTAAACTGTTGTTTTTTACTTAACATTACTTCAATTCTATGCTTCATAAGGGGCATAGAGTGTACTTTTTGATGCCAAAAAGAGGTGTTTAAGGAAATACATTTACCAGCCTTTTTATGGCATATCACCCATAGATGTCATAAAAAAGAACATCTGTTAAAATTTGAAAAGGACAGAAAAGCCTGGAGAAGTTGGCTTTTTGAAGCAAAAAAACGGTTTGGTCTCAGAATTCTTACCTATTAGTTAGGTTCACAACGGACTCTGACCCCAACTTCATGGACAATCTTACCCAGAGCGGAGATAAACTTGAAGATTATGCAATCCATGAATCACAAAATTCTTACAGTGATGTTTTGACCCCTGAAAACTGGGTTTTAAGGGGTGATAATGCTATCTGTTGGAGTGATTCTGCTTTAACAACAAACACTTAACAGGGTCAGACCCCACATTACTAACAGGGTCAGACCCCACATTACCACATTACATTAAAAGGAAAATTTTATGAAACGATTTGCAATGACAGGCGGTGCAGGCTATGTGGCGCCAAGGCATATGAGAGCCATAAAAGATACCGGCAACCTGCTTACAGCCGTGCTCGATCCCAAGGACAGCATTGGCATTATTGACAGTTATTTTCCCGAGGCTCATTTTTTTACCGAGTTTGAACGTTTTGACCGGCATATTGATAAAAAACGGAGAAAGGGAGAGCCCATTGATTATGTCAGCGTATGTTCGCCCAACTACCTCCACGACGCCCATATCCGGTTTGCATTGAGGAACAATGCCGATGCCATCTGTGAAAAACCCCTGGTGCTCAATCCCTGGAACCTGGACGCCCTCCAGGAGATTGAGGGGGATTTTGAAAAAAAGGTGTACAACATCCTCCAGCTGCGACTGCACCCTTCCCTGATTGCCCTGAAAAAAGAGGTGGAAGCCACCAAGTCAAACAAGAAGTATGAGATTGATCTCACCTATATCACCTCCAGGGGCAACTGGTACTTTACCTCCTGGAAGGGTGATCAGGCAAAGTCCGGCGGCATTGCCACCAATATCGGCATCCATTTCTATGACATGCTCATGTGGATATTTGGCAAGCGACAGCTGAGCATTGTTCATCTTCGGGAGCCTGAAACAGCGGCAGGATATATGGAGCTTGAAAATGCCAGGGTCAGGTGGTTCCTGAGCGTGGATGAAAACAGGCTGCCCGATGATGTGCGGGCAGCGGGCCAGCGGACCTATCGATCCATCACCGTGGACGACAGGGAGATCGAATTCAGCAAGGGGTTCACCGACCTTCATACCCTGAGCTACCAGGAGATCCTGAAGGGCAACGGATTCGGCCTTGAACAGGCCCGCCCAAGCCTTGAGGCCGTCCATGAGATACGCAATGCAGATGTGGTGCTGCAACCAGGTTATCTCCATCCCTTTTTAAGCCAGTCCTGACCCATACTGAAAGGATGTGAATGCATTATGTGTGCACAAAAAGATAGTTTCATCCATGAAACAGCGGTTGTTGATCAAGGTGTCAAAATCGGCCAGGGCACAAAGATCTGGCATTTTTCCCATATTCTGACCAACACGACCATTGGCAAGGGGTGTAATATCGGGCAGAATGTGGTTGTGGGCCCTGATGTGACCCTAGGAACGAACTGTAAGATTCAGAACAACGTCTCCGTGTACAAGGGGGTCACCCTGGAAGATGACGTATTCTGCGGGCCTTCCATGGTGTTTACCAATGTGTTTAATCCAAGGGCCCATGTGGGACGCATGGACGAAATCCGCCCTACCCTTGTCAAACAAGGCGCCACCCTTGGGGCCAACAGCACCATTGTCTGCGGGGTGACCATTGGGAAATACGCCCTGGTGGGAGCAGGGGCCGTGGTGACAAAGGATGTGCCGGACCATGCCCTGGTCATGGGCAATCCTGCCAGGCAGGCAGGCTGGATGTGCGAATGCGGAGAAAAACTCAATACGGATATGCACTGTCCAGGATGCGGCAAAGGGTATCAGGGGCTCTTGTCAACCAAGGAGACCATTGCCTTTGTCGACCTTGCAGCCCAGCAGAGAAGAATCCTGCCTGAAATCGAAAAAAACATCCAGGCTGTATTGAAGCACGGCCGCTATATCATGGGACCGGAGATTAAGGCCCTTGAGGATCGGCTGGCTGAATTTATAGGGGTCAAACATGCCATCACCTGTTCTTCGGGCACGGATGCCCTGATCATGGCCCTCATGGCCTATGATATTGGCCCCGGCGATGCTGTTTTCACAACGCCGTTCACCTTTTTTGCAACGGCCGAGGCCATTCGAATCCTTGGTGCAATGCCTGTTTTTGTGGATATTGATCCTGATACATTCAATATATCCGTTAAGAAACTGGAACAGGCTCTCCTTGAATTAAAGAAGGATAATCGTTCAGGGTTAATCCCAAAGGCGATCATGCCCGTGGATCTGTTTGGACTGCCCTGCGACTATGATGAAATCAACCGCATCGCCAAAGAAAACGGCCTTGTTGTCATTGAAGATGCTGCCCAGTCCTTTGGGGCTGAGTATAAGGGCCGCATGGCAGGCGGGCTTGGAGACGTTGGGTGTACTTCGTTTTTTCCGGCCAAGCCCCTGGGGTGCTATGGGGATGGCGGAGCTATTTTCACAGATTCAGATGAAATTGCTGAAAAGCTTATTTCCATACGCGTTCATGGCAAGGGGACGGACAAGTATGACAATGTAAGGCTTGGCATCAACGGCCGCATGGATACGATCCAGGCCGCCATCCTCCTTGCCAAGATGGATATTTTTCCCCAGGAGATTCAAGAGAGACGAAAGGTCGCATCAATATACACGAAGCTGATCTCTTCTCTAAAGGAGAGGGAAGAGGTGGTTGTTCCCCAGACGCCTGCAATGTACGAGAGCGCCTGGGCTCAGTATTCTTTACTTGCAGAAAATGAAGAAAAACGCACATTGATTCAGGAGACCTGTAAGCAGAACAGCATCCCCACGGCAGTCTATTACCCTACCCCCCTGCATCTGCAGACAGCCTATAAAGGCCTGGGCTGCAAAAAAGGGGATTTCCCAATTTCAGAAGATTATTCCAAAAGGATATTCAGCATCCCCATGCACCCCTACCTAACCTACCACGATCAACAAAAAATAATAAAGCATGGTCTGACCCCGGCTGAGTAACTGGGAAACTGAAACTGGGGAAACTGGGGTCTGGAAACTGGGGTCTGACCCCGGACTGGGGAAACTGGGGTCTGACCCCGGCAAGCTCTTGTTTTTATTTAATATCACTTCAATTTTATACGCCAAAATGGGCTTAGAGTGTACTTTTTGATGCCAAGAAGAGGGGTTTAACTGGATAATCGAGTTTGAGTATAAAAAAAAGGACCCGGGGGTATTCCCTCGGGTCCTTTGATTTTATTTTGGAGGCGGCTTCCAGATTTGAACTGGAGAATAACGGCTTTGCAGGCCGTCGCCTTACCACTTGGCCAAGCCGCCTTTTTGTGGAGCGGGAAACGGGATTTGAACCCGCGACTTCGACCTTGGCAAGGTCGCACTCTACCACTGAGTTATTCCCGCCGAACGCTGAATTAAGATGAATAATGCAACGTCACAACAAGAGGGTTTATACCCCTATATCCAGGGCTTGTCAACCCATAAATCTAAAAGGATATCAGTTTCCTGAACCGGACAAAATAATCCGCCCCGGACCAGAGGGTAAACACCAGCGCCCCATACAGGAGAACCATGCCAATGGCGTGGAAATCAATCCCGAGATAGGGGTAATGGATCAGAAGCGGGATGATGCAGGCGATCTGAAAGCCTGTCTTGTACTTGCCAAGCCAGGAAGCTGCCACATCCTCTCCCTTTTCCATGATGACGCACCTGAGCCCTGTGACGGCAAGTTCCCTGCCGATGACCGCACAAACGATCCAGGCAGGAATGTAACCAAGGGAGGTGAGCATAATAAATGCCGACGAGACCAGAAACTTGTCGGCCAGGGGATCAAGGATCTTCCCAAGGGTTGAAACCAGGCCCAGTTTTCTTGCCAGATAGCCGTCCAGGTAATCGGTGATGGCTGCAAGGGAAAAGACAAGGGCCGCAAAAAATGCCGTCAATTTACCCGGATACATCAAAAGCACCACAAGGATGGGAGTGGCGGCAATCCGTATCAGGGTCAGAAAATTGGGGTTGAGAATAATTTTTAAAAGCTTTTGCCGCCAGGGTTTTGTGATGACTAATGAGCTGTCTTTCAATCGCCCCAGGAGGATGAAGAGCTTGCTTATAGTTTGCCCCATGGTGTTCTTGAATCTTTTCAACCTGGTATTCATGCTCTTTATTTACCTTCTTTTTTCTTCCAGTCCGCAAGAAAAGATTCAATCCCCTTATCTGTCAGGGGGTGGGACGCAAGGGCGCTCAGCACCTTGTAGGGGATGGTGGCGATGTCGGCACCGATCAGGGCGGAGGTCAGGACATGGAGGGGATTTCTAACGCTTGCCACGATGATCTGGGTGTCAAACATGTAGTTTGAATAAATTTCGGCAATCTCCTCGATCAGGTTCATGCCGTCAATGGCAAGATCGTCTATTCTTCCCACAAAGGGGCTTGCATAGGTGGCGCCGGCCTTGGCCGCCATCAATGCCTGGTTTGCAGAAAAGATAAGGGTTACGTTGGTCTTTATTCCCTCGTCGGTCAGGGTGCGAACGGCCTTGAGCCCGTCAACGGTCATGGGAATTTTAACCACAATATTACCGGCGATCTTTGCAAGTTCCCTTGCCTCCTTCACCATGCCGTCATAATCAAGGCTGATCACCTCGGCGCTGACCGGTCCCTCGACAATCGAGCAGATCTCCCGGATGATATCGGTGAACTCCCCCGCTTCCCTTGCTATGAGCGACGGATTGGTCGTGACCCCGTCAACCATGCCCATGGCATTTGCGTCCTTGATCTCGTCAATGTTGGCCGTATCTATAAAGAACTTCATCCTGCGTCTCCTTTGGTATAAACCTCGACCTCCTGGCCGGGGTCATTTTTTATTTGCTGTAAAAGCTGTTCCATGGTTTTACCCAATGTCGGGTGTACAACGTCAGAAGCTATATCACACAGGGACTTCAATACAAAGCATCTTTTCTGCATCCTCAGGTGGGGGATAACCAGATTGTCGGTATTGATAACCTCTTCCCCATATAGAACGATATCAAGGTCAATGATCCTTGGCCCGAACCGCACCTCTTTTTCCCCCTGACCCATAAGCCTCTCAATCTTCTTTAATTCGCCCATGAGTGTAAAGGGGTCAAGGCCGGTTTCTATCTTCAAGGCTCCATTGACGAACCATGCCTGGTCGAGGAAATCAACAGGCTCAGTTCTATAAAAACTGGAAACCGCAAGGACCCGGGTCTGGTCAAGCCCGTGGACCATTTCCTTTGCCCTGATACAGTTGTCGTATTTTCCCCCCAGATTCGAACCAATGGAGAGATATGCAATGGTCATCAGGTTCACTTTTTGGGTGCCACGTGAACGGTATTTGAAGAATCGCTCAAGACCCCGGCATCGGTATAGGCCCTGATTCTAAAATAGTGCCTCAATCCTGGTTGTATTTCAACGGTGAACTCAAAGGTTCTGGCATCGACCCTGGCAAGGGGGATAAACCGCAGGGGACAACCCTCGCAATCGCCCTCCAGGGTTGCAAGGTCTATCTCAAATCCGGCAGCTTCAGGCGCTCCTGTCTTTTTCCCATGGAGCCAGGTAAGGGTTGCCATGGTTCCATGAACGGCCAGTGCCAGATTGGAGGGGGCGGCAATGGTAGCCTTAATCGGCGGAAGGGGGGGCGCTTTTTTGCCGCACCCCAATCCGGTTACACCAAGGAGCAGGATTGCAAGACAAAAAACTCGGACAAAGATCGTTGACGATGGGCTCATCACTCTCTTTCCTCCGGCGTGGCTGTTCCCTCTGACGCCGATGCTCCAGCCTTGCCCACTTTTCCAGGTGCTTTTGCCGTCTTTTCATCAAGGTCCCGGGTTGCCCGCTCAATGGCCCTTTGCACATTGTCGTAGGATGTGCCACCATGGGTCGCCCTTCTTGAAATCATGTGCTCGATGGAGAGGAACTCAAAGATATCGGGCTCGATAACCTCGGAAAAGGTTTTAAACTCATCCACCGTTAGGTTATCGAGTTCCTTCCCATTCTCAAGGGCAAAGGCCACGGCCCGTCCAGATATGGAATGGGCCTGCCTGAAGGGAATTCCCTTCAATACGAGGTAGTCGGCAAGATCAGTGGCGTTTAGAAAACCCTTTTTTGCCGCCCCAAGCATAACACCCCTGTTCACCTTAATATTGGGCAGCATCCTGGCGTAGACCTCAAGGCATGCCTTGAGGGTGTTGACCGTGTCAAACAGGGGCTCCTTGTCCTCCTGCATGTCCCTGTTGTAGGCAAGGGGAAGGGATTTCATCAGGGTGATGATGGCCATGAGGTTGCCAACCACCCTGGCGCTCTTGCCCCTTACAAGCTCTGCCACATCCGGATTTTTCTTCTGGGGCATGATGCTCGACCCGGTTGTAAAGGCGTCTGAGATGGTGATAAACGAAAACTCGGACGAGGACCAGAGAACAAGCTCCTCGGACAACCTTGACAGATGGATCATGGCAATGGACGCTGCCGCAATGAACTCCATGGCAAAGTCACGATCCGACACCGAGTCCATGCTGTTGTCGGATACCTTTGAGAAGCCGAGGAGCTTCCTCGTATATTCACGATCCAGGGGAAAGGTGGTGCCTGCAAGGGCTGCGGCTCCGAGGGGCATCACATCCGTCCGTTTGAGACAATCAGCCATGCGCTCATGATCACGCTTGAACATCTCGTAATAGGCCATTAAATGGTGGGCAAAGAGCACCGGCTGGGCCCGCTGCAAATGGGTGTAACCCGGCATGACAACATCCCTGTGCTCTGCCGCCATTTCCACGAGTACCCCTTGAAGCGCCAGGATACGATGGCTGATCTCCTTGATTTCCGCCTTTAGATACATGCGGATGTCCAGGGCCACCTGGTCGTTGCGGCTCCTTCCCGTGTGGAGTTTTCTTGCAACAGAACCTGCCTCGTCGCCCAGGGCGTTCTCCACATGCATGTGAATATCTTCCAGGGTGTCGGAAAACTCAAGCTCGTCCCTGGCAATCTTTTTCTTTACCCGGTCAAGTCCGGCAGCAAGGGCTGCTGCCTCATCCGGGGTGATGATCCCCACATGGGCAAGCATTGTCAAGTGGGCAATGCTCCCCTCTATGTCATAGGTATAGAGTTCCCGGTCAACGTCAATGGACGAGGTGAAACGTTCGACCATGGCGTCGGTATCCTGGGTGAACCTGCCGTCCCACGGTTTTTTTCCCATGTTACACCTTTTTCCCGTGCTGCTGGATTTTTTCCCTGGCAAGCTTTCGGATTCTGAGACGAAGGGCGTTGAGCCGGATAAACCCCTCAGCATCCTTCTGGGCGTAAACATCGTCATCCTCAAAGGTTGCAAAGGATTCGTCGTACAGGCTGCAGTCCGAACGCCGCCCCAGAACGTAGCAGTTCCCCTTGTATAGCTTGAGCCTTACCGTTCCTGAGACGCTGACCTGGGTGTCGTCCACCATCCTCTGAAGAAGCTCCATCTCGGGGGAAAACCAGAACCCGTTGTAAACAAGTTCGGCATACTTTGGAATGAGGGAATCACGAAGGTGGGCCACCTCACGGTCCAGGGTGATGGACTCCATGTTCATATGGGCCATCCTCAGTATGGTGCCGCCAGGAGTCTCATATACGCCCCTTGATTTCATGCCCACGAATCGGTTTTCCACAAGGTCGATGCGGCCGATTCCGTTTCTGCCGCCAAGGGTGTTAAGCTCCTTGAAGAGAGTCGCAGGCGACATGGCCCGGCCGTTGACGGCCACAGGATCTCCGTTCTTGAAGTCGATCTCGATGATTTCTGGTCTATCAGGGGCATCCTCAGGTCGAACCGACATTGTGTACATATCGTCCGTGGCCCCAGCCCAGGGGTCTTCCAGCACACCGCCCTCGTAGCTTATGTGGAGCATGTTCCGGTCCGTGCTGTAGGGTTTCTTCGGAGTCTGGGGCACCGGAATTCCGTGTTCTTCTGCAAACTGCATCAGCCGGGTCCTGGAGGTGAGATCCCACTCCCGCCAGGGGGCGATGATCTTGATGCCGGGATTCATGGCAAAATAGCTAAGCTCGAACCGCACCTGGTCGTTGCCCTTGCCCGTGGCACCGTGGCTCACGGCATCGGCCCCTTCTGCTGCGGCAATCTCGATCTGGCGCTTTGCGATCAAGGGCCTTGCAATGGATGTCCCCAGGAGATACTGCCCCTCATAGATGGCGTTGGCCCTGAAGGCCGGGAACACGTAATCCCGGATGAACTCCTCCCTCAGGTCTTCCACATAGGCCTTTACAGCACCGGTCTTGAGGGCCTTTTCCTCAAGCCCGTCAAGCTCCTCCTCCTGGCCGAGATCTGCTGTAAGGGTCACCACCTCACATTCATAGGTCTCGATCAACCACTTCAGAATCACCGAGGTGTCAAGTCCACCTGAATAGGCGAGAACAACTTTTTTTATATCTGACATAAATTTTTCCTTGTTTTTTTTTATAGGAAACTCGCTTCGAAGCGCCATAGGTAGCGGAGTTTCAATATTCGTTGTGGCCGGATGCCTCTCTCGCTCCGGCCGTGCCGGTTTATATGAAACTCGCTTCGAAGCGCCATAGGTAGCGGAGTTTCAATATTCGTTGTGGCCGGATACCATCTCTCGCTCCGGCCGTGCCGGTTTTATATGAAACTCCCGCCGAGCTTGCCGCCGCAAAGGGCGACCGCAAGGGATCGCCCCTACATCTATCTACTACCTACTAACAAAGTCTGAAGAATGGCCTTATGCATATGGCGCTTGTTTTCAGCCTGGTCCCAGAACACGGCATCGGGTGCCTCAAGGATTTCCTCTGAGATCTCTTCGCCCCTGTGGGCGGGTAGGCAGTGCATCACCGTAACATCGGGTTTTGCCGTGGACAAGAGGGATCTGTTCACCTGGAAACCCTTAAAGGCGGCCGCCCGTTTTGCATGTTCCTCTTCCTGGCCCATGCTGGTCCACACGTCCGTATACACAACGTCGGCATCCTCTACCGCTTGGTTTGGATCATGGGTGAAAACGATTTTGCGCCCTCCCCTTTCAAGGGCCTTTGCCAGGATATCCTCCCTGATCTGATACCCCTCGGGGGTTGCCACCACAAGGTCAAGGTCAAGAACAGCCGCCGCATTGACCCAGGAGTTGGCAACGTTGTTTCCATCACCCACCCACACGATCTTTTTACCCTCAAATCCCCCTTTTTTCTCGATCACAGTCATGAGATCACTTAAAATCTGACAGGGATGATAAAGATCGGTAAGGGCATTTATCACAGGAATGGTAGAAGACGCTGCAAACTCTTCCACCAGGGCATGATCAAAGGTTCGCATGGCAAGTATATCTATGTACCGGGAGAGCACCCTTGCCGTGTCGCAGGCAGGTTCGTTCCTTGAGATCTGGGTATCCTGGGTGCTCATGTAAATGGGAGTTCCCCCAAGCTGGATCATGGCCGTTTCAAAGGCCACCCTTGTGCGGGTGGATTTTTTGTCAAAGATGAGTCCGAGACTCTTGCCTGCCAGATGCATGTCAGAGATGCCCTGACCGGCTCTTTTTTTAAACCCGAGGGCCAGTTCAAACAGATGTATAAAGTCTTCCCTGTCAAGATCAAGAAGCGATAACAGGTCTTTTTTCATAAAAACTCTCCAAGGATAGTTTAATCTAAAAGGTCGTCAAGGACCTTGACAACGCCATCAATTTCCTCCCGGGTGATCACAAGAGGAGGAGCAAATCTGATGACCTTACCCTGAATCGCATTGAGAATAAAGCCTTTTTTCATGGCAAGCCTCACAACCTTTCCAGCATCTGAATCAAGCTCCATGCCAACAAGCAGCCCCTTGCCCCGGACAGCCTTGATGGTCTTATGCCGCGGCATCAGACTGGTGAGCGCCTGTTTCAGAAAGGCACCCTTGGCTCTTACCTCGGCGAGGAAGCCGGGTTCAGATATGATCTTCAAGACCTCGAGGGCCGCCCGGGTTACGAGGGGAGTGCCGCCAAAGGTGGTGGCGTGGCTGCCTGCAGTAAATCCCTGTACCGTCTCTTTTGAGGCAAGCATCGCCCCGATGGGCAGCCCGTTGCCAAGGGCCTTTGCCAGGGTCATGATATCCGGGGTTACGTCAAACAGCTCATGGGCAAATAGGGTTCCGCACCGCCCCATGCCGGTCTGTACCTCGTCAAAGATGAGGAGGAGTCCCCGCTCGCTGCACAACCTGCGAACGCTCCTGATGTAGTCGGGATCGGCAGGAAGGACTCCCCCCTCCCCCTGGATGCATTCCATCATTACGGCGCAGACCGAGTCGTCGATAAGGGCCGTCAAGGCGTCGATGTCGTTAAACGGGCAGTGAACAAACCCCTCCACCAGGGGAGAGAAACCCTGCTTGATCTTGTCCTGGCCCGTGGCGGACAGGGTGGCCATTGTCCTGCCGTGGAAGGATTGATTCATGGTTATGATCTTGAAGCGTCCAGGCTCACCTTTTTCATTGAAATAGCGCCGGGCAAGCTTGATGGCGGCCTCGTTGGCCTCGGCCCCGGAATTTGCGAAAAAGACCTTGTCAGCAAAGCTTTTCTCCACAAGCATCTGGGCAAGGTCTGCCTGGGGCTCGGTGTAAAAGATGTTTGACACGTGAACAAGGGTTGCTGCCTGATCGGCAATGGCCCGGGTCACGGCGGGATGGCAGTGGCCAAGGCTAACAACGGCAATGCCCGCGAGGAAATCCGTATAAGAGTTGCCCTTATCGTCCCAGAGGGTTGCGCCCTCGCCCCTTACAAAAACGGTGGGAATTCTGGCATAGGTGTTAAACACGTAGGCGTCTGTTCGTTCGATGGTATTCATTGATTGTTCTCTATTCCTCCTGACCTTTCAAAAAGACCTGGGTGCCGATACCAGAATCTGTAAAAAACTCCAGCAGCAGGGCATGGGGTCTTGTGCCGTTGATTATATGAGCTTTTCCAACGCCGTTTTCAAGGGCCTCAAGGGCCGACTCCATTTTGGGAATCATTCCACCCTTGATCTCACCCTTTTGTATCATGGCATGAATTTTAGTCGCTGCCACCGATGATATAAGTGCACCTGAAGCATCCAGCAGCCCGTCAACGTCGGTCATCAGAACCAACCGTTCCGCCCCAAGGGCAGATGCGATCTTGGACGCCACAAGGTCGGCGTTGATGTTGTAAGTCTCACCAGACTTCCCCATCCCCACAGGAGCGATCACCGGGATAAACCCCTTTTGGGCAAGGGTGTGGATAATATCTGGATCAATGGCCGTAACCCTTCCCACCATGCCTGGATCGATGATCTCGGGGGGTTTTTCCGTGTTGGATGAATCCACGATGGTCATCTTTTCCGCGGTGATCAACCCCCCATCCTTGCCGGTGAGTCCCACGGCCCTTCCGCCTTGGGCGTTGATCCCGGCCACGATCTCCTTGTTTACCTTGCCGCCGAGGACCATCTCCACCACGTCCATGGTTTTATCGTCCGTGTAGCGCATGCCCCGGACAAAGGTCGAGGTTATGCCCATCTTATCCAGCACCAGGTTGATCTGGGGACCGCCACCGTGGACCACCACGGGGTTTATCCCGATATATTTCAACAGGGTGATGTCCCTTGCAAAATTGCGCTTCAGCTCCTGATCCACCATGGCGTGGCCGCCGTACTTGACCACGATGGTCTTGCCGGAAAATCGGCGGATGTAGGGAAGGGCCTCTACCAGGATGTCGGCCACATTCATGTCCATATTAACATTCATCACAAAATATACCTCGACAGATCCTCGTCTTTTACAATCTCCATGAGCTGCTTGTCCACAAATTCTGCATCCACAACGATCTTTTTCTCGTCCACATCAGGGGCGTGAAACAGAATGTCCTCCAGGAGCTTCTCCATGACTGTGTGAAGGCGTCTTGCACCGATGTTTTCCGTTCTTTCATTCACGTCAACGGCAATGGATGCGATTCTATCAATGGCTTCTTCTGTAAACTCGACCTCGACACCTTCTGTTCTCAGGAGAGCTATATACTGGAGAATGAGGGCGTTCCTAGGTTCGGTGAGTATCCTTGAGAACTCCTCCTTGCCAAGGCTTGTGAGCTCAACCCGTATGGGGAAACGGCCCTGGAGCTCTGGAATGAGATCCGACGGTTTTACAGTGTGAAAGGCGCCGGAGGCTATGAACAGGATATGGTCGGTCTTAACCGTGCCGTACTTGGTGGGCACCGAACTTCCCTCGACTATGGGCAATAGATCCCTCTGCACCCCCTCCCTGGACACCTCTGGGCCGTGGGAGCTGCCCTTGGCGGCAATCTTGTCGATCTCGTCAAGGAATATTATGCCTGACTGCTCCACCATCTCAACGGCCTCGGAGGTCACCTTTTCCATATCGACCAGATGGGCAGCCTCCTCCTGGGCCAGGATCTTCATGGCCTCGGTCACCTTGACCTTGCGCCGTTTGGTGTTCTTGGGCAGGAGATTACCGAGCATGTCCTTCATGTTGATGCCCATCTCCTCCATGCCCGTATTGGAAAAGATCTCGATCATGGGCGAAGATTTGCCGGTGACATCGATGTCCACAAATCTCGAATCGAGCTTGCCGTTCCTCAGCATCTTTCTCAATTTTTCCCGTGTGGAGCCCCTGGAGGTTTCGGAAGAGACAATCTCAAGATGTGGTTCCGACCCGTTTCCAGCATGTTTCCCGGGCGTCCCGGATTCGGGCAGCAGAAGATCGAGGATTCTCTCCTCGGCCATGGCCGCAGCCTTTTCCTGTACCGCCTCCTGGTGGCGGCCCTTGAGGGTGTTGACCGTCAATTCCAGAAGGTCCCGGATCATGGATTCCACATCCCTTCCCACGTAGCCAACCTCGGTGAACTTGGATGCCTCCACCTTGAAAAATGGAGAATCTGTCAACCGGGCAAGCCTCCTTGCAATCTCAGTCTTCCCAACACCTGTGGGGCCTATGAGGATGATGTTCTTGGGAGCTATCTCATCCCTTAAATCCTCTGGAACCTGGCGGCGGCGCCATCGGTTTCTAAGGGCAATAGCTACTGACTTTTTGGCATTTTTCTGACCGATGATGTACCGGTCAAGCTCCCTGACAATCTCCATGGGCTTAAGATCACTCATTATTTATCTCTTCGATGGTTATATGGTTGTTGGTGTAGATGCAAAGGGCAGCCGCGATCTTCATGGCCTCTGTCACTATGGTCAAAGGGTCAAGATCCGTGTGTGCCACCAGGGCCTGGGCCGCAGCCTGGGCCGCCGTGCTGCCCGAACCTATGCTGATAACTCCGTCGTCTGGCTCGATCACGTCCCCGTTACCGGACAGAAGATAGGTAAACTTCTCGTCGGCTGCTATCATCATGGCCTCGAGGCGTCTAAGGTATTTGTCCGTGCGCCACTCCCTGGCAAGCTCCACGGCGCTCCT
Organism: Desulfobacterium sp.; assembly: GCA_034006945.1. Lineage (GTDB taxonomy): Bacteria > Desulfobacterota > Desulfobacteria > Desulfobacterales > Desulfobacteraceae > Desulforapulum. The sequence continues at coordinate 70,138 of JAVERV010000006.1, read as the reverse complement.
TGTGAGGTTGCCGTTGTACTGCTCAAGCTTTTGCTCCAGTTTCTCAGAGAGGGTGAGGGCGTCTGCCGTGGCACCTGCAAAGCCTGTGATGATTTTGTCGTTGTAGATCCTTCTCACCTTTTTTGCCTTGTGCTTTGTAACTATGGCGCCAAGGGTCACCTGGCCGTCACCGGCCACAACCACCCGGCCTTTGTGGCGCAGGGCCAATATTGTCGTGCCGTGAAATGTATCTTTCATTATAATCACCTTTTAGTATTAATTAGGAACCTTACGCCGAGCCGGCCACCATGTAGGGGCTCCCCTTGCGGGTGCCCTTGCGGATAACTCGACCCAGTTATCGTGAAAAACAGCCACAAAGGGCGACCGCAAGGGATCGCCCCTACATTGGCCTCAGTCCATTTTATCGAGTTTCATGTTTCGCTGCACCCGCCCTACTACCCACCGCCTACTGCCTACCACCTACTGCCTACTATTTTAACTCCTGGGATGGGCCCGGTCATACACCTCCATTAGTCGGGCATAGGTCACATGGGTGTAGATCTGGGTGGTCGAGAGGCTCACATGGCCAAGAATCTCCTGGATGCCCCTGAGATCAGCCCCGGCATCGAGCATGTGGGTCGCAAAGCTGTGACGAAGGGTATGGGGGGAGACGGGCACCCCAAGCCCGCAGCTCTTGACAAGCCCGGCAAGCACCCGTCGAATGGAACTGTCGGACAATCTCTGGTTGTCCCGGTTTAGAAAAAGAGCCCCATGTTCAGCAACAACCCGGGTTCGATAGTCATCCACGGCCTTGAGAGCCCGGTCGCCCACAGGAACAAGACGTTCCCGGTTTCCCTTGCCGCAAACCCTCACCAGACAGGTATTAAAATCAACGTCACCAACATCGAGACCTGCAAGCTCCGACACCCGCATCCCTGTGGAATAAAAGAGTTCAAACACGGCCCTGTTTCTCTTTTGAACAACTGTTTTGGTCTTAATGGAATCAAGCAGAAGAAACAGGTCGTCCACCGTTAAAAAATGGGGAATGGGCCTGGATAATTTTGGAGCCGTGACTGCCTGGGCCGGATTTATCTTGATTTCCCCGACCACCATTAAAAAGTTAAAAAAGGTCTTGAGGGCCGAAAGCCGCCTTGATGCGGTTCTTTTGGCAACCTTTTTCCTTGCAAGGTCCATCATGAAACCTCGGACAGGGTTGGGTTCAAGAGTTGTAATCGCTGCCAGGAGCTGCTCATCCGTGACAGTTTCGATTTTTTTATCGGGAAAACAAAAACCGACAAACGAATTAATATCAACGGTATAGGCTCTGATCGTGTGGGGGGAATACCCCTTTTCAGACGACAAGGTCTGCAAAAATTTCTCGACTATCTTCATGTCAGGCTCCGAGCCTTGCCTTGATCATTTTCATGTCCTCCCACACCGGTCTTTTAAGCGCTGCATCATGGATCAGTTTTGACGGATGATATGTGGGCATAAGGGGGACGGCATCAAACCCATGGAACCTGCCCCTGAGATGTTCAAGGGGATCTTTAACGCCGAGCAGAGCCTGTACAGCCCTTGGCCCAAGGGTGCATACAACCTTTGGCTTTACCTGTTCCACCTCCCTTCTGATGCGTTGAATCGCACCTGTTACAGGGCCTGCACAGGGAATCGTTGTGATATAAACCGTCCCCCTGTTAAGATCAATGGCTTCGAGAATCTTCAAAAGGAGCTCACCGCCTGGGCCTGCATAGGGGGAAACGCCCCTCTTGCTCTGCTCTGCAACAATAAAAAGGGCTGCCCGGGGATCGCCCTCCCCCCTTAATTGAACGACTCCCTCTGCATGTTTTACCTGCTTTGGCTGTTTTGCCTGCCCTGCCTGGAGTCGGGGTTCTGCCTCTTTGGCAGAAAAATTCCAGGATCTGATAATCTCCAGGGATTCTTTTGAAAGGCCAAGGTCACAGGGGGTGATCGATTCTCTAAACCTGAGATGGGCCTTGGTTTGTTCAATCAATCCGACAAATTCGGCCTTGATGGAGTAATTTTGTTTACAGGATTCCAGATCACCAGGCTCTGAAATACCAGGCTCTGAACCGGATCGTATCATTGGTTCAGGACCGTGTTGTCAGGCAGCCTTGCCCGGATCTCGTCAAGGATGAGGTTTGCAACCCGGCTCTTTTCCATGGAGGGGATTTCTTCCCTGGTTCCATCCCGGAAGAAGAGCTTGACCTTGTTGAAATCACTGCCAAACCCGGAACCTTCCACGCCCACAATATTGGCGGCGATCATGTCAAGATTTTTCTTCTCCATCTTTGCAAGGGCGTTTTGTGCCAGATCATCGGTTTCAGCGGCAAACCCAACGACAAACTGATGTTTTTTCCTCTGACCCGCAAGCCTCAGGATGTCGGGATTTTCCACCAGGGTCAGATTAAGATGACCCTGGGGTTGCGCCTGGTTGTGCCGGGAGTCCTGGGACGGGTTGCCGTGAGGATCGTCAGTCAAATTACGATCCTGATCCTTTTTCTTGATCTTGTGGGATTGGGGGTCAAGCGGGCGGTAATCGGCGACAGCGGCAACCTTCACAAGCACGTCGCACCCGTCAAAACGGTCAAGCACGGCATCTGCCATATCCCTTGCAGACTCGACATTTACGGTTTCAACACCAAAGGGCGGCAAAAGAGCAACAGGGCCCGACACCAGGGTGACCAAAGCTCCCCTTTTTTCTGCCCCAGCAGCAATGGCATACCCCATCTTGCCCGTCGAGTGGTTGCTGATATAGCGCACAGGATCGATGGCCTCCCTTGTGGGACCCGCCGATATCAAAAACTTTTTCCCTTTAAGGTCCTTTCTGGTCAGAGCTGAAACTCCTCGATCAAAGATCAGGGCAGGTTCGGGAAGCCGCCCAGCCCCGGTGGTCTTGCAGGCAAGTTCCCCGGTTCCAGGCTCGACGATCAAGACGCCGTCCCCCTCCAGTATGTCCAGATTCCTCTGGACGGCAAGGTTCTCGTACATCTGGGTATTCATGGATGGGCAAACCACCACCGGGGCTGTCACCGCCATGACCATTGTGGTAAGGGCGTCGTCTGCAATGCCGTTGGCCATTTTTCCGACAAAGTTTGCCGTGGCAGGCGCAACCACCATCAAATCCGCAGCCGCTGCCCATTCAATGTGGCGTACCGATGATTCATTGGTATTAAAAAGCCCCGTGCATACCTCATTTTCAGACAATACCCTGAAGGTGGTTTCACCCACAAACTCAAGGGCCGCCCGGGTCATTACCACCCGAACATCTGCACCGGCTTTTTTGAACAGCCGCAGCAGCTCCACGGCCTTGTAGGCAGCAATTCCGCCGCACACCCCCAGGATAACGTTCTTTCCTTTAAGGGTCATGACCTGCATCAGTTAAAAAGATCCGATTCTGGAACCGGCTCAACCTTTCCAAGGGTCGGAGCCACACCTACTTCAACATAGGTGTTGAAATCCTTTTCCCGGATGGTGATAACGGCCCAGCGGGATTCCTTCTGGAAAATCATGATCGTGGAAGCGGGACTCTTGATATTTGAAATCATGTTCCAGTTGTCCTTGATCATGTTGTTGGAAAAAAAATTAAACAACGATCGGGATTCGATCCTGCCCTTCAGGGCAATGATGCCTGAGGTGTAGCCGGGAGTGCTGACCACAACGGTGGACCCGTCCATCACCTTTAACTCTTTGGGGATGAGAATATCCTTGAAATCATAGTACACGGCCGTTGTCTCACGTGTCTGGGGCTGTGTATCCGGGCTGGAACTTTTATTCCCACCCATGTTCATGCTTGAACATCCTGTAGCGGCAACCAACAACACCAGGGCGAAAAAAACAGCGGTAAAGCCTTTAACAACATTTGTATGACTCATGGGACCTCCTTAATTCAACTTCAAATTTAGTGTAACCGGGCAAACAAAACCAACCAAAATATCACATCACTTCTAAAACTATTTGTATCAAAAGTCAAATGGCCGGTGTAAACGCAAAGCAATTCTAATTATGGAATGTCAGCATTGGGGACACTGACTGCTGCCTATGGGAGAGAGTCAAAATGAGAACTGCTGTGCAAATCCGAAGTTTTTAAGATTGAAAGATAAAGATCTATTGGGAAAAGCCTGTGCAAATGCTGTGGCATGGGGGAAAAGTAGGTTGCTTGATGATTAAGATCATAGAAATTAATCATCTAAATGTAATTTGAGCCCATGAGAAGAAGGATTTGAGGTAACCGCGGCAAATCAGGCAGATTGTCATTACCTATGGAGTTAAGGCACATGCATTTTTACCTGTTTACATATTTATTTTAAAGCAGCGCCAGCCCCCGTAATATTTCAGCAAATTCAGGGTTCTTTCCTGCATATTCTCTCAATGGCTGAAGCTGCCTTCTTAAGAGTGAACCATCCTAATGATCCAAAACCAGATCATTCAGAATTTTACGCTCAAGCCGATTGACCTGTTCAATCATCGGCTTCACCATGGTACGACGATCCCAGGCGATATAGGCGAAAAGTGCCACAATCAACGTGATGAGAGATCCGAAAAGAACAAGCATCGTACTATTTGAATCATCCTGTCTTTTATTTAAATCATCCAGTCTTTTATTAAGCCCCTCCTGACCCAACCTCATTTCACTCCTTAGAGCTTTCTGACCTCCCTCCAGAAGAGCAAATTTTTCGATGATTTCACGATCCGATATCCGGGGCGCTATCTCCACAGCCCATAATGACCCAGGTAAAAACAGATGGAGAGATATCAATACAGCCATCATAAAATTCATTAGGCTTGATTTCATGTTACCCCCGTTTATCCTTCAACCAGATAACGACCGGTTTCCTTTCCCACACACACATCGCTATAAAATATATTATAACCAACAGGGCATTGATTCGCAACCACAAGGCAGTTCCTGAAGCTTTATTTTTTTGTTTACCTTGGCTCTATCCATGACTCCAAACCACTCCGCACACTGCCTGTCTTGGCTTTTGTTTGAACAATTGTTCCGGTGGACAATTGGGTAAAGACTGATAGTTCCTTGTCCCCGGTTTCAGAACCCGTATGCAGGGATGGAGTTGTCGCAAAGCCATGACCAAGCTCGATAAAGGGAATAGCATACTCAACACCCGATGGGTCAATACCATTACCAAATGTCGATAAACTTGACCTTGCTGTTCCTGTCTTATAATACAGACCATACAGCCGGCTGAAGCCTTCACCTGTACAGGGATCTATTCCTGGCTGGTAAGCCGGGGTAAACAAAACACCACCTGACAGGGCTGATGAGTTGAGCACCCTTGTAGAAGGGGCTGTGCCTTTAGTACCATTAATCGGCGGCAAATCCAGATACCAGCCTTTATAGTTTAACTCGATATTCTCCTCAAGATCGTTAATTGTAGTACTCGTACCCACAGCTATTGCCAAATCACCATAAGATTTAACCTGGGCGGCGCTGACATCTATTAAATCCGTTTTGGAAATCTCGATTCCAGCCTCTTTTACCCCATAGATAGATTGAGTGACAGTGCTGTTTTGATCTGAGCTGACAAAGAAACGGCCCGTTCCAAAAAATATCCATTTGTTTCCGCTTTCATCCATCCCTGGTGTCACGCCTGACAATACTGGCTGTGAGGTGTTGATGAAGGTCGCTGGTGAATTCCAACTATTCCAGTCTTGCTCTTCATTTATGGCAAAACGCATCAATCTGCCATGGGTTGCCTCGCTATTGCCCATAACTCCGAAATAAACACTGTCTGCTTTATAATTAAGATCCCAATCAACAGAGGTCGAATCACCGACAAAACTATTGGCAATACCGGTATCACAAGACAGAACTCTCATACTTCCGCCAGTACCAACAGATATTGGTGTGCCCCCCCCAATAGCGGAGGAACTGCTGCTGGATCCTGGGTTAGAGATTTCATCCAGATCAAATGCATAAAACATTGCATTCTGATCGCTGTCTCCTTTCGCCAGATTTGTCGGTCCTGAACCAAATGACAAAAACCATTTGTTAATCATACTTTTATCGTTCACTGTAAAAGCTGCTGGATACGAAGTACTGAAACTGCCGTCTGGAACCTGGATTTCAGCAAGAAGTTTTGGCGGTTTCTCCGGATTTGTTATATCCATGATAATATATGCTGAGCGTAATTCCCTATCAGTACCCACTCCCAAGCCATCGGCTGCAGTATCTATGGTCATGGCACCACCTCCGAATCTCATTCCCACAACAAGAACGGTACCCCATCCAAAAGGATGGTCAGGATCAGTAGGATCAAATATTTTTGCATCAAAAACCTTTGGTTTTCCATCTACATAGTAGACATGGGTATAGTTGCTATCTTTAAGCCACTTGAGATGCGGCAAAAGATTCATAGGCGTATAGGCCCAGATTTCAGCCCCCAGCGGGTGCTCGGTAACAGAACCACCATCATATTTCTTTCCAGAGACACGAAAAGAGTGGGTAGCAGAATCGTAGAAACCACCATTAAAAGCATGCAGCATTCCGCCATTACTTCCGACATATACCACCTGCCGTCTCTTGGAATATTGGTTCTTGAAGGCTGTGTAAGAAGTGTCCTTGTAAAGAAGATCAAACCTCTCCTGGGGGGCCCCCACAACTGTAGGGGTTGAATTTACAATATCTCCCAGACGGATTACCTCAGGAATTCCATCCCCGTCATAATCCAGGGTCCGGCTCCGGTGGCCGGCAATTTCCTTGCCTCGAATATAATCTGTCAGATCTTTAGCCTCTGCCTCAGTTGCTACATTAAAAAACCCAAAATTAGCAGGGGTAATGGAAGTCCTGTCAAAATCAATGAATTCTCCTGCATCCACAACATTGTTGCCATTAGCATCAATCCAGGTCTTGATAAATCGGCCGCCGTTAAGAGAGTCGTCCGCCTTATTCGCAAACGATCTCTGGACATCTGCATCTGCAATGCTGAAGCTTAATCTTTCTCTAGCATTCCACAGCGTTTTTACGTCTTCCAGTTCTATGGTCGTCCATTCAAAATGCCCAACCATAATAGTATCACCGATGTTTACCCAGGATATCAGTGGTGACACAGTAAAGGTATTTGACGCTCCCACCGGAGAAATGCTTGAAGAGGTGATACTTCTGACAGACATATTGTTGGTCAAATTATACACATCCCAGGAACTGAAAGGACCTCCAGCTCCATTTGTTTCTTTCACTGTAAAGGTAACAGCGCCTGTCTCTGCATTATAGGCTGTAACCTTCCCTGTCATGGAAATAGGAGTAAAAACATCATCTCGAGTACTCGAATAGCGGCGTACCCGGGTTTTATTTGCCGAATCATCATAATGCATCTGAATCACGGGATCGGCCCAATATCCTCCAAGGACTGCATCACCATCATCTTCACGAAGATAACCAGCAGAGTCGAGCCAGAGTGACTGAACCGTACCGATCCAGGAAACTTTTCTATTCGCGGCATCTTGACGAACAGGTTCATAGTAGGCCTGATAGAGCGCACCAACACCATTGACATTATTGGACACCACTGCTGCTGCAGTGCCGGATGAGGCACGCTGGACAATCGTAAGAAAGACCCGATTCAAAGAATTCTCAAGTTGATTAGGATTGGTAGCATAAAAATAATTATCGGGAATCCCGTCCGGAACATTGCTGCCGTCATAGTTAGTTACCTCATCCCATTCAGACTGTAGGTCAGGTAATTTATTATTATTACTGTCAACAAATCCCCCCCATTTGGCGGCATACAGGAGCGGATCCTCTAATACGCCTGCGGAAGAACCCGTGACAGCATATGTAGCCGAAGTTGGACCATCACCAACATTGCAGTTCGTACAACCAATGACACCCGTAGTATCTGTGTAATCAAAATTATAAATTCCAGAGTGGAAGTGCGCCCCATCTTTATCAGTACCACTGATGATATAACCAAATCCCTGTCCTTTTGAACTAGAGCAAGCAATTGCGTGGGTGGTAATGGTAATGTTGTCTCCGTTTACAAAATATTCGATAGTCCCCCACATATCCTGATCATAATCCCCACCCATCTCACTGTCTTCCCAGTTCACATAAAACTTTCCGTATGTTGATGTTTGTTCGATAATTTTGAAATCCACCAGAGTGCCTCCTCCAAAGGGGCCAGTACCTGCCGATGACCTGTCCAGACGATATGCCGGCAGGACAGTGACTTTCTTATCCCCTATTGTAATTTCTATCTTTGGCACATTAGTGGCTAGGGCGATACCATAGGTGGTGACCATAAGATCCCTAGAGTTAGCACGCGATGGAGGTATAATAAGATCCGAACGAATGCGGTTGGTATTGGCATAATGGGCAACCCCGGCCATCAAATAAGTTCCCTTCTGAGTCGGAGCCTCTGGGCATAATCCGGAAAACGAACCAAAACCGGACCCGATATCTTTGGAATTGCAAAGATCATTGGACATAACGCCATTGCTGCCGATAAACCAGGATGACGCATCAATCCCTTCATGGGTCCCAACTATATCGGTCAACTCCGACGCTGTGGACGAGGAACCTAAATCAGATACCCCTCCCATCTGGTCACCGTCATAACTCGACACACTGGCATTAAAATTCAGGACATTTAATGGCGCACAATAATTGCTGGGATCCAGGGGATCCGACCAGCTTGCCACCGTCAACCCCAAAGCTGTATCCTTGGTTCCGCTGCCGAAAGCAGGATTGGGTGATTTCCCGGCAAGGTAGCGCAATGATTCAAGATAAATTTCAGACATGGGATTACCCCAGGAACTGCAATTTCCTTGAGTGGCCGGAGAGCCCTGGGAGTTGGAACCGCCTGACAGGACCAGCCCGATTTGCTGATAGTTACATTCGTCACGTCCGATGTACGTGCCATCGTTATAATCATAGCCATAGAGCCTTAACCTATTCAAATTATCCACAATGCCATTGGCACCCGAAATAAAAGTACCATCTGCAGTGTTAACTTCATCGGTAAAAGTCCCGACATTTTTCCTCAATACGCCTCCGGAAATATTCTTGTCAAAAGTACCCGTGAACAAACCGAAGTGAATCTGATCAGTCTCGCCATAAACCTGCAGGAGCCCTATGGGTTTATAACTGCTGCCGTATTTCTTGTATTTTTCTTGACCAAACCATGCCGAATTTGCGACTTCAACCCGGGCGTAATATTCACCCTTTGCAGAACCCGTACCAAGTCCGTGCGTGGTTTGAGAAGGATTTTCAGCGCTAGCATTAATCCCTGACAAATAAGCTCTATTGCCGTTGCTTTTAAAACCACCCTCAAATCCTGATTGCAGATTAGATTTTTGACTAAACCAATAACCTTGCCAGCGTTCATTGGCTGTCCACAAAGCAAAATTTCCCCTGACTACCTTAATAATCGGCGGGTTTGTATTGGTATCTGAATATCGATTTGTTCCGCTGGTTGTCCCTTTGGTAAGATTGCAGATCGTAATTCCGGTCTGACTTAAATTTTTCAATGTCCAGGTCGTATGGGATCCTGCCCCCGCCCAGCTATCTGCAGGTATCCGAATAGTAATAGTTCCAGCATCGATATTGATACTATCCACTCCACCTATCATCCATTGATTGGCCTCATTACCGGTAACAAAAACCTTAATCTGGTCGCCATAGCTTGCGGACAAACCAGTGGTAAAGGTTCTGTCCTGAGTCTCTTTCACGTGATTGGGAATTTTGATGGAAGTCACGCTGGTGCTACTAGGCGGCGATATGTTTATTCCTGTAAACGGAGTCAATTGATCAATGTCGCTGCCGTTATAAAACTTGGCAAATGCATGGGCTTCCGTGGGCAGATAGTGGCGTTCCAGTACGGTCAATGTGTCGGTGTCGGTGGAACGCATGCCGCCATATAGGATTTTTCGAACAACATCCATCCGCGTCATGGTTGCCCAGTTCAAAAAGTTCCCACTCCATTGTCCGGATCCTTTAGCGCAATAATGATTATTGGGACCTGTTGCCAGCGCAACGGGCACAAACCGGTTGTCCGTGGTGCTGTAACTATAGCATTTCTTAGTATCAAAATATCCGTAATAATCAATATTGTCTTTGTAGGTCGTTTCCGGGATTCCATCATTATCGAGGTCGGAATAATCGTTATAAGCCTTGTAGGAGAGCTGATGATCACGGGAAATATTCATCATCACAAGCGGGGTGACGTCATTCCCCGTTAAGTTAACAGGCAAACTGGTAAAATTGGCATTTATATGCGTAGAAACCTCCGCAAAAGAACAATTCAGAAAGAGTGTAAAAGACAAGCCAGTAAATGTTAACCCCTTTAGCAACTTCAAAACTATTGTTTTCATTTTTCCTCCTTAACAGATATTAGCCTGCCCTGCCTGTCAATACCGCCCTTCAAGCTCAAGACGGATTACATGACGCCACTTTACCTTTACCACAGATTCACTTTGAGTTTTACCCATATGCTGGGAATAGATTGTATATAGAATCTGCCCGCCACCACCGGCTGTGCCTTTCCCTATCCCTTCATATCCTGCAAGCATCTGCAGGCCTGCACCAGCTGCAGTAGAAGTAACGCCATCAACAATAATATTGGTATGGGGGCTAACATTAGTCGGATCATATCCATTGGGAAAATACGCCACATCCCTGCCCCCACCTACTGCATTATCGTCAAAAACATCGGTCTCATCGCGATCGTTATCTGCATTATCCCACAAAGTATCATCAACTATCTGGATGGTATTATTAGGACTCACCGGGTCAATCAGTATGCCATTGACATCAAGGGCGGTAAACGGACCTGATATGCCCAGACTTTCCTCAACCAGCCGGATGGCAAGTTGAGTTCCCCCATCGGCCTGATAAAAGGTCTCCTTATGGATTCTGTCATTGTTGGCTATCTGGAGTTCCAGACTGGTGTTTGTGGATGCTGCCATTCCGATTACAATCAACAACACCAGGATGAGCAAAGTACCCAACAGGGCATACCCGTTCTCATTATTCATACATTTTATTACCATTCGTTCTTTTGCCATATCAAATGGGCTCCATCCTGGTAAAGTCCATGCTTATTGTTTTTAATACTCCCCTGTCACGGCGCTGCACAATCACCCTGATCGTCTTTGTCCCAAAAACAGGATAATTATCCACCACATTCCAGACCACAGTGAAAATCCCGTGATCCTTCGGCTGTCCATCTGCCGGGGGCGGATCCGGATCCGGAGTGCCGTCATCAACACCGATATTGTTTATACCCGCCATGCCGTCAGCATTATGATCTATTAAATCAGCAAAGGGTCGAGCCATGAGGGCTTCAAGTTTATCGGAACTCCAGGTGGCAGCCTCGGTAAGATTATTGGCTGCTTTATTCCCTTGAATGGAGCTATTCTGCATAACCCCCACGCTCAGAATGCCAAAGGCCAGCAGGAGGATAGCCAGAAGAACTTCGATCAGGGTAAAGCCGTTTTGCCTGGTGTTTTTTCTCATGATTATAACCCGAGATTTCTGCATTTTATGGTTGTGATCAGCAGCCAGCGACGGAATTGATCATTATAAGGGGAGCCCCAGGTGGCACCGGAGGCTGAGGTGTAAGTCCTTGTATTGGTAAACTTGGAATCAGCCTGGGCGGCACGCACAAGCAGGGAGATCCGTACACCTCTAATATCATTGAATGTAGCAGCAGCAGGGGCAGAGGTAAAGGTGCCGTCCGCCATTAAATAGTTAAATTCAACCGCCTGAAAATTTTCCGAAACTGGCTGGAAACCACTGCCGCCAACACCGGTAGCGGTTCCGGTGTTCCTGCCCAAACTAGCACTGCCTGTATCTGCCATTCCATCACCATTGGCATCGTTGGCAGTTGAAAACCCATAGGTTATAGATTCATTTGCACCGGTTGTAAGACCATCATCATTTAAATCCTGTGTAAAACCCAAACGGCCGGCCGTGGCAGTGACAATTCCAGCGCTGGCATTGCCGGATGGATCATAACCTGCCATGCGAACTTCACTTGTAATAAGCTCCATGGCCGCCCTGATGTTCTGCTGCATCTCCACCACATTGTCCTGAACAAGATAACTTCCGTGCTGGGACAAAAATGCTGTCATTACACCAGCCATGACAATGCCGCTGATGGCCATGGCAATAAGCAGCTCCACCAGGGTAAACCCGCCAGACACAATATTTCTATGATTCATCATGAAACTCAATGTTTTATCTCCATACCTTAATGGCAAAAAACTACTGCAAACGCACACCCCCGGCAATTGACATGAAAATCTTAAATTCTCTTGTCCCGTCTGTACTGCTCAAAGTGATGGTTCCCAAACCATGTTTTGGCAATCCACGGCTTGTGTATCCAGCTACATCATCAGGGCCTACAAATGTTGTTCCTACCAGGCGGGCTTCCCTGGGTACATTTACAACTTTATAAACCTCTCCAACATCACAACTGCCATTGTTATTGTTATCCACCCAAATCTGGTAAGAGCCTCCAGCATTCGGACTCCCCACGGTCTCCAAGGTGAATTCAAGCACCACATCCCGATTATGCTTCACTGCTTTAATTTTGGCTTGTTTAAAATCAATCAGCAGCTCACGCACTACACCCCGTAACTTATAGCGCGATATAGTGGACATGGTTCCAGGAACTGCGATAGCGGTTAAAATGCCAATAATCGCCACAACGATTATCAGTTCAACCAGGGTAAAACCTCTAGGTTTTGATTGATTTTTCATAAACCTTGCTCACATATCGTATGGAAGTTATTTATTAAGTTTTTCATTTACAAGATAAGATACAATCTTCCTTTTTATCAACCAAAAGAAAACATACTATTTTTTATGCTTTAGGAGTTTAAAATTCATTTTCATAATGTTTACAACAACAATATCTCAAAAAAAGCAAAATTCATGCCACAGAAACATTACGCAAACTGTTTATGAGACAAAGCCCTTTTATTAAACATTTACCAGAATAGTCCCAGAATCACATTGATTAAATTACATCAACAATAGCTAAATATCAAATTTCTGCGGTAATATCAGCGGATACCCTGCTTAATCCTTCCAAAAAACTGTAACCGGAATTAAATCAAATCTTTACGAAGAATGCATAAATTGTGGATCAAAGTTTAGCATTGGGTCGGATTAAACTTAAAACCGGAGGCTCCCATGAAAGAGAAAATCCTTCTCCAATCTTTGGAATTTCCGGAATAATGTCCGGTACCAGATCATTCAGTTCTTTTGGAGGATGATTATATAAATCGCTATATTCCTGAACAGCCTGTTGAACCTGAACTGCGTTTTCAAAAACAACAATTTCTTTTTTGTAACGCTCCTGTATCATTTCATCCTTTTCCGCTGCCAGCATGGCTTTCAACCAGATCAGGCCTGCGTATATATTACCACCCTTGGCAGATAAGAAGCTTGCCAAGTGACCAAGCCAAACCGGAGCACCTGGTATCTGGGTCGTTTTATAAAGTATTTCAGCCGCTTCCGCAGGCTCATCAAGGTAATAAAAAAGGTTAAAAGCATTAAAAAAAGGAAGTATCCAATTATCTGGTTTTTCAGCTATTCCCTTTTCAAGAACAACATTGACTTTTTTGACAGAATCAGAACCATGGGATGAAAGACTTGATTCGCACATAAAATAAGTATCAATAAAACCCGGGTGAAGAGTTGCAATGACTGAAAAGTGCTCTGCAAGATTTTCAACATAACTTTGGGGGTCCTGACCGGGTTTACGGCCCCCCAGAAACACTGTTGTTTTTATGTAGAGCATTTCGGCCCAGAGTTGAACCATATACCCTGCCGTTATTTTATGAGCCTTTGCCGGCAGGATTTGGGTAAGATAGGGTTCCATGTACTGGCTCTGCCGTTCCTGAATGGAAAATGCTGATAGATAAACTAAAAGAATTGAGATAAAAACAATAATTTTACCAATCATTGCAAATCCCTGCGATTATAGACTGCACATGCAAACCATAATGAAAGTGTTATATACCCTACCGTCAAGCCAAAATTAACGAGCAGAGTTGTCAGGTCAGGCCAAATTTGGGCTGATGACATCAATAAGTTTTTAAAATCCAAGCGGCTAAAGTCGGGAAATACAGCCGTCATTATTTGCAGCAGTCTTGCTGAAACATGGCTGCCCGTGTCAGAGACAGCCTGCTGGGAAAAAGACTCCCTGACCACCGGCATGCCTGAGCAGATGGCATAAAAAGAGATGGAGATCAAAAGTACCGGAAAACTGCCCCGGATGAGACCGGAAAACAACAGGATAACGGAAAGCATCATCAGCTCCATGGCAAAAAGGCCTGCCCATGACAAGAGGTAAAAACCGGGGGAGAGGTGGCCGAAATACTCCGGAGTTACATTGCTTTTAATCCAGACAAGGGTGAGCCACCCTAAAGAACCCAGCAATAGGTTTAAAAAAAGCATTAACAATGCCAGTCCAAAAAATATGCCCAGGACATATTCGGCCCTGGAAATCGGTCTTGCCAACAAATTATAGATGACATTGCGATCCTCATCCCAGGCAACCACCTTTACTGCATGGAAAAAGAGAAACAGAAAGCCTGAAAACCAGCTGATGGAAAAGATAAAATCACTTGAAGCCCGCCCAACGTCCCGGGAGATGAAATCAAAAAACAACAACCCTCCTGCCTGGGCTGAAATTGAAAGAAATACCAGCCCCAGAAGGGCATGACTCCGTAACCCATCCAGAACGGTGAGCCATGCAAGGGCAAAGATACGATTAATCGCTGAAACCATGGCTCTCCTTTTTTTCAATCAGATTTAAAAAAGCATCTTCAAAAGTCTCACATCCCAGCTCTTTGCATAAGGTTGAGGGCAGGCCATGAAAAAGATGGCGACCCTTGTGCAGTATAAGTACGTCATCTGCCAGACGGTCGACATCTTCCAACAAATGGGAACAGAACAATATTGTTTTTTCTTTTTCTTTTAACTCCCTGATTAATCGGATAATATCTGCACGACCCAGGGGATCAAGACCACTCATGGGTTCATCAAGGATCAACAGGTCAGGGTCATGTATCATGGCAATGGCGAAACTTGCCCTCTGCTGCATTCCCTTTGAATAGGTGCGAAGAAGGCTTTTTCTAAAGTCCCATAAATTGAGTCTCTTCAACCATTTTTCTCCGGATGCTGCAATATCTGATTTAGACATGCGGCAGGTCCTGCCAACAAATTGCAGCATGTCAAGAACGCTTAGATTTCTTGGAAAAGCTGTTTTCTCAGGCAGGTATCCTATCTTAAGCCTGACTTCCGGATCTTGAGGATGTTTTCCAAATACCTGGATGATTCCCTGGTCAGGGCGGATAAAATCCATGATAAGACAAATACTCGTGCTTTTGCCTGCACCGTTTGCCCCTACAAGCCCCAGGGTCTTACCCTGCCCCAGGAAAAAGGAGATGTCATTCAAGGCTACATGGGCTTTTGAGCCCACTTGTCTGGGATAGGTTTTTTTGATTTGATTGAATTGAATCATATTATCATCACAGGGCTTTTATCGGTTTTTATTAAAGAGTTTTGCAAAACAATGCACATAGCCGCCGGCATCTTATGTTGTCAATATGAATTGTTAAAATCAGGTTATCTCCTTTTTACCGGAGCTGTACAACCCACAGCTGGGATGATGGGTAGAACAATCGTAAGTTCGGTCAATGCAAAACAGTTATGGAATAAACTCTTATTCTTTCACTTCAGTCAAGTTTTTAATACATGATAAATGGGGGGAGAGGTAACCCTCTCCCCCCATTTACTCTCAGCAAATTAAGCCGGGATGGTCATTACAATGCTACAAAATCATCGTCAATAAGGTCATTATCAGTAATATTTGATTCCGGACAATCATCATTTTCCATTACATCTCCTGGGTCGGAACTCTTCCAATAGGTTGCTGTAACATCACTGTCAACCCCATAAATTCGATTACCCTGAAGATGTTTTCCAGTCGAAGTAAAGGAAGTTCCTTCAGCGTCACTCTTCGCAATGATGGAGACGCCAGTGCTAATACCAATCGGCACGAAACCAGTAACAGCGCCACCAATACCTTTATCGACATCACCAGGACCTTCCAGCAACACACCGTCCTCACCTGTATTAACGGCTTCTGTTTGCGTACTACCAAATACCTGCCAGTCAGCAAAGAAAGCCGCCTGGGTTTTCTGGATATTGACCACATCCGAGGTGGCGGCTGAATTAAATGCACGTATTCTATAGGCGCTAAACTGCGGGATGGCGATTGCAGCAAGAATACCGATGATGGCAACAACGATCATCAGCTCGATCAGTGTAAAACCCTTTTGATTTTTTCCAAGCATTTTTTGTGTCATGTTCATGTCTCCTTGTTTTTGGTTCATTAAATTGCTTTGTTAAAAATGATGATTTCTGAATCGATAATGTTAACTTGCAACGAACATGCCACATAGAGCATAGCAAAGGAATATTGCATAAGTAAACGATATTACAATAAAACTCCCCCAAACAACCCCCAAGGAAGCATAACAAAATTCTTTCATTATGCTTAAGCAAACAAAAGTTATCTTTATTTTGACAAAAATTGTCATGACAAGACAAACCAGATTGAATCTACATCCCTGGTGACTTCTATCCAGCGGCGACGCCTGTGCATGGATGTGGAGAGGGTTTCGGAGGAAATGATATTGAAGGACGAAATTATCCTTACGTTCACTGGGATATCTATGATATGGATTTTCCAACTGAAAGATCTTGAAAACAGTGAATCAACCATAGAGGCTCAATGGAAACATATTTTACGATCAGGGAGAAAAAACAAACATGCCACCAGGACTTCTTAAACTATTGAGCTTGATAATAATCGGTATGGGGATTCTGGGTTTGATAACCGGTAAGGTTATGGCTGGATCTCGAGGTTTTCGGACCAATTATTATACGAGACAGGAGAACCCGGTTTCCTTTTACCTGTTTGTATGCATTTATTTGTCGATTGGAACTTTTCTTCTGTCTCAATCTTTTTAAAACCATTTATCCTATTGCCAGCTACTCTCATTCGAAACGACCCTTTATGCAATCACTTTCTGTTTTTATAAAACACACCCCTATGACCAATACGCAAGACCAAAACGGTTACGGTTTTATCTGAGATTTCACAAATGACTCGGTAATCGCCTATTCGGTATTTCCACAACCCACTTAGGGTCTGTTGAAAAATTAGCCATCTATATATAGTATGTGTTGCCCCACTGGGGTGTCTCTGTCAGAGACTTCTGCGTAGTTTGTTTTTTAACGAACCCTTAGCTAATATTTAAGAGAGGCACCAAATCGACGAGGGTTCTTGTCTGTTGCAATTTTTTCGAACAAGTATTTCAGGATACGTCTTGCTTGTTCTTTATCTATTCGGCCGAGTTCCTTTTCTGCATCCTTTTGAAATTCAACTTTCCAGGCCATACCGCCCCATGAGATCTTCAAGAGGGGTTGTTTGTGAACCTGTCCGAATGTCCTCAAGACGTTTTTCTGCGAGGTAAGCGTCTTCCAGATCGTCCAGATGTTTTAGGATGGCTTCTCGTACATAAAATGTTTTAGTTCGGCCTGTGGCCTGGGAAAGGGCGGTAAGGCGAACTTCTATATCCGCTGGTAATTTGATAGATAACATTTTTATCCTCCTAGGATATACACACATATCACTGGTTCTTAGCATTTTATTGGCCGAAACGATTATGAAGACCAAAAAATCTTTCCAACCCTGTCGATATGGTCAACCAGCTCACGGTTGGTTATCCCTTCATAGTGAACCACATCGACAAAATAGGGTATGGGCGCTTCCTGGTTCAATCTAGTACTGAGCCTCACAACGGTATCATCGGTAATTTGATGACCCTTTATCGCTATATCGATGTCAGATCCTTTTTTGTAATTGCCCTTTGCCCGGGAGCCAAAAACAACCGCATGGCTTATCTCTTTAAAGGATGAGATTTCTTTGATGATAATGGCTATGGTTTCTGGTTTTAATCCAAATTTTAATCCCGGCATGACCTAATCCTGGCATGATCTTATCTGCAAAAAACTATAAACCTGGGAAATGGCGTTAAAATATTTTGTTGAAATATTATCCACCGCCATTCTGAAAATCTTTTCCTCGTAGGTATGTGCCATGAGATTCCTTTTTTCAAGCATATCCATCCATATTTCACCATCTTCAATGATCTCGTAATGGAATGACTGCTTTATGACTTCCCTTGGAAACTTTGCATCAACCTGTTGGGCCTCGAGGTAATCCTTCAATGTTTTCCAGGCAAGTTCAAAAGTATACTCAAACCTTTGCACCATGCCTTCTTTTTCAAGATCGGACAACTCATGAACCTGTACGACCGAAATCTTCAGCTGTTCGTAGGCTTTCTTAAAGTTCTGGAACCTCTGCAGCCAGCGGATATTTTTGGTGTTGTCGTTCATTTTTGTTCCCTCTCCTCCTGCTTGCTCAAGCGGTACCGGAGTGATCTGAGGTTCAGTCCCAGAAGATCTGCAGCCTTGTTCTTGTAACCATCTGCAAGGGCCATGGCCTTTTTCAGGTACGCCTCCTCGATGGTAAAGAGAATCTTATCGAGATCGACTCCCTGGGCCACATCTTCCAGATCGAACCGCTCTCCCCTGACACCTTCGACCCAGCGGCGTTTTTTGTGAAGGGAGATGGAGAGACTCTGGGGCAGGATGATGTTGGTGGAGGAGAGGGCAACACTTCGTTCGATGAGGTTTTCAAGCTCTCTTACATTGCCGGGAAAGCTGTATTTGTTGAGAAAGTCGAGGGCGTAGGAGGAAAGCTTTGAGATATCCTTGCCCATTTTTTCGGCATATTTTTTCATGAAAAAACTGGCCAGAAGCTTGACATCGCCCTTTCGGTCCCGAAGGGGCGGAACCTTGATGGGGATCACGTTGAGCCGGAAAAACAGGTCTTCCCTGAAATTTCCTTCGATCACCTCCTCTTCAAGGTGTCTGTTGGTGGCGGATATGATCCTCACATCGACCTCGATCTCCCGGACTCCGCCAACGGGTTTGACCACAGTCTCCTGCACGACCCTGAGGAGTTTTACCTGGAGCATGGGGGGCAGTTCGCCTATTTCATCAAGGAAAATAGTTCCGGTGTGGGCGGCCTCGAACAACCCTTTTTTTTCGGCAACCGCTCCTGTGAATGCGCCCTTTACATGGCCGAAGAACTCACTTTCAATCAGGGTGTCGGGGATGCCTCCGCAGTTGACAACCACAAACGGCCGGTCCCGGCGGTCGCTCATGTCGTGTATGGCCCTTGCTATCAACTCCTTGCCAGTTCCGCTCTCGCCTGAGATAAGCACGTTGGTCGTTGTTTTGGCCACCTGGTTCACCATGTCGTAGATGCGCATCATGCCGGGGCTGTTGCCGATGATGCTGCCGAAATGAACAAGGGTTTCAGATTGAGCGGACTGGGACGGTTTTTTGTCACCGGAAAACTTAAGGTCCAGGGCTTTTTTAAGGGTGGCTTTAAGCTCTGCGTTGTCAAAGGGTTTTGGGACAAAGTCAAAGGCGCCCTCGTTCATGGCCTCGACCGCTATCTCCGTTGTCGAGTAAGCGGAAATGAGAACCACAACGGTTTCAGAATCTTTTTTTTTGGCGGCCCTCAGCACATCAAGACCTGTCAAGTCCCCAAGGCGAATGTCGGACAGAACAAGGTCAAAGCTGTGTTTCTCTATCAAGCCCACGGCCTGCTTGCCGTTGTTTGCAAGCAAAACCTCATACCCCTCCTGAACGAGGAGCATCTCTAAAAACTCGCGCATGCTCAACTCATCGTCAACCACCAGAATACTTGGGGCCAGGGATGTCATCTATATCCTCCTCTGGTAGATGATTCTCCCTTCGACCATGGTGAGGAAAGCCTCCCCCTTGACCTCTATACCGGCAAACGGTGTGTTTCTGCTTTTCGAAACAAAATCGGCAGGGTCCAGGACATGGACCTTATCAGGATCAATGACGGTTATATCTCCTGGGTTGCCAGGCACCAGACGGTTATCTATACCAAGAAACAGGGCGGGGTTTCTCGACATCTTTTCCACCAGGGTTTCCATGGTGATCAATTCATCGTGCACAAGCTTTAATGAAAGGGCAAGGGAAGTCTCAAGACCTATTATTCCAAACGCCGCCTGGTCAAACTCGACCTCTTTTTCAAGGGGTGAGTGGGGTGCGTGATCCGTTGCAATGCAGTCGATGGTGCCGTCGATCAACCCTTGGATTACGGCCAGCCTGTCTTTTTCGGTTCTCAGGGGCGGATTCATCTTGGCGTGGGTGTCGTAATCGGCCACAGCCTCGTCTGTGAGGGTGAAATAGTGGGGAGCTGTCTCGCAGGTCACCTTCACCCCCCGTTTCTTGCCCTGGCGGATTGCCTCGACCGACTCTTCGCAGCTCACATGGGCTATGTGCACCCTTGCACTGGTGAGTTCTGCCAGGGCGATCTCGCGCATGACCATGATGCTCTCGGCCGCATTGGGTATTCCCCTGATGCCTAATCTTGTGGCAACGGTTCCCTCGTTCATGGCCCCGTCCCCTGCAAGAGAAAGTTCCTCCGAATGGGAGATCACAGGAAGTCCTAAACCCTCTGCATACTCCATGGCCCGGCGCATCACCCTTGCGTTGTCCACCGGCCGTCCATCATCGGTTATGGCGACCATACCCGCCTGGCGCATATCCCCGTACTCGGCCAGGGTATCGCCCTTGAGCCCGCGGGTGATGGCCCCCACCGGATAGACCCGGCAGAGACCGGCCTCTTTTGCCCGTTCCAGGATAAACCTCGTCACCTGGGCGCTGTCGTTCACAGGGTTTGTGTTGGGCATGGGACAGACGGCCGTGAAACCGCCATGGGCGGCGGCCATGAGACCCGACTGTATGGTCTCCTTGTACTCGTGGCCGGGTTCCCTCAGGTGAACATGGATGTCGATCAGGCCCGGGACAAGGATCATGCCCGTGACATCGATGGTTTCGATGCCGGGTTCAGGATCAACGGCTCCAGGGTCAAGCAAACCATGGATACGGCCATCCTTTATCAGGAGATCCCTGTGTTCATTTATGTTGCCTGGATCGACAATGTGTGCACCTTTAAACCGTGTCAACATTTCTACTCCCTCCTGCAACCAGGTAAAAGAGGGCCATTCTAAGGGCCACACCATTGGTCACCTGGTCTAAGATTACGGCGTTAGCACCGTTGGCCACCTCATTTGTGATCTCGACTCCCCGGTTCAAGGGCCCGGGATGCATCACAATTGCATCCCCGGCCGCCAGCTTCAGCCTCCTGTCGTTGAGCCCGTAAAGGGTCGCATACTCCCTTTCAGTCGGGAAGAGGATGTTTTCCTGGCGCTCTTTCTGGATGCGCAGCATCATGATCACATCGGCATTTTCAACGCAGGAATCCATGTCCGGGGCGATCCTGCAGCCAAGGGACTCAACCCCCTTTGGAATCATAGTTGCCGGGGCTGCCACGGTGACCTTTGCCCCCATCATGGTAAAGCCTGTGATGTTGGATCTAGCCACCCTGGAATGACTGATGTCCCCAACGATGGAGATGTTGAGACCCGATAAACTCCCCTTTTTCTCCCGCACGGTCATGAGGTCCAGAAGGGCCTGGGTGGGATGGCCGTGTATGCCGTCCCCGGCGTTGATAACCGAGGCGTTTACATGCTTTGCAATCAGATGGGGGGCTCCGGACGAGGGGTGACGGATAACTATGACGTCCGGGTTCATGGCCTCGAGGGTTCGTGCCGTATCGATAAGGGTTTCGCCCTTGACTATGCTGCTTGTGCTTTTGGACAGGGAGATCGAATCTGCGCTGAGCCTTTTTGCCGCAATGTCAAACGAGCTTCTGGTACGGGTGCTCGGCTCCTGGAACAGGAGAATAATGGTCTTTCCCCTGAGGGTAGGTACCTTTTTAACCGCCCTTTTGGAGATCCCCTTCATTCCCTCGGCCGTGTCAAGAATCATGGTAATATCCTGGACCGACAGGGCCTCTATATCAAGGATATCCTTATGTTCGAAACGCATTTATTCTTTCCTATCCGTTGTTGTTTTTTATGAAAATTTTTTTGGCCACTTCATTGATGTGTGCATCACTCTCAGAATGAAAATAACTCCGTCCTTTTCGATATATGGAAGAATGAAAGGTGAAGCAGATATGATCAACTCTCTAGTTCCAGGAACTCTACCAGGGCGCCCGATTTCTGGATGCTCCTTTAACATCTTTGTGCTATCCCATATTCTTTGTCCTACCTCTTTCGCTGCTATGGGACGATCAGCCGCTATATATTCAATAGCGTCATTTAAATTTCTCAATGCAGTATGAGTCCACCTAACGAGCATCGACACCCCACTTGTCAAAGGTATCTGCGACCTCTTTTGCCGTTGCAATTTCACCTTGTTTTACTTCTTGTATCCCTGCTGCGATTTCCTGAACAGCCCATTCTTCATACTCAATGAGCCTTTCTATCGCCTGATTGATCATCCAGGATCGTGAACGGTTCAGGGTTTCAGCAAGGCTGTCAAGTCTACTCAAGTTTTTTTCATCAATATTTACTGTTGTCGGTATCATATCTATCTCCCCTTTTTAGCATTCCTGAGTATTCACGGATAATACATGAGAATACTGAAAACAAACACCCATGTAAAGAAAAGAGATTTCTACTTTTATACAAAACTCTCACCGAGCTGGCCGCCACAGAGGGCGACCGCAAGGGATCGCCCCTACAACCATCCATTCACTCCCTACTCCCTACTGACTACTGCCTTCCAATCACCGCAAAACATCCCCAAGCCTGTTCCAGCGAACCCCAAAGGCCTCCCTGTTCCACGACCAGTAGATGAGAAAGGCCTTGCCCCGGACGGCCTTTAGATCCACAAACCCCCAGAACCTTGAATCATGGCTGTTGTCACGGTTGTCGCCCATTACAAACAGGGAATTTTCCGGAACGGTTACCGGTCCGAAGTTATCCCTGACCGTAAATTGTGCTGGAATCATCTTTGGATCCTTGTGAATGGCGTAGGGTTCGTCCTCCTGGAGGGTGCCGTTCACATAGAGTTTTTTATCTTTGATCTCGATGGTGTCACCGGCAACTCCGATCACCCGTTTGATAAAATCCTTTTTCGGATCTTCCGGGTACTTGAACACAACGATGTCCCGTGGTTCAGGATCTTTCAGGGAGATAAGGGTCTTACCGTCGGTAAAGGGGATCTTTATTCCATAGGCAAACTTGTTGACAAGTATATGATCCCCGATGAGAAGGGTGTTTTTCATGGATCCCGAAGGAATCTTAAAGGCCTGGACCAGGAAAGTTCGGATGAACAGAGCCAGGATAACGGCGATGATTATAGCTTCGATATTTTCACGAAGGGTGCTCTTTTTTTTCTCAATGCTCATTTAGATCTCTTCTCTTTTGGGAAATCGCTGCCCAGGTGTAATGACCGTTGGTGACGATTTCATCGTTCTTGTATTGGAAGCCATACATCATTGCTGCCCATGGGTTAGTTGAAAAAATGCTGGGGTTCTCCCAAAAGGAATTCGCCCTTTTGTATCCAGGATTTGAGCATATCTGCTACCTTCCTTGCCCTGACCATGCTGGAAAGGGGCACTGTCTGAATTTCCCGGCCCTCTACCATTATGGTACCGCTCTTTAACTGTGCATAGCTCACCTGGCCGTAACTCTTTGAAATGGCCTGGGGATAGTCGTGGCCATAATCCACCACCTGGGTGAAGAGCTGTTCGTCGGACACGGCCGTAAATTTCACCATCTCCTCATTGAGAATGGGAATGGGAATGCCAACACCCACAGAAAGGGAAACACCGTATCCCCGGATGCTCTGACCCACGAGCCATTCGGGGGTCATCTGTTTTAAATCCCCCATCACGCAAAGGGTGCCTGAGGGAGTCACGGGAACTCCGCCTGGGGTTCGGTCAACCGCTGTTTTGTGCTGGGTGCCGGACCAGGTTACAAACCCCTGACCTCCGCCGAGAAAGATTCTCGTTCCAAGGCCGATGGTCTTGAGATAGGGGTCGTTGAACAGGGGGCTCAGAGCGCCCGAGGTGGAATAGCTGGCGTTGCCCATGGCAGGCTTTAAGGTGCCCATGTAGGTGTACTTGATCTTGTCGGAACGGTTCACGGCGCAGTTGTAGTTCTGGTAACAGTTCCTGGGGTTGCAGAGCGTTGCGCTGGGCAGATCCTTGAGGGTTATTATTCGTTCGATTTTCCGGTTGGGATAGCAGTCTGTTCCATAACTCTTTGCCACAAGCTCGATCTCTTTTCCCGCCACCAGGTCCTGAATAACGTGCCCTCCCCCATAGTTGAACTCACCAGGATGGAGCTTGTTCAAAGGATCATCGTCGGAGACTTGGGTGGCCCCGAGGTAGCAGTCCACAGCTGCAAGACCCGAGTAGGCCTGAACCTTGTTGAACCAGGTCTCGGTGGTTCTGACAAGGGGTTTTGACTGGCCGATGTTGATGAATGCGCCCGAGGAACACATGGGGGCAAAGGTTCCGGTGGTGACTACATCCACTGTTCTTGCGGCCTCGACAGGACCTTTCTCCTTTACAATATCGATGATCTCTTCGGCAGTTACAACCACAGCCTTGCCGCTTTTGATCCGCTCGTTGATCTCCCGATAGGTTTTGTTGATTTTTAAATCACCCATTTTTCATCAATGCCTCTATTTAAAATAATATTTATCGAACTATTTCAGCTGGGCCTTAACCTCATCTATGTTGTGCAATATATTGTTCTTGATCCAGGTGCTGTCCCACCATTCAACCGGATCTACAAACACCTTGTTCACCGCAACCCCGAAATGGAGATGATCGCCTCCTGCCAGGCCTGTCTCTCCGGTTCTTCCGATGATGTCGCCCCTTTGGACAATATCTCCCTTGGAAACTGAAATGGAGCTCAGGTGGGCGTACTGGGTTGTGAGCCCGAATCCATGATCAATGAGAACTGTGTTGCCAAAGATCCCCACATGGTCGACGGCAAGAACCCTACCGCCGTTTGCCGCAGGAACAGGGGCCCTTGCAACCGAGGCAAGGTCAATTCCCATGTGAACCTGACGATCGATCTCCTTGCCCTTGTACTTATAAACTCTATGGTCGGCAAAGTTTGCCCGATTGGCAGATCCCGGCAGCCTTAGAAAGCTCTCCTTCCAATAGAGTATGCTTTCGGTCGCCTTGATCGGCTCAAGGACAGTTTTGATGTTTTCTGGCCTGACCGCCCGGTTGATGTGGATGAATTTTTCCAGCAAGGGGTTGTCCGTTGAAAAGGAATCATTGCCCATCCCATCATCGAATTCTGGTATTTTTGCAGCAAGGAAACTATCTGAAATGTTTAAAACGTCACTCTTGAACTTGCGGTCCCGTATATAGTGGTAAAATCCCCGTTTGGAAACGTTGCCGGCAGGATCCTGGGCCTTTACGTTAAGATCTATTCCCGGCCCCTGCTCAAAGCTCAAAGCAAAAAATGCGGCATGGACATTCTTATCTTTGAACATGCCAGGGTATCCCGGAAAGAAATTAGACCCCACCTCCACACCGCTTGTGATATTATCCTCAAAGAGCCTGTAGAGAATGACCCCTGACCCGCCCCTTGTCACGTTATGCTTGTTGGTGAGAATTTCGATGCGGGGAGGCTTGGTATCAATCATCACCTCTCGTTCAACCGTGGTTTCGTTGCCCCTGTTCCACCCCCGCCATGAGTAGTCAAAGGCGGTTATTTTCAAGACTGCCTTACCGTCCTGCATCCCGTACTTCCAGAATTCTACGGGAATTTCATAGAGATCATCCTTCACCTGGGAACCCATGAAAGCCCCCCGAAAACCAAGGGAAGGGTAGTGCCTGTCCATAAGCACCTCTTCCTTACTTCCCTGAACAAGGAGTGCCCGGACCTTGCGAAGACCTGTTCCGACATCTCCAGCCTTGACAGAAAGCGCATAG
The DNA here is from genome assembly GCA_034006945.1 of Desulfobacterium sp. Taxonomy (GTDB): domain Bacteria; phylum Desulfobacterota; class Desulfobacteria; order Desulfobacterales; family Desulfobacteraceae; genus Desulforapulum. Next base: position 44,177 of record JAVERV010000006.1, on the reverse strand, counting down.
CCCTTCTGAAGATATACGGAGGGAAGCTCGACCTCTATAATCGGTGTTTTACCTTCAAATTCGTTAAAGAAGAACCAGCCAAGGGGCAGGACGACAAGCAGAACAAAGAACAAAACCAAAAACTTTTTCAATCAAGACACCTATCTATTTATTTTTTTCCATTGAAAGTTGGGGTAAAATAACAGTAATAGACCAAGTTATCAAGGCATTTTCCGTTGTTGACTTTTCAACCGTCAAAAGATAGTTTGGGTGAAACATTTACCATGGAGTATTTTGATGAACAATTTTTTTTCCCTGCCCGCCGCTGATTCAGGCGGTTCATTTCTTTTAATTGCAGGCCCCTGTGTAATTGAAAGTTTTGACACCACCTTTCAAGCGGCAAGCCTTCTTAAAGCCGTAACCGAAGAACTCGGCATCCCTTTTATATTTAAATCATCCTTTGACAAGGCCAATAGAAGCTCCATCGACTCGTTCCGGGGGCCTGGGTTTGAACGGGGACTTGAAATCCTTTCAGAGATCAAAAAGGAACTCAAGGTAAAGATTATTTCAGATATCCACCTGCCCGAACAGGCGGCTCCTGCAGCCAAGGTGCTTGACATCATTCAGATCCCTGCGTTTCTATGCCGTCAGACCGACCTTATCACGGCCGCAGCCCGCACAGGAAAACCCTTGAATATCAAAAAAGGACAATTCCTGGCGCCCCTGGAGTGTGACAATATAATCAAAAAAGCCAGGGCAGCAGGCTGCACACAGCTCAGCATTACAGAGCGTGGGTCAAGCTTTGGATACAACAACCTTGTGGTGGACTTCAGATCCATTGATATCATTCGAGGGCTCGGGGTGCCGGTTATCTTTGACGTAACCCACAGCGTACAGCTCCCCGGAGGCGCAGGCACCTCGTCGGCAGGGGATCGAAAATTCGCCCCCACACTTGCCAGGGCGGCAGTTGCAGCCGGCGCTGACGGGCTTTTCATCGAGACCCACCCAGATCCTGACCGGGCGCTCTGTGACGGCCCCAACTCGGTCCCCCTTGCCGAGATGCGATCATTTCTTAAGCCCCTTGTTGCGATCCACAAGATCGTAGCACCCCTGACCCATGACTACTCCTGACATGAACATTAAAACGCAATCAAACCTTCAAGAGATCCTGAAACAGATCAGACTTCTGCTCCTGGATGTGGACGGAGTCCTCACCGACGGCGCCATCATCTACACTGATCAGGGGAAAGAGATAAAACGCTTCAGCGTCAAGGACGGCCTGGGACTGCGCCTCCTGATGGATGCGGGAGTAACGGTGGGGATAATCACCGGCCGAAGATCCAGAGCCCTTACTGCACGCTGCCGCAACCTTGGGATTGATCTGGTTTACGACAACGTAAAGGACAAGGTTGCGGCCCTTGAAGAGATCCTTGGGAAAACCGGTATAGGAGAGAATGAAACCGCCTTTGCCGGCGACGACCTTCCAGACATCTGTGTGATGAATCGGGTCGGGCTTGCCATAGCTGTTTCAGATGCGTCAGATGAAACAAGAGGGGCGGCCCGTCTTATAACCGATAGAAAAGGTGGGGACGGAGCTGTCCGGGAGGTGTGCGAACTGATACTCAAGGCAAAGGGAGAATGGGAAAACATCACCCAAAGATTTTCCCGATGAGAACAGAAAAAATCACACCAAAGAGAGCCAGGCTCATCCTTGTGCTGATCCTCTTAGCCATTGTGGCAGCCCTTGGTGGGTTTTACTTTAAGCAGCGCCTCTTTTCGGGGAAACTCGTTATTGAAAATATAGCCATTGACTCCGGGGCCTCTCTGATCATCAACAAAATGCACCAGACATCCACCCGGAACAGCGTCAAAGAGTGGACTCTTGACGCCACCTCTGCAAGACTCTTAAAGAATGAGAACAAGGCCCTTATGAACGATGTGAGGGTGGTTTTTTTTACCGGCAGGGCAGAGGAGATTCTTCTTGAATCTGCCAGGGGAGTCCTTGACACAGAAACCCATGACATGACCTTCACCGACAATGTGGTTGTCACCTTTAATACCTACAAGCTTAAAACCGGTGAGTTGCATTATGACAAGAAAAGACATATAGTCTATTCATCGGTTCATGTCAAACTCATGGACAACAACTCGACCCTTGAGGCTGATACAATGGAGACAGACCTGAACGACTCCACGGTCAGGCTCAGGGGAAACGTCAAAGGAAGATTCAGTGAGACATCTGATTTTTTTAGTGGTATGGGCGGTGGTTTTTAGCGCCGGCATTTTGTTTACACAGTCAGGCACCTCGTCTGCACAGACAGACAGCACCGGGGGGAACCGAAATATTCACGTCACCTCAGATTCCATGACATCCGAAAGGGACAGGGCCTTTGTGACCTTTAACGGCAATGCCATAGCAACGAGCGAAGAGGTTGTTATCAAAGCCGATGCAATAGATCTGTTTTTGTATACCCCTGATGAAAAAAAAAGCCAGGCCAGAACAGGCGATCCTGACACGGACCAAAACATCAACCAGAACATTAAAGAAATAATTGCCAGGGGCAATGTAAGGTTTACATCAGAAGAACACAGGGCATTTGCCGACAGGGCCGTATACACCACCACAACCGAAATCCTTGTCCTCACCGGCGATGCTCCCAGGGTGATTACCGGCAAAAGCTATGTCACCGGCAAAAAGATAACCCTGTTTCAAAAAAATGGTAAGGTGATTGTGGAAAGTGGAAACAATCAGCGGGTTGAAGCCCTGTTCAATGCCGAAGACTCAAAATCGGGCACTGAATCGGATAAAAATTCAGCCCCAAAAAAAGATAAAGAGGGTGAATGACAAGCCTTGCATTAAAAAACCTTGTTAAAACCTACAGTGGACGAAGGGTTGTCAACGGTGTTGATATCACGGTGAACCCCGGACAGGTAACGGGTCTTCTCGGTCCCAACGGTGCGGGCAAGACAACCACCTTTTACATGGCAGTGGGCATGATAAAGCCGGACAAGGGTCAGGTTTTCCTTGACCGGAACGACATAACAGACTATCCAATGTACATGAGGGCAAGAAGGGGTATAGGATATCTTCCCCAGGAACCATCCATATTCGGGAAGCTCACCGTAAGACAAAACATCACCGTCATCCTTGAGGTTAGACCCGATGTCGAGACCAACCCCGGGGCCAGGGCAGACCGGCTCATGAAGGATCTTGGCATCCACCGTCTTGCCGATCAAAAGGCAAGCTCGCTATCAGGTGGAGAACGGAGACGCCTTGAAATTTCAAGGGTCCTTGCAACAGATCCCCTGTTTATTCTTCTGGACGAACCTTTTGCCGGGATTGACCCCATGGCCGTTTCTGACATCCAGAAGATCATTACCCACTTGACCGGACTTGGTATTGGGGTCCTGATATCCGACCACAATGTGAGAGAGACCCTTGGGGTTTGCAATTTCGCCTATATCATGAACCAGGGAGAGGTTATCGAATCAGGAGACCCTGAACGAATAACCTCCAGCGAGATTGCAAGAAGATTTTATCTTGGAGATAAATTTAGGCTCTGAATTATGGCTTTAGGACTACAACAAAATTTGATTCTTACCCAGCAGCTGGTGATGACACCCCAGCTGCAGCAGGCGATAAAGCTTCTCCAGCTCTCCCGGCTGGAACTTGCCGGAATGATCGAACAGGAGCTCGAGGAAAATCCAGCCCTGGAAGAGAGCATTCAGGAGATAACCCAGGCAGAGGCCAGGGAAATTGAACAGGCGACCGAGCCCAAGGATGAAGAGCTTAAAGAGGTCACCATTGAGGAAAAGCTCTCCCAGGAAACAGACTGGGAAAGCTACATCAACGAGTACAACTCAACGGGCAGGGTTCACACGGAAAGGGACTTTCGGGAGGCCCCCAACTACGAGGCGTTTACCTCGGCCAAAAAGACCCTTGAGGACCACCTCCAGTGGCAGCTTCTCATGAACAGCCCAACCTTGGAACAGGAACAGATCGGAAGCATGATCATCGGCAGCCTCAACATTGACGGCTATCTTTGTGCAACGGTCGAGGAGATTGCCGAATCCGGCCCATTTGAAATCAAGGCAGTTGAAGAGATGCTCAAAACTCTCCAGGGGTTTGACCCTCCCGGCGTGTGCGCAAGGGATCTAAGGGAAACGCTGCTCATTCAGTTAGCCCTGCTTGGAATTAAAGATCCAATGCTCGAAAGGATAATCACCGGCCACATAAAGAATCTTGAAAACAAGAACTATAAAAAAATTGCAAAAGATCTCGGAATCTCCATCGACCACGTGGTTTCGGCCGTTAACGTCATAAAGGGCCTGGAGCCTAAACCCGGTCGCGAGTACAGCGGAGAAGAACCCCAGTACATAATTCCCGACATTTACGTATACCGGGAGGGGGATGATTTCAAGATCGTCATGAACGACGACGGCCTGCCCAGACTCAGGATAAATAAAGTTTACAGGGAGGCTGTAGCCAAGGGCACCAAGATATCCAAAGATACCAAGACCTACCTTAACGAAAAAATGCAGAGCGCCTCCTGGCTGATCAAGAGCATTCACCAGCGCCAGAAAACCATCTATTCCGTCATGGAGAGCATCATCAAATTCCAGCGCGAATTCTTCCTCAACGGTATCACCCATTTAAGACCCATGATCTTAAGAGATGTGGCAGAAGATATAGAGATGCACGAATCAACCATAAGCCGGGTCACAACAAACAAGTACGCCTACACCCCCCAGGGGTTGTTTGAACTTAAATATTTCTTCAACAGCTCCATCTCAAGAACAGATGGAGAGTCAATGGCTTCGGCAAGCGTCAAGGATAAAATCAAGCTCATCATTGAAAAGGAGGATCCGCAAAACCCTTACAGCGACAAACGACTGACCGAAATTCTTGAACAGGCCAACATTAACATTGCCCGCAGAACCGTTGCAAAGTACAGGGAGACGCTCAACATTCTTCCATCAAGTAAACGAAAACAATTTTAGGGAGGCTTTTTTATGCAGATAACCGTGACCTTTAAACAGATAGATCCTTCCGATGCATTAAAATCCTACGTACAGAAAAAGGTAGACCGCTTTGACAAAATGCTTGAAAGTCCGGCAGAGGCAAACGTGGTCCTGTCCGTTGAAAAAATAAGACATATTGCCGAAATAACCCTTGTTTGCGACCGCTTAAAGATCCATGCAAAAGAAGAGTCTGAAAACATGTACTCGTCCATTGATACACTCATGGACAAAATCGCAGCCCAGATAAAAAAGAGCAAGGACAAGATGCGGCATCATATGTCGGGCAACAAGGCAAGCATCAAGGACAATGACATCCTCCTTCCCACCCCTGATGAGATCTCTGATGAGATTTCCGGCACAGATTCACAGGAGGTGATACTTGAGGCCATAGACGTAAAACCCATGGACATCGACGATGCAGTCATGGAGCTAAACTCGGGCAAGGAAAATTTCTTTGTGTTCAGCAATGCAAGAACAGAGCGGGTCAATGTTATCTACAGACGCAACGACGGTAAGCTTGGATTGATCCAGCCCCGCAGATAACAAACGGTCAGGAAACTATGAAATTATCAGATATACTGCCAAGGGAAGCGATCATAGCTTCCCTTGGCTCCAGGGATAAAAAAGGAGTTCTTGAGGAACTTGCACGATCGGTAGCCCCCATGGCCAAAACAGGCAGCGACGAAATTGTGAGGGTCCTGCTTGAGAGAGAACAGCTTGGCAGCACGGGAATCGGCGGGGGAATAGGCATTCCCCACGGCAAGCTTGCCACCATTGATTCCATTGTTGTAGGGTTCGGCTTGAGCCGCAAGGGGGTCGAGTTTGACTCCCTTGACAACAAGCCGGTGCATATTTTTTTTCTGTTGATAACCCCTGAAAACTCCACAGGAACCCACCTCAGAGTTCTGGCACAGATCTCAAAACTTTTAAAGAGAAACCAGTTTAAGGAAAGCCTTATAAGGACGAAATCAGTTGATGAAATACAGAAAATAATCCTTGATATTGATGAAGAGTTTTAAGCGATGAACCGCCATAACCTATTCATACTTACAGGTCTTTCAGGTTCCGGCAAAAGCACTGCCATGGAGGCGTTTGAGGATGCGGGGTTTTACTGCGTCGACAACATGCCCATTGAGCTTTTACCGAAATTTCTTGATCTTCCCCTGGACAGTGACACCGATATAAATGGTTTTGCCTTTGTCATGGACATCCGGGCCAAACAATTTTTATCACAATTTCCATCAATCCTGGCATCGCTCAAAAAAAACGGACACCACCCTGAGATTATTTTCCTTGAGGCGGACGAAAACACCCTGATAAAACGTTACAGTCAAACCCGGCGTCACCATCCGGCAGGCCATGACAAGAGTCTGGTTGAAAGTATCAAGTCGGAAAAAAGCATCATGGAGCCCATCAGAAAACTCGCAAAACGGGTCGTTGACACAAGTGATTTCAACGTTCACCAGTTAAAGGCAAAGATCAGAAAGATTGCCGATCGATCCGCCCATAACCGAGTATCCATGAAGATCAACCTTCTCTCGTTTGGATTCAAATATGGAATCCCCACGGATGCGGATCTTGTGATTGACATGCGGTTCCTTACCAACCCGTTTTTTGTTCCAGAACTAAAGGCGCTGGATGGCCGATCAAAAGAGGTGAGAGACTTTGTACTCGAAACTGCCCAGGCCAAAATTTTTTTAAAAAAATATCTTAACCTTCTCGATTATCTCATTCCGCTTTACACCCTTGAGGGCAAGGCGTATCTAACAATAGCTGTTGGATGTACAGGCGGACGTCACAGAAGCGTTGCCATTGCTGCGGCCATATTTGAACACCTGGGCCAACATGGCTTTGAGCCCCGCATCATCCACAGGGACATAGACAGGGACACAAAAGAGTCATGACAGGAATTTTAATCGTCACACACTCAACACTCGGACAGGCTTTAATTGAATCTGCTGAATTGATCATGAACTCGCAGATAGAAAATATAGGCTCAGTCTCCATTGACATCAGGGAACCTGCCGAAGCTTTGATCAAAAAGATCAGGACCGGCATCAAAAAAGTCAACAACGATAAAGGGGTGATTATATTTACCGACATGTTCGGCGGGACCCCCTCAAACTTAAGCTACTCGTTTCTCGAAGAAGGCTCGGTTGAGGTCATCTCCGGGGTAAACCTTCCCATTCTTATCAAGGCCATCTCCGTAAGGGGCAAACAGGATCTGCCAACTGCAGCAGCGAGCATTGTGGCCCACGGAAAAAAGAGCATCTCCCTTGCAAGCGGAATACTCAAAGGTGACAAACGCAATAATTAATTATTTATTATATAACCCACATGTCCTAGCGGACACAACGAAGAATGAAACTCAATAAAATAAGCTGAGGCCAGTGTAGGGGCGATCCCTTGCGGTCGCCCTTTGTGGCGGCAAGCTCGGCGGCGAGTTTCATATAAAAATTCAGGAGGCATAATTTCATGGCAATCAAACTTGGCATAAACGGTTTCGGAAGGATAGGCAGACTGGCATTCAGGGCCGCCTTAGAAAGATCAGACCTCGAAGTCGTCGCCATCAACGACCTTTCAGACACAAAGACACTGGCGCATCTTTTTAAATATGACTCGGTCCACGGCAGGCTTGACGCAACCGTCACAGCCACCGATGATACCATGGTTGTAAACGATAAACCCATAAGGGTCTCATCATTCAAAGACCCGGCACAGATTCCATGGAAGGATGCCGGGGTGGACATTGTCCTTGAGTGCACAGGCATCTTCCGGGACAGGGAAGGCGCTGGAAAACATCTTAAAGCCGGCGCCTTAAAGGTGTTGATCTCGGCCCCTGCGGTTGATCCTGACAACACCATAGTCATGGGGGTGAACCATGCCACCTATGATCCTGAAAAACATGAGATCATCTCCAATGCCTCGTGCACCACGAACTGCCTTGCACCGGTTGCAAAGGTGATCCTGGAGAATTTCGGTATCCGTTGCGGCATGATGACAACCATTCATTCCTACACCGGGGACCAGCGTCTGCTTGACTTTCCCCACAAGGATCTCAGGCGGGCAAGGGCGGCTGCTCTCTCCATGATCCCCACCACCACGGGAGCCGCCAAGGCGGTTGCACTGGTTCTTCCAGAACTCAAGGGAAAGCTCAACGGCCTGTCGGTCCGGGTACCCACTCCCAATGTGAGCCTGGTCGACCTTGTCGTGGTTGTCGAAAAGGAGAACATCACAAGGGAGGAGGTAAACCAGGCCCTTGAACGAGCTTCAAAATCGGAACTTGCAGGAATCCTCGACTATTGCGAACTCCCCCTTGTTTCCAGTGACTTCAACGGCAGCTCATTTTCTTCAATTGTGGACGCCATGAGCACGGATGTCATCGAAAACATGGTAAAAATTTATGCCTGGTACGACAACGAGGCAGGCTATGCCCATCGCCTCATCGATCTTGCGGCCCTTGTGGGAAAATCCTTATAGCCCACATCTCCCTATGGGACACAACAAAAAATGAAACTCGTTAGCGGTTAGCTATTAGCTGTTAGCCGTTAGCTAAAAGCTAATAGCTATCAGCTAAAAGCTATTTCTTGTAAATCAGGAGGCATTATGTCCAGAAGAGCATTGATAGCCGGAAACTGGAAGATGTTCAAGACAGGGGCAGAATCCATTGCCACGGCAGCAAGACTCGCCGAGCTTGCATCTGATGTGGTTGATACAGATATCATGATCGCACCCACCTTTTTGAGCCTGCCCCTTGTATCCCAGGCTGTGGCAGGATCAAAGATAGGGGTCGGGGCGCAGAATCTTTTTTATGAGAACGAGGGAGCCTATACAGGCGAAGTATCGGCTCCCATGGTCAAGGCGGCCGGTGCCGATTACGCCATCATCGGCCACTCAGAACGCCGTCAATACTTTGGTGAGACTGACGAAACCGTGGGTAAAAAGATAGCCGCCGCCCTGGGATCAGATCTTCTCCCCATCCTCTGCATTGGAGAAACCGAGACCCAGAGGGAAGAGGGAAAGACTTTTTCAGTGCTTGACAAACAGGTCAACGATGGGTTAAAAGACTTTGGTTCAGAGGAACTGGGAACTCTTGTCATTGCCTACGAGCCTGTCTGGGCAATCGGGACAGGCAAGACAGCCACACCGGACCAGGTGGCACAGATACACGAATACATTCGAACACTTGTCGAGAAAAAATTCGGCAAGGCGCTTGCAATGTCCATGCGTATCCTATATGGTGGCTCCGTTAAACCTGATAATGTTTCAAAGATTATGAAAATTAACGATGTCGATGGTGCATTGGTTGGCGGAGCGAGCCTTGATGCAGATACGTTCATCAAGATAATAAGGTATAAATAAAAAATCATGACAACCCTGCTTGTAGTTGCACATGTTATTGCCTGCATACTTTTAGTTCTCATTGTTCTGCTCCAGACAGGCAAAGGAGCGGACATGGGAGCCTCGTTTGGAGGAGCATCCAGTCAGACCCTGTTCGGCGGCGCAGGACCGGCCACGTTCCTGAGCAAAATAACAACAGGAGTTGCGGTCATATTCATGCTTACCTCTTTGACCCTTGCCTATATGTCAAGCCACCGCTCCCAGGCGTCCATCATGCCTGATGTAAAAGCACCCATCGAGCGACCAGCAGCGACTGACAGCAATTAATTTCATTTGAGGGACTTGGAAACTAATAATTGCACAAATTATTAATTTCCGAGTCCCCAACTGCCGAAGTGGTGGAATTGGTAGACACGCACGCTTGAGGGGCGTGTGGGGCGACCCGTGGGAGTTCAAGTCTCCCCTTCGGCACCAGTTTTAAAAAAGCCGCAATCATTTGACAATGTTTGTGGCTTTTTTAGATTGAGTCAGCAATTTAGCTTTTAGCCATTAGCTAACGGCTAACACCTAACCGCTATCGAGCTTCATCGTTCGTTGTGTTTGCTATGACATGTGGGTTATACACAAATGGAAAAGACAAAACCGATAAGCTGCCATAGATGTCAATACTATTATGTCACCTGGGAACCTGCCCGTCCCCATGGATGCGGGGCAATGGGATTTAAATCAAAGATCATTCCCTCGGCTGTGGTGCGTCGTTCCACCGGCAGCCCCTGCCTGCTGTTTAAACAAAAACCCTCGGCAAAACCTAATCCAAAATCCGATCAAAAGCCGGATCTAAAACCGGATCTAAAAATTGATCGCAAAGTTTGATCCCAGGACCTTTTATTTCGTGCATTTCGTGCCCTTCGTGGTTAAAGAAATCAATCATTGATTCAAACCGGCTTGATTTATCCAGCCCCATGTATATATTAAACCACTATGAATAATACACATGAAAACATACCCGACCCAAAGCGGATAGAAAAAGAGCTGGGCGAGTTTCTCAACAAGAAATTCGGCGGCAAGGTCAAGATAATCTCCCCCTCCCTTGCCCCCCAGGCTAAACCCATTTCGGGACGCGATGAATCATCGGGCAGAAAAAAGCTCGTTAATTTTGACATGAAGCCCGGAGAACTGATTGCGTATCTTGACCAGTACATTGTGCGCCAGGAACGGGCCAAATCTATCCTTGCAACCAAAATCTGCACCCACTTCAACCGGATCAAGCACCTTGAGAGATCAAAACATTCAGAGATCAGGATAACCGGTGCCATAAAATCCAACATCCTCATGCTCGGCCCCACAGGTGTCGGCAAGACCTATATGGTGAAGCTCATCGCAAAACGCCTGGGGGTTCCCTTTGTCAAGGCCGATGCCACTAAATTTTCTGAAACCGGCTATGTGGGCGGAGACGTGGATGATCTTGTCCGGGACCTTGTAAAAGAGGCCGACGATGATATCGAGCTGGCAGAATGCGGAATCATCTACCTGGATGAGATTGACAAGATCGCCTCCTCCGGCAGCATCAGGGGATCCGACATTTCAAGAACCGGGGTTCAGCGGGCTTTGTTAAAGCCCATGGAAGAGACGGATGTGGACCTCAAGGTGCCCCATGACCCGGTTTCCATGATGCAGGAACTTGAAAGCTTCCAGCGGACGGGCAAGAGGAGTCAGCGCAGGGTGAATACGGCCAACATCCTCTTTATCATGAGTGGTGCCTTTTCAGAGCTCAACGAAATTGTAGCACAAAGGGTGACGCACCACTCCATGGGTTTTGGCTCCTCCCTGGTCAAGGCTGACAAAAACAGTGAGCTCCTCAAACAGGTCACGGCCGAAGATCTGGTGGAATTCGGATTTGAATCTGAATTCATCGGCAGACTTCCAGTCCGGTGCATTCTTGACACACTTTCCAAGGACGACCTCCTTACCATCCTGACCATGCCCAACAACCCTGTGCTCCTTGGCAAGCGCCTTGATTTTGCAGCCTATGGCATTGAAATCGTGTTTACCCCTGGGGCCCTTGAGATCCTTGCAAACAGGGCATCCAAGGAGAACACCGGTGCCAGGGGCCTTGTGAGCGTTGTTGAAAATGCCCTTCTTGAGTTTGAAGAAAAACTTCCCTCCACGGACATTAAATCTTTTGCAGTAACTCCAGAGGTGGTCACAGATCCAAAGAAGCAGCTTGCCTATATCCTTGCCGATAAAAACAGGGAAAACCTGGACCAGGAGTTTACCGAGGCACGCCGGCGCTCAAAAGAACTTTTATCTGACCATATTCTTGACAACTGGAAGGAACTATCCCTTCACCACGGCCTCACCCTTTCAAAACAGAGAAGCGATCTTGTGGCCGAATACTACAGCACCCATGTCACCGAGCTTGGAACGGCCATTCAAGCCATCAAGACCTTTTATGAAACAGTTAAAAAGGTTGAGGTGGATTTCTACCACAAGCACGATATCAACATCGTGTTTGAAGAGGATGCCGTCGACTTTCTCATTGAGCAGTTCATCCGCCACGATATTACCCAGGATGAACTCACAACTAAAATTTACAGCGATTTTTACGATGGTCTAAATCTGATCCGGGAAAAATCCGGAACAAAACGGTTCTTTATTCCAGGGAAAGCCCTCGTGGATCAGGAGGGATTTCTTGGGGAACTCATCAGGAAGATAATATCATGATTGGAATTTCAAAGCTCTACTGCGCAACCGTGGAACCCTCTGATGCCTTGCGGTATTCCCGTGACTCAGGCACCCTGCCCTCCCACCTGCTTCAGTTTTCAATAGACAAAAAGCCCGTGATCGTGTGGAACATGACACGAAGGTGCAATCTGCGCTGTGTTCACTGCTATGCACAGTCGGAAGATCTCTCCTACGACAACGAGCTTGACCGGGACGAGAGCCTCGCCATGATCGATAATCTGGCCGAATTCGGGGTTCCTGTCATCCTGTTTTCCGGCGGCGAGCCCCTTGTTCACCCAAGGCTTGCCGAATATGCCGAATATGCGGTAAAAAAAGGCATGAGGGCGGTTATCTCCACCAACGGCACCCTTATCACCAGGGAGAAGGCCAGGGTTTTAAAAGAGATCGGCCTCTCCTACGTGGGCATCAGCCTTGACGGTTTAGAGGAGACCCACGACAATTTCAGGGGCATGAAAGGGGCCTTCAAAAAGGCGATGACCGGCATACGGAACTGCCAGGAGGCAGGAATCAAGGTGGGGCTCAGGTTTACCATAAATAAACGCAACGTCTCTGAAATCCCGGGCATCTTTGATCTTCTTGAAAAGATGGAAATCCCCAGGGCATGCTTTTACCACCTGGTATATTCGGGCAGGGGATCGGCCATTGCCAACGAGGACCTCTCCCACGAGGAGACAAGAAAGGTCCTGGATCTGATCATGGAGCGGACAAAGGACCTCCACGACCGGAACCATCCCAAAGAGATTCTCACCGTTGACAACCATGCTGACGGTCCCTACCTCTACTTGAAGCTCCTTGAGGAAGATCCAGAGCGGGCGGCCGAGGTTCTGGAACTCCTCCAGATGAACGAGGGCAACAACTCCGGGCGTGGGTTTGGCTGCATCTCCTGGGACGGCGAGGTATATCCGGACCAGTTCTCAAGGGACAAGAGCCTTGGTAATATCCGGGAACGTCCTTTTTCTGAGATCTGGATGGACGAGACCAACGAGTACCTCATGAAGCTCAAAAAGAAGAAAGACTACGTCAAGGGCCGGTGTGCAGAGTGCCGCTGGCTTGACATCTGTGCGGGAAATTTCAGGGCCAGGGCAGAATCCATTGCCGGCGACCCCTGGGATACTGACCCTGCCTGCTTTTTAACCGACCTTGAAATCAAAAAGAAGGATTAATCAGACCATGCTGTTTCCAGATTACAGGGCAAGACGCCTCAGGGAAACCCCCAACTTCAGGCGGATGATACGGGAAACCACCCTTCTTGTGGATGACCTTATTTACCCCCTTTTTGCCGTGACCGGCAAAGGCATAAAAAAACCCATTCCATCCATGCCCGGTCAGTTTCACCTCTCCTGCGACATGCTGGTCAAGGCCGTAAAAGAGGCCCGGGATCTTGGAATCCCTGCGGTGATGCTCTTTGGGCTGCCCGACACCAAGGACAGCCTTGGAACAGGGGCCTATGCAGAATCAGGCATTGTCCAGCAGGCGATCAGGGCTGTTAAGGACGCCGTTCCAGATATTGCCGTACTCACCGACGTCTGCCTCTGCCAGTACACGGACCACGGCCACTGCGGCTTGGTGGAGGATGGCAGGATCGACAATGACTCTTCCCTTGATCTTATTGCAAGGACCGCCCTTTCCCATGCCAGGGCCGGGGCTGACATGGTGGCTCCCTCAGACATGATGGATGGACGGGTGGCTGAAATCCGTCTGACCCTTGATGAAGAGGGCTTTTCCAACATTCCCATCATGTCCTATGCCGTGAAATACGCCTCGGCCTTTTACGGGCCGTTCAGGGATGCGGTTTCCTCGGCCCCCAAGTTCGGAGATCGGAAGACCTACCAGATGGATCCCGGCAACGCCCTTGAGGCGATCCGGGAGGCCACCATGGACATTGAAGAGGGGGCCGACATCATCATGGTGAAACCGGCCCTCTCCTACCTTGACATCATCGGCAGGCTCAAGGACGAGATAGATCTTCCCCTTGCAGCCTACAGCGTGAGCGGAGAGTATGCCATGATCAAGGCAGCTGAGCTCATGGGCTGGATTGACGGGCAGAAGATGGTCATGGAGACGCTTTTATCCATCAAGCGTGCCGGAGCCGACATGATCCTCACCTACTCGGCCGTGGAAGCTGCTAAGGCAATCAACTCAAGGGGATATTAGATGAACCCCATGCACTCTGAAAAAAAGAGTTCACCAAATCAACATTCCCATATCCTCAGGCTTGTGGCGTGGGAGACCACCCGGCGGTGCAACCTTTCCTGCGTCCACTGCCGGGCCAGCGCCGAGGATCATGTTTACCCGGATGAGCTGGACACAAAGGCGTCGTTCAGGCTCCTTGACCAGATCCGGGAGGTGGGCGAGCCCATCATCATCCTCACCGGCGGCGAACCTTTGCTCCGGTCGGACATATTTGACATAGCCTCCTACGGCACCTCCATCGGCCTTAGAATGGTCATGGCACCCAACGGAACCCTGATCACCCGGGAAAATGCCCTGAGGATGAAAGAGTCGGGCATACGACGGATCAGCATCAGCCTTGACGGTGCAACAAGAGAGAGCCACGATAAGTTCAGGGGCGTAGACGGCGCCTATGACGGTGCCCTTAACGGCATAGCCCTTGCAAAAGAGGCGGATCTCGACTTCCAGATCAACACGGTTATCACCCAGACCAACCTCCACGAGATTCCCAGCATACTGGCCCTTGCCGAATCCCTTGGGGCCGTGGCCCACCACATCTTCCTTCTGGTGCCAACGGGCCGTGGCAAGTACATCGTGGACCAGGAGATCAATGCAAAAGAGTATGAACGAACCTTGAACTGGTTCTACGATCAGAGGGAGAAGAGTTCCCTTCAGCTCAAGGCCACCTGTGCCCCCCACTACTATAGAATCATGCGCCAGCGGGCAAAACAGGAGGGCAAAAAGGTAAGCTTTGACAGCCACGGGCTCGACGCCGTGACAAGGGGATGCCTTGCAGGTACAGGCTTCTGCTTTATCTCCCACACGGGAAGGGTGCAGACCTGCGGATTCCTCGACGTTACCTGCGGCAACATCACCAAAACCCACTTTAAAGAGGTGTGGGAAAACTCCGAGGTATTTAACAAACTTCGAAATATCGACAACTACGAGGGTAAATGCGGGGTCTGCGAGTACACCCGTGTGTGCGGCGGATGCAGGGCACGGGCCTATGAGGCAACGGGCAACTATATGGCTGAGGAGCCGCTTTGTACCTATCAGCCGAAGGGTAGTAGGTAGCTCTTAGCTTTTAGCTGTTAGCTGTTAGCTGGAACACACTATACTTTTGGATAACACCATATGGCGGTTATCATCAATATCGGATAAAACTACATTGATTTGATTCTTTTATAATTTGGCGGTCTTAAAGACCTGAAATAGATAGGATGAAGGTTAGAATGAATTCACCGTGCCCAATTTGACTTTATGACGTAAGATTCATACAATACTGTATCATTGAATAACGTCAAGCTTGAAACCAACAGGGAAAATCAAATGACACGTCTGCACATCAAGATAAAAGATTCAGAAAAAGCCATGATTGTTATCAATTTATTGAAGGAATTGCCTTTTGTTGAAATTGAAGGCAGCACGATTGATAAAAAAGATGACACTGCCAAGAAAAAAGCCAAATCGTTGGAAGACCTTTTTGGATTATGGGAAAACAAAGACATTTCCCTTTTGAAGATTCGGAAAAAAGCATGGGACAGAGGTGCTATAGAAAATGATACTCTGTGATACAAATATATTTATCGAAGCGTTCAAAAACAATCCATCAGCAACCGAAACGCTCAGACGTATCGGGTTTCAAAATATTTCACTGAGTGCTGTAACATTGATGGAATTGTATTTCGGAGCGTTTAATAAACGGGAATTGGCCAAGATAAAAAGCCGGATGAAACACCTTGAGACGTTGATTCTGGACAGATCGATTACAAATACTGCCATCAATCTAATCGAACAATATTCAAAAAGCCATGGTTTGCAAATACCGGATGCCCTTATTGCTGCTACTGCAATCTGTCACGATATGGAACTTTTGACCTATAACGTTAGGGATTTTAAATTTATTCAAGGAATCAATCTGTTTTCTGACAACTGAAAATTACGACATCCAGTCACCCGCAGGTCACGTTGAATTATTGTGTTCCCATTGTCCGCAAAGGGCACCCGCAAGGGGATCCCCTACAGTGCCAGCCATATCGTCATACTCCGTAGAAACTCCCGCCGAAACATCATAGTGGGAGTCTCGATTTTAGAGCCCTCTTTGGTTTTCCTGACCGGAACATTCAAAACCAAAGGGGGGAAATATTTAAGAAGGGTCAAAGCGACCTCCGACGTTTTGCGGTTCCGGTCAGGATAACCAAAGGGGGCGGAATGACACTATTGCCCACCCAGTACCATCATGTTTCAACCCTCGTTGTGGCCGGACGTCATCTCTTGCTCCGGCCGTGTTGATTATTTTATTTAATGGAATTAAGCATCAGCGTGATGGGCCGATCCTCCTCGCTGCTGCCGGTGAATCTGACCGGTCCGGGCCTTCGAAAGCAGTCGTCCCCCGGCTCTGCCGCAAGCCATTTTTCCCTGAGGGCCTTGACCACCCTGAAGGCGTTGGATTCAATGTCCACAATGCTCTTTTCGATCACCAGGGAGAGCCGTCCCTTTCTCTCCTCAAGGTGCATCAGACCTGCAATGGGAACACCAAGGGGCTCCCATTTGCTGAACTCATGCTCAAGGTTCTTTATCACCGCCATCTGGCCGGTTGCTCCGTTGGCAATGAGGCTGAAGGCCGCCAGGCCAAGGTTGTAGGTGTAATTACAGTCGAATTTAGTTGGATCACTTCCCCGACCGTCATACCCGTAAAAATGGATCTGTCTGTTGAACTTTGGAACAGACTTCTTAAAAATCTCCTTCACGCTTTTCGGCAATTTTTCCTCATCATCGATGAGTCCTGCGGCGAGGAGCGTCTGAGTCAAGGTCTTTACGGAGATGATCTTCTCCTTGACCAGGAGATAGCCGTTCCCATCATAATTTTTAAACATGGCCCGCCCAAACGCCTGGGCATCGAGTCCATCTCTCTCCATGAGGTATTCATAGGAAGAATTGCTTATCCCCACCTTATAAATTCCCTTTTCCCTTAATATTTCGAGATAATCGGTCACCATGTCCATGATGATCTTTTCTGTTTTCACCTGGGAGAACTGGAAATTACCATGGGTGTCCCGCTCAACCAGCAATCCCTCCTGGAAGAAGGATGGAAGATCGTTGAATAGTTCGTCATCCCGCTGATTCCAGATCGGAGATGCGGCCCTGTCGCTGATACCCCTTGACAGCCTTCTCAAGTAGTCGAGTTTTGCGTCAAGGGTGGTAAACGAAGAGTGAAAATCAAGGTCATGAACATTGTTGAACTCGCCAATGATGGTGCTCAGCTTGATGATGAAAGTCTGAATCTCGTTGATAAACTCAAGCACACCCTCGGGGATAATCATCACCCCGTAATTTTTGCCGCTGGCGGCCCTTTTCACGATGGTTTCACAGATGAGCCGGGAAAGGTGGCGAAGGGTCATTCCATAGGCAGTATAGTCGACTTCACCCCTCTTGCTTGCGGCATCGAGGCGTTCCTGATCCACATAGTCGGCAAGGTCCTCGCCGATAAGCGTGAGATTCGCATGGGTCTGGAGGGCAACCTCAAGGGCCAGATGACTTGCCACCCGCCCCATCACCTTGCACACGTGCCAATACTTGATATCGCTCGAGGCGTCCGTGCAAAGATTGCTGATATTCTGAGCAAAGGCCCTTGCCGCCGTATGAAAACCAAACGAGGTTGAGCAAAGCACCTCACCGTCCTCGGTCTTGACCTGAATATCTCCATCAATGGTCTTTGGAACACCTAGGACCTGGACATTGTCCGCCTTTAGTTCCTGGGCAAGAAAGGCTGCATTGGTGTTGGAATCATCCCCCCCTACAATGACCAGGGCGTCCAATTCAAGGGTCTTGCAGGTTGCCCGGGACAGGGCCATTTTCTCTTTGACATCAATCTTTGTACGGCCTGTTTTGATCATGTTAAAACCGCCCATATTCCGAAAGGCATCCACCAGGCTCTGGGTTATTTCAATAAAAGAGCATTCTAGGATCCCTGCCGGACCCAGTATAAAACCGTAAATTCTGGAATGAGGATTTGCCCTTTTAGCTGCATCGAAAATCCCTGAAATAACGTTGTGTCCCCCGGGGGCGGGACCACCTGAGAAGACAATGCCTATATTCCTTTGACGGGCAAAGCAGGAGCGCTCCTCTCTATTGTCTCTGGTTCCAGGAACGATCTTTTGAACCTGGTTGTGGATGATGTCGGGCAGCACCTTTTCTGCCTCCCGGTCCCGGGCAAAGCGATATTGGGGCTGATCCTCGAGCACGGTGAATTCCTCGGAAAAAACCGGGCATACTTTGGGTGAAAAGGCCCGCCTCTCTATGACCTCTCTATTTGTATCTGCCGTGACACTTTGGGTTTTAGCGTGATTTAGAAGCGTCTTAATATCAATCCTGGATAAATCTTTCATGCAAATCTCCATTGCTTTTAAATTAGGACCACCCTGTTTCGTCCGTCCTGCTTTGCCTGATAAACCGCACGATCAGCACGTTCCAAAACATCCAGGGGAACGGCATCATCCTCTCGTACCTGGGTGACTCCGATACTCACGGTAACCGTTACCGTATCGTTCTTATAGACAAACTCTATTTTCTCTATGGTTTCTCTTATTTTTTCTGCAACATTTTTTGCATTTATGCCTTCTGTCTCCGGCATAATCAGCACAAACTCTTCCCCCCCGTACCGGGCCAGCATGTCATTTTTGCGGATAAGGCTTGAGGTTTTTTTTATGATCTCCTGAAGACAACGATCGCCGATGGCATGACCATAGCTATCGTTGACTTTCTTGAAATGATCCACATCGAGAAAAAGCAGGGAAAAAATAGAGCCATACCTCATAAAGCGCTCCATCTCTTCCTCAATCCTGGCGCTATAGGCTCTTCGGCTGTTAGCCCCGGTAAGGGGATCATGATTGATCTTTTGCTCAAGGGTTTTAGAATGCTCGGTTGCATCAGTAAGTTCCTTTTTGAGCTTGACAAATTCAGTTTCAAAGGCGTTTTCATTTGTCCCGGCAAGCTCCTTGATCCCCTGTTCTTCGGCAATTTTTTCCTTTAATGCCACTTCGATGGTAGCAAGGGAGCTTGCCACTCTGCTCTTTAGCCCTTCAAGATCGCCGGCCAGGCCAAGGGCTTTTTTTGCCTGGGAGATCTCACCTGTGAGCACCAGATCAAACCTTTCACCCGGCGCAATCACGGCCTCGAACTGATCAAACGAGACCCGTATAATCTTTTCCATCTCAAGAATCTGCCGCACAATATCCTTGACAAAAAACGTTAATTTCCCCCTGTCTTCGTCAAGATCGGCTATATAGTCCATGAGAAAATCAAACAAATCGGCCCTCACCTGGCCAATGGTTTTGAAATCATCGGCTTTGATAATCCTGTCTAAAAAAAGGCTCAGGGGGGCGAGATGGGCTGACTCAAGGGAAAAACTCAAAGTTTTTATGATTGAAGCATACTCCTGTTTCAACTCATCAATGAGCCGATTGCTGGATCCTTTAAAAAGGCCGGCGAGCAAAGATTTCCCCTTGTTCCTGTCCGGTTCTTCAACCAGTATGGCCTGGTGGAGCGCTTGAAAAAGAGACTCAAGTTCAGGAACAGTGGCACCTTGTTTATGTTTAACTGAAAGGGCCTTGAGTACGGATGCAATTTTTCTATCTTCCTCCATAACAAGATCAATGATCAGGGGAAGATATCGTTTGTACAGATCTTGAATGTTTTTAAAACGATCCTCGGCCGCATTGTTCTCCTTGATAAGGGTATTTTTCTGGGATTCAAGGCGATCAATCCTGACTTTCAACTCATTAATCTGCCTGTTGTCGGCCTTTTCATTCATGGCGCAAACCTCTCTATTCTTTCCTGTACAACCAACCATTGCAAAGTTCTTGTCAGATCTGACAATTACCATGCCCCCCACCCTTTGGCAAATGGAAATTGCTATTGGCAAGTGACTTGCTGGAATCTGCCTTATCTCTTGATAAACCAGGCGCAATTATGTAAAACAATGTCAAGATTTACAATATGACTCCGGCCATGCCGGTTATTCAAGGAATTAGTTATTGTGGCGATTAATCTGTTTAAAAAAAAGGAAGCTGTGCCTTTAAAAAAGGGTGGAAGTACAATATTAGGACGGCTCAAACAGGGGCTGTCCAAAACCCGGGACATTCTTTTCACCGATATTGACGAGCTTTTTTCCAAAAAAAGAAAAATCGATGCCAACCTTTTAGAGGAAATCGAAGAGAGTCTGATCATGGCAGACCTCGGGGTGGACCTCACCCTCAAGGTGATGGATAATATTTCAAAAAAGAGTAAAGGCATGTTAACCGCCCATGAGCTCAAGGATCTCTTAAAAATAGAAATCCAGGCCCTCTTCCCGGAGGAACCTTCAGGACAAGATCAGGGTGACCCCATAAAACCAAGGGTCATCATGGTCGTCGGCGTGAATGGAACCGGCAAGACAACCACCCTTGGCAAGCTTGCCATGCGGTTTAACCGCCAGGGTCAAAAGGTTTTGATTGCGGCGGCAGACACCTTCCGGGCCGCCGCCATCGAGCAGGTTTCGGAATGGGCCGCACGGGCCAACGTCGGCATTGTAAAGCACAGGGACGGCGCAGATCCTGCGGCCGTAGCCTTTGACGGTGTGGAGGCTGCCCTGGCAAGGGGGGTGGATGTCTTACTGATAGACACGGCAGGAAGACTCCACACCCAGAAAAACCTCATGGAAGAGTTGAAAAAGATAAAACGCACCATCGGTAAACGGCTTCCGGGTGCTCCCCACGAGGTACTCATGGTCCTTGACGCCACCACCGGACAAAACGCCATTTCCCAGGCGACCCTGTTCAACGAGGCCGTGGGGGTTACAGCCCTTGCCCTGACCAAGCTTGACGGAACTGCCAAGGGAGGCATCGCAATATCCATTTCAGGTACAATGAAAATCCCGTTGAAATATATTGGTCTTGGCGAAGGGATCGACGATCTTGAAGAATTTAATTCCCAGCAGTTCATCAATGCTTTGTTTGAAAAGGAGTAAACCATGGCCGTAGTTGTTCAGTACATCGTCGTCAGAAACGGAGTCGAAAAAATGACCTTTGCCACAAAAAAAGAAGCCGACGCCCATGACAAAATGCTCGATATTGCCGACAACGTTGCAGCATTTTTAAAGGCAAGTGAAATCAAACTCAGCGACGATCAGAACGAGCAGATTTCCCTGTTCCTGGCCCAGGAGCGTATCAAGGTTGGCGCTATTTTAAGGGGTGTAACACCATCAAAGGCTCCGGCAAAGAAAAAAACAGACAAGCCCGCTGCTCCCAAACCTGAAGCAAAACCAAAGGCAGCAAAGAAAGCTGTAGATAGTGAGTAGTCAGTGACGATACTGCGGCCAACAGGCCAACACCTAGGGCAATTCATGAATTGCACCTACACCACCACCGCCCGTCACCACAACACCACAAAGTGTTATTGTCCAAAACTACAGAGCCTGATAAAAGTATAACCATGGCGGGTGATCAAGGCGTTCGGCGGACTGGGATTATTTGTTCGCAAAGTTCCAAACTCGTGATATAATGCATAATATTGAAAACAATCTGAGCATTGGAGTGTGAAATGTGAAACAATTTAAGATAGTTGTTGAAAAACATCTCGACACGTACGTTGCGTATCCACTTGGTTTGAAAGGGGTGGTTATAGGGGAGGGCGATTCCTATGAATCCGCCTTAAAGGATGTGAAATCAGCCATCAAATTCCATATCGAAACTTTTGGGTGTGACGAAATAGATTCCGATCCACCTATTCTCGAAGTATTCATTGCTGAGGCTCAGGTGGCCGTTTGATGGCAAAATTTCCAGCTGATGCTCCTCTACAGAAAGTCATAAGCACTTTAGAGCAACTTGGTTTTCGGTTAGTCCGTGAAGGGAATCACATCGCAATGCTGAAGGAAAATCCTGATGGCACACGTACACCGCTTACAATTCCGAATCATACTGTTCTAAAAAATTCGACTTTACGAACAATTCTTACTCAGTCTAAAATTCCAAGAGATGACTTCTTAAAGGTATATTTTTCCTGAGCTCGGGAACAAATAATTACCCAACCTAGGGCCACTATTTACGGCCTACTACCTACTACCTACTGCCCTTACAAAGGCCTGTTCATCCATGACGGTTACGCCAAGGGAGAGGGCTTTGGCAAGTTTGCTGCCCGAGGATTCCCCGGCCACGAGGATGTCCGTGTTTTTGCTGACGCTCGACCCAACCCTGGCACCCTGTTGTTCAAGCCGCTGTTTGGCCTCGGACCGGGTCATGGTGTTCAGGGTGCCGGTCAGGACCACCCTTTTTCCATTAAAGAACGAGGCCCCAGGCCCACCTTCCTGTTTCACGGGTCCGTGATCTTCAACGACCACACCGTTTTCCATCATTCGATCAATGGTCGCCCGGTTCTCCTGGTTGGCAAAGAATGCCACAACCGAGTCTGCGGTCTTGGGCCCGATCCCTTCAATGGCGTTCAGCTCTTCTCCGGTCGCCTTTAAAAGGGCGTCAAGGCTTAAAAAGGTGTCGCACAGGACAAGGGCCGCTGACTCCCCGGTATGATCCATGCCAAGGGCAAATATAAACCGCCTTAACGGTACGGTTTTAGAACCTTCGATGGCCTTGACAATGTTTGCCGCAGATTTTTCGCCCATGCGATCCATTGCCGCAAGGGTCGGCCGGTCCAGGATGAAAAGATCGGCAAATGAGGCTACAAGACCGCGATCCACAAGCTGGTCAATGAGCTTTTTACCGAGCCCATCCATGTCAAATCCACCCTTGGAGACAAAGTGAATGAGCCGCTGCTTTAACTGGGCCTTGCACGAGGCGTTGATGCATTTAACAGCGGCTTCGTTTCCAAGCCGCCTCACACTGCTCTTGCACACCGGACAATGGGTCGGCATGACAAAGACTATCTCTTGACCGGTTCTTTTCGACTTTACGGGCTTGATCACCTGGGGAATAACGTCCCCGGCCCTTTTCACAAGGACCGTGTCATTGATTCTGATATCCTTGTTTTGAATTTCGTCCTGGTTGTGAAGGCTTGCCCTTGACACCATGACCCCGCCGATGCTCACAGGTTCCAGGAGTGCCACCGGGGTAAGGGTTCCGGTCCTGCCCACCTGGACGATTATATCTTTGATTACGGTTGTCTCCTCCATGGCGGGGAACTTGTATGCAATGGCCCACCGCGGGCTCCTTGCCTTGGTTCCAAGGCGCTCCTGGGCCGAGAGATCATCAACCTTGATCACCATGCCGTCGATCTCGTAAGGAAGGTCCGGGCGCAACCCATCAAGGGCCTTGAACCGTTCAAGGGCCTCGGCGAGGGTCAGGCGGGTCTCTATTAAGGGGCTGATTCTAAACCCGAGGGTTTTCAGCGCCTCCAAGAGTGCGGAATGGGAATCTATGTTGAAATCATCGATGAGATCCTGCGCAAGTCCGACACCATAGACAAAGATCTCCAGGGGCCTCTTTGCCGTGATCCTCGAATCCAGCTGGCGCAGCGAACCTGCCGCCGCATTCCTGGGATTGGCAAACAAGGATTCCCCAGCCTCCAGGCGGTTTTTGTTCAAAGTTTCAAAATCCCCGGCATTGATGATCACCTCTCCCCTCACCTCAAGAATTTCCGGGACCTTTCCCCTGCCATAGGGGCTTAGTTTCAGGGGAACAGAGGATATGGTCCTCACATTGTCGGTGATCACCTCGCCCATTGTGCCGTCGCCCCTGGTCAAGGCAAGGGTCAGACTTCCATTTTCATATCTTAGTTCCACAGCCACCCCGTCGAGCTTTGGCTCCACAGTATAGCGGATATCTCCATGGCTGATCTCTTCGGTGTTTAAGATTCTGACTGCCCGGTTATGGAAATCGATCACGTCCTGGTCGTTAAAGGCGTTGTCAAGGCTCTGCATGGGAATGGTGTGCCGGGCCGTCTCAAAGGCGGTCAACGCCTTTGCCCCGACTCTTAGTGTCGGGGAATCGGGAGTTGAAAGTTCCGGAAACCGGGCCTCAATCTCCATGAGGCGCTGCATCATCCTGTCGTATTCGGCATCGGAAATTACAGGGTCATCCATCCCATGGTAGCGGATGTTGTGGTGATGGAGCTCCTGCTGGAGCCTTACGGCCTCTTTTTTGAGCTCCTCAAATGATGGTTGCGGTGGCGATGATGAGGATGGTTCGGTCATTGGTCTCTCTTGGAAAAATCGTGGTAATTCGAAAACTCGCATCTTGAAAGATCGAGGAGTAAGTCTGAAACCTGCTTTCTCACCGCTTTAAACTGTTTTGATTTAAACCCCGGCTTCCAGGTCAAGGTGGAAAGGTCATCTGACACAACCAGGATTGCGGCGATTTTCACCCCCCGAAAACGGGCAACCGCAAAAAGAGCCGCACATTCCATATCGACGCCCACCGCCCCCATATCCCTGAAAAATTCGATCTTACGGGGCGTTTCCCGATAGATAGCGTCCGTGGTCCAGACGGTTCCTGATTTAAATGGAACCTTTCTCTTATGCAGCCCATTGTAAAGCAAGGCCTTAAGAGCTGGATCAGGGAGGATCAAAGGAAAATCCCCGCCTGTTTCCATGTAGTTTTTCGAGGTGCCCTCGTCTGACAGCCCTGCCTCCACAACAACGATGTCGCCGATGGCAAGACCTGCTGAAATGGAGCCGCACCAGCCAAAGACGAATATGGTTCCGGCCCCCCTGGCAATGAGGTTCTCCAGCACCATGGTGGCATAGGGCGCACCCATGTGGGGGCCGGAAAACATGGTTCCTGTTTCTGATTGAGTGAAAACAGACCCCATGAACAACGGGCCGCAGGTGCCGGCACCTGCCCGGGATTTAAGATGGGCAAAATCCGGGGCCGTACTCACCATCACGGCCACCCCGTCTGATTCAGGGCCTTTTCCCATCCCCCGGGACCCTGCTGCCCCATGGAAATTGGTTCCATGGGGAGCAGCCCCGCGGGGAGAGACCCGACAGGGTGATATTACGGCCTCATCATTCAGGTCCGACCAGGTCGGAAAGCTCATCCTTTACCTCGTCTATTATATCGTAGATCCACATGACATCTTCGATACTCAGCCTGCCCGCCTTGGATGGGGCACGATCTGTGCCGTCTTTTTTCTTTAACACCCTGGGACCGATCTGAAGCTTTGGCTCTCCATCGGCATACTGGTGTATGGATATTATCAACCCGGTTTCTTCACACTTCCATTCATTTAATTTTTTGTCCTTTTCAGGATCATAACCTGCCATGATACCTCCTTAGCATCAATTTATAGTTGAGAAAAATCCGCAATATTGCTGAACAAACCCGCAACCGATGAAAGCAGGGCCATGCGGTTCATGCAAATGGCAGGATCTTCCGCCATGACCATGACATCATCAAAGAGCTGATCCACATGGGGACGAAGGGTTGAAATTTCCCTCAAGGCCGCTGAATAGTCCCTGGCCTTAATGCATTGCCCCACCCGTATGCTCACCCGGCGGCATTCCCGGTCAAGGATTTTTTCCGCATCGCTGTTAAAAAGGTTGACATTTACCAGGGTTTTCTCGTCTGCAGAGCCCTTTTTAAGGATGTTACCCACCCTCTTGAATGAGGTTGAGATCGGCTCAAAATCAGGTTCCTGCCTCAGGGTATCAAGGGCCTTAACCCGGAGAAAGGCGTCAGGCACATTGTAGAACGGCACGGACAGGGCTGCGTTGACAGCTTCCCTTGAAAACCCCTGATCCACAAGCATATTTGTCATCCTGGCCTTGAGGAACTCCAGAACCCTGGTTGAGATTTCATGCTTTTTGTCGGGGTCTGTCTGGTAGAGGGATACCCCCTTTCGGACAAACGTTCGAAGGGAAAAATCAAACCCTGCCTCGACCATTATCTGGAGAACTCCAATGGACTGGCGTCTCAGGGCATAGGGATCTGAGGCGCCCGTGGGGATAAGATCGGCTGAAAAACAGCCGCACAGGGTGTCTATCTTATCGACAATGGCGAGGAGTTTTCCCGTGGGAGTATGGGGCAGATCGCCCCCGGAACAGACGGGCCTATACTGCTCTTCAATGGCCGCTGCCACCTCTTCATCTTCCCCTCCCTTCAGGGCATACACCCGTCCAATTGTCCCCTGGAGTTTTGTGAACTCAATGACCATCTGGCTGACAAGGTCGGCCTTGGAAATCCTCGCCGCCCGCATCACCCGCTGTTTCAACTCATCATCCCCATTGACAAGATCGGTCAGGGCCTCGGCCAGGGTTACAAGACGCTCGGTTTTTTCATAAAGGGAACCAAGGCTTGCCTGGAAGGTAACGGCCTTGAGCTTTTCCACAAAATCGTCCATGGTGGACTCCAGATCCACATGGAAAAAGAACTGGGCATCGGCTAACCTTGCCCGGATAACCCTGCCATGGCCCTTTGCCACGACATCCATGTCCCTTGCCCTTGTATTGTTCACGGCAATGAAGCAGGACATGAGTTTACCGTCCCTGTCGGTCAGGGCAAAGTACTTCTGATGTTCGCGCATGGCGGTGATCAGCACCTCGTCGGGAAGCTCCAGAAAAACCTCGTCAAAATGACCGACCACAGGATAGGGGTATTCCACAAGATTGTTGACAATCTCCACAAGCTCCTCATCCTCCAGGATGAGGGCATTGACCCCGTCGGCAGCGGCCTTGATCTCCTCCTTAAGGATGGTCTTTCGCTCTTCCATGTCTGCAACCACACCCGCCCCTCTAAGCGTGTCAAGGTAGGCGTCGGCAGATTCAAGTTCGAGACGTCCGGGTTTCATGAAAGAATGACCGAATACAAACGATGAAGAGCGAATGTCGCCCACGGTAAAGTCGAGAACCTTTTCCCCCAGGAGGGCCGTAAGGGAAACAATGGGCCTTGCAAAGGTGACATCAAGACTTCCCCAGCGCATGCTCTTGGGCGAGGGAATGGCCTGGATCAGTTCAGGCAGCAGCTCCTCGAGAATGGCTGCCGAGGGGAGACACCGCTCCTGGATGACGGCACTAAGATAGGGGCCCTTGCCCTTGTCCACAATGATGATCCCGTCAGGGGTGATCCCGGCCTTTTCTGCAAACTTGACCCCTGCAAGGGTGAGTTGTCCGTCCTTGTCAAAACCTATGCGCTGGGGAGGTCCCATGAGTGTTGTCTCGGTCGGGGTCTGACTCGCCTGAACATCCTCGATCATAAGGGCAAGGCGCCGGGGGGTTCCAAAAACGGCTCTCTTGCCGTGACCGATTCTTGCCTCGGTAAGGGCCTTTGTCACCAGGTCTGAAAAAGCTGCAAGGGCCGGGGAAATATACCCTGCCGGAATCTCCTGGGCACCGATTTCAATGAGTAAGTTATTCATTCTGACACCTTTTTTTTCTGTTTTCCAGGCCTGTTCAAGAGGGGATGGCCCATCTCTTCACGCTGGGCCACATATGCGGTTGAGCAGGCCCGGGCGATGTTTCTGATTCTTCCGATATACCCGGTACGTTCCGTCACGCTGATGGCTCCCCTTGCATCCAGAAGATTAAAGGCGTGGGAGCACTTCAGGCAGAACTCATAGGCGGGCAGAACCAGCCCCTTTTCAATGATTCGGAGGGCCTCTGACTCGTAGCGGTTAAAAAAATCAAATAAAACTTCAATATCCGCCACCTCGAAGTTATAGGTGGACTGCTCCACCTCCTGGCGGTGGTAAACATCCCCATAGGTTATGGTGTCGTTCCACTTTAGATCGTACACGGAATCAACGCCCTGGAGATACATGCAGAGCCGTTCAAGCCCATAGGTGAGCTCAACAGACACGGGTTTCAGCTCAATGCTGCCGGCCATCTGGAAGTAGGTGAACTGGGTCACCTCCATGCCGTCAAGCCACACCTCCCACCCAAGGCCCGAGGCCCCCAGGGTCGGCGACTCCCAGTCGTCCTCCACAAACCTGATGTCGTGATCCATGGGATCTATGCCAAGCTTTTTAAGGCTCTCGATGTAGAGTTCCTGGATGTCTGGCGGGGAGGGTTTCATGATCACCTGGTACTGGTAATAGTGCTGAAGCCGGTTCGGGTTTTCGCCGTAGCGTCCGTCCGTGGGCCTCCTTGACGGCTGGACATAGGCCACCTTCCAGGGTTCCGGCCCCAATGCCTTTAAAAGGGTGGTGGGATGGAAGGTCCCGGCACCGACCTCTGTGTCGTAGGACTGTATGAGAACACAACCCTTTTCGGCCCAGAAATTTTGAAGGGTCAAAATAACGTCTTGAAAATTCATTATCACTCTCTCTTTTAGCTTATTATAATTCCAATTGGATCAATTTTTGTGTTTAACAGATCTGCCCCAGGGTCCTGTTCAATAATACCGAGCCAGTCGGCCTTTAAATCTGCAAGGTCCCTGCCCGTGCCCATGGCCCAGATGCATCCGCCGCCGCCGGCACCTGTGAACCTTGCGCCGCAGGAGTTTACCGCTGCCCGCTCAAACAGCCGGATGCCGGTTTTATCCAGTACATCGGGCGTCATCTCAAGCCTCAACAGAGTCTCCTGGTTCATCAGCCTGCCCGCAAGGGGGTAATCCTTTTTTGTGACGGCTGCGGCAAATTCTTCGGTCAGCCGGGCAATCTCCCGCCAGATCCTGCGATTCCGGCCGGCAAGAAAACCTTCCACCCATCGACCGTTGATATCCTTTGACTCATGGGGATTGCCACAATACGCCACCAGAAGATGGGGGTCAAGTTCCCCCGGCTCAAAGTTAAGAACGAGATTTTTCCGCACAAACAAAGGCCCGTTCTGACCAAGCTGCCAATACCACTGGTTCACCCCGCCAAAGGCTGCGGCAAGCTGATCCTGGGCTCCGCAGACAACACCCGCCACGCTCGCTTCAAGAAAGTGGGCCTCCATGGCAATGGCACCGGGGTCAACGGGGCGTCCCTGGGCACCATAAAAGGCGGCAATAATGGCAACGGCGGCGGCAGATGACCCGCCAAGGGCACTTCTTGGGGGAGATGCAGAATCGATCTGGATATGAACGCCCCTGGCATTAAAATAGGCGGCACAGGCAAACATCAACCCCATGGGATGGTTGAAGGGAGCCTCGTCACCATTGAACTCGGCGGGCTCAAACCCCCTGGAAGAGATCCGTATCCTTCCCCGGGTCCAGGCAGAAAGGGTGACGGTGGTCCTCAGATCAACGGCCATATTCACCGTGGATGGATTTATTCCATTAAGGGGAATGTAAAAGGTGGCAAGATCAAGGGTGCCCCCAAAATCCATTCTGCAGGGAACACTCGCCCTTACCTCCCGATCTTCAAGCAGCTTATGATAGTTCACCCGACCTCCCTTATTCGCCTCAAAAACAGGAGACTGTTGACCTCCCGGCCAAGGTGACAGGGAATGAACGACTCAAGGAGGCGCTCGCCCTCTGTCACAGCATTGGGGGAGAACCTGAGCCTGTCAGCCCGGTTCAGATCCGAATTGTTGATCCACAGGAGCTGCTTCAGGGTTCCCCTGGATACGGTGATACCGTGACACCCCCGGCCTGTGGAATCAGGATCTGTTGAATATTGGTTGTTAACTATCTGGCCGCCTCCATTCCGGTTGATTGTACGTTGGTCGATTCTGTTCTGGCCAATTACGCTCCGGCCCTGGGCACTCTGTCTGTCTGCTCGCCGGCATCGGTCGCAGACAAGGCTTCCCTTGGAAAAATCAAAAAAAACCCGCTGCTGAGCAATGCCATCAAGGGCGGTTGAACAGTTTCCGCAGGAGGTAAGATCAGGAGCCAGACCAGACAGATTCATGAACCGGATCTGAAACAACAGGCTCAGAATTTCTTTCTCCATGGAGCCCTGGTCAAGAGCCTTAAGCACGTAAAAGAGAAGATTGTAGAGATCCTCCTGCTGCTTGCCCTCTTCGGTGGAAAAATTGATCAACTCAAGCCAGTAGCAGGCATACCCGGTTTTGACGACGCTGGTCCTGATCTTTGCAAAGGGGTGGCACAAATCCACAAGGTTGAGCATGGGCAGGGCGTTTTTACGCCTTGGCCACGTACACTCGAGGTTCATGACGGAAAAGGGTTCCAGGGCTCCGGCAAACCGTTTGACGCTTTTTCTGGCATTCTTTGCTATCACCGAAATTCTGCCCATGGCGGTGGTAAAATAGGTCACGATGAGATCGTTGTCACCGTACTCGATCCTCTTGAGAATAATTCCGTCTGTGGAAAAACCGGACATAGGCCTAAATCTCGAGCAACGTGGTTGCGATCATGAAGTAACAGTACACACTGACGATGTCCACCGAGGTGGTGACAAAGGGCCCGGTTGCAACGGCAGGGTCAATGTTTGCCTTTTGAAAGAGCATGGGGACGAGGGATCCCATCAGAGCAGCAACCGTCATGGAAGAGACCACAGCAAGTCCCACGGCAAAGGCAAGCTTCATGGCAAGGGGTTCGGTGTGAAATCTGACCTGGGCAACAATGCCGATGAACACCCCGTAAACAACCCCAAGGATCAGCCCGATGGACAACTCCTTGAATACTACAGACCACAGATCCCGGGTGCTGATTTTGCCCGTTGCAAGCCCTCGAACCACGATGGTCGACGACTGGGTGCCGATGTTGCCGCCCATGCCCGTGATGACCGTAATAAAGGCTGCAAGGTAGGTAAATCTGGCAAGGCTCTCCTCGAATCCGCTGATGATGAAAAAGGCACAGATACCTCCCAGAAAGCTGGTAAAGAGCCAGGGAAGACGAATCCTGGTTCCCCGGAGGATGGTCTGGGTCTCGATGTAATCGGCACCCACACCGGCCATCTTGAGGATGTCTCCGGTAGCCTCTTCGCTGATGATGTCAATGACATCATCCACGGTGACGATTCCCACGAGGCGGTTGTCATTGTCCACAACCGGAACGGCCAGGAAATCGTACCTTGCCACAATATCTGCAACATCCTCACTGTCCGTGTAGGTCTTGACCGATACGATATCCTTTGCCATGAATTCCTTGAGCGGCCGATCGGGCTGGACAACCACAAGCTGGCGCAGGGAACTGACCCCCACGAGTCTGCCGTACTCGTCGATCACATAGACGTAAAAGGGCATCTCGACACCCAGGAACTCGTTCTGGAGGGCTGTAATCACATCCTTTGCGCACATGTCCTCCTTAAGGGCGATAAAATCGGGCATCATGATGCTGCCCGCAGTATCATCCCTATAGCTCATGAGGTGCTCGACCTCCAGGGAATCCTCTTTTTTCATCCTAGTGAGAATCTCGTCGGCCATCTCTTCATCAAGGCTTCCAAGGAGTTCGGCCGCATCATCTGCCGGCATCTGCTCAAACATCTGGACAAGGTCGTCAAGGGGAAGGATCTTCACAAAATCGACAAAGGTGGCCTCTTCAAGTTCCGTCAGGAGAACGACCTTTTTATCAAGGTCCTTGATGAGATTAAAAAGGGTCTGCATGCCCACCGGGGTCAACTCTCTGAAGACAATTGACAAATCCGCCGCATGGGTCTTCCGCACTATGTTTTGAAGGGATTTTGTGGCTCCCCGCCTCAAGAGCCGTTTGATGCTCTCCAACAGTATTTCATTTCGATCCCTGGTCATCTTTCACCGCCTCTTTTTGCAAGCTTGAGCATCAGATCACTTCATTCTTGAGCATCCTTGAACATCATATCATTGTTTTAATGTGGGATTTTTCCCTCAGGGATTCGAGCCAGGAGTTGAACTTTTCTTCAACAATCTGGTCGTATAATTTTCTCTGGATCTCCTCCTTTACATCATCAAGGGGGATCTCCCTTGTTTCAACAATCCCGTCAAGGAAAAAGATCTGGAACCCCTGGTCCGTTGAGAGTACATCGGTGTACTCTCCCTGGTCAAGCCGGCCAACGGCCGTCTGCAGCTGCTTCGAAAGGGTGTCCAGGGTAAAGCTGCCGAGGAGTCCGCCATCTCCGGCATTGGGTGCTTTGGAAAACTCTCTTGCCAGATCCTTGAACTCTTCACCATTTTCAAGGCGTTCCCGTACGGAGGCGGCGACATCCCTGTCGGTCAAAAGGATATTTAAAAGTCTGTATTTCCTTACCCCTGCATACTCGGCCATGTTCTCGGTATAATAGGCCGCAACCTCCCTGTCCGTGACAACCACCTTGGATTTGACGCTGTAGTTGATCAATTTAGGTCTTAATATCTCCTGGCGCATCTTTTCCCGATAATCGGCAAAGGTCATACCGTCCTGATCAAGGGCCTTTAAAAGATCCTCCTGGGTCATTCTCTGGGCCTGTTTAAGCCTCTCAATGGCGGCGTCGATCTCCTTGTCGGTCACCGTGATATTATACCTTCGAACCTCCTGGTCGGTAAGCATTCTGTCGACCATGCGGGTCAGCATGTCGGACCTTAACTTGAACAGGATCTTCTCCCTTTGCTCACCTGTGTAACCGGCGGAATTTATATTGTCCACATAGGGACGAAGTGCCTGGTTAAGCTCGTTAAGGGTTATAACTTCGTCGTTGACTATGGCGACTATCCTGTCAATAACTTGAGCATGTGCAGCTTGAGACAGGATAATCACAGTTCCAATTGCCACTATAAGCGATAGTACCAGTGCCTTTGCCTGGGCACGATTAATCATTCTCATTATCAACGGTTAATCCCCCTTTATTCTCTTTCACGGATTTCAAATAACGGTCTACGTTCACCCGGTTGATCAAAACAGGATACTCCTCTTCAAGTCCTTTTATCCAGGCGGGATACTCAGCCTCAGCCTTTGCCATGCGGATCTTTTTAATCAGTTCAGCCTCATCCGGCATCTCTTCAGAGTTGTTTTTTATCTCATTATACCCGGCAACCATCTCCTGGGGAGATATCTCCACCTTCTGCCTCAGGTCTTTGTCTATCAGACGCTCAAAGAGCAGGTTGAGTTTAAGCCTGTACCGCCAGAAATCATGGGAGATCGCATTTTCAAGGAGCATTTTTTCAAATGAATCCTCCGGATAATCCTGCCTGATATAATTCTCCTCAGCCTTTAACTCCTCCGGTGTGACAAAAATGCCCCTGTCCCGGGCCGCACGCCTTAACACCAGCTCCTCTGCGAGCTGATCCACCAGCTGAATAACAAGGATATTATACTCGTCCGGATTATTCTGAACACCATAGGGATAGGCAGCCCGCTTAAGCTCCAGCTCCTCGCTGAACTCTCTGTCTGTGATCGCAAAGTCCCCGGATTCTAAAAGGTACACTTCGTTTTTCTCCTCTACCTCCTCGCCGTTCTGGCACCAGGGAATCAAGGAGACAAAAACAGTTATCAGGGAAAAAATAACCCCCAAAAGAATGACTCTCATGTGTCTAACCATTGACCCGACATTGAATCTCCCCCTATCCCACCGCTTCGGGAAACTTGGTTTTTATAAAACATAAATTGTTACCACGTAAAGCTTTAGTTTTCAATAACATTCTAAAAGCCACAAGGGCGACCGCAAGGGATCGCCCCTACGTTAAATATAGTCGAACGTTAACCCAACATAGGAACTAATTCCATTATCCGCAAATCCGGTCAAAGGTTAACCGAACCTATAAACTGACTGCATCATCCATAAATCGAATCGAAGGTTAACCGAACCTATAAACTGACTGCATCCATGTAGGGGCTCCCCTTGCGGGTGCCCTTGTGGAGGCAAAATCATGGGTTGACAAGGGGGGCAATTGTCTGAAGAATCTTTTTTGCCTCTCCAAGGGCCCGGGTAATGGGCTTGGACTTGCCGCCAACAGAGAACCTGAGGGTGTTTTCCGCCATGAATTCATGGGCAAAGGCCAGGGTGGAAATGCCCCCGGCAAGGGCCTGGGGCCGTCGCTGGTGAATGGCTGAAGAGACAAGGGTCAAAGAGGTGGTGGTAAGGTCGAGCTTTTTGATTCCGGCCCTTACGCACAGCACCCTTAACATGATCTTTAAAAGCATGTTGCCGGCCTCTTCGGGCAGCTTTCCAAATCTGTCCACAAGCTCCTGCTGCATGGCGGCAACCTCTTTTACCGTTGTCATCTGGGAGAGTCTTCGATAGATGGTGAGGCGCTGTTCAATGGATTTTACATACTCGTCTGAAATAAAGGTGGAGAGGGTCACGTTGATCTCAGGCTCCAGGGGATCGGTCAGGGGCTCTCCCTTGAGATCAGCCACAGCCTCGTCCAGGAGTGTAAGGAACATGTCATACCCCACGGCCGCCACATGGCCGGACTGGGAACCTCCAAGGGCGGAACCAGCTCCCCTTATCTGGAGATCCTTCATGGCAATCTGAAAGCCCGATCCAAGATCCCTGTGCTCCATCAGGGCGGCAAGCCGTTTCTGGGCGTCCCGTGTCAGGCGGTGTTCTTCTGGTATAAAGAGATAGGCATAGGCCTGTTCCTCTCCCCTGCCGATCCTGCCCCTTAACTGATAGATCTGGGAGAGTCCGAACATGTCGGCCCGGTTGATGATCATTGTGTTGGCAGACGGGATATCAAGCCCTGATTCAACAATGGTGGTGGAGACCAGGAGATCTATTTCACGGTTGATAAACTGCACCATGACCTTTTCAAGGGCTGCCTCGGTAAGGCGTCCGTGGGCCACGCCGATCCTTGCGTCAGGCACAAGCTTCTTGAGGTTTTCCGCTGTTTTAAAAATGGTCTTGATGTTGTTGTGGATGAAAAAAATCTGCCCGCCCCGCTCCATCTCCTTTTGAATGGCACCCGCCGCAATGGAATCGTCGTACTCGGATATGTAGGAGACTATGGGCTGTCTGTCCACTGGGGGCGTGGAAATAATGCTGATGTCCCGCATGCCGGTAAGGGACATGTGAAGGGTTCTCGGGATGGGGGTTGCAGTAAGGGCAAGCACATCAACGGTGCTCCGCCGCCGTTTAAGGGCCTCCTTGTGCCTCACCCCGAACCGCTGCTCCTCATCGATGACTAAAAGCCCGAGCGCTTTAAAGGCAATATCCTTTTGCAGCAGCCGATGGGTCCCGATGACCACATCGAGTTTTCCCTGTTCAAGGTCCTTTACAATCCTGGCCTGCTCGCCCTTGGTTCTAAACCTTGAAAGACTCTCAACGTTTATGGGATAGTTGGTAAACCTATCCCGGAAGGTGTGAACGTGCTGCTCGGCAAGGATGGTTGTGGGAACGACAATGGCCACCTGTTTTCCATCGGTCACTGCCTTGAATGCGGCCCTGATGGCCACCTCTGTCTTTCCATACCCAACATCCCCGCAAACCAGGCGGTCCATGGGGGTTTCAGACGCCATATCGTCAAGCACATCATCAATGGCCTTGAGCTGGTCCGGGGTCTCCTCGTAGGGAAAGGTCGCCTCGAATTCGTTGAAAAAATGATCCGGCCGACTAAAGGCAAAGCCTTTCGCCACCCGGCGTTCGGCATAGAGCTTTAAAAGCTCGCCCGCCATTTTCTCCACCTCTTTTTTGGCCTTTGCCCTGGATTTCTGCCAGGTCTTGCCTCCGATCTTATCAAGGATCGGCGAGTAACCGTCCACGCCGATATATTTTTCCACCATCTCCATGCGGTCCACGGGAAGGTAGAGACGGTCGTCATCCCTGAAGGAGATGAGAATGAAATCACCGGTTATGCCGTCGAGCTTCAGGGTCACAAGGCCGTCATACCGCCCCAGGCCATGCTCAAGGTGAACCACGATATCACCATCCTTAAGCTCCTCGGGTGTAATAAACTGGGACTTTGCCCGCCGGGTTGACCCTGCACTTCTGCGTCTCTTTACACCGAAAATTTCCTGATTTGTGACAAGGGCTAATCCCAGTTCAACCGAAACAAAACCCCTTGTCAGGCTTCCGGATGAGTACCCTGGAATGCAGTAAATACCAGGCTTACGTGCTTCCACCTCGGAAAAGTCCTTTAGGAAGAGAGGTTCAACTCCATAGGGCCTTAAGAGGGAGACAAGACGCTGGGAGTGGGTGGTGCTGGAACAGACGGCAACTGCCCGCATCCCGGAGTTTTTCTTTTCAATAAACCAATCTGCCAGGGGCTGCAGCAGACCCTCGGTTTTCCCCCCTCCCTTGAGGGCGGAGGAGAGGAACGAATTGTCCGCCAGGTCAAGGGAGAGCTCCACGCTGTCAGGAAGCCGCTTATCCATGGTCAAGCGCTTGAAGCTCAGGGGGTTCTGCTCAAAGAGTCGGGACTTGACCCTGGACCACTCCGTGTAGAGAGATTCGGGAGGAACCGACAGACGATTTTCGGCAAGGGCCTGGGTATAATTTTTCCCTGCCTTTTCTTCAAACTCAATTGCACTTGCCTCGATATTCAGGGGGTCTTCCAGTAGAATAAGGGATTGGCCTGGGAAATAGTCGATAAGGGAGTCAAGCTCGGGATAAACAATGGAGAGCATGCCCTCCATGCCGGTAAATCTACCATGTTCCCGGATCTTGTCCACCAGATCTCGAATCAAAGACGGGTCAACCCCTGCGTCGGCCCCTGCCCTCCTGAGTCTCCCCAGGATCTCCGGCAGCTGTGCTGGATCAACAACAGCCTCGTTGGCGGGGATTATCTCGATCTCCTGGATATCCTTTATTCCCCTCTGGGTTACGGGGGAAAAAAAGCGTAGGGATTCCACATAATCCCCGAACAGTTCCATGCGTACGGGGAAATCCGCAGACGGGGAAAAGAGATCAAGAATACCGCCCCGTACTGAATAGTCGCCGGGTTCTTCAACAAGGGAGGTCCTGATGTACCCACCGGCATTGAGGCGCGCCACCAGAAGATCTCGATCGATCTCCTCATTGCTGACAACGAGATCAGCCGCATGGGCAAGGCGCTTTTTTGGTATCACCTTGAGAAGCAGGGTGTCAACGCAGGTCACGAGAATATGATGCTCCCGCCTTGAGATGAGCCTGTAAAGGGCCGCAACCCGCCTTGCCGCTGTTTCGGCGTGAAAGGAAAGGGCCTTAAAGGGCAGAATGTTGTACCCGGGAAAATAGATCACCTGCCTCTTGTTCCTGGGAAGGTAGAACTCAAGCTCATCCATGAATTCCAAGGCTCGTTTTCTATCAGGAAGAACTACGACCAGGGAGCATTCACTGCTTGCAAAGAGCTTTGCTGTAATATAAGCTGAACCCGAACCGTGAACTCCGGTCAGGTCCAGGCTGGTCTGTCGTTTGGCTATGGTATCAGACAGTTGCTTTATCGGTAGTTGTTTTGGCAGTAATTGTTTTGTCATTGGCAGGCAAGTCACTCGTATTCAAGAAATTCAAACATTTTTATATGGAGGGCAGCGAGGTGTCAAGGAGAAAAAGCCATGGATAGGGTAAAGAAGGTTGCGCTTGTGCTTGGAAGCGGCTCTTCCAGGGGATGGGCACATATCGGTGCCATCGAGGCCCTTTTGGAAGAAAACATCCCCATTGACCTTATTGTCGGATGCAGCGTAGGCTCCTATGTGGCAGCCGTTTATGCCGGCAACGGGCTTTCAAGCTTAAAAGAGTTTGTCCTGAGCATGGACGGCAAGAAAATTTTTTCTTATTTTGATATTGTAGTTCCCCGTTCCGGACTTTTAAACGGCACCAGAAGGCTGAAAGAGCTATTTTCCATGCACACCGAAGCAACTCTTTTTTCAGACCTTACCATACCAGTGACCATGGTGGCAACCGATCTTGCAACCGGAGACAAGATTGTGCTGAAATCAGGAGAATTAATGGAGGCCCTCAGGGCTACCATGGCGTTTCCTGGCCTGTTTGCTCCTGTAAAGGTCAAAGACCGATGGCTTGTGGACGGAGGACTTGTGGACCCCATCCCCGTCGGCATAGCAAGGGCCACCGAGGCCGACCTTGTCATTGCCGTGGATCTCAACAGCGGCCTTGTCTCCCGCAACAAAAACCACTGCCAGAGCCAAACCAAGACGGATGAACACCAATCCCCCCTCGCAGAAGAACACATAAATGAGATGACAAAGAAACTGATGGAGTTCTACACAAACGCCGAAACCAGTCTCAAAAGAAAGATGTCTGATTTCCTCGGAACAGACCCCACCATGCCGGATATCATGGAAACCCTGGCAAACTCCATGGGCATCATGCAGGATCGAATCACCCGGATAAACCTTGCCGTGGACCCGCCGGACATTCTGGTCCAGCCCCGCCTCGGCCAGACAAAAATGATGGATTTTGACCATGTGGCCTATGTCATTGAAGAGGGATATATTGGAGTAAAAGAAAGAATCGAGGATATCAGGAACCTGCTGTAGGTTTTGCTTGATACCGGGGAAAAACCCTGCTATATAGTAAAAGTTTTTCAGGGCCGATGTAACTCAGCTGGTAGAGTAGCTGATTCGTAATCAGCAAGCCTGCGGTTCGATTCCGCACATCGGCTCCAGTAAACACCCCGCCATTCAAGCCTTTCGGCAATTTATTCAACCCACCTTAAAAAATTAAAACCCGAGGCTCTCAATAAATTAATAGCAACATATCCAGAACATGGATTTGCAATAGATAGAGACGAGGCTAAAGAGCTTTTTCAAAAAGGTTAGAGAACCTAACGAATTTGAAATTGAATTAGCAAAAACATTATCGGTAACTTCTGATAGTTTCATTGAAAAATCAAACTCCCTTGTTTTAAATTTGACAAAGCACTATATTACCGATAAGGAAAAAAACAGACACAGAAGGAGGAAGCCCTTCTCACCCCCCAGATGACTTCACAAACAAAAAAAGAAGTTGATACGGAAAAGACCAACAGGAGCTGTTCGGATGTGAGGGCTTTACTTCAAACATAGCAAAGAACGACTTTTTTCTCTCCCTTCCATAAGGAGGAACGGCAAGATGGCCGACATGACAATAAAAGAAAACAAAGCATCTTTTGATGTAAGTATCTTAATCAAAAAAGAAGACGGCATGTACGTTGCTCATTGTTTAGAGCTTGATATCGTTGCTGTCGCTGACAGTATCGATGAAGCACAAAGAGAAATGGTGTCCTTGGTTTGTGCCCAGGTAGATTATGCTTTTTCAAATGGCAATCTGGAGAACCTTTTTCATCCTGCCCCCGCAGAAGTATGGGAAAAATTTTACCGATGCGGGAAAAGAACCGAAAGAGAGTATCCTTTAGAGTCTGGATTTCCCCAAACAGATACAAAAAAACAAAAAGCATTAATTCCACCTTGGTTGATCGCCAAAACCTGTGAAGTGAATAACGACCTGTGTTATGCCTAAAAGACCATACAAATACAGGGAACTAATCAAAAAGTTAAAAGATTACGGTATTGTAGAAATGGCACGAAAAAGGGGGAAAGGTTCCGAAACTATCCTTTTAAAGCCAGATCCACCCGGCTCGACACAAGGGCTTCAATACCCCATTAAAAACCATGGTGGATCAACTGAAATACATATTCCCGTTATTAATGCAATTATGAGACGATTTAAGATTAACGTTAATGATTTTTGGGATTAACCCCTTGACACCCATCCCCTGATATGCAGTTCTGACCCTGCTAAATCCGTACATGCTCTCTCCTATGGGAGAGAGCATGTACCAAGACAATTTAAAGCAAAATCTTAAAGCCAAAGGGACCGCAAGCCCTTTCGGTTTTTTTGATTCTGCGGCTGCTCCCTCCTTTTCCCACCAGATAGACCTTTCCACAATTTCAAAACCAAAACAGTTTATATTCAGAAATCCCAACCTCTTTCCATTCGTGCCTGTCGAGTGTTAAGACCGGTCCTCGAACTTGGGAGTTTATTCGAGATTATTATCAGCAAGGATCGAAGACAGGCTTTCAATTTTTTATATCGGAAGGAATAAGAGGCTTACAAACTGGCAGAGGAGGCAGGCGGTTTTGTATGGCGAGATCGGTAAGGACAAACTAAAGAGGCTATCTACGGAAGGGAAACAAACAGGATGGTTCCCCTGAAGCTGTCAGAGTCCAGGGAAAAAGAAATCCTTGCCAAATTCAAAGAATTAATCTAAACGTTTGAGTTGAAGCTTTTTAAGCGGGGGAAATATTATTATGTCAAAATCTCCAGGGGGAAAAAGAAATCCCTTGTAGGTTGTCCGATAACACCCTCAGAGCCGATACTTTAGCTTTCAAAGTTTTGCGTGAGGCCCTTGGAGATATCCCCTTGAGCTTTGTCAGTCAAGGCAAGATGGGAACATATCAGGCAGGGACAAATAAGATTTGTCGGCAAGGAAGATACGGAGAGGATAATTCCATTGTTACCCGGGGCCATTAGCGGTATAGAAAAAAAGATATCCGAACGACAAAAATTTATACGGAGGTTTTGGCAGAAGAAATGCACAGGGGAATGGTGAAATTGACATATGATTTTGGAAAATAAAAAAGGCTGTTTGCACCCAATAAGCACCCAATAGACACATAACAGCCTGATTTTATTCATCCACGCAGCTGATTCGTAATCAGCAAGCCTGCGGTTCGATTCCGCACACCGGCTCCAGTAAACACCCCGCCATTCAAGCCTTTTCGTTAAAAATTTTTTATTGCAATGATAGATACGGTTTTAAAAGAGCTTAAGGGGTTACATCCATGAAACTAAAAAAATCTTTCACATCTATACTTCCAGCAACCCTGATTGCTTTGTTATTTTTCCTTTCCATTCCAGCAGCAAGGGCTGAAACCAATCCCACTGCAAGGGATCTTGCCCAGCAGGTGTTTGACAGGGACCGGGGTTTTAACTCAAAAGCCGATGCCATCATGGTACTTGTCAGCAAAAACGGCCACAAAAGAACCAGGACCTTTAAAAATCTGCGTATGGTCAAGGACGATCTGGAAACCCAGCTCATCAGGTTCACCTCTCCTGCCGACATCGAAGGCACCGCCTTTCTCACCGTTGAGCAACCAGGTTGGGAAACAGATCAGTTCCTCTATCTTCCGGCCCTTCGCCGCACCCGACGAATTGTCTCTTCCCAGAAAGCCGGCCGGTTTGTGAACAGCGATTTCACCTATGAAGACATGGAGCGCCACAGGGTTGACGACTACGACTACACCATCATCGGGTCAACCACCACGGCAGGGGTTGACTGCTACATTCTTCAAACCATACCCAAGCCGGGAACCGCTTCCCAATACGCCAGGACCACAGCCCACATAGCAAAAGCCGCCCTTGTGCCCCTTTATGCGGAATATTTTGACGCCAAGGGGAAAACGATCAAACAGTACAAGGTACTGAATCTTGAAAAGATACAGGATATCTGGACGGAAACGACGGTGATGATGGAGGATAGTAGGAAAAACCACCAGACCTACATCAAGACCCAACAGATCGAATATAATACAGACATTGATCCTTCCCGACTTTCCAGTGAGACCTTAGATGAGTACTGACATGATGGTGCCCAATAGAGTCAAATCCTGGTTCTTCTTTTTAGCAGTTATGGCAATACTTCCCCTTCTCAGCCTGCCGGTCCAGGCTTACGAGTTCCCCGCCAATACAATCATTGAAACCGGCTTTATCCAGGATACAGCCTCTGAAACCATACTTCCGGACAATCTTTTTGACCTGGAAGAGAGCAGCACACAAAAACCAGCAGACTCCCCCCTCTCCCTTTCAGGATATGTCCAGACAAGGGGTGCCATGGACACCGTGGATAATTCAGGAATGGAGCACAATACGGCCTTCAGGAACAAAACTCATGTTGAAGCCAAGTATAAAAAGCTCATCACAGTTTCCGCCCTGTCCGATTTTCTCTATTTTGGTGACGACAACTTTCAGAAAGATTATGATCTTGATATCCATGAAGCCTATATCACATTGCCCGTTAATAAAATGACCATCACCCTTGGCAAAAAGATTCTGCGCTGGGGAAAAACAGACCAGTTAAGCCCGGTTGATACCCTTAACCCGGAAGATTTCCGAGAGTTCATCGTGCTTGACTATGAAGACAGGAAAATCCCCGTATGGATGGCAAATTTACAGGTTAAATTTGAGAAGTTCTCCCTGGAAGGGGTTTACATGCCAAAGTTTGAACCTGCCCGCCAGGACTATTTTGGCACGGACTGGAGTGTATTTTCCCATATTAAACAAGAGATACGGGCCTCCTCCCTTCCAGACCAGCTTAAAAATTACGTTAACGGCATCAACATCAATGAAACCGACCCGGATGATAGTGGGTTTAACGGAGAATTTGCCATAAGAGCCCGAACCTCTTTAAATGGGTGGGACCTGGGTGCCACCTACCACTATGCCTGGGAGGACCTGCCTTTTTACAGCAATTTCCCCATCAAAAACTTCGCAACTGACGGGTCCATGGATGGTGAGAGCATGATATTTGACCTGGCTGATGCCCGGGACGAAAACATCGAGATCAGCTATCCCAGGGTGCACATTGCCGGATTGGAATTTGAGACCACCCTGGGGAATTTCGGGATTCGAGGAGAGGCTGCCTGGCAGGATCAACAATCCTTTCTCACATCCAGCCTCACCTCCAAACAAAGCCCCACCCTCTTCTATATATTGGGTGCCGACTATTCCGGCGTAGACTGGTATGTAAACCTTCAGCTCAGCCACAACCATATTTTTGATCATGATGACAGCTTTCTCTACTTTAAAAAAGACACGGTCTCCCTTTTGGGGGAAATCAACAGGAATTTATTCTCGCAATGGCTTGAAGCATCCCTTCATTACAGCATCACCCTGAACAACGACCATGAGTATTATCTCTCTCCCCGTCTGACCTATACCTCTATAACCAACCTTGACCTGACCTTTGGCGCCCACATTTTTGAGGGGGATTCAACCTCCTTTATCGGACGGTTTAACCGCAATGATCAGTTGTTCCTGGATGTCACCTATCACTTTTAACAACCGGCCAGCACGGCTGGAGCTAGGAATGGCACCCGGCTGCAACGAACATGGAAACTCCGGTGGCTCTTTGACGGATTGTTTCGATTTGCATGGCCAATCTCAACCCTTTGCCCAACTATGAGAATAATTTTCCCTTATTGTGAAAACTTTTTCTCAACAAGTATGATTCTTTTTTCTTAATCTTTACTTTCAATAAAATCTTCCAATGTTTTTTTGTGCTGAATAAGCCTACCTGTTCCCTTCCCCCTTAAAAGGATCTTTCACCAAGCCTGTGCCATAACGATCATCAACCCCATCATGCTCCTTTGGGGCTTTGGTCACAAAATCGCACTGTTATCTTTACGTCCCCCTATGTCCATGTGAACTTTTTTAAAATATTCAGCATAGCCTTTGCAATGCTCCCCATCCCATAAGGTTTAACGCAGCAAGCAATCACAAATCCCTTTAAAAAACAACACACCATGGCATCTTCCTTGCATTCATCTATAGACCAATGGACAGGTAAAACCCTTAAAAACAAAAAACTCTTAAAAAAATAAGGAGGTGCACACTACAATATTAAGAGATACATTGGAAAATGGAATAATTGGATAGATGCACAGTCAAATATAGCATCCCCAATAAATACGAAACTATCTAAATCAACCAACAAAAAAAGGAATGAAACGCATGAAAAAAACAATAATAGCAATGTCCGTGACATTTTTATTGCTTATCAGCATTACCGCTGCCAATGCCTATACCCTCAATGCCTGGGAATTTAATTTAAGCAAACTTAATGGACAATCTGTGAGTGGCAATGTTTTAACTGGTTTGAGCGACTCCATAAATATTGACCATATAATTTTAAATGGAGCGAGCACCATTACCCAGACTGTAGTGGGAGGCTCAGCCCTTGGTCAACCATTTACAGATAGCGGATATCTCCAGCTCACAAGTTTTCTAGCAGAAGGCGCAGCTGCTACCAGTAATTTTGATCTTACTGATCCCCTCTTTACAAATTTGTACGTCTATGCTCAGTTTGACGGTTTAACCGGCAACTTAAACATGGATGGAAGCATTAAATTCACCCCTGGCAGCGGATCGATAAAACTCTACCTTACGGATGATGGAGCTCTGAATTACAATTCGACTAATAGTTATTTAGAGATAGCAGAATTTGCCCTTGTGGACCCATCAGG
>JAVERV010000067.1:0-19596 GCA_034006945.1 Desulfobacterium sp. | reverse complement strand
AGGCAGACTCCAAGGGCCACAGTATCGCAGGTTGAGGCAAAAAATTCAGGATCGGTTCGATCGTCGCTGTAGCATCTTGCCGCCATGGCATCGGCCATCTGGTCTGCCGATTGAAAGGTCTTGCGTAAAAGGGGGGTGGAGAGATTCAGCATCTTTTTTATTGGGTTTTTTTCAAGCAAAGAACAGCGTGACCGCTGGGCCTGGGATACTTCCGACGCCTGGAGGAGAATCAT
Organism: Desulfobacterium sp.; assembly: GCA_034006945.1. Taxonomy (GTDB): domain Bacteria; phylum Desulfobacterota; class Desulfobacteria; order Desulfobacterales; family Desulfobacteraceae; genus Desulforapulum. Next base: position 19,363 of record JAVERV010000067.1, on the reverse strand, counting down.
TGGTAGAAATCGTAAAAACAGGCTGACCATCACGGCCACCCTGGCCTGGTCAACAAATGGGACGGGTTTTAAAAACCACTGGACAGCCCCTTTCACCCCTGTGGGTTTTGTACTCCTTGAAAATATAATGCCAAGCATCATCACAAGAAAGAATCGCCAGGATACGAGGCTGCCGGTAACTACGCCCTGACGGGTTGCCGTTATTCCCCAGACGTCCAGGATAGTTTCTCCGGGGGTGGTGAGTGAGCGGGAGATAAAAACAAGGGCCAGGAGTAGAAAAAAGGGCTTGAGTGCCGAAAGCAAAGGAACCGGTCTGACTCTAAGATTTGCAGTAGCTCCCAGGACCATGGCAGAGATAAGAACAAGAATAGGCAGAGATGCCTTGAGGGTTGCAAGGCTCAAGAAACTCATGCACACGAGCTTATACCGGACATCCAGGGTGTTGATAAAGGCCTTTGATTCTACGTAGGTAAAGGCACTTAGCTGGCCCACGGCATAATCTCCAAACCAAACCGGGAGGCACAGGGTTCTCTCACCCCAAAGGTCTCAAGCTGTTTCACAAGAACAAGGGGGCTCTCGTCTGCAACGAGTTTTCCCCGGTCAAGGATGATCATCCGGGTTGCCAGGGTAAACACCTTTTCAATCTCATGGGTGGAAACAACGATTGTGCAGCCCGAACGGTGGAATTTTTCAAGGCAGGTGATCAGATCAAGGGTGCCCCCATGGTCAAGGTTGGAAAAAGGTTCGTCAAGCACCAGAACCTCTGGTTCCATTGCCATGACACCGGCGATGGCAAGACGGCGTTTTTCTCCTCCTGAAAGGGAGGCGGGACTTCGATCTCTTAAACCTTCAAGACCGAGGGAGGCAAGGGCTGTTTCTACCCGCTCCCCGATGGTTTTCCGGGAAAGTTTAAGGTTCTCCGGGCCAAAGGCAATGTCGTCGAATACAGTTTCTCCAACGATCTGGGTGTCTGGGTCCTGGAAAACAAGACCGACGCTCTTTGTTGCAGAAATCGGATTGCTTCGGGTGGATATGCCGTTAACGACAACCTCGCCCGAGGTGGGCATTAAAAGAGCGTTGAGGTGTCGAAAAAAGGTGCTCTTTCCCGAACCGTTCCGGCCGGCCACCAGGATAAATTCCCGCCTGTAGATCTGGAGGCATATCCCCTGGATCCCAGATCCTTGACCATCATAATCGTGGCAGAGCTTATTTACCTCTATCAGAGGTGTCTCTTTCATTTTATAACCTTTCTAATTAGTTGGGCGGCAAATACGGCAACACCGATTTTAATAAGATCCCCGGGAATAAAGGGATAGACGCCCACCATGAAAGCTTTGTCCCAGGCCATACCCGTGGCAATTTTAAGCCAGGGGACACCAGCGCAATAGACGATGGCCGTGCCAAAGACCAGGGCGACTCCATCCCCCGTGCGTGTCTTATTCAACTGCTCTGAAATAAGGGCCGTGGCAAAAACTGCCGGAAGAAATCCAAAGAGATATCCCCCCGTGGGCCCGAACAGCCGACCTATCCCCCCGGTTCCCCCGGCAAATACGGGAAATCCGAATCCGCCCATTAAAAGGTAAAGGGCTACGCTGTACACCCCAAAGCGAGGCCCAAGAATCAAACCTGCTAGAAGCACAAAGAGATTCTGGAGGACAATGGGCACGGGACCAATTGGAATGGCAATAAAGGCACCTGCGGCAATCAGAGCCGCAAAAAGGGCGGAGTAAACGGTTTTTCTCAGGTGATCAGATTGATTGATCCTATCTGGATGATTCAAGAATGAACTCCCCGGTGAAAACAGTCACCATAAATAACCCTTCTTGTGGTCTTGTCCCCGTGCATGAGGATCAGGGCTCCCGAGTCATCCACATCAAGGGCAACCCCCTCAAATTGTTTGTTGAACGTCTCGATTCTGACCTGCTGCCCAATGGTCGAGGATTGCCTCTTCCACAGCTCAATTATATTTTTTTCAAGCATATTTTCCAGGAGAGTCTGAAAGCTTGCAAGAAACTGCGTCAAAATTTCAACCCTTGAAACCTTGTGCCCCAGGATGGTTGAAATGGATACGGCATTTGGCTGTTCTTTTTCAGGCTGGTTATTCACGTTGATACCAATGCCCACGTTGACAAACGAGACCATGTCTCCCCGGGTCTCCATCTCAGACAAAAGGCCGACAAGCTTTTGATTGTCGACCAGGATATCATTTGGCCATTTTACCCGGGCGTTGATGTTAAAGAGCCGATTCAATGTTTGTGCAAGGCAAAGGGAAGCTGCAAAGTTGACCTTAAAGCTGAGCTGAGCTGGAAGATCGGGTCTTAAAACAACGGTGAACCACAACCCTCCCCTCTGGGAGAGCCAGGTGCGGTTGAGCCGTCCCCGCCCTTTCTCCTGATGTTCGGCAATGACAACGGTAAAATGGGGGGTCCCATTCCTAGCAAGGTGTTTTGCCCTGTCCATTGTTGAGCTTAAGATTGGAAAAAACAGAATGTTGTTTCCAGGAGATCCGAGGCTCAATCCCACAAGATCACCGCCGGTTTTCAACCCATATCCCCTTGATGACGATTCAATGTCATACCCCTCATTTATAAGGGACTTGATGTGCTTCCAAACGGCAACCCGGGAGACACCAAGGGCGCTGCTCATTTCAACCCCTGAGATAAATCCTTTGTCGTTTATGGTCAGGTGGTGTAGTATTTTTCCCTTGATGGTGTTCCTCCGGTATTTGCCATGGTTGGTTAACCTATTTTTAAAAAAGGGTTAACAGAGAAAATTCCAGAGGTCAAGGATTATTTCTTTCGGTAACTTTAACAATAAAGTAGTAGTTTTGGTTTTTTTATTCTCTAGAAGAACATGTTTCAGCACGCCATATGCTTCAGGTCCTGGAACAAGATGACTTTGCAAGAGAAAACATTGCCCCCAAATGTTATCACCGGTGAATTCCTGACCCACCCACCGCCGGTTTTCTGACCCACCTGACCGGTGGCAAATCCCTTCCTCAGCAGTGACCCACCCCTCTACGTTTTTAGTAGATTTGTCTTTTTATATTTTTTCTGGCAAGGTAAAGATAAAAGGCTCGAAGCTGTAACTTCGAGCCTTTAAATAATAGACATCCGATAACGACGGAAGCCCACCAAAGCATCTTCTATTAAACTACGGCTTTCGTTTTTTTCAAGAGCGGAAGCATGAAAAATCTCCTTTTAAAAGAAATTATTTGCAAGCGCTGTGGAAACATTTTTCATGTATGTCAAAGCTGCTGGCGTGGTCAAGCCTATTGCAGTGATGAATAGACAAGGATCGAATCGCTTCTGAATCTTTACCCTGAAATTACCGGACAAAGAATGTTTGAAGAGTTAAAGGATGACGGATATACCGGAGGCATCACCATTCTAAGAGAGCGACTGGCGGATCTGCGTCTCCATCCAAAGAAAACTCCTGTAGTTCGACCTTTGGGCCGCAACCCGGCAGGACAGGGACCTCTAAATATTTCGAATGAATCGTCTTGGTATACCCCAGGACAGGATTGCAAAGCGCTTGGGGATAGATCAGAAGACAATTCATAATCATTTAGGAGAAATACCAGTACTGGCATTTCTCCTAAATGCCTAAATGCCGATTTGTCCCTGGGTTTTACTGTGGCGCAGGTGGCACAAAAACATGGTTGGACAGAACCAATGTTCGTGTTTCCATAAAGGACTCATCACCGTCGACAACAGCCGATAATGCCTGGATCTTGTTTCTCCGGTAAATCCAGTCCAGGAGTTGCTACAGTAAGTTTCACAGCATGGGAAACAGATCTTCCCGGATAAGAACGTGAACTTTCACTACACAACCGCAGCATTTACCCTATCTCTTGAATCCTGGGCTTTGCCATGTGGCACCCTAAAGGGCAGACCTGCTGACTTACCTGGAGACTGGGCCTTATATGCTGTTTCTGTTTGTCGGCTCATAGTTTTACACTCCAACTTCCTTTAGACGGTCCCTCGCGGTTCCGCCCTTGTTTTCGGCTAATACTTGTGTTAACGGTAACGATGTTAACGGGATTCATGGATAGGGGACTTTCACCCCATAAGTTCACGCCAATGCCGGGTGTACACCATCACATCCAGTTGACCCGCAACTTGTATCCGATTTTTTTGTGAATATTCAAGGCTGTGCTTTTTGCAAAGTTTAATGGTAGTTCCAGGGCGGGCAACTGATGTAGGTCGTTGACCAAGTTGTTAATTTTTAGACGTATACATGGCAGTATCATTCTTGTTGACACTGTAACATGTTGCGATACAGTCCCTGCTATGATAAAAAGCTTTAAACATAAAGGGCTTGCCGTTCTATTTGAAAAAGGACACTCTTCAAAAGTTCGACAGGATTTACAATCACGTTCTTTATGACGGTTAGACGCTTTGGATCAGGCGGAATCATTGACAGAATTAAATATTCCTGGATTTAATTTTCATGGTCTTCAAGGAAAACCCAAATGGTATTGCATTCACGCCAATCGCCCGTGGTGCATCACCCTTGAATGGGAAGATGGTGATGCATTAAAAATTGATCTTGAACAATATCATTAGAGAGGTAAAACTATGGGAGAGATTTTAGCTAAACCCCCTTCAAGAAGACCGCCGACACATCCTGGGGAGATTTTAAGGGAAGATGTACTTAAAGGTCTTGGTTTATCAGTAAGTGAAACGGCGAGGAGACTCGGAGTTTCACATCAACAACTTCATCGTATATTAGCTTGTACTCATCCAATCACTACTGAAATGGCTCTAAGAATCGGCAAATTTGCAGGTAATGACCCTGGACTTTGGTTACGTATGCAACAGAATTACGATTTGTGGCATACGACAGAAAAGATATCCGTTGAGCTTTCCAAAATTCAAACAGTTACAGAAAATAGGCTCGAAGCATAACATCGGCATGCACTGGAGCGCAAACAGTGCGCACCCACTGATGCCGGGCGTTAATTTCTAAAAGGATCAAAAAAGGAAGCTCGTCATGTCAAAACAGGAAGTGTACTCTGTGACACTCAATTCTAATGGCGGATATAGAAACCATGCGTATTGACTTTATAGAAATAAAGAATTTTAGGAGACTGGCTGCGGTCCGGCTGGATTTTTCAGAGAGAACAACTCTTTTTGTTGGTGCGAATAATAGTGGCAAAACTTCAGCAATCACCTCTCTTCGTTACTTTTTGATCCAGCAGAAGGCCTTTTCGGTTTATGATATTCCCCTTGCCCTCTGGCCATGCATTGATAAATTAGGTGAAGATTTTGAGAAAACAGAAAACGAAGATTCTCAAAATAAATGGAAAAAAATTCTTCCATCACTCGATGTTTGGCTAAAGGTCTCAGAAAGTGAAATCCATCATGTTTCCCACTTAATCCCGACTCTGGATTGGACCCCTGATAATGGGATAGGCGTTCGTTTGCAGTTGGAACCCAAGAAACTTGATGAGCTTCAAAAAGCATACATAAATGCAAAAAAAGCCTCGTGTGACACACTGAACGCAGCGCAACAGGACAAGACTTCGGAGAATCCCGTCGATGACCAGGAGGAGATGGGGCAAAAAAGCGCGGAGCAGGATGGGACAGCGCAAGAAGAAACAGAACAAATAGGAGGGGATGCAACTTGCAATAGTTTTTCACTCTGGCCAGAGAATCTAATGGATTTTCTAAAAAAACGTATGAGTTCCCTTACTGTGAAAGCATACCTGCTTGATCCGTCCAAAAAGAAGGCTCCCAGTGGTGGTGTAGCTCAGTTACAGGAACTTCCTGATGATGTAGAACCTCTTGAAGACAATCCTTTCAAAGGTCTAATAAAGATCGATGAAGTTCCAGCGCATCGGGGATTGAGTGATTATTCAGGAAAGAGTGGAGATGGAGACGAATCAGATCAGGATGACAGGGGTGGCAGACAACTGCTAACCTCTCAATTAAGAACATATTACGGAAAACATCTTGATCCCCTAAAGGCACCTGAGCCATCAGATATCACCGCCCTTCAAGCAATTCATGAAGCACAAGTTGCTTTCGATTTGCGATTGAAGGATTGTTTCAAAACATCCCTTGATGAGTTAGAACAACTCGGTTATCCGGGGGTTGCTAATCCACGTTTGATCATTTCCACATCAATTAAGCCAGTGGAAGGACTCAAACATCAGTCTGCTGTTCAGTACGACGTCACACCGACGCAAGACAAGGATCTATCTCCCTATCGGCTTCCTGAGCAATGCAATGGGCTTGGGTATCAGAACCTCATTTCGATGGTGTTTCGGTTAATCAGCTTCCGCGATGATTGGATGAAGGTTGGAAAAGCCTCTCGAACTGACGAAGAAACAGGGGTGAGTACCATTTCGTTGCCTCCTCTTCATCTTATCCTGTTGGAAGAACCTGAAGCGCACTTACACGTTCAGGTACAGCAGGTATTCATACGCAAAGCCTATGATGTACTGCGACAACATCCTGACTTGAAAGATAAAAAAAGTCCACTCTCGACTCAGCTCGTGGTCAGCACGCATTCCAGCCATGTCGCCCATGAAGTCGACTTTGCCCACATGCGCTATTTCAGGAGGCACCCTGCACGTAATTCAAGCGAGACACCGTCCTCAACTGTTATTAATTTGTCGGAAATTTTCGGAACTCAAAATGAAACAGCACAATGGGTTTCCCGATACCTGCAGGCGACTCATGCCGATTTGTTCTTTGCGGATGGTGCAATCCTGGTCGAAGGCGCTGCGGAACGTATGCTCGTTCCACATTTCATTCGCCACAATTACAAAGAATTGCATAGTTGTTACGTCACGCTCATGGAAGTTGGCGGAAGCCATGCCCATTGGTTGGCTCCATTGATTGAACATTTAGGACTAAACACACTTATTATAACTGACATTGACGCAGTTGAGGATACCAGCCGTAAAAAAACTCGCCCAAAAAGAGGGACTGGTTTGCTGACTGGTAATAATGTTCTCAAGAAATTACATCCGAAGAAAAAATCACTTGATGAATTATTGGATCTAACAGAGGACAAAAAAGAAAGAGTTTACGATGATTCCTTTTCAATACGTGTAGCTTATCAAAAACCAGTGCAAGTGACTTTAAAGAGGAAAAAAGAAAGTTCGGAGGCGATTGCAAGGACTTTTGAGGACGCGTTAGTCTTTGAAAATATAAACCTTTTTCGTGAGGCAAATGGCACGGGCCTTTTGAAGAAGTTCAAAGAGGCTGTGACAAATAAAGATGAGATTTCTGAATTATCCCAGGCTTTATTTGATGCACTTGCATCGGGGAATAAAGCAGGGTTCGCATTGGACATGCTTTATTTTCAGGACCCGGCATCAATTAATGTGCCTGAATATATACACAATGGACTCAAGTGGCTGGAAAACAAATTGTTACTTCGCCAGAAAGAAATATTGTTGAAAGAAAACAAAAGCACAGAGGCTATTTCAGAAGGTACATGATGATAGATAATTTAGATGTATTAACTGATGATCATATTGACGACGAAGCAGATAAACTGATTGCCGAATGTATTACTGCTGATCCTCCAGTCAGTTTTTTTTTATTCGCTGGTGCCGGGTCAGGTAAAACGCGTTCTCTGGTGGATGCATTACAAGTGATTAAAAAAAAGGTTGGAGCTCGATTTCGGATCAATGGCCGACGAGTAGGTGTTATCACTTACACAAACAAAGCATGTAATGAAATCAAGCATCGGATAGAATATGATGATCTTTTCGCAGTCTCAACCATTCATAGTTTTTCTTGGTCGATGATTAAAGGCCTTAACAACGACATAAAAGAATGGCTGAGGATCAACCTGCAAAATGAAATTGAAGAACTCGAAGAAAAAGAACGCAAAGGTCGTGCTGGTACAAAAGCATCACTTGTCCGAATAAAGTCAATTGCATCAAAGAGTGAACGTCTTGAGCTCCTCAATCAAATAAAAAAATTCACCTATAATCCAAACAGTGATAATCCAGAACACAATGCACTCAACCATGCCGAAGTAATCAAGATCACATCTGCATTTCTCACAAACAAACCATTGATGCAAAGTTTACTTGTGAATCGATTTCCTATTCTTCTTATCGATGAGAGCCAAGATACGAATAAGGAACTCATAGAGTCATTTCTCCACGTTCAAGCAAACTTGAAGAAACACTTTTCCCTTGGTGTTATCGGAGACATGATGCAGCGGATCTACACGGCAGGAAAACAGGATCTTGACATTAATCTGCCTGATGATTGGGCAATGCCGTCAAAAAAAATGAATCACCGATCTTGTCACCGTATTATTAAACTGATCAATCGTATCCGGCAGCCTGTCGACGACCAAACTCAGCAACCACGTTCAGACAAAAGTGAAGGTTTTGTTAGGTTTTTCATTTTACCGAATGAAACCGTCGATAAATCTACCAGGGAGCTTGAGATCTGTACACGAATGGCTGAGATAACAGAAGATAAAAACTGGCTCGAACCTGGTAAACACGTAAAGACCCTTATCCTGGAACATCGTATGGCAGCCAATCGGCTTAATTTTCTGCCTATGTGGGATGCACTTAGTGGTGTAAACCGCCTGCAAACCGGACTTAGAGACGGGACGTTACCTGGATTACGTTTTTTTTCACATATCATCCTGCCTTTAATCAAGGCCCACAAAAATGACAATAGTTTTGCTGTGGCATCGATAGTTCGCAAAGACTCTCCTTTACTTGAAAAAAAAGCTCTTGAAGCATGCGCTGATGATCAAATAAGTCAAATCAAAAAAGCGAAGTTGGCAATGAACGCCTTAACCGCTCTTTGGTCTGAAGAGAATATTCCTACTTTTTTACAAGTGCTAAAAACGGTAAATGAGACAAATCTATTCAAATTCCCGGAAATTCTACGCACATTTGCAAAGTTCGTTGAAGATCCTACAGAAGAATTCGAAGACGCCGAAGAAGTTGAAGATAAGAATGATCAGTTGGTGGCGTGGAGTAATTTTCTTGAAACACCTTTCGATCAAATTGAACGTTACAGTCAATACATTAAAGGGGAGGCTCAGTACGATACCCATCAAGGTATTAAGGGTTTAGAATTTTCACGAGTCTGTGTGATCATGGATGATTTTGAAGCCCGAGGATTCAGGTTTTCTTATGATAAGCTTTTTGGGGCAAAACAAAATACCGGAAGAAAAAATCCAGGACAGGATACCTCAAATGATCGTACAAGACGCCTTTTCTATGTCACATGCAGCCGTGCCGAAGACAGCCTTGCTCTTGTTGCTTACACACCCGAACCCGAACAGGTAAAGAATCACGTTATAAAAGAGGATTGGTTCAAGGAAGAGGAGATTGTGCTAATCACATAATTATCAAAGGTATGGGGGTAAGATTTGCGCAGTTGACTGAGGCTTGAGGTCACCTCGATTTTTGTATTATAAATTTCAACAAGCCAAATGCACCGGGCAAGCCGGTGATTTAGGTGGTTAAACAAATAATATCAGTAAGGAGTTACTTTGAATCGAGAAAAAATCACTCTCTCCCAGCTTGAATCCTTTCTGCTGAAAGCTGCCGATATTTTACGTGGCAAGATGGATGCCTCGGAGTTTAAGGAATTCATTTTCGGCATGCTTTTCCTGAAGCGGCTCTCGGATGAATTTGATCGCAAGCGGCACCAGCTTCGCCATGAAACCTATGCCCACCTGAAGGATCAACCCGACCTGGTTGATGAACTCCTTGAGGATAAGGTATCCTACGGCGAGACCTTTTACGTTCCCAAACGTGCCCGCTGGCACGAGTCCTGGGTGAATAAGGATGGTAATAGTGTTCCAGCCCTGAAAGATCTAAAGCACGATATCGGCAATATGCTCAACAAGGCCATTGCCGCCATTGAAGATGAAAATGATTCCCTTGCCGGAGTATTAAAAAACAACATCAACTTCAATGAAATCAAAGGGAAAACAAAAATTTCTAATCAGAAATGGAAAGACCTTCTCGACCATTTCAATCAGCCCAATTTTGTCCTGGTAAATGACAATTTTGAGTTTCCTGATCTTCTCGGGGCGGCCTATGAATACCTGATTAAATATTTTGCCGACAGTGCAGGCAAAAAAGGGGGTGAGTTTTATACCCCCGCCGAAGTAGTTCGCCTGCTGGTGCAGCTCGTCAAGCCACAGGCAGGCAATATCATTTATGACCCCACGGTCGGCTCAGGCGGTTTTCTGATTCAGGCCCATCAATATGTGGAAGAACAGGGTCAGGATCCTAATGACCTTGCCCTTTATGGTCAGGATTCCAACGGCACGGTCTGGTCCATCTGCAATATGAATATGATCCTCCACAACATCAGCCGCTTTACCATTGAAAACGGCGATACCCTGGAAGACCCGCAAATTCTCGAGAATGGTCAGATTCGTAAATTCGACCGGGTACTGGCCAATCCTCCCTTTTCCCAGAACTACAGTCGAGCTAACGTTAAATTTCCCGAGCGTTTCCGGGAGTGGTGTCCCGAGACCGGTAAAAAAGCGGATCTCATGTTCGTCCAGCACATGCTGGCTAGCCTCAAGGGTGATGGTCACATGGCCACCATCATGCCCCATGGGGTGCTGTTTCGTGGCGGCAAGGAAAAGATGATCCGTGAAATCTTCATTAACGATGACGTTATCGAGGCCATCATCAGCCTGCCGCAAGGCCTGTTTTACGGCACCGGAATCCCCGCTTGTGTGCTGGTCTGCAACAAAAATAAGCCCGATCATTTGCAGGGGAAAATCCTCTTCATTAACGCAGACCGTGAATTTGCCGAGGGTAAAAATCAAAACAAGCTACGCCCGGAAGACATCGAGAAGATCGACACCATTTTCACCCTGAAACAGGAACTCCCCAAATACAGCCGCCTGGTCAACACCTCCGAGATCGTTGATAAACACGAATACAACCTGAACATTCGCCGCTATGTCGATAACACCCCGGAACCGGAACCCGAAGACGTACAAGCCCATCTCCTGGGCGGCATTCCGGAAGATGAAGTAACTGCGCGACATGGGGACTTTGCCCGTTTTAGCCTCGCCGCTGAAAGCCTCTTTCAAGCGGAACGTCCAAAGTACCTCGCCTTTAAGGATACCATTCAGGATAAGTCGGATATCAAAAAATTTATCGAAGCCGATCCAGCCATTTTGCAGACGCTTGCCACCCACGCGCAAGCCCTTGAGGATTGGTGGCAGGTGGCGCAGAACAGTTTTGCGCAGCTTGAACGGGTCAATAACGGCAATGGCATCGGCAAAAAAATGCCGGATGTCCGCCTTGAGCTGCTGACAACACTCAAGGACAAAACGGTCCCCCTTAACGTACTGGACGAATTCAAGAGCGCAGGCGTGTTTGTGAACTGGTGGCAACAGATTCGCTACGACTTGAAAACCATTGTTTCCACCGGCTGGCATCACACCCTGATCCCCGATGAATATCTGATTGCACAATTTTTCCAGACCGAGGCAGACGCTATCGAATCTTTGGATGTCAAAATCAGCGAACTGCAAAGCGAGCTGGCCGAGGCCGTCGAAATCGCCCAGGAGACATCTGCCTACGAGCCGGATGAAAACGAGAAGGTCACTGCCGCCGTTATCAAAAAGGCATTGAAGGCACTCATCGATGATTTGAAGGACACACCCGGCGCGTCGGCCAGGCGGGAGATGGATGAGCTGAAAAAACTGGATGCCGCCATCAAAAAAATCGAGAAAAAAATCAAGGACGCCAAGGCCGCACTGAAAGAGAAAACCATTGAACTGAAACTGAAACTCGAATTGAAACGTCTGGGCGCTGAAGGGTTCACTGATGAAAACCGGGAACTGATTCGGCAGGTTGATAAACAAATGGCCGAACTTGATGCAGGCAATAAGGTGGATAAGAAAAAAATCACCGCCCTGCAAAAAGACAAGGCAGCCTTGCAGGCACGCATTGCTCGAACTGATGCCCTGCTGACGGAAATCGGCGGCCAACTGACTGTCGAAGAGGCCAAACGACTCATTCTGAAAAAACTGTATGACATTGCCAGTCGAGAACTGGATCGGTATCTCAACACGGAAAAACGTTCACTGATTCTTGGAGTTGAAAACCTCTGGAATAAATATGCGATCAGCAGCCGGAAGCTTGAGCAGCAACGGAAAACAGCTCTTGATGAATTGAATGGATTTCTAAAAGGGTTGGGGTATTTGCCATGAATACAACTCAAGAATGGTCAGCATGGAAAATAGAAGAATGTTGTGACATTCTCGACAACAGGCGTATACCCGTTAATTCAGAAGATCGTGAAAAACGAATGGGTGACATCCCTTATTATGGTGCTAATGGCCTACAAGGCTATATCGATGATTTTATTTTTGACGAGCCTCTGATTCTTATTGCAGAAGATGGTGGCCGGTTTGACGAATTTGCCACAATACCTATTGCATATCGAATTGAGGGTAAGAGCTGGGTCAACAACCATGCTCATGTATTGAGAGCTAAGGCTGGTTTTTCTCAGGATGCAATATTTTATGCTCTTGAGCACAAAGACGTACAGCCCTTTATTGTTGGTGGTACACGGGCAAAGTTAAACCAGAGCGCATTACGTTCAATTATTATTAAATTACCTGAAAATAAACCCGAACAATCCAAAATCGCCGAAGTTCTTTCCAAGGTCGATCAGGCCATTGAGCAGACGGAAAGCTTGATTGCCAAGCAGCAGCGGATCAAGACCGGTCTGATGCAGGATCTTCTCACCCGGGGCATCGATGAACACGGTAACCTCCGCTCCGAAGAAACTCATGAGTTCAAGGATTCACCAATGGGGCGTATTCCGGTGGAGTGGAAAATCGCAGATATTGAGTCATTGCTTGATGACGTTGATCCACCAATGAGAAGCGGACCATTTGGTAGCGCATTGCTGAAAGAGGAGTTGGTCGATACGGGTGTGCCTTTACTGGGCATTGATAATGTATTTCCAGAGCAATTCGTCCGAGATTACAAACGGTTCGTTTCACCAGCGAAAGCAAAACAATTATACCGCTACCTCGTTCGACCAGGGGACCTTATGGTCACGATCATGGGGACAGTGGGACGCTGTTGTGTAGTCCCAGATGATATTGGTGAAGCGTTGTCTTCAAAACATGTATGGACCATATCGCTGAATAAATTACGTTATTCTCCGGATGTCGCCTGTTTTCAGATAAACCATTCGCCATGGGTACTCAATCATTTCGCTCAAGATGAGCAAGGTGGAATCATGGCATCAATCCGATCAGAGACGTTGCGATCTACTCGGCTACCCGTTCCCCCTCCGGATGAAATGAGAAATATCGAAGATTGTCTAAGGAGTATTTCGGATCATCTTTGCGATAATGAAACCATACTTATCAAGCTATCAAGGTTGAAAACTGCACTGATGCAAGACCTGCTCACCGGCAAGGTGCGGGTGACGCCGTTACTGGAAACGATGGAGGTCGGCTCATAAGCGTAAGGAAAACTGCACAATTTGGAGAATTAATATGGCTGTAAAAAAAGAGATTAAAAGCGGAAAAATTTTGGTGAAAGACATTTTTTCAACGATGTGGTTTCGCATACCCGAATATCAGCGGCCCTATATCTGGGGAAAAGATGAAATTAATGATCTCCTTGACGACCTTACATTTGCCCAGACGGACAAACCGGATCAGGAATATTTTCTGGGTTCCTTTGTTTTTCAGGCCAAGCGCGCGGGTACAGCGACCGATCTGAAATACGATGAGAACGACCTACTCGATGGTCAGCAGCGCATGACCACGCTTTTAATACTTTTTGCCTGTATTCGGGACATGAGTGAAGCCAAAAATGTGCAAAATCGATGCGATAAGTTTATTTACCAAGAAGGAGATTCAATAATAAATATTCCTGAGCGCACCCGGATTACCTTTGCTATCCGCGACTCAGTGCAGGATTTTGTGGATACCTATGTCAAGCAAGCAGATGGCACATTAGAAACAGATGAGTTAAACCAAATTGCACAAAGCAAAGAAGACCCTTCAATACGAAATATGGCATCCGCTATTTTGGAGATCCAAAAATATCTCAAAGAGAACAGCGTCGATCTGATCGATTTTTTGACCTTTCTATCAAATAATGTGCTCTTGATTTATGTTGCCACTGAGGATCTGGATGATGCGTTCCGCCTCTTTACCATTTTAAATGATCGCGGTGTTCCGCTTCGAAACAGCGATATTCTGAAATCCCAGAATTTGGGTGCGCTGCAGACCGATAAGGATAAAGAAAAATATGCCAAGCTGTGGGAGGAGTCTGAAGGCGAACTGGGTGATGGTTTTGATCGGTTCCTCAATTATATTCGAACCATTTTGGTGAAGGAAAAGGCTCGGCTAAGCCTGCTGGATGAGTTTGAGCATAAAATCTACAATCCACGGGAAAAGGATAAGACCACCGGTCAGCCAAAACCGGCATTACTCAAAAAAGGTAAAGAGACCTTTGAGCTCATTGGGCGTTATCTGAAGATATTCAACGCGCTGTTTGAAAATGATAATTACACCCATACGGGCAATAATTTCCGTTTCGATAATCTGCTGAAAGTGATGTTGTCCGGATTGCCTTCCACCGATTGGGTACCTCCGCTGTTAAGGTATTATGAAAAATTCGGTTACACTAGAATCATGAATTTTCTGGTGCTGCTGGATAATAAATTCAGTGCCGACTGGATTGTGCAATTTACGCCGACCATGCGTATTGAAAATATGAACCAGTTAATAAAAATTATCGAAAACGCTTCCACTGCTGATGCGGTGCTTGGTGATGTTGCCTTTAGCTTTGATAAAGATTCATTTGTAAAGGCTATAGATTCGGCTGTATATGGCAGAAGGTTCACTCGTTACTTGCTTCTTAAGCTTGATTATCTCTATCACGATGACAGCCATAAAATGGGTATCGAAACGCTTTCTGTAGAGCATATCTTGCCGCAGCATCCTGCTGATAATAGTCAATGGAAAATAGGTTTTTCTGACGAAGATCGTAGAGAATGGACCGACAGGCTGGGGAACCTTGTTTTGATTTCAACCCGGAAGAACACATCACAGGGCCGGCTTGATTATGCAGAGAAGAAAAAAAGATATTTTCAGAAGCGCATTAATACATGTCCAAACTCACTGCGCGTTTTAAATAAGCACAACACATGGTCCCTGAGCGATTTAAAGAAAAATCATTCTGATGTATTAGACAGATTAAGCCAGCACTATGGGATTTAGTCATGAAGTCAAATGCTGCCACATATAAGCTTGATGAGCGTAACCATGTGGAAAAGCCGCTGCTCGATCAGCTTTCCGGCCTTGGCTGGGAAATTATCGATTTAACTGATGAGAAGCAGGCACCGGCCTATACCTTCCGCGACAATTTCACCGAAGTGGTCATGCCAAAGGTGCTGCGGGAGCAGGTCAAGATGATCAATCCCTGGCTGGAGGATGATCAGGTTGAAGAGGTCGCCAAACAGTTGACGGCAAGTTTTCCTGGAACGGGGCTTGTCGAGAATAATCAATACGCACTCCATCTGCTGCTGGAAAACACCAGCGTCAGCGAAAACCGCAAAACAGGAGAGCAAAGCCCGACGGTGCGGTTTATCGATTTTGATAAGGACCCATCGAAGAACAACCGGTTTATCGCAGTTTGTCAGTTCAAGGTCCGGATCTTAGGCACCGAGCATCATATCATTCCGGACATTGTTTTATTTGTGAATGGTCTGCCGGTGGTGCTGATTGAGTGCAAATCACCCAAAGTCAAAGACGCCATCTTTGAGGCCATCTATCAGATCCTGCGCTACAGCGAACAGCGCGGGGCCAAAGGTGAAGGCAGTGCGCCACTTTTCTATTTCAATCAAATCATCATTGCCACTTGTCGCCAGGAAGCCAAGTTCGGAACAATTACTACCCACAGTGAAAAACATTTCTACCGCTGGGCCGATCCCTATCCGCGCACCCTGGATGACCTTGACCACGGATCAAGCAGTCCCAACGATCAGCAGCGTCTGGTAGCGGGTATGCTGGATAAAAGGAATCTGCTCGACCTGATCCATACCTTCACCCTGTTTACATCCAATGACAAAGGAGAGACCATCAAAATTGTCGGCCGCTATCAGCAGTTTCGTGCGGTAAAACTTGCCATACAGCGTTTGCTCCAGGGGAAAAGTCCGCGTGAGCGCAGTGGTATCATCTGGCATACCCAGGGGTCGGGCAAGTCGCTTACAATGATGTTTATGGTCCGGGAAATGTATCAACATGCAGCGCTGTCCAACTGGAAAATCGTATTTGTAACCGACCGCACCCAGCTGGAAGACCAGCTTCATGAAACCAGCCAAGGTATCGGTTTTACGGTTAAAGTGGCGGACAGCATCAAAAAACTGAAAGAACTGCTCCGCTCTGACACCTCGGATCTGGTGATGGCTATGATCCATAAATTTCGTGAAACAGATCTGACAGAAACCTTTCCCCAGCTCAATACCAGTCCCCATATCCTCACCATGACAGATGAGGCCCATCGTGGGCAGTATAAACGTCTCCGGGCAAACCTTGATAAGGGAATCCCCAATGCCTCTCACCTAGGCTACACCGGCACTCCGATAGACAAGACGGAACGGGTCTTTGGCGATTACATCGACAAATACACCATGCGCCAGGCCATCGATGATGGGGTCACCCTGGAGATTGTCTACGAAGGCCGCACCCATAATGCGGAAGTGGTTGATCAGGCGGGCATGGATCAGGCATTTGCAGATATATTCAGCGACTATAACCTGCAAGAACGATTGCAAATACTCGGTTATGGGTCACGGAATGCCTATCTTGAAGCCGAGGCGACCATCGAAGCCAAGGCAAAGGATATGGTTGAACACTACCTCACCCATGTCTTTCCCAACGGGTACAAGGCGCAGGTTGTGGCAACATCACGGGAAGCTGCGGTGCGTTACAAAAAACATATTGATGCTGCTGTAAAAGCACAAGCGGAAACACTGCAAACCGGGAACCCCTCTGATCCAAATCTTGAACAGCTCAAAAGGTTGCAGTCCGACGTTATTATTTCGGGGGGCCATAATGATCTTCCTCATTTAAAAAAGTATGCCGACCAGTCAAGGCATGAGCGCAGTATCAAGAGCTTTAAACTCGGCTTTGGAGGTGATGACAAAGGTGTCTCTGGAGATGTGGGTATTCTCATCGTCAACTGGATGCTGATTACCGGTTTTGACGCACCTGTTGAACAGGTCATGTATCTGGATAAAGTTATTACCCAGCATAACCTGCTCCAGGCCATTGCCCGCGTGAACCGTGTTTGCGGTGACACAAAAGAGAAAGGCTTTGTTGTGGATTATGTCGGTGTGGGGCATCATCTGAAGAGAGCTATTGATGCCTATGACGAACGGGAACAAAAAGAGATCCTTGATACGCTGAGTTTTCCGGAAGAGGAACTTCGCAACCTTGAAAACAGCCGTACCGAAATTATGGCCCTGCTCGAAAAAAGCGGCTTAACGGACATCACGGACCTTGATGCGTTTTTTGATGTTTTCTATAATGAAGATTTGCGCTTTGATTATATTCAGGCCTTCAAGAATTTCACGAAATGCATGAACCTGGTCTTTCCCGCCCGGCAGGCGTTGGATTTCATGAGCGACTATAACGCTCTGGCGGAAATCAATGTTTTGGCCGGAAAACATTTCCGGGATGAACGTTTGAGCATGAAGGGTATACCGCCCAAACTTCGCACGATTACCGACAAATATTTGGAATCTAAAAGTATTGATCAAAAAATTGAGCCCATTTCAATCCTTGATGAAGATTTTGAAAAAAATGTCAGCAAGCGTCACCGCACCAAGACCAAGGCGGCGGAAATAGAACACGCCATTCGCCACCACCTGGATGTTGAGTTGGATGACGATCCGGATTTACAGGCCTCTTTCGCCGAGGCACTGGCCCAGATTTTCCAGGATTTTCGTGATAATTGGAAAAAAATCTATGAGGAGCTGGAAAAGCTGCGGGAGCGTATCAAAAACGTCAGCAAGGAGCCTACCTACGGCCTCCACCGAAAAAAACAGATGCCCTTTTTCAGGTGTTTCAAACGTGAAATATTTGATCTGGTGCCAGATAATCAAGAAAATATGTTTGAAGTTGCAGAAACTGTCGCGTCTTATGGCTTAAGCCAAGAGGATAAAATAGCTGTTCTTGTTGATCTTGCTCAGCAGGTTTACCTGGTTGTTGAAATGGAATTGCAACTTACCGATTTTTGGGAAAGCATTCCTGCCCGCAACAAACTCAAGGCCGATATTCAAGCGACACTCTTGCAGCCGGCCTTTGCACACCTGCCAAATTTACTCAAAAATCGCACCCAAATCATCAATAGGGTAATGGAAATTGCCGAAAAGAATAATGATGTGATTCTTTACGCGGAGTAAACATGGAACTGGTCTATACCATAAAGCGGTCACCAAAACGAAAGAAGTTGACCATTACCGTAGAACGGGATCGCAGTGTTGTGGTGCACGTCCCAGAATCCACCTCGGAGGAAAAGATTAGGGCTATTATCGAGTCAAAGCGGCATTGGATTTATGAAAAAACCAGACATGCGCAAAAGTACGCTTTGCCTCATCCACCAGGTAAAGAGTTGGTCAATGGCGAATCTGCACTCTACCTGGGACGTCACTATCAGATCGAAGTGGTTCAAAACAGCTCGGAAGAGATTCGTTTCGAGCAACGTTTTCTGATCCCGGCTAGGCTTTCCGCTGAGCGCAAGCAGGTCCTGCGCAACTGGTATATGAACAAGGCCAGGGAGAAAATCCTGCCTCGTACCAAAAAGTTTGCCAATGATCTTGGCGTAACATTTGCCAATGCCAGAATCGTTGATAACCTCTATCGTTGGGGCTCATGCACACTCAAAGATAACATAAATTTCAACTGGCGACTCATTAAAGCCCCGATGTATGTCGTGGATTACGTGATTATCCACGAGCTGGCCCATCTGTTAGAAGCAAACCATACCCCACGTTTTTGGAACATCATCCGTGCGCAGACACCAAAAATGGATAAGGCAAAAAAATGGCTGCTTGAGAATGGGCAGCTTTTAGAAGAGGATATTTGAAAACAGGGTTTTGTATAATCGGGTAGCCGGGGGTTTTAATCCCCCAGCCCCCACAACACCCTGCATGCGGGTCCGCACAGGGCGTTTAACCAAGTGCGAACTGAAGTCACTGATATTATTGTTAATAAACACAGTTTAACCTGCCGTATCACCGGCAGTTTCTTACCCCGGCATGCATTGCTGGTAACGGTTTTGTGTGAAGCCTGGGGAACAATGAAGCCCTTGGTCGAAAGACCAGGAGAGTGAGCCGTGAGGCAAACT
>JAVERV010000255.1:0-2925 GCA_034006945.1 Desulfobacterium sp. | reverse complement strand
AGCTTATTCTACGTCGAAGGGACTTGTAGGGACGAGGCCCGGAGTATTATCTGTTGACCCGACCAAACAGAATCCCTTATATTATCAAGTTTAAAAACTTGATAATCGAGTATGAAAACTGCAGGGCAATTATTTCAACGAAAATAATTCTATCATACCAGGAATTTGTTACCCACGGAGGAACTGACAATTTCAAGGACCATTGAAAACATTATCCTGGAAAACGGCTGGCTTGACCGGGTGGACAAGGTATCGTTCCTGGCCGCCGGGGAGTACAATGAAAACCACCTTGTGGTTTCCGGCAGGACAAAATACCTCTTTCGCATCAACCACGGCAGCCAGATCAATCAGGCGGATCAGATTGGATATGAGTATAATGTATTAAAGGCCGTTGAACCATCCGGCGCAACCCCCAGGCCCTTTTTTGTGGCGTCGGATTCGCCCCTCGGAGGGGTGATGCTTATGGAGTTCATACCGGGCAGGCGGTTTGATTTTACCCGGGATCTCGACCAGGTTCCCGGGATCTTTGCCGCCATCCATGGTTTGCCTGTTTCCCGGGATCTGGTGGTTCAGGAAAACCCCATCCAGGATATCGCAGGCGAAAGTCTTCGTTTAATCGAAAGATATCCCCTTCATCCGATGAAAGAGCAACGACAGCGGCTTCTCGACTATCACGGAGAAATTTTACGGCTCAACAATGACCACGGGGCGCTGTTTGCCAATGAGCCCCTCTGCATGGTCAACACCGAGGTCAATTCGGGTAATTTCATCATCCAGGATAACCAAGATAAGGAGAACAGAGGATTTCTCGTGGACTGGGAAAAGGCTGTTGTCTCGTGCAGGTACCAGGATCTTGCCCATTTTCTCATTCCCACCACCACCCTGTGGAAGTCCGATTTCAGGTTTACGCCAGATCAAAGGATTGATTTTCTAAGGAATTATTACCGGCTGATCCTGCCTGATTTTCCCTTTGAAGAGCTTGAGTTTAAAACGGCCATCCTTGAACGAACCATCCTGCTCAGGGCCTTGAGCTGGTGCTATATGGCCTGGTTTGAATACACTGACCCCAAACGCACCCTCAAGGACAAATTCACCTTTGAAAAAATCAAAACCTACCTGGACGACATTAAATGTTTTTTAAAGTAAAAGAGGTCAATAAATCATTTAACGGTCAAAAGATCCTTAAAGATATCAACTTTACGGCGGACAGGGGAGAGATCATCTCGTTTATCGGCCCTTCGGGTGTGGGTAAAACCACCCTTTTAAAGATAATTGCAGGCATGGAAACGCCTGATTCCGGTGAAATCGTCTTTAAGGAAACAGGCCCGGCAAATAGAAATCCTGCTGTCATGGTGTTTCAGGATTTTCTGCTCTTTCCCAACATGACAGTTTTTGACAACGTGGCCTTTGGGCTTCGAGCTACCCGAACTGAAAAAAGAGTCATCCGAAAAAAGGTGATGGAGATGCTGGAGTGCTTCCAGGTCATGGAAAAGGTCGATCAATATCCAAAAGAGCTGAGTGCCGGTCAGCAACAGAGGGTGGCCATTGCAAGGGCCATGGTTATAAACCCTGGCGTTCTGCTGCTGGACGAACCCTTTGCCAACCTTGACAAGAACCTCAAGGCGGACACCGCTCTTTTTATCCGCAACACCCAGAAGCTATTCAACACCACCACCATCTGCGTGATGCACGACCAGGCCGAGGCGTTCAGCATGTCCGACCGCATGGGAATCATGCTAGATGGCGAACTTATTCAGCTCGACCGGGTTGAAAGGGTTTTCCATGAACCCATATCCGTCAAGGCAGCAGCGTTTCTTGGCCATGTGAACCGGCTGACACCCGATATCCTGGGCAAGGTAAAGATGATTAACAATGGAACAGGGGCGAACCTTGATTTTTCCACCGGGGATTACTTCTTCAGGGCCGAAGCTGCAACGATCGCCCACAATGGCGAAGGCCCCTGGAAAATCGTAAAAATCGTTTTCTTTGGGACCAACATCAGCTATCATTTAAAAAACAATGACACGATTATCCATATTCATGCGCTTTACAACGGGTTTCAAACCGGTGACAGGGTTGATCTTATTGTCCATCGTATTCTGACATCTAAATGAGAGTTCCTGATATGACTTGAGGAGATCAAAGAAAAATGTTTTAACCACGAAAAGCACGAAACAATAGCTCTTTCTATTGGCATTCTTCATTTCCCGCTTTACACTGTATGAGATTATTCCTTGATTTGAAGGATGCCTTTCCCTTTCGTGTTTTTTCGTGCCTTTCGTGGTTAATATTGTGCTTATATGGAGGATGCTGGAAAATTGATGAAAAAAACACTTTTTATGCTGGGACTATTTATGCTGGGTATGGCTCTGTTGACCCTCTCCTGCCAGAGACAGACCTCCCAGCAGGAGTTGTTATCCTATGATGAGGCCTTGACAAATGCCAGGGGTACAAGGGTCAACTTCTACATGTGGGGCGGTTCAGCCACCATCAACGCCTGGATCGACGGGTATGTGACCAAAACGGTGAAGGAAGAATTTGACATTAAACTCAACCGGGTACCCATGGATGCTGAGGTGTTTGTCAACAAGCTCCTCACCGAAAAACAGGCCGGGAAAAAGAGCGGCACCATGGATCTCGTGTGGATAAACGGTGAAAATTTCAAAAATGCCCGTCAGGCGGGTCTTATATTTGGACCCATTGCAGACAAGCTCCCTAATTTCAAGGCATATGTCGATCCAGCAACGGTTGAGTTCGACTTTGGATTTCCCGTTGAAGACTATGAGGTTCCCTATGGCAAGGCCCAGTTTGTCTTTGTTTACGACAGTGCAAAAATGGAAAGGCCCTTCAACAGTCTCGCAACCCTTGAACAATGGGTAATGGAAAACCCCGGCAGGTTCACCTATGCCCAGCCCCCGGACTTCA
>JAVERV010000254.1:0-2928 GCA_034006945.1 Desulfobacterium sp. | reverse complement strand
GTGCCATAAGAACTCCGCCTGATGAATTCGGGGGAAGAACCCATGAGGTTCTTGCTGAACTTGGTTATTCCAAGGAGGAGATCAATGGTTTTGAAAGAGATGGAACCATTTGAAAAAAACAAGGGGGCGGCCCCTTGTGGCCGCCCTTACCTGCTGTCGTCAACCAGTTTGGCGCAAGTTTCATATAACCCACATGTCCTGCGGACACAACGAAGAATGAAACTTGAGTAAGGTCACACCTTGTTTCTTGTCTTTTGTTTCAAGTTTCTTGAATGGTACAGGGCGGGCATTAGTTTCATTCCGCCCCCTTTGGTTATCCTGACCGGAACGCAAAACGTCGGGGGTCACTTTGACACTTCTTAAATATTTCGACCCTTTGGTTTAGAATGTTCCGGTCAGGAAAACCAAAGAGGGCTCTAACGTCTATATTCGCACAATGATGTTTCGACGGGCGTTTCTTATTTATAAAAAAAAAGGAGTCTTTTAAATGGCACAGGTTATTGCTGAACAGCGGGATATCGATTTTGTTCTATTTGAGCAGTTTGAGGCAGAAAAATTATGTGATATCGAGAAATATAATGATTTTGATAAAAAGACGTTTAAGATGATCATATCCGAGGCAAGAAAATTTGCCATCAAGGAGATTCTTCCAACCCTGACCGAGGGGGACAGGAACGGAGCTACCTTTGAGAACGGCAAGGTTCATGTTCCAGAATGTTTCAGGCGTCCCTATAAACTCTTTGTTGAGGGGGAGTGGACCGCCATGACAGCGGACCCGGATCTTGGCGGACAGGGCCTCCCCTTTATGATTGCCCATGCTGCCTCGGAGTATCTTTCCGGTGCAAACTATGCCTTTGGACTGTATGGATTTGAAGGCCATGCAGCAGGAAGAATGATAGAGGTGTTTGGTACACAACTGCAGAAAGAACTTTTTTTGAAGAAGATGTATACAGGAGAGTGGGGCGGCACCATGGATCTCACGGAACCAGGGGCCGGGTCAGATCTGGGTGCTTTGACCACAAGCGCAAGGAAAAATGATGACGGCACCTACTCCATCACAGGCAGCAAGATTTTTATCACCTCCGGCGAACAGGATCTCACCGACAATATCATTCACCCGGTCCTTGCAAGGATCGAAGGTGCTCCTGCTGGAAGCAGGGGAATATCGCTCTTTATCGTTCCAAAGATCTGGGTAAACGAGGATGGAAGCCTTGGCGAGAATAATGACATTGTCTGCACTGGAATAGAGGATAAGATGGGTATCCACGGCAGTGCCACCTGCAGTCTCACCTATGGAGGCAGTGGTAAATGCCGTGGACTTCTTTTGGGCCAGGAAAATCAGGGCATGAAGGTGATGTTCCAGATGATGAACGATGCAAGGCTTATGGTTGGGGGAATCGGGCTAAACTGCGCTTCGGCCTCCTATCTTTATGCCTTGAACTATGCCAGGGAGCGCCTCCAGGGAAGGGCACTTGAGAATATTATGGATGCTTCGGCACCCCAGGTTCCCATTATTCAGCATCCAGATGTTCGACGTATGCTCTTGTGGATGAAGGCCCATGTGGAGGGCATCCGCAGTCTTATGTACTACGGAATGAGCCTCGTTGAAACTGAAGCTTCCGCAGGGTCGGAAAAGGAGAGAGAATATGCAAAAGAACTGCTGGATTTTCTCACCCCGGTGATCAAGGCTTATGCTACGGACAAGGGGGTTGAGGTCTGTTCCCAGGCGATCCAGGTTTTTGGCGGTTATGGCTATACTCGGGACTTCCCCGTTGAACAGATTTACAGGGATGCAAGGATCGCCCCGATCTACGAGGGCACCAACGGAATACAGGCCATGGATCTCCTTGGAAGAAAGCTTGGCATGAAAAAAGGGAGTGTATTTATGAACGTCCTTGCTGAGATGAACCAGGCCATTGCCAGGGCAAAAGAGATCCCAATGGTTGCACCCCTCGGGGATCTCCTGGAGTCCAAGGTGAATAAGCTTGGTGAACTTGCCCTTTACATGGGACAAACAGCTATGTCAGAACGGTTCAAAACAGGATTTGCCCATGCAACACCTTTTCTTGAGGTGGTGGGTGATTCGCTGTGTGCCTGGATGCTTTTGTGGAGGGCAACGGTTGCAGCAACAAAGCTTGAAACCATCATTGCAGGCAAGGATGAGGCAGAGATCGACAAAATCTATCAGAAGAACGCCAATGCCGCATATTATCAGGGGCAGATCCAGTCGGCAAAGTTTTTTATCGAATCTGTTCTGCCCATAAGCCAGGGAAGAATGGATTCCATCCTTTCCGGCTGTTCTGCGGCTGTTGACATTCCTGAGAATTCTTTTTAGCATTATAAATCAACAAGGAGAATACAGATGTTTGATTATCTTTTAAATGATCAGCAGAAAAAACTTCGAGACGAAACCCGGGACTTTGTAAAATCAATTCCCCGTAAAATGATATTGGACATGGATGCCGATAAGATTGAGTTTCCAAAGGAATTCCTCAGGGAAGCCGGAAGACGAAATCTCATGGGATGCCGATATCCCGAAAAGTGGGGCGGCAGGGGAATGGACTGGGTTTCCACCTGCATGGTAATGGAAGAGGTGGGGATGCTGGGTTATATTTTTGCCTGCACATTCGGGGTTGGTGCGGAACTTGTCTGCGATGCCATTATTCTCCATGGCAATGATGCTCAGAAGGAAAAATATGTCTGGCCGCTTCTGGCAGGCGAGATCTTTGCCGCTGAATGTCTTACCGAACCCAGGGGCGGGTCTGATTTTTTTGGGACGACCACCACGGCCAGGGATATGGGGGATCATTTTCTGTTAAACGGCCAGAAACGTTTCATCGTAGGCGGAGAGGGGGCTGATTATTTTCTGGTCTACGCCAGGACCGACCCGGATGCCAGGCCCCATGAGGGCATCTCCTGCTTTATTGT
>JAVERV010000253.1:0-2958 GCA_034006945.1 Desulfobacterium sp. | reverse complement strand
GCGGTCGCCGACGCCTATATTAACCTCGGTGATTTCCGGGTTGCCATAGGCAGAGGTGTTGGCCTCGTCAAGGGTGGCCATGGTGGTCACGGAGACCTCTCCTGCCTTCAGTACCAGGGCAACCATCTCATCCACGCTCAGATCCTTGGTTGTGGATGCAAGGGCCTCCAGGATAAAGGTGTAGATCTCGTCTTTTTCCTTGCCAAGAACCGCTGCATGCTCGGCATAGGCTGCAATGCCCTTGAGACCGATGATCAAAAGCTCGCGCAGGGATCGGACATCCTCATTTTTTGTTGCAAGGACCCCTACTGTTTTAGCCTTGGCCTGGAATTCTTCAACATTGGTTGAAAACCAGGTGGCCGAGTCGTGGAGCTGTCCTACTACGTCGCCTGGAAGCTTGTCTGCGATTGCCTTTTTACAGGCTACTGCCTCGTTTACCCATTCAACAAGGCTGTCATCGTCAAAGTTGGCATTGGTGATGGTTGTAAAGAGGGCCTTTGATGCGAATCTGGCCGCCTCGGTGGTCATGTCGACCCCGCTCTCTTTTCCCTTGAGGGCAAGAACGGCGATTCCCTTGAGGTTGAAAATCAAAAGATCCTGAAGGTTTGCAGTTTCCTCTTTCTTGCCGCAAACTCCGCTGATTGTGCATCCTTGATTCTTTGCAGTTTCCTGACATTGAAAACAGAACATGTTCGTCCTCCTTGAATGGTTGATTAATGTATGCGATCTCTAACTGTGGAGCTACAATAGCCCATTATTGTATTGAAATCCTTGATCTGGATCAAGTTAATAAAAAAATGAGAATTATTGTGCAAACACAGCAGTTTTCATTTTGACTCTCCTCTATAGGCAGCAGCCGGTGTCCCCAATGCTGACATCCCATAATTAGAATAGCTGGTGCAAACAATCAAATCTTGATCTTTCCTGCCATAGACGGTATTAGATCAAGTTAAACAATTGAGAAACCTCGGCGGTTTTGCCGGGGGTAAAATATCGACAGGAATATATTATGGGATGGGGCATGGAATTATATCAGGGTCTTGTGCTTGGGGTTCTTCAGGGGCTTACGGAGTTCTTACCGGTCAGTTCTTCCGGTCATCTTGTGCTTGGGCAGAATTTTTTCGGTATTAGCGAGCCTGCACTTTCGTTTGACATAAGCGTTCACATCGGAACACTTTTTTCTGTTTTGGTTGTTTTTTTTGAACAGATTAAGGGGATATTTGTCAGTCTTGGACGGCTGGTTATGAATGCCGGGTCAATTGATAAAATAAAACAGGCGGTGGATGAGGATGGCGACGTAAGGCTTGCGGCGCTGATCATTGTCGGTTCCATTCCAACGGCAATTATAGGCTTGATTTTAAAAAACTACGTTGATCTGCTTTTTTCCTCATTGTTGATTGTGGGATTTATGCTCCTTGTAACGGGCACCTTTCTTTGGTTTACAAGGCTTGCCCCGGCCGGTGGTAAAAAGGTAGAGGAGATTGGGTTCGGGACCGCTCTTTTTATCGGAGTCTGCCAGGGACTTGCTGTCATTCCGGGAATTTCGAGATCCGGTGCCACCATTGCTGCGGGTCTTTTTTCAGGGGTAGATAGAGAGACTGCTGCCCGGTACTCGTTTCTGCTCTCCATGCCCGCCATCGTGGGTGCCGAACTGCTCATGCTCAAGGATTCTTTTGCCACGGGTATTGGCATTAATTTCATCACCCTGTTCAGCACTCTGGTCGCCTTTATTGTCGGGACCCTGGCCCTGGTGGTGTTGATGAGAATTGTCAAAAAGGGGAGGCTCCATTTGTTTGCCCCCTATTGCTGGACCCTTGGAGTGATCACGATTATATTGGGACTTGCCGTCTGATCGGTAAGGCGTGAAATAGTAGAAGAATAGCGGACATAAGGAGGAGAGATGAATCCGGGAATTTTCAGGGAGTATGATATAAGGGGTATTGCCGGCAAGGAGTTAGACGATGGTGATGTGGTCAAGATCGGCCGGGCCTATGGAACTTTTCTTGAGCGGGACAACAATCGACGGGTTGTTGTGGGCCGGGACTGCAGGTTGACCTCCGACAATTATTCGACACTCTTTATCGAGGGGATTCTCTCAACCGGTTGTGACGTCATTGATATCGGGGTCTGTCCCACACCTGTTCTCTATTTTGCCATTCATCATCTCAAGACCCAGGGCGGGGCCATGGTAACGGCCAGCCATAACCCGGCAGAGTATAACGGATTCAAGCTCATGAACGGGTATGACAGCATTCACAGTGAAGGGCTTCAGGAGCTAAGACGGATCATCGACTCAGACTCCTATGCCCAGGGTCAGGGAGCGCTTGAAACCACGGATGCCATAGCTCCCTACATGGCCTATATTCAGGAAAACATCACCCTCAGCCGACCCCTCCGCATCGGCATCGATGCCGGCAACGGCACCGGTGGCGTCACGGCCCTGCCGGTCCTGAAGGCTTTGGGCTGCGAGGTCCATGACCTTTACTGCGACATGGACGGCACCTTTCCCAACCACCCTTCTGATCCAACGGTCAAGGCCAACATGCTGGAGCTTATGGATCTTGTCCGAGAAAAAAAACTGGACCTTGGCGTCGGGTATGACGGGGATGCCGACCGCATAGGCGTGGTTGATGAAAAGGGAAATATCCTCTACGGGGATCAGCTCATGGTGATTTTTGCCAGGGAGATTCTCAAGAGAAAACCGGGCGCAACCTTTATCTCCGAGGTGAAATGTTCGATGGTCATGTACGATGACATTGAACGCCACGGGGGCCGGGCCATAATGTGGAAGACGGGTCATTCCCTGATCAAGAAAAAAATGAAAGAGGAGGATGCCGAGCTTGCAGGCGAAATGAGCGGTCACATGTTCTTCAAGGACCGTTATTTCGGTTTTGATGACGCCCTTTACGCCACGTGCAGGCTCCTCGAGATCATCGCCGATACTGGTAAAACGGTTTC
>JAVERV010000251.1:0-2993 GCA_034006945.1 Desulfobacterium sp. | reverse complement strand
AATCCGAGTCCCTCAGAGCTGCTATGGCCGGGCATGAGGTGCCCGGAGGGGCGTCCACCAAGGCACTCTTCTGGGGGTTGATCTTTTTCTTGACCTGTTCGATCAGGGGAGGAGACATGGCCTCTCCAACCCTAAGTTCACCCCAGGTAAGGGCAATGCCGGCAGGGTTGATTCCCTGGATAAGTGTTCCAAGTTCCCTTGAGGAGGATGTTATTGCACCTTCCGGGCAGACCATTTCGCACCCCAGGCAGGAATGGCACATCTCAGGAAAGGTCAGAACTTTTTTACCGATAATGGCGATGGCCGAGAACTGGCATATTTTTTCGCACTCTTTGCAAAGGGTGCATTTTTCCATGTCGACCTTGGGTATCATGGTTGATACCGGGCTCTTTACAAGATTTGTAGGTTTTAAAAAAATGTGGGAGTTGGGCTCTTCAACGTCACAGTCAAAAACCTCTACCTCACCGGCCGGGGCCGATGCCGCAAGGTTGACGGTTACGGTTGTTTTGCCGGTTCCTCCTTTTCCACTGGCTATGGTGATAATCATTATGGTATCCTTTGTGGTTCCTACGTGTGGTAAGCATATGCTCAAAAGTATAGCCTTGCCCTGCCAGTGTCAAGTCTTAAATTGACTTTTTACCCAGATTTTTATATGGGAGCATGAAACAATTTGAACCCCAAGGAGAATACAAAGGAGTGTGTAATGGATAAAGGTAACAAAGAGAACGAGCCTGCTTCGGCAATAATGCCGGTGCAGATGGGCTATAATTCCCGGTTTAAGTTTGACTGTCATAAGGGTGTAGAGTGCTTTACACGTTGTTGCCGGGGCATTGATATAATGCTTACTCCCTATGACATCCTGACCATGAGGAAACGTCTTGAACTTTCTTCCGAGGAGTTCCTGGCCATTTTTACAGAGCTTAAACTCCTTGAAAAGGGAGACCTTCCCATCGTGACCATGAAGCTTCTGGATGATGACAGGCGATCCTGTCCCTTTGTCAGGGACGAGGAGGGGTGTGTCATCTACGAGGAGAGGCCTTCCACCTGTCGTTATTATCCCCTGGGTGTCGGATCCCTCAGCTACGCAAACGAGCAGAACATTGCAGATGAGTTTTTCTTCACCGTCAAGGAAGAGCATTGCCTTGGGTTTGAAGAGGAGAAGGAGTGGACCGTTGCCGAGTGGCGTGAAGACCAGGGGGTTGATTTAAGGGACAAGATCAATGCTGGGTGGACAGACCTGATCGTAAGGAAAAAATCGGTTCCGGCAAGCATCAAGCTTTCAGAGCAGAGCAAGCAAATGTTCTTTCTTGCCTGTTACAATATAGATAAGTTTAGAAAATTTGTGTTTGAAAGCACCTTTCTTAACAGGTATGACATAGATGGACAAAGGGTTGAAAGGATGAAGCAGGATGATATCGAACTGCTTCAATTCGGATTTGACTGGATGAAGACCATCCTGTTTGGCGAGGGTGATATCAAGCCCAGGCAGGCAGTTCAAAATGCCAATGCCGAGGTTGGAAAATAACCGGCACAAGGCAAGTTTCAAATAAAAATATGGGGGCAGACGTGATGTCTGCCCCCGTTGTTTTATCGTTTTGTTATCCTAGGTCTTCGTAGTTGTACCACAGATCACGGGCGTATCTGGGATCGTTCAAGCGCTCATCAATATCAACCCCAAAGAACTCAGCCACAGGGGCGAAGATCCAAGGGTTTTGATCTTGGATCTTTTGGGCGGTTTTGACAACGGTTTTCAGACCCTGCCAGGTCATCTTACCCATGGGCGGTCGGCAGCCCCCCGACGGCATGCCGATTACCTGCATCAATGTCTTGAGGGCAAGGGGGTTTCTGGCCCTGCATTTTACCCGTCCAAGGGATGTCTCTTCAAAGGTGGTTACTGTGACAAGATCGAGAAGGGGGGTGAGGGCCTTTTGAAGTTTTTCAGCCTCTTCCTTTTTCCCCTCGTCGAGGAGTATCACAAGTTCAGTCATGGCCTTTGGTGCAATGTTTGACATCACGGAAAAGACGCCAGAGGCCTTGATGCCAGGGTCGGTCATCATCTGGAACACCAGGGAGTCATCCCCGGACATGATGGTGAAATCCTGACCGCAGCATTCACGGGTTCGCCTCATGTTGTCAAGGTCGCCGGTGGCCTCTTTCACCGTGGAAATGTTAGAGTAGTTCTTTGCCGCAAGGGCCAGATCTTCGGGTAGAAGCTGAGTCCCGGTTCGTCCCGGGATGATGTAGGGGATGACCTCCATTTCGGGAAATGAGCGTGCAGCAGGTTCGATGTACTCCCTGCGGATCTCCAGGGAACTTGGACCGTTGTAGTAGGGGTCCACAAGAAGAACCGCATCAACC
Organism: Desulfobacterium sp.; assembly: GCA_034006945.1. GTDB lineage: Bacteria > Desulfobacterota > Desulfobacteria > Desulfobacterales > Desulfobacteraceae > Desulforapulum. Next base: position 635 of record JAVERV010000251.1, on the reverse strand, counting down.
CCTGCTCTGGCTGCATGGCGGACTGCATCCAGGGCCTCGCTGGTATTGTTGCTTCCCGTACCTGCGATGCAGAGGCAGTTACCCTTGGAAGCCTTTGCCACATGGGCTACGACCCGGTTATGCTCTTCCCATTTGAGAGTGGGGCTTTCCCCCGTGGTTCCGGCTGCGAGAATGCCGGTGATGTTGTTTGTGATTTGAAAGTTGATCAGTTGGTCAAGCCCTTCTGCATCAAGCTCTCCTTGATTTGTAAATGGCGTTATCAATGCCGTGTAACATCCTGTTTTCATACTAAACTCCCCGTGGGCTTTTTTTATATGAAACAGCTTTTAGCTGTTAGCGATTAGCTTTTAGCTAACAGCTAACAGCTAACAGCTATCGTGTTTCATGCTTCGTTGAGACCGTAAGCCATGTTGCACTCCGGCCCTGTCGGTCCTGTTCTTTTGTCTGAAAATTATCATATGTGGGGTTGCAGTTCAACTTCTTTTTCCTTGACACTGGGACCCTATTGAAAATAGTATAGAAAATTTATGAGCAATCAATAATAAATGGTATCACCTGATAAATAAAGAGATATGAGGGGTTTTAATGATAAATACACAACTACCAAAGAATGCAGATGAACATATAGCAAAATT
>JAVERV010000252.1:0-2993 GCA_034006945.1 Desulfobacterium sp. | reverse complement strand
ATGTTAACCGGGGTCTGACCCCGCTAAGTTGCTGTTATTAAACAGAAATCAACTTAAATAAGGGCTGTTTTGGCTCTTAAACCCCACTTTTGGGGGTCAAAAACAGCACTTTAAGGAATTTAAGGAATTTACGGTACCGGACTTTGACCTGATTTGATCCGCACCTTTTGATCCGCACCTATAGAGAATATTCCGCACCTATAGAGAAGTGGAACCCCGGAAAAGAGCTGAGCTTACAAGAGGTCCTTGCGGTTGAGTTCTTCCAGCAGGTCAGGGGCCTGGTCGGCCAGATCGGTGGTCAACTCCTTGATCTGTGCCTTAATTTCGGCGTATTCCCCAATGCGGCGTTTTAGAAATCGATAGGTCAGGTGCAGTTTTTGCTCAAGGCCTGCCGGTGTGAGCATGTAGGCGTAGGCCTTGCGGTTGTCGGACTTTTTGAAATTTTCAAGCTTGACATAGCCCTTGTCGATGAGGCTGGACAGGCAATAGTTGACACTGCCCAGGGCCACGCCGATGGAGCGGCTGAGTTCCCGCTGGGACCGGTGGGGGTTTTCGGTCAAAAGCTTTAAAAGTTGAAGGTGTATGTTATCGTGTTTCAGCAATGGAATAGGGGGGTGATTCGGTCCTGGGGGATATAGCTCCGCCCCGTAAGTTACAAAGGCGCTTTCTGGAAATCTTGTTCAAATCATGAACCTGTATATTTAATGTCGGTGACTATGTCAAGGGAAAATAAATAAAGCTAAAGCGGGGTCTGACCCCTTACTCTTATCAGAATCAGAATCAGACTTCGGTCATCATATTTACAAGGGTCTGTGCCCGATGCCCCACCTGATTGTACCAACGGGAGTCTTTCATTTCTGCTGCTGCCTTGATAAAATCCCGGTTTTCAACAGCCATGATCATTTTCCTGAAGTTTCGGAACCGGTTGGGGCCAAGGTTAAATCGCATATCCACCATCACCCGCCGCACAGGCTCCGGCAATCCCTCAAAATCCTGGAAAACGGTTTTCAAATCCTCAATGCACTCCCGGATATCATTCTCCAGCAGCACCAGGGCTTCTTTTTCCGTGATGCCTTTGTCCTCAAGGTTTCTGCCAATCCCAATGGTCAGCTTGCCTGCCGGGCAATGGTAGGGTTTCAGTCTCAGACCTTCGGGGGGGATATGGGGTCAGGCCTGCGTTATTGTAGTTATTGTTATTAATGACGGTTGTTTTATGATGGCATAATAACTACAATAACGCAGGCCTGACCCCACTTACTATCTTCAGGCGATTTTCAAGAAAAAAACCATTCTGCATATCTTCAGAGATCAAATAATTTGCATCACAATCCAAAGCGCTGGCTGCTACGATACTATCCCAAAAAGAAAAACTATGAGTGTCACGTATCTGTGAGGCCTTTAAAAGTATGTCCTGTGAAAGTTCAAATACGTTATATCTCCGGTGGAGAGATGCGATTCAGTTTTGAATTTTAATTTCTGAAAAAGCCATTTTTTTTATTAAGTTGACGCACATTTCGTTGATTATCTGGGTGCTAATGGCAATTTCACACTCTTCGATAACACCCCTTGCTACTCTATTCTTTTCTACATCTTGACTTTGTATAAATGCATAAAGCCAAATATTTGTATCAACGAAATATGTTGCTTCCTCATCTATTTTAAAAACGCCCATATATTTCTTCTCTCGGCAGAGGGGAAAACTGTTTTGATTTAAGAGGAGTTGACAGCAATTTATCAATAATATCCGGTTGATTGGTTTTTCGTTCTCTTAAAATAATAACCTTAACAGTATCACCGGTTTTTTGTCTAAATTTGTCAGGGACACGAATTAGCCCGTTTGTTATTTTAGCTTTAAATTCTATAGCTTCCATAGCCGTCCTCCTGTTCCTGTTATCTTACCTAGGGTATATGCGGGGTCTGATCCCATCAATAGCCGTTTTCCAGCTTGGTATACTTGGCTGTATAGGTTATCAACATTTATCCTCCATATGTTTGGCTTATGTGATTCTGAACTTTATTTTACACAGCCGCATTATAAACATGGGGTCAGGCCTGCGTTATTGTAGTTATTGGGGATATTGGTACCGTTGGTGGGGTCAGGCTTGGCTTATTGGCTTATTGCATAGGGCCGCAATAAGCCAATAAGCCAAGCCTGACCCCTGGGGACCCCTGGGTATAGCTCCGCTCCTTCGGTTACATGCGTAAGGCTGTATCCGAAAAAGGGTGACCAAAAGATGATGTGTATACTATTCATGAGAGTTTGTAAATTAGGTAAAACTACCTAGAGGGGGTGGTTTTAAAACTTTTTGGGCAATCCGGCTTGTTTGAGAACTGTATTTGCAGTATGTCTTGATTTAATGGAATTATCCACGACGAACCTAATAGCTGTGGCAGGGCTGTACCAGATTTCATGATCACCTTTACCCTGCCGTTTAAATGTACATCCATTCTCCCGCAGAAATTTTTTAAGATCTTTGGTATAATCCCCCATCAAACTGCTGCCCGCTGTGCAATCTCAAACCGCCGGGTAAAGACCTCAAAAGAGATTTCCAGTCCAACATCCACACCATTGGCCTCAAGCAGTTCGGGAATCATTATTTTTAACTTCTCAATCAACCCTTCCAATGTTTCTCCTTCAGTTGCAAGGCCCGGGACATCATCACTGCTTGCAACAAATACATTTGTCTCTTCATCCCATTCTGCTCTTATGAAATAAGGTCTTTTGTTCATTGTGTCTCCTTTACGTTCGGCGGGCGATCAGCAAAGTTCGGCCGATGGTGCCCAGGATGCGTTTGTCCTGCATGCGCTTGACCTGGTTGCCCGTCAGGCGTTCTGTGGACAGGGGGCATTCGATGCGGTGGGTGGTTTTCCATCCCGTTTCGGATAAAAGGCGGTGGTAATCAAACAGGGTGACGGCGTTGTCCGGTTTTTCCTTGATGGCCGGGGTGGATTCAAAATTGCGCCAGTCCGCATTGAGAAACGCCATGACGGTG
>JAVERV010000250.1:0-3025 GCA_034006945.1 Desulfobacterium sp. | reverse complement strand
AGAACAGCTCTTTTTTAAGAAAGATGGCCTGGTCTCCATAGGGGATTTTCGTGATCCGTGACCGAAACGAGGCAATCCTTGATATGATTTTTATCAGGGGGTGTGAACTGTCAATGTGAAGATCAAAAGCCCCGCCTGAAAACCCTTGCTCCACGGTGTCCGTGATCAACCCGGGAAAACCATGGGGCAGGGTGGTATCTGCATGGAGAAAAAGCAGGATGTTTCCCCCGGCTATTTTGGCCCCGGCGTTCTGCTGAAGTGCCCGGCCCCTGGGAGCTGTGATTTTTCTGATGAGCGGACTGGTTTTTTGATCCTCTGATATCCGGCCAATAGTCGAACCCTCTGGATCGCCGTCCACCACGATGATTTCCACTTTGTGGTTTCTGGTTCGTTTGCCAAGATCACACAGGAAACGGTTAATATTCGTTTCATGAAGTACCGGGATAATTGCTGTGATGGACACGGATATTTCCTTGTTTACATCCATTTTCGGTAAAGCCTTGTCAGGGTGAGATCCAGGAGCAGAAATAGCAGCAGGGGCGGCAAAAGGGAGAGAAGGGTGAGTGCTGAGGCAATGGACCAGTCGGTTGAGTTGAGAAAGGGGAACAGATACCCCGAATAGGAGGGCACCAGGCCGCCGCCAATGAGGAACACCAGAAAATAGTCTGAAAAAGCCACCAGAAAAACGATGGAGCCCCCGGCCACCATGGCTGGAACAAGCAGGGGGAATTCAATTTTCCATAAAATCTGCCATGGGGTGGCCCCCAGGTTTCGGGCGCACACAAGGGTGTCGGGATCGATCATCGCATAACCTGCCATCAAGGCCCTCAGCATGTAAGGGTAGCTGTAGATTGAAAGAATCAGGGCAACCCCCAGGTGAGTGTCGGCCAGGCCAAGCCGGATAAATATCATGTGGATGCCTATGGAAAAGGTCATGACCGGAAGCACCGCCGGAGCCAGCAGCAGGCTCTCAACAATCCGCTGGCCAGGGAAACTTGACCGGGTCAAGACCGAGGCTGGCACCAGTGAATAGACGATGGAGAGTAGAACGGCGGTGATTGAGTATAAAAATGATGAGCCCAGGGCGGTGAGGATGCCTGCGCTGTTTTCTCGAAGATAGACCAAAGTGCGTAAATTCAAGGTGTCGGGATAGAGGGAGGGAAAGGCCCATTGCCCGGCAAAGCTGTACAGCACAAGAACCGCCAGGGGGAAAAGAAAGATAAACCCTATAACCCACACCTGAAGTGATATCTGGAGCGACATCTTGTCCTTGTTGCTGACGGCGTTCAATTTTCGACCTGTTCATGCCTGGGTTTATGGCTTAGACGAAAGTAGACAACCGCAAGAAGTAGGCAGACAACGAATAAAATCATCAGCAGGGCCATCGCAATTGGCCGATCAGAAAGGTCATGCATGAAATAGTAGTTGTACACATGCAGGCTCAGCATCCCGGGATTATCAGTACCAAGGATATAGGGGATCTCAAAGGCTCCCAGGCTGTATATAAAGAGAATCAAGAAGGTGGTCAAAAGGATCCCCCTTAACCTTGGCAGTACCACCTGGAAGAAAATACGCATTCGGCCTGCACCCAGCTGGCGGGCCGTATCAATGTATCGTCGATCAAATCTCACCAGCACCGACATGGCCATGAGGGCTACAAACGAGGTCTCCTTGGCAGTGTAGGCCACAATTTCGCCGATGCCGTAGCGGCTGAAAATAAGGTCTGGAAACTCCTGGATGTCTGAGATGATGCCAAGGCTGTGGCAGATGGAAGAGATAATACCAGACCGGCTTAAAAAAATCATGGTGATAAAGGCCACTGCAATGTGGGGCAGGATGATGGGAATTTTATACACCACGGTTTTGACCTGCATTGCAGGGGGCAGCTTCCAGATGGTATAGGCAAGAGCTGTACCCAATATGACGGCCAGGATGGATGAGACAAGAGCCACATATACGGAAAACAGTATTAACAGTGTGAATCGGCCCTGGGTTAGGATGGTCGCATAGGCCGTCCAGATGGAATCATGGTGAGCAAGGGGGTTCATCATCCCAAACGACTGGACAAGAGTCACGATGATTCCGCCGACAAAGAACAGCGCAAAGGGCAGCAGAGCCGGCAGCAGTTTCAGGTATTGCACCATGGCTTAGTTTTTGTTTTCCAGGACAAATTTGCGCCAGTCTGTCTCCAGTCTTGTCAGGTATTCTGACGGGATTTCCGGAACTGCGTGGCGGTCGAGAACATCTATGTCAAGGGTGGCTTCTCCAAGGTCAAGCCTTTTAAATTCTTCTTTTGCGGCTGCTGGAAGTTTATCCATGTCAAGCACGGTAAAGTCGCCCCAGTTCAGCGGGTTGTTTTTTGATAGCTGGGCTTCGGGTGAAATAAGGAAGTTTGCCACAACCATGGCACCGTTGAGATTCGGGGCGTTAAAGGGGATCGCAGTGAAATGATTGTTGAAGATGCTGTTGTGGTCCATCACAAAGCTTCTTGCACTTGATGGGTATTTCCCCTCCATGATCTTGTTTGCTGCATGGGCCTGGTAGTAGGACATGTTAACATCCACCTCGCCCCGCTGGAACAGAAGCTCAAGGGCTGTACTGGTCCTGGGATAGGAGGTGCCCTGGTGCCACAGGCGGGGTTTTATCCTGTTCAGGTATTCCCACAGAAGAGGGGATTTTTTAAGGTAAAGCTCTTCGTCAAACCCCTGCATATACTGTTCAAAACCCCCGGTGGCTGCGTAAAAGATCTGACGGATGAATGCGGAGCCCGTGAAGTCCGGGGGCTGGGCATAGGTGAACCTGCCGGGGTTTTCCATTACCCATTGTTCAAGGGTTGCGAGACTGTTGAAGGGGCTTTCCATTTTTGCACTGTCGTAAACAAAGACAAACTGGGCCTTACCATAGGGAACCTCATAGTTTTCAACGGGAAATCCAAAGTCGAACTCAACTGTTGCTGGATTTACGTATGCGTTGAAGTTGGGGAGTTTGTCTGCAATGGGGCCAAAGATAAGACCCGCCTGTCGTG
>JAVERV010000248.1:0-3048 GCA_034006945.1 Desulfobacterium sp. | reverse complement strand
TTGGGGGAAAATGCGTTCAGTAAAACAGAGCGAACGGTCTCTTGGTCTTTGGCATGTACGAGCACTGTCAACTGGTCCCATCCCTCAAGACGGGTACCGCCCTTGGGAACCACCAGGTCTTTTCCCCGTGTTATCAGGATAATTACCGAGCCTTCTGGAAACCGCAGGTCGGAGATTTCAGGCCCGACAGCACCCCGGGGGCCGGGCAGATCAACCACGATCAAATCATAGTCACTTTCTGCAAGGGTTACAAGCTCCACGTTAAACATTGGGCTCGGCCGTGCCGGAACTGTCTGCTTGAGCAGCCGTGCAAGCCAGCCCATTGTAGATCCCTGAACTGCAATGGACAAGAGCACGGCAAAGAACACGAGGCTGAAGATTTCTTCTCCGATGGCAAGCCCTGCAGCAGCAGGATAGGTGGCAAGAACAATCGGAACCGAACCCCTTAACCCCGCCCATGAGATAAAGGTCTTGTCCTTCCACCCAATGCCCATGCCCGTCGTGCCAAGGAACACCGCAAAAGGCCGGGCAAAGAAGGTCAACGCCAAAAACAGCAGAATGCCATCCAGCCAGAGATCTGCCCATTGGTGGGGAAAAACCTGGAGGCCGAGCAGGGCGAACATGCCGATGTTGGCAACTGTGGAAAGTGCGGATGTGAAATTTGACACTCCCTGCTTGTAAATAAACGGGCTGTTGCCCATTACATAGCCTGCGACAAACACGGCCAGCATTCCACTGGCGTTTACCATTTCAGCCAGACCATATATCAGAAGGATGGTTGCCAGGGAAAATACATAGTAAAGACCTCGGTCCTGGGGGTGGAGGCGATTGAACAACCACAGGGCCCCGTGGGTCAGAGCCCAGCCGATAAGCGGTGCTGCTGTAAATCTCCAGGCAAAGACCGCCGCTGACGTAAGCCAGGCGGTCTGGCCGGAAGCGATTGCCTCGACCACGGCAACGGTAAGAAGAACGGCCATGGGATCGTTGGCGGCACTTTCGATTTTGACTGTAGACGAAAGCTTGGGCGGCAGGGGCTGCCTGCGAAGGATCGACATGATAGCCGCAGCATCTGTGGATGAGATGATCACCGCAAGGAGCAGAGCCTTTTCAAGCTGCCAGTTGAAGAGCCCATAAAGAACACCAAAAGTTCCCAGGGCGGTCAGTATTACACCCCAGGTGGCAAGTCCGCCGGCACGAAGGGCTACAGCCTTGAAGTCGGATTGTCTGGTGACAAAACCACCGTAGAAAAGAATAAATACCAGGGCAAAGTTTGCGACCTGTTTGGTCAGTTCTATATCATCAAAATGCCAGATTCCCAGGACATCACTGCCAAAAACAATCCCCGCACCAAGGGCAATCAATATAACAGGCACACTAAAGCGATCGAGCCACACCGCAACCAGAACAATTGCGATTAAAAGTATTGGTCCTACAACATACACAACATCCATAATCGTTTTTGTTTCTCCTTTTTTTTATAAGAAACTCTCGCCGAAGCGTTGTTATTGGAGGAGTTTCTATGTTCGTTGTGGCCGGATGCCTCTCTCGCTCCGGCCGTGCCGGTTATATGAAAGCCCTAAATGGTTTAATACCTCTGAATGTATAAAATCTCAACTTTAAATGAAAGACATTATTATTTTTTAGGGCTTTAGGAGTGCAGATTAAATAAGATGAGCAGAAATAGCGCAGACCCAATTTTTAAAAAACTGGTGACTCATCTATAAGGCGCATTAAAGGTCCAATAACAGGCCTATTGGGCCTTTGATGCAACACAGTAGATGGGTCAAAGGGCAAGCAATTTCGTTCATGTTATTTAATCTGCGTTCCTTAACTTCTCCGCACCCCGGGAGATGTAAAGGGGCAGGGCTTGAAATAGTTCTGTGTGGACAGTTATCAGGAATTTCAATGAATGGCGATTTTTTTATCCATATTAACAATTTGCCTGCCAGGGGTGATTCCTGTAGAAAAGACAAATTATGATTGATTATGTCCATATCCATTCCAGGCTTCTGAATCAACTTGATGAATTTAAGTATAAGAAAAACGTCGATGCGTTTGCCGCAAAAAAGGCCAATGCCGTCATCAACGCTCTGGTTGCTGGAGTGAAACCTACCAAGGCAGGTAAACTGACCCGGAATGGTGACGCCAGGATTAAAAATTGTCTTAAATACAACCTCGGCAAGGGGTTTCGCCTGGTTTGTGTCAAGGATGGAAGATTCTTTTTTGTCCTGTTTGCGGGCAGCCATGACAGATGCGACACCTGGATGAACAAACACAGGAACCTTAAGGTTCAGGGATTGATGGGAGTCATGGAGCGTTTAAGAGTAAAACCACACAGCTATTCCCGGCCGGATTTTATCCCCCGTTTTTCTCAGGAACAGCGTTCCTGCTTTTCTGAACAACAAATTCCCCAAAAAATTCTCAGGGCTCTGTTTCAGGGGCTTGTTAGTCCTCCTGGGTAAATTTCTCATTGGTCAAAACGATGATTTAACCTCAAAAAAACCTGTCAATCCTGGAGTTGTTATAAAAAAACTATTCTTTTTCTTTATGTCGGGAGAAAAATCAGGCATACAAAAATGAGCGAAACCTAAGTTGTAAATGAGTCATGAATCAAAACGTATGTTTTGATATTTTAATCCATAGCTGGAGATGATTAGAAAATGGTTAAAAATGTTTTTGCCACCCGATGGGGCATTATTGGAGTTGGAGCATTTATCGGCATTGCGGCAACCCTGCTGCAAAAACTTGGAAACCCCGGGAACATGGGGATCTGTGTGGCCTGCTTTGAGCGGGATATTGCAGGTGCCCTGGGGTTTCACAGGGCAGGGATTGTTCAATACATCCGTCCGGAGATTATCGGTTTTGTCCTTGGTTCCCTTGTTGCTTCTCTCTGGTTTAAGGAGTTCCGGTCAAGGTCCGGGTCGGCCCCAGTGGTACGTTTCGTTCTGGGCATGATTGCCATGATCGGTGCCTTGGTCTTTCTGGGATGTCCCTGGCGGGCCGTACTTCGCATTGCAGGTGGGGACTGGAATGCCGTTGTGGGTCTTG
>JAVERV010000247.1:0-3058 GCA_034006945.1 Desulfobacterium sp. | reverse complement strand
TTCTGACATTTTTAGCTGTAAAAAAGAAAGTATCAGCCTCTTCCCAGAATCAGGCCTTTAATGCGCTGTTGTTCTTTTTCAGACATGTGCTGAAAAAAGAGTTTGGAAAAATTGAGGGCGTTGTCAGGGCCAAAAGAAAGCCTTACATACCGGTTGTGCTTTCCAGGGAAGAGATTGATCTCATCCTTCAGAATCTGCAATATCCCTTTGATCTTGTGGTGAAGCTTTTGTATGGGTGTGGTCTCAGATTGTCGGAATGCCTGAAACTGAGGATTCATAATTTTAATTTTGATCATCATGTACTGACGATACATGATGGAAAAGGGAAAAAGGATAGAACCGTTCCGCTTCCGGAAACTATCCGGAATGATTTAAACGCTCAGGTTAACCGGGTGATGGCTTTGCACGATACAGACCTGAAAAATGACTATTGCGGGGTGTTTTTACCTGACAGGATTGAAAAAAAGTATAAAAATGCACCCAAAGAATTGATCTGGCAGTGGTTCTTTCCTGCCAGAGAGCTGACATTTGTTTCAGAAACCAATGAATACCGGCGGTATCATCTCCACGAAACCCATGTTCAGAAAGCGATTAAAAGGTCGGTACAAAAATCAAAGCTTTTAAAAAGAGCCTCAGCCCACACCTTTCGCCACAGCTTTGCAAGCCATCTGTTACAGGCAAATTATGATATCCGTACCATTCAGGAGCTTTTAGGGCACAGTGATGTTCGAACAACAATGATTTATACCCATACCGTCCAATCAAGAACAATCAAGGAAACAAAAAGCCCCTTGGATTTATAGCTGCCTCCTGGCAGGCCACTTTAATACAGTCTTCAAAAGAAGCCTGGGTACCCATGGTTTCAATGGCTGAACACACGCCGTCACCATCGCACCGGCCTTTACCAGAAAATAAAAAGACATAAGAGCTCGTGACCTTTGGTTCCGGCTGTTCCCCTTACCCCTTAAGGGACTTGGAGTTTAAATTTCATGGTCACCTCCCCGGTCTGCCGGTCAATGGAGATCATTTTCTCCTGACCCTGGGCGTTGTCCATTTTCTGGCCGGTTGCCATCTCCATCAATCCTGAGATAAAGGCCATGCCAGAGTTGAGAACGGTTTCGATCTTTTCCGGCGGCTGGCCTTGGAAAACAGAGGTTGACCCGTCTGCTTCCTCGCCGCCAGCTTGGGTAAAATTAAACATTTAGGGGAAAATCCCCATAGAATTTTGAAAAAGTGTTTGAATTTATAAGTTTTTCTCAATTTTACACTTTCTATTTTAGCCCACGCCTAAATCCATTAATTCCGGGAGCCTGAAATTAAAAGAATCCCGAAGGATTTCTTCAGAAAAATCATATTCCCCTTGCAAATTGATATGCTGCCAGGCAACCGGCGAACCGGTTTTAATGGTTTGGAAAATAATGATGGCATTTTCAATTAAACGTTTACAGCCTTCAGTTACAAGCTGTTCCTCTTTCGTTGGCTGTTAAAATTCCTGGTTGTTTCCGTAGAAAACGGCTTTTCCAAATTTATTGGAGCTTTCCAGCTTGTTCAACTGCTTTTCGATCGCCTGCCTGAGTTCAACGTCATCGATGTATTTGAGCAGGAATAACGTTTTGATTATTTTTCCAAATTCCTTTAACGCCTGATACAGCGGGTGCTGCCGCGAATAAGAGCTCAGTCTACGGAAAAGTTGAGAGGCAGTGGTTTTCTTCAGTTTAATCGTGACCAGGAACCGCAAAAAATCATCCCAATTTTCTCTGATAACCTTTGTCTTGATCTTCCTGGTGGGAAAAATCTTCCAGCCGAGGGTTTTGAGTTCAGACAACTTTTCAAAATTCTATGGGGATTTTCCCCTAAATGTTTAATTTTACCCGTTGTTCCTGACTTCTTTTCCTGGCGATGGACTGCATCAGGATAAGCAGCCTTTAAAGCCTCCACCTGCATATCTGTATTCTGGTCTAAGGTGCTGACTCTTGAATAAGTAAAAATTGTCATGACATCTTTCTTGGTAAAAGTCTCTGGTTTACTGTCAACAATTATTTAGACCTTTTTAAAAATAGTGTCAACAATTAAAAAAACAACATTTTTGACGGGGTTTTATGGAGTGTCAGTAAGGTATACGTTTATAAGACACTCCCGTCAAAACATCATAGTACGAGCCTCGACTTTAGAGCACCTTTTGGTCATCCTGACCGGAACATTCAAAACCAAAGGGGGGAAAGCATTAAGAAGGGTCAAGGCGACCTCCGACGTTTTGCGGTTCGGGTCAGGATATCCAAAGGGGGCGGAGTGACACTGGTGCCCACTCTGTACCATCGTGTTTCAATGTTCGTTGTGGCCGGATGCCTGTCTTGCTCCGGCCGTGCTGCTATATGGGAGCAGGCCAGTGGTCCGCTCCAACCATGCTTTTGAGCCATTTGTTCCGCTGTGAACCCTTGGGACAAATCGGCACTTGGGGGAAATGCCAGCGCTTGCATTTCCGCCAAATGGTCATGAATTGTTTCCCTGTCTTGTTTTTCATCAAATTACAAATTTTTTTAGAAGTCAAACGATACCGTCATCATTGCCGTAAAAGGAGCACCTACGTAATAGCTGGCGCTTCCGGCCCGGCTGTCATCACTGGCATTGATCACGGACACATATTCCTTGTCAAACAGGTTGATCAATTCCAGGGACAGGCTGAGTTTGTCCACAAAAGAAAAATTTTTGAAGGTGTACCCCATTTTCAGATCAGCCACCACATAATCGTCGATCTTTTCGTTGTGCTCGGCATCTCCGTACCGGCTGCCCATGTACCTGACCATGGGGATCACTTGAAAATCTTTCCAGTTGTATATTAAACCTGTTTTAAAGGTCCATTCAGGGGTGTCCAGTACCTGTTTGTCCTTTATATTTCTGGCAATCCCCTGGAATATCAGGTCGTCATCGTATGTCAATGCTGTATAGGATGGATTGAAAAATAAATTCAAGTGGTCATTTATCATAAAATTGGACTCAATTTCGATTCCGTATCCGGTGGCGTCTCCGACATTCTGGTTGTAACTCAGATTCACCCTTG
>JAVERV010000245.1:0-3094 GCA_034006945.1 Desulfobacterium sp. | reverse complement strand
CGGATCAGGGTTCAAAAGCGTAATCCCAACCGCCACAACCAGCGCAGCCAGGCACCTGGGAATCCCCAGGTTGACCTTCAAAGAGGACTCAATCACCTTAAATATGCCATGGGGGGAACGAAGACGACGACTGAACGGCCAGGGCATCTGGACTATTTTACTTTGATCTTTTATTTTGATCATGGGCTTTAAACTTCGTCGGACACCAGGGCATCCACCCTGGAGACAAAGGCACGAAATACCCGTTCCCGGGTTGTGTTGATCCTGATCTGAAACGGGATGCCGAAGAACCCGTGTTGTTCCTCCTGAAGCGCTTTGATCACAAGGTGGCCCCGAACCGACTGTGAGCAGGCATGGGTGCAGCTTTCACACCTAAGACAGCCCCACAGGGAGGCTTTTGCAGGAGCAATTCCAAGAGCATAGCACCGAATGAAATAAAGGGGATCAAATTCAGCACGGTCACATTCAGCGTTGGGAACGGTAAGTGGGCAGGCGCTTGAGCACTCCCTGCAGGTCATACAGAGGGTATGATTCATGGGATTGGCAAGGGAGCGTTTAGGGGACTTGATCCGCAAGGGTTCAGAAGGGATTGACGATACCCTGTGGGGAGTGGCCCACCGCTCCCAGCCCTCAGAAATCTCATCAAACCCGGGAGCAGAATCCCTTGCCAGTGTGTTGGCAAGAACCGTCACCAACTCCCGCTTGAGCTGTTCAATCTTCTCCATGGTCTGAATTGAAATTCTCTCCTCGGCCAGGGCCTTCTGCTGTAAGTTGGAAATAAGCAACCAGGGCTTCACATGGTTGGGGCAAAGATTGCCGCATCGCCGGCAGTCAAGGCAGTGCCAGATGGAGGGATCGGTCAGAATCATGGAAAGGTTTCCAATGTTTGCCAGATGGACGATCCTTCTTGGATCAAGCCCCCCCGGGCCCTGGGAAACAGGGCAGGATGAGGTGCAGATCCCGCAGGCGTAACATTGGGTGGAAAAAGAGCGGGGATCGGACGGGGATATTAAATTTTTCACATCCATTGCCAGATATTGCACCCCAGGTTTTATTGTATTAGTCCTTTTCATAAAATCCTTTGTAAAGTTAGATGTTTTAAGATAGCTTATCCGTGTGTGTTTTGCAACTTTCGGGTTAGGGATTGGCCCAATAAAACTTTTACCCCTAATGATCCCAATTATAGGAAAAGCCGGAAAAGAAAGCCAATGATATTGACATTTGCAAAGGGATTTGGCGTGGGTGCAGGGCTGATCATTGCGATCGGAGCCCAGAATGCCTTTGTGCTGAGCCAGGGAATCAAACGCAGCCACGAGTTCATCATACCCCTCATATGCAGCCTGTGTGACGCCATCTTAATCATCTGCGGAATCTGCGGTATGGGGGCAATTGTTGCTGCAAACCCCGGTTTTGCAAGGATGGCCGCCTGGGGAGGTGCTCTGTTTCTCTTCTGGTACGGATTCAATGCCTTCAGGTCCGCCCTTAATCCGGGAAGCCTTGAAGCAGGTGATGGAACTTCCATAAGCCTCGGTGCAGCTGTTGCAACCACCCTTGGCCTGACGCTTCTCAACCCCCATGTCTACCTTGACACCGTGGTTCTCATCGGCGGTATCGGAAGTCAGTTCCATGGGCTTGATCGGCAGATGTTCGCCCTGGGCGCAGTTCTTGCCTCCTTTGTCTGGTTCTTTGCCTTAAGCCTTGGCGGAAGGATTCTTGCCCCCCTTTTCAAGCGGCCCGTATCCTGGCGAATCCTTGACTCCCTGGTCTGCGCCACCATGTGGACCATTGCGGTCTCCCTTGTGTTTCAGGCTTCCCAATAACACCAATGTTGGGTTTCATTCCTCAGCCCAACCTAAAACAAGCTGTCGATCTACCAATATCTACTGCCCAGCAACCCCAGAAGTTTTGATTGTAAATATCAAAAAGGGGGGGGCAACAGCCGGTATCCCCTTGCTGAACATAAAAAACAAAGGGGATCAGATTTTCGGACAGGACAAACCCACTTAACCGCAAATTGTCTGAGGGAGGCACGACCGAGTTTTTGCGGTTTGGGTTTGCCTGTTCGAAAATCCCCCAACTTTTTTGGTTCAGCAAGGGGATACCGACTGTTGCCTCTAGTGTAAAACCATAATTAGAACTGCTGCTGCAACCCACTATCTTTTGACACCTGCATGTTTTCATTATATAAGATACTCTTTTATTCTAATTAAGGAGACAGGAACGACAATGGAAAAAGGTAAGGTAAGCCGACGCATCCGCTACTTCATGGAAAAACGGGAGATTGACCTTGCAGCCCTTGCAGGCCTGACAGGCCTCAAGCAGGACTTTCTCGACACCATGCTCAATGAAAATGTCTACCCTCCCCTGGGGCCGCTCATGAAAATTGCTAGAGCCCTCGGGGTCAGGCTCGGAACATTTCTGGACGATCAGGAGAGCGACGACCCCTTTATCGTGAGAAGATCAGAACGTGAGGCGGCCTTCAGCGTTCTCGGGGGCAAGGGCAAACCCGCAGCCCTGAACTTTTATTCCCTTGGCAGGGGCAAGACCGACCGTCACATGGAACCTTTTTTTGTGGAAATTCTTCCCGAATCGGCCAAGACTAAAGAGCTCTCCTCCCACGAGGGCGAAGAGTTCATAGCCGTTGTCAAGGGAAGCATAGAGATAATCTACGGCAAGGAAACCCATGTGCTCAACCCCGGAGACAGCGTGTACTACAACTCCATAGTGCCCCATTATGTGAGCTGTGCCGGTGAGGAAAAAGCCGAAATCCATGCGGTCATATATATACCGGAATAAGGGACAAGAGACTGAATACGGGCTGAAATCCTGCGCCACATTTGTGCAATTATTAATTTCCAAGCCCTCAAAGGAAAAACACCATGACTGACATCAAACCTCTCCAGGAGCTTACCCTGGGACAGATACTCGACAAAACCGTTGAACGCTACCCGGACAACGAGGTCCTTGTCTATATTGACAGGGATTTCAGGCTCACCTATTCCGAGTTTTCAAAGCTTGTGGACGAGGTGGCCAGGGGCCTCATGGCCCTGGGCGTTAAAAGGGGGGAAAAGGTTGCCGTGTGGGCCACAAACAT
>JAVERV010000246.1:0-3094 GCA_034006945.1 Desulfobacterium sp. | reverse complement strand
ATAAACGAGATCCAGAGTGTACCGAGCACCATGGGCCAGATGCCGTAGCTTTGCCTTACCGGGTTCCAATCCCCCGTCAGAATGTTCACCCACTGGCTGTGTTCAAGTATGGGAAGCCCGGTCAGGACCATGAAACCAAGTATGAAAACAACGAGAAACGAACAGAAAAGGGCCGATAAAAAGAAAATGGCCCTGGCCGGAATTTCCAAGCCATATCCCGTGTGCCAGCCGGTGTGTTGAAAAACCGCCATGCTTATTTCTACCTTACCGCAATAAAACCATTTTCCTTCACAATGGTTTGGCCTTCTTCCGAGAGGAGGTATTCAATAAACAGCTTGGCAAGGCCTTTGGCTTCACCCCGTGTATTGCTGTAAAGCCCCCTTGAAACTGTATATTTTCCGTTTTTGATCGATTCATCGTCGGGTTTTACCCCGTCGAGCTCAACTGCGGTAAGGCCTTTATCAACAAATCCTGCCGACATGTAACCAATGGCATTGGGGTCGTTTGCAATCGCAGTTTTCATGGCCCCGTTGGAAACGACAAAGTTTGCAGACAGGGCAATTTCACCCTTGTCGATGGCCTTTTTCCAGAACACTTCCCTGGTGCCGCTTGACTCATCCCTTGTATATAGGTTTATTTGTCCGGCTTTGCCGCCTAGATCCTTCCAATCGGTTATTTTTCCTGCAAAAATGTCAACAACCTGACCTTTGGTAAGGCTCTTGACCGTGTTAGAGGGATTAACAACGACTGCTACTCCGTCAATGGCCCAGCGGTAAAGGGCTAATCCATAGGTTGAAATTTCTCCATCGCTTGCCTTTCTTCCCGAATTACCAATGTGGATCAATCCCTCTCCAGCCTGTTTGATTCCGGCCCCTGAGCCTCCTCCTGCAATGGTTATCCTGATGTCTGGATTAAAGGTCATGATCCTTTTTGCGGCCTCTTTAACAGCGGGAATATGGGCCGTTCCTCCGGCAATCCTGAGATCTCCAGCAAGGCCCTTAAACCTTTCAAGGTCATTGGCATGCACCAATCCAGCCATAATAAAAACCGTAAAAAAAGCGACAGCAGCGACTTTAAATTTTTTAAACGTTAACTTTTCAAGCATAATGTTTCTCCATTTACATTTTTATTTCAAAATTTTAATATGTATCCAAAGCTGGAGGATAATTCCAATTGTTTTTTTCGATCCTTTTCGAAAGATAGATTGCTATTTTCGATATCCTGCGGCGAGTCAATTTCTATCAATTACCGGTTCAAAAACAGCACGTTTTTATTTAACACACGAACCAATTTAAACTCAGGAGTTTTAATTTCACGTTTGAGCTTCAAGGCGCTTCATTAAGTTGTGCCCCCACCGATCTGGAGCAGAGTCACCAATAGCCCCGAACAGAGCTTTTTCAGTGTGGTAAGTCCCTTCTCTAAGGAATAAAGATGGTTCTAAAGTAAGGCTGTCAGGAGAGGTCCTCCACACAGGAGAGTATTCAAAAGAGGCGGACTCCCTTTGATTACGATTATGAATCCACGGCGTCCTCATTAAATGAACCTGTTCACCCAAATCAATATGTACCGAAATTTCTTTTGACATTATGTATCTCTTTTTTTATCCAGGGCTCTTTTAGGAAGTCTTTCATCGTCCATCATTTGCCCGATGGAATCTTGTTCGATTGATGCAAGATTTATTTGATATTTAGATGCGTTACTGACGCATCAAAGTCTGACAATCACTTTTTAAAGAAATAAAACATGAACCTATTGTTGAACGTACCCGATGGGCTGGATGTTACCTGCCAACTTGGACACAAAAGGACCTCACTCCCATCCAATATATGGTGCCATTGGGTGTATCAGCTATATCAATAGTTTGTAATTTCTTTATCAATATTAATTATTTGCCTGTCAGGTGTAATTCCTGTAAGGAATACAAAATATACTTAACAAGCATAAAGGAGAATACAATGATTGATGTCACAATGGCTGCCCAGGATCAGGTCTTGGCATATTTTGAGGGAAAGGATAGTAAACCTGTACGGATTTTTTTGAATAATGGATGTGGGGGTGCCCAGCTTGCCATGGCCGTGGATAAGAAAACACCCCAGGATAAGGTTTTTGAGTATAAGGGCGTTGAGTACGTTATGGACCAGGAACTTTTGGACCAGGCCAAACCGGTTCGAGTTGATTACAGCAACAATGGGTTCAGGCTTGAATCAAATCTGGAACTTCCGTCAGGATGTTCGTCCTGTGGGACCAAGGGGTCCTGCTGTTCTTAAACAGAATATTTACCCTTTTGATCACCCCCCGGCACCCAGATCAACACCGCCATCTGGAATGCCAAAAATCAACACGGCGGCACATGCAAAGGAGAAGAGGTAATGGAAGAGACGAAAGTAAACATGCCGTTACTCGGAGATGCGTTACCTGAGTTAAAAGTCCAGTCAACACACGGTCCCATGAATATCCCCGGTGATATGAAGGGGAAATGGTTTGTGCTGTTCAGTCATCCAGCGGACTTCACACCCGTTTGCACAACAGAATTTGTGGCGTTTCAAAAACGATACGATGAATTTGAACAACTTGACTGCAAATTGATTGGTATGTCCATTGATCAAGTGTTCTCCCACATTAAATGGGTACAGTGGATCAAGGCTGAACTCGACGTGGAGATCAAATTTCCTATTGTTGCAGCCAATGATTCAGTTGCTTTGAAACTCGGCATGCTGCATCCGGGCAAAGGAACTAACACTGTGCGAGCAGTATTCATCGTTGATCCAGAGGGTAAAGTACGATTGATCATGTACTATCCACAAGAAGTGGGTAGAAATATGGATGAAATTGTCCGCTCAGTCAAAGCCCTTCAGATATCCGACAAACAAGGAGCTGTTGCTGCTGGTTGGCCCAATAATGAACTGATAGGCGATAGAATCATTATGCCGCCAGCAACGAATGAAAAAGATGCAGAAAAGCGCCTGCAGAAGTCAGATGAATTTGAATGTTTTGACTGGTGGTTCTGTCATAAACCATTAAACAAATAAGCCTAATTTAAATCTGCCAGCTATAAAATGCCCCGTGTTCCTGCGGGGCATTTTCGCCTGACGCT
>JAVERV010000066.1:0-21316 GCA_034006945.1 Desulfobacterium sp. | reverse complement strand
CCGTTTCATCGGATGAAGCGTGAATGGAGGGGGCAAACGCCTCCATACGCCCAACCAGCCGCTGATTACGATTAGAAGAATCAACATCAAGATCAACCATATCATAGCCATACAAAAGGTCGGCGTTGTGATCAGCCGCATCAAGCCTTGGAAGGGCCTGGGCTTTGATCTGACTTGCGTTGACTTTTTGCCGCAACTCACCCTTTGTCCACATGGTTTCAAGGCCTTGCCCACTTTTTTTGGGTGAAGCGTGGCGGGCAAACCAGGAAAGACCTGCACGAACGTTTTTATTGTTGTTCCGGGAAACCGCCCGGGGATATCTAAGTCTTTCAACTGGCACCTGGGAGGTCCGGTAAAGTTCGATTCTCTTTTGAAGATGATCAACCTGTTTTTGATCTGCCTGGAACATTTTAAGATTATTACCCGTTCCAGCGTCCTCCATGGGCCTGCTGATATTTCCATCTTCATCGATCAACTCAATGCCTGTCACCCGGCAGTGACCAAGGCCCAGGGGCTTGCCTCCACCTAATTTCCAGTCCACGGAACAGGCCGCATAAATCAATGCCAGCTCACCTGGATCAAGGGCCCGAAAGGAGATCCTGAGCTTACCTGTGAGACCTTCATTTAAAAGCTCTGCTGTTTTGTTCAGCTTTTGCTGGGCCGGCATTTTCAAACGCCCCTGTTCTTCATACACCCCTTGAACCGAATATTTCCACGGGGCATCATTCCCGCGTTCCCCGGTATTTCGATACACCTTGTATCCTTTGAGGGAAGAATTCTTATCTATTTTATCAAGATCGTCTTGATCCCGATAAAAGGCGATACAACCGGGATGGGGTGCGGCAAGGGGTGCAAGGGTTTCGGTCGTAGTTTTATCCTTTGCATCAAAAAAAATGAGATTTCCAGGACGAATACGAGCGGCAAAAGGTCCTGCTGCCCCCTCTTTCTTGGGAATCTGACCGAAAAGATCCGTTACCATGTCTACACCGCCATCAATTCGCATGCTGTCAGGAAGCACCTGTGGTACCTGTGAACTAATAATGTTTTTAAGTGAGACCCCGGATCTGCCCCAGCGTGCCCACTGAATGGATTTAACATCAGCCTCACAAACAATCCTGGTACAATCCTTTTTACTGGGTTCAAGCCAGACAAGGTCACCCCTTCTAAGCTCAGGCATGGCTGAGTGGCGATGGCGGCCCTGGTAGCTTGTCCAGAAAGACTCAGACAGCTCAAGCAGCTTGCCATTAGCCTTGAACAGTCCCTCTTTTTTATTTTTAGGGTTAATGGGGCGGCCGCTCAACTTTACCTTCCACTCCTCGCCTTTTGAATCTTGATAAACAAGTGACCTTTGTCTTTTTTCAGCATCAGGGCGTTCCCGGTCTAAATTAGAAATCTGTTTTTTTAGTACATCCGCCCTTTCTAATTTTGTCTCCCCCAGTTGAACAACCCCGGAGGACGTTGCACTGCCCGGTGTTACGACCTGTGCAAGAAATGCCTGGTCTGGAACGCCGGGCATCTTACCGCTCGGTCCAAGATGGGCATCACGACCCTGGGTAAGCCACAGATCTTCATCCATATACCCAAGGGTGCCGCCGCTTAAAACGGTCATCAAGGTCCGCAAAGCCCCCCGAACCCCTGTGGCAGGCACAACCACATCATTGCCGATGGTCAACGCCTTAAAAACCTTATGCTGCTCCTTGTCCCCTGAAACAGGTACAGGATTACAGGTCATGAGCGGGGAAAGGGTTTTTATATCAAGATCCAGAACACCGCTTAAACGATGACATTTATCTGGATGCTCATCCGCTGTCAAAGTTGTTGGCGGCTTTCGTTGAACTTTACCTGGAAAGGGAATAAAGGTGTAGGGATTGTGAAAGGACTCTCCGATCATAGTTGCCGAAGCCGCATTCCGGTTGCTGCCCTTTTCCTGGGAGTTTTGTCCTTTGCCATAGCCTTGTCCACGATATCCAGCCATATTATTTCAACTCCTGTGCAAATGTGGTTACTGATTCTGCTCCGCATCCCTTTGCCGAGATGGATTTAATTTCAAGACGACCACCGCTTTTACTTGACCCCACCGCAAGAATGCCCAGATGAAGGGCTCGTAGTGTTTTAACAAGCCAGTTGATTTCATCTTCTGACGGCGATGTAAGGCTTATGGAGACGGGAAATCTCAAATGTTCCCCTGCAAGCACCTGATTATTAAAAAGCGCCCCATCATTTGCACCCCCTGAAAAACGGTCAACAGCCACATGCATGCGACCCTGGACATCCGCATCCTCTGCCGGCAACGTGGAAAAAGCATCGGCAATATGAATGCGGCCTTTTTTGTACATGCTGCCGAAAAGATCGAGAATGGGGTCATTGAGTAATCCTGGGTTTTTCTGGTAGCTGGTGCGATCTTTCTTCTCAACAAACCCCCAGCCCGGAGAATCGGATTTATATTCGTTTGAATCCTTTCCCCCATACAGGTCGTACCACTGTTCAACAGAATCGCAGACCCCATACCCGTCCCGAACGGCAAGCCGTGTCATCCATGCACGAAAAATCCCCCTTAGGGATGATCCGGGAATTCGCCAATGTTCTGTTTTGTCGGCAAACATCACAGATTGCGGCTGCAGGGCATAGTCAGTTTCCTGGCCATCACCCACCAGTACATCCTCCCCCCGGGGAATGCCAAGTTCAACAGACAGTGTCAGTTTATCCTCTGTTTCAGGTATCTCCTGCTTAACCCCTGCCAGCTCAACGCCTTTTTCCCTTTCGTTGTATTCCGCATCCATGAAATCTGCCACGCCGTCAACCGAGTCAAGGTCAAAGGTGCGGAGATACACACCATCCACCACTTTCATTCGCCCGATACCCCGGTTGCTGTTGCCGCCGACAATGGGATCATTGCCAATTACCCCGATTATGTCACAAACAAATGCCGCACATTCTTCAGGGTCAGAAGCCCCGGGTTTCAGGGTGATGGAAAGACTTGCCAAAGCCATGGGGGGAACAGCCTCAAGGGAAAAAAGTCCCCCTTTGACAACGGCCCCTGTATGGCGGTTGATCAGATTATGGGTTCTTTCATTGATGGAGCTGCAATGGATGACTGCATCTGCGACCTGCACAAAGGAGCCTGTCTCCAAATCAGATTCTGCCCCCTCACCAAACCACTGGGCAACTGCGCCATCCTGGGATTCAGCCCCTATTCTGCGGGCATAGGCTGTTCTTAAAACCCCAGCAAGGGCAGTTCCACGGATAAGGGTCTGGCCTTTGCCGTTTTTTGCAACCACCCGTTTGTTGGAACTTCCTCCGGCACCAGGTGCCACACCCTCGGGGAACACCACCTTTGCGGTGAGTTTATATGAGTTATTCATATTATCTTTCCTCCTTGTCTGCCACAAGAAGATCCTGGCACACCTTCAGCACCTTTGCCATATGTTGAGCATCCCTTTGAATGCCTTCTCTAACCTTGCTGCCGATATCCCGCCAGCGCTGCCAGATTGATTCAGAACGCTCTTGAAGCTGTCGATCAAGGTATTTGACGGCCTTGTCGGCATCAAGGGCCGCAAGTTCACGAATCCTTGAAACCTGGCTTGCCGAAAGCCCGCTGGCCTTTGCCTGCTGCCAGAGTTCAAACCCCTGTAATCCATAATTTTCATCTGTCTTTGGCAGCACCATTGGTTCTGGTTCATCGGGAAACAGCCGTTGTGCTACGCCTGGATGGGGAAGGATTGCACCCAGACCATTTTCCCTGCCCTCCCCGATCCCGGAGATAAGTTTTTCTGTCAAATTTTCCACAGAAGCTTTCAGTTTAAAAACAGCTCCTGGAGCGATGACTGATTTTCCCCCGAGGAATCCATTGTTAACTGTTCTGTTCCATCCAAAATGGGTTGTAATCGAACCGCTTGATTCTTCCACCTCACCAAATCCTGCTTCTTCAACAAGGGTTGAGATAATTTCTTCAACCGGTTTTTTAACAAGGGACTGGGGAACAAGAACAGGAGACTGGACGATAAAAACCTTTTTGACCCGTTGTTTCATGATGGGAAGATCTGCGAAATCAATCTTCTGGGCACTGAGATTTCCTCCTCCCCGGACAGAGCGGGATTTTCCAAGCTGAACAAATGGGTCGGCTTTAAGGCTCGTCAACAAAATATCAGCCGCACTTTCCGGCATGGAAACAATCCCGGTAAAAAGAGTCGGGGCAAGGGATTCCACTGTAAAAAGATTTCGTTTTTGTGTACCTTTTCTGCCTTCTCGATCGCCATTATGAACCCCGTGGGCCGTGATAATCCGTGCCATATCGGATGATTTCCACAGCTTCACAGATGTTCCTTCTGCCAGCAACACTCCGTCCGCTGCCTTGAGGGGCGAGTTGCTTGGGACCTTGTCCCAGTCATACGCTTCCACAGCTGCATCTTCAAAATGATAATTATCCGTGTTTTCAACTTTGAGCTTGCTGATCTTATGGGTAAAAGAAACACGAAGCGAAAGGGCATCAGCGCTGTTTGAAGGATTAAGGGGCCAGGCACGAAAGTTCCGGCTCTTAAAGCAGGCTGTGGCAGCCTTTTCTGAAATATCATTAATCCGATGGAGAATGGCACCCTGAACAGCACTTGCCGGGATT
Source organism: Desulfobacterium sp. (assembly GCA_034006945.1). Lineage (GTDB taxonomy): Bacteria > Desulfobacterota > Desulfobacteria > Desulfobacterales > Desulfobacteraceae > Desulforapulum. The sequence continues at coordinate 16,701 of JAVERV010000066.1, read as the reverse complement.
GAGAACCCGGAGCTGATCATATTATTTTTGACGATGGGGATTTCAGGCACACAAACAGGATTCTGAGCCTCAAAAACAAGCTTGAGGGTTACCTGATCATCCACAATAGCCATCCCAGGATCTTTTAAAGGTGTTGTTGCAGGAAGGTCATCAAAATCAATTTTCGCAAGGGTTCTGACAAGCTCTCCAGGAGTTCTGTTTTCATTTTCAAGGGTGACAAAACAGGCCCCAGCCCCCCTGTTTCTGCCGCCGCCAACGGCAAAAAGGGATAAAAGCCCTAATTTTAAAAGGTCTTCATAGGGTTTTGAGAGACGGCAATGCGTTGTTATCCCACCCTGAAAGCAGGTACCGCAGGCAACGGCTTCACCGGTTCTTAACGATCCTTCGTCAGCCAGGCCGAATTTGTTTAACTTTGTCCTTGTGATGTCAATAATGTCTGCACCTTTGGATGCAACCCCATTATCAATATGAAACAGAGCCCCGGTATCGCCCTCTGCGCCAAAAAGCTCGGCAATATTCTGGACAGAAACAACTTCATCGGGCAGATTCTCAAGATTTTCACGAATCAGCCCCTTGAGATGTGTCGCCGGAAGGATGACCCGCCCATGGATATCCCGGGGAATTAGGGAGTCGATGAGTTCTGTTCCAAATCCGCTTCCAGGTTCTCCGTCCGATGTCAGGGTGATGGTAAAGTTGATTTTACCCATTATGCGGTCTCCTTTTCCATGCGGCTGTCCTCTTCAAGAAGCATCAAAGCGTCAATGAGTTTGATGGACTGCTCGTCTTTATGCCCGTTTTTGTTTTGAGACAGGTGCCAGTCGCTCTTTGCGATATCAAACTCATTTATGGCAGAAAAGAGGCCGGGGTGATTCTTTTTTATCTGGGCAGAAAAGGCAAGCCGTTGCGCATATCCTTTTTTCAGGGCAGGCAGAATCCCGTGGCGAATGGTGCGCGGAAGTTCCTGGCCGTATTGCTGAGCAAGTTCTTCCACGATGGAAAACGCCGCCATTGTATAAGGCCGCCTGGTTAATTTAACGATGCGCTGAATATCTTCGTCAAAAAAGATCATCTCCCTCTGACGTTTTGCAGCAGGCGTATCAACCACAGTATCGGTGATCTGCTCCCAGTCGATGCAGGAAGGAGACGCCTCTCCTTTTACACCCTCTTTTCTGCCCCGGCCCTTTGCGCTTCCAAGAAGGGCTTCTGAATAGGGAATTGCCGTGTGAAGGGGAAGTGTCACTGATGTGTACAAGATGCCTGCAGTAATCGTGAGCTTCCCATTTGTGGCAGGCCAGAGATGCCCCTTTTCCACACTTCTTTTTTCAAAGGTGCGAACCACCTCTTTGACAAAGGTAACGGCAAAAGAGCTGTGACAAAGAACAACGATATCATCTCCTCCCGCAACAAGGGGCCGGATTGGCAGGGTTACCACTCCATCTTTCACAACGGCCTCTTTTCCCCTGTCTGAACCTGCCCACTCTGAAACAACCCGCTGGATACCGGCAGATGCTGCCGATATCGTTATTTCATCAAGGGCCTGGCTCATATTCTGAATCCATTCCTGCATTTTATCGGCAGAAAGCCCTTTTTTCACCTGGGCACGGAACTGCATGCCCATATCGTTTCCATCCATGCTGATAACTGCCCATCGATTTCGGTTTCCAAGGGCAAAGGCACCTCTTTTGCCTTCAACATCTTCGCTGTTTACATTACGAAAGAACTCAAGCTCACCCTTAGACTTACCCGGAATCAAAACTTCGGGCAGCAGAAGCTCCTCAAAATGCCGGGAGGATTCCAGACGCTTTGCAACAACAGAGTGCCTCTTTTCACCGGGCCTGATGGGATAGAGACCGCTTTCAGGACAGGGATAGCCGCTGTGCATTTCAGGAACATAGCAGTAGAGCTCGTCAGCGTGCTGAGCCGCCTGGCTGAAATCTTCATCCTGGCCAAACCGGATATCAAGGCCGATGGCGTGGGACTGGTGGATGATTTCCCGTTTTAAGGCTTTGAGGACATGTTCTGACTCACACAAAAACGTCCCTTTACCGCCTCCGGAAAAGATGTGTTTTGTACCAGAGATTGCCACCCCTTTTATGGTCTGTTTATCAAACTTATCAATAAGGGCACTTCCCCCGACAATATGTTTGAGTTTTGGAATTTTGAAGATGTAGGACTGGATGCCTTTTACGTCATAACATAGATATATGCTCATGTATCCTCCTGAATGTGGAATGGACAGAAAACGACTCCAAGCAAATTAACCTTGATTCTTTTTCCATCCTGCATAACTCAAAAGATCTTTTTCAACAAGAGATAAACAGATTGCGACAACCATGGCGTCATCAACAGAATCAAGGCAGGGTATGCCTACTGGACACTACTGGATAAACCGCTGTACCTGAAGAATGGCGACTTTCATGTTCTCCAGGGCATCTTGGAGGGAGTTCAGCCTGGTGCTTTCAGTTTTTTTTTCCGAACACGCCGTCCACTGCTTTAAATGAAGAAGAGGATGAAGATACGCCTCTGTTCCCAGTTCAAGGTCACAATAATCGCCTGTAAAGCCAAGCAGGGAATGAATGCGTTTGCATCCCAAAGGAGTCCCTCTCAGTTTGCTCAGCTTGAAATCCACCATATGGGGATTGTAATCACCGCCAAAAGACATGAGGTAATGGAGAAGAGTCTTTTGCCTGGAAAGGAAGCCCACAGTCTGGTACAGCACCTTTTCCTCTCTCAGGGCAAGGTCCGAACGATTCCTAAGAGTTGCAATGAGTTGGCCAATGGGAGGACAGAGGCGCTCAAGGTCATAAAGTTCAGGATATTCCTTTGCAAATCCAGCCATTCTTGGATGGAGCACCACACATTTTTTTTCCTTTGTGACCGAGGCTGTAGACAGGATATCAGGATCAGTGGGGGTGATGGTTTTTAAAAAACCGAGCTGGGAGTCAAGATCCCTTTTGGCACACGCCATGAAAAAGGATTGTTTTCCTGTAAAACGATGAACGCCCAGGGGCAGCTTCACAAGATTACCAAATCCCTTGGCGTTCAACTTTCCCTGCTTTGGAAAGACTTCAAGATCAAAGGAGGAGATATCTGCGTCAACTGGCTGGGCAATATCGTTCAAGACCGAACGTACGACAGATGCGTCCACTGGTTTGCTGAAAAAATACCAAAAGTGAAACCCCTTGTATCCGCTGAACTCAATCACAGGCTCTAAACCAATCTCGGCGGATCTTTCCCGAATTCTTGAGATCATGTATGTGCGTTCCCTTTTCAGAGTAATTTTATCTTGAGCGGCAAGTTTACCGGATCTGAGCCGCGCAATAATGTCAGCATCGATCACACCGCACCTGACCTTGGAATCTGCCTGTAAAAGATAAAAGCCATAGGTCATTCGACCCTGAACATGTTCGTCAATATTTTCCAGAGTCATTGCCTGGCGCACGGGCACATAACCGCTTTTTTTCTCCTTTTTATCGACCCATTGGCGGGCAAACACATCTTTTCTGCCGGAAAAAAGAGACATGAAATGACCCATCAGTTCCCGCTTCAAGACCATCTGCTCAAAAGGGACAGAAGTACCGGACAAATCCTTGTCAGAGGAATGCGGCCGCATGGACAGAATCTTTTTTTCCCACTCATTGACCAGATCCTGACTAAGAAAGTGTCTAGCTCTTGCCAAAATGGCTGCAAGGGCCTTGGGCCTGTCAAGAATTGAAAGCAACTCAAGAAACGCCACCCACCCCTGGTGAAATTCAGGGGCAGTTTTAACAAGGTCCTTGTACACCCCAAGGGCAGTGTCCACCTGTCCTGCGATCTCTGCAAGGGAAGCCCATTTCAATTTTTGCTCCGAATCAAGATTCTGCCAGATGCTCTGGTTGTTCAAGGCAGCAATTTCGGATGCGGCCACTTGATCGTGGAGTACTGCCCTTTGAAGTCGATTGAGCAGCAGGGTAAAATCAGTCCCGGTATTTTCCTGTTTTTTTCTTTCAAGCTGGTGAGCCATATACCCCTCCTTTTTCCCTCTCCCTTCTTAACCGATTATTCTAGGGCCGTAGACTACCTGTTTTTTTCATCTTCGATCATGGACAAAACCTGGTCAAGCTTGGGGTAATTCCGGCAATTTGCCTTGAGTTCCAAGGCAAGATCTTCTGCCATTCCTACTTTTCCAAGCCGCAGGGCTGATACTGCCTGCCACAAAAGACCTTCATAGTATGGATTTCCCCATTTCTCCTGGAAAAACGCCACTGCCTGGCCTGCATGGGTCATGGCCGCTTCAAATTCTTTTTTAAGATAGGCGATTTTAGTCAGCCGCATAAGAGTTTTATGCTTTGAAAGACGGTCACGTTCCAGGCAGCTTTTCAATACACGTTCAGCCCTGTTAAAATCTTTTGTAGAGGAGTAAGCGTCAGCCTCGGTCCAGCGAACATAGGGCTTTCTAATTGCTTCGGGAATGGTCGCAATGGCACCAAGGGCCTTATCGCTTCTTCCCATGGCAAGATAGCTCCTTGCAAGAAGTTCTGATACAAAATCCCTGGGACCTCTGGTGCTGCTCTGGTTTGCAAACATCAAGGCATTTCTGGCATCATCATAATTTCCCAGGTGAAACTGCACCTTGCCAAGGGCGAAATACTTAAAGGTGAGATCCACATAGTTGGTTTTTTCGTCCAGACTGAGACAGAGATTTACCCGGTTAAAAGCATTCCCGGCATCGCCATTTTGAAGCAGAAGACTGGCAAGGCGATACAGAGATTTAATGTAATTTTTCTTTTCCTGATGGCGTTGGGATTGATCTTCATCTGTCAATCCTTCCCAGTTATCGCAGGCCTTTTGAAACAGGGGCTGGGCCTTGTCCGGCTTATTTTCAATCTGACTGAGCAGCATGCCCTGGCGATAATTGTTGGTAACTGTGTCGGGCCTTAATTCCCTGGCTTTTTCAAAATTTTCATGGGCAAGCATGATGCGCTTTTTCCTGGCCTCACCGGCCAGAAAAACCTCTCTGTTTTTGGCGGCATACAGAGAATTGTAAGCAGTATAGGCAAGGGAAGATCGGACATAAAAATTATCAGGCTCTGATTTCACACAAACCAGAAGTTCCTTTATAGCCGGATCAAACTGTTTTAGCTGCCCCATGGCAAAGGCGATCTTCTCCCGGACGGGAAGATCAAGTTTTGCAGCTACAAGGTCCGGCACCTTTGTTTCCACAGGATGATAAAGGGAAACAATATCCTCCCAGTGACAATTTCGCATAAGTTCGTCAATGTCGTTGGTGATTCGTTTTTGTGTCTGTCGCCCGGCACCGCTTTCAGGGGAAATTAGATCCTCAAAGGTGAAAAAGGAATCATTAAAATCGTTCTTATCCAATACGCTGCTCTTTTCCTTTGCAGCAGTCGGGGCCGCCTTGGTGATAATCCTTGCTGTTGAACCTAAAGAAACCATAATCGTCTCCTCTTAGAGTAATGAATAACTTGAACATCCTTTCTAAAGAAGAGTACGGCTATGGTTTCTTTTTTTTCAAAAAATAAAGCTGCGAATAATAATTTTTTGCAATACCTGGCTATTTTTCCCTATCGGGGCAGTCGTTCTGACGCACAAAAGAACAACGCATAGCCTGGGCCATTGCCAGGAGGTCTTAATCCCCTCTAATCGGGGCGGTCGTTCTGACTTACGAATCCAAGATTTCAATACCACTTACTGTATTTGCAGGTAGGCCTTACCTTACATATAGTGATGGTCTTCACGTGCTGAATTTAAAGATGACCCTATCTTTTTTAAATACTATTTTCAAGCAAATAAATATGCAATAAGTTCCATAAAATTCTATTCCCTTTGAAATCAAATTATGGGGTGGGAGTTCCGGTGAGGTAGTTAAAACTGACTGGGCCGGTAACTTTTTTCTACAGGCTCTTTCAGGTAATCGGCAAATCCACGAACCTGATTTCGAATAAGTGTCCGGTAATCATTTGACCCGGTCATCATTCCCTCATACGAGGCAATAAACGCCTTTAAGAGATAGGGCTTCATCTCCACAGGCCTTGAATCCTTCATCTCTTTTTCATCAATAAAGTTCAAGTTGCTCCCTTTTTTGTAAACAAAATCATCCGGCCCCACCATTTTCCTGTTAATCAGACTCAAGACAAGCCGGTCTCCAAGATCGCATCGATACTCTTCCACAAGATCGCAGGCAAGGGATGGTCTGCCATAACTGATCTCATGGAGTGACCCCATGTAAGGATCCAGACCGGAAATTTTAATAGCCGAAATCACTTCATTGGTAAGCAGGGTATAAACAAAGGAAAGAAGCGCATTGACAGGATCCTTGGGCGGCCGCCTGTTTCTGCCATTAAACTGAAACAGATCATTTCGAATGAGTCGGTTAAACATGGAAAAATAAATCCTTGCCCCTGCACCCTCAATACCCCGGATGGCATCTTTTGAAAGTTTAGAATCGAGATTTTTGCAAAGGGATTTCAGGCCAGCCGCGGCGATTCTCATGGGTTCATCACCATAGTTTTTTGCCCGCTTCAAAAGAAAAGCAACCATGGTTTCAAGTTTTCCCCTGACGATGATCTTCATGGTATCAAGGCAGAACTGCTCGTTGGCAAGCATGAGATACTGAGCTTTTCGCAGAGCCACATGCTTATGCTCATCTATCATCAGCCTTGCTCTGAATCTCCCGGTCGGTGTTACAAAAACTGTCTCAATCCTATTTTTGATAAGGAAATTCATCACCGATCCGGTCAAAGAGACATAACCAGACAGCAAAAGTTTTTGAAGGCCCTGGGCAGGAATGGTGTCAATAATGACGTTTTGCTTTACGATTTTAAGGGAATCACCATCTTTTTTAAGATAGGCCCCCTGCTCCACCACATACAAGGTTTCCATAACCATACCCCCTTTTATAGCGATTAACATCCTCTCTAAAAAGTAGTACGGCTATGGGTTCATTTTTTTCAAAACATCTCCATGGACTTTGCATTGCTGCCAGGGGCTGGACGTGGAACCAAAGGGTCTTTGCGGACGGCATGGTCCACGCCGTCCCGACCAGTAACTGATTGGCCGATGAACTTATAGATCAAGTGCAAAGCGGATTGCCCGCCCAACATCAACCATTTGGGCTAAAGGCAATGATGTGATAAGTGACCCTATTTTTCCCTTTGCAACAGTTTGTAAATGATCACAATTGATAGCACAATCCCGTGGCATGCCATCAGCTTTGGAAAGAAACACTTCAGATGGTATATCTCTCACCGTGCTTGTTACTGGGGCAACCGTTATTTCACCAAGATACTCTATTATGGAATCTCTTGTAAGGATGAGAACCGGTCTTTTTTTGTCGGGATTTGAAAATTTGTACCAGCGTACTTGACCATGCTTCATTATTCACCCCAATCCTGCTCAGCATCCCAAACCGAAAACTCATCACCAGTAACCGGAGTCCGTTCATAGCCTTCTCGATGTTTATGTTCCATTTGAACAAGATTATACCTGGATAGCGCCTCTCGAAGGGCCTTTCGTGTAAAAGCGGAACGGTTTGTTTTTAGAAGTTTGGAAACATGATCGACCGCCTTAACAAGATCGTCATCAAGGGTCATTTGAATAGTTCTCATATTGCACCTCCCATATGTGTATATTTATAGCTATATATTTATAGTTATAAGTAATCCGCATAGGCAATCGTGTCAAGCCCGTTTCAAACTGGTTCGAACTGGGGTACAGATGGGGTCAAACCTTTAAAAAAAGCTCCTTGGAGAAACGTTTTAACAAGATTCCAATATCGACATATCCTGCATCCACTCCCAGTGTTAAATTTTGTGTTGTTTCTCCTGTGGTATTGCATAGTTGAATAGTGAACGGTTTATAGCTTAGGAATTGTTGACACTTGTCCTTGACAACTTCTATTCAATGACTGAAGATACACCAAATCAGCCTATGTTTTCAACATGTTAATAAAAACAAGAGTTGTGACGTTTCAATTTGCTGGGAAGTTGAGGGATAAAACTAACAGGACACAATAAAAAAAACTGAGAATCCCCCTCCAGGACCACCCATTAAAATACGGTTATCGGAGGATGAAGTTGAAAGAATGCTTACAGCACATGGTTTTAAAAAAGTTAAAACCGATCATATTGGCGATTATAACTATTTGATGGTGTTTCAGGAGACGAATCTTCATGGATGATGATTTTTTTGAAAAAAATGACAATGTTTTCGACGAAGATGATGCTTTAGACTACATCTTATTTGAAGAAGCTCAAAAAGAGGTTGACAAGGACAAAACAAATACCGGGTGTCTACCCGTTATTCTTTTGGCTGTTTCAACTATTGGCTGTCTTGCAACGATTTGGTTTGTTCAATAAACTCTTCGTTTTCGTGTTCGCCCCAATCTTGCCCGGAGTTCCGGTATCAAGATTGGGGATGGGAGTTCCGTCGAGGTAGTTAGAGATCTTCCAGAAAACTTGCTGGACCGGCAAATGCACGGGATTACCCCTTGATAACAGCCAAGGGCTGCAACTCTATTTGCACCTCAACCAGGTCGGTCTGGTTTTGCATCACCTCATCTATATCTTTGTAGGATTCCGGTGCCTCATCCAGATCCGAGCGCCGGCGGATGGAGTGCAAAATTCCGCTTTCATCGAGGGATTTTACCACCTCCTTCAAGTCCAGGGTTTTGCGTGCCCGGGTCCGGCTCATGACTCTTCCGGCGCCGTGGGAACACGACTCAAAGGAGTGCGCCTCTCCCTTCCCCTTTACCAGAAAAGAACGCGTCCCCTGGGAACCAGGGATCATCCCCCATTCTCCTTTGCGGGCTCGGGTTGCCCCCTTTCGATGCACGATAACCGTTTCGCCGAAATGCTCCTCCAGGGCGGCGAAGTTATGGGGCTTGTTGATAAAGTCCGCAAACTCTACCTCGGGCAGAACATCCATGAATGCCGCCTTTACCCGCTCCATCATCAGTTTTCTGTTGGCCAGCGCAAATTCGAGGCAGTAGTTCATTTCATTCCAGTACAACTCAAAATATGCGGACGATTCCGGAATATATGCCAAGTCCTGAGACACGTCTTCGCCGGATTTAACGTTCATCTTTTTGCCACCTTGTTGTAGTGGTTGGCCACCGTGAAACCGATATTGCGCGACCCTGAATGGATCATGATCCAGATATATCCATCCGATCCTTTTTGGATCTCGATAAAATGGTTGCCTCCACCCAGGGTGCCGATCTGGCGAAGAGCGCTTGCATACTCCTGGTTCACTACAGGCAGGTCCCCTTTTCTCTGGGGCATCCAGGTTTCGTCCTGCTGATTTTTGTGGTGCTTGAAACCAACGGGAACGGCCTTCCGGATAATGCCCATGATCTTTTTCAAGTCCTCTGTTTCTACATCTGTAAGATTGGTGCGCAAAGAACACATGCCGCAGCCGATATCCACGCCAACGGCGTTGGGGAGGACGACCCCCCTGGTAGCAAGTATCGCTCCGATGGGCATGCCGTAACCCAGATGGGTGTCGGGCATGATGGCGATATGACTGAATGCAAAGGGGAGATTCGCCAGATTTCGTGCCTGGGCCAGCGCCCCCTCTTCCATTTGATCTTCTTTGAGCCACAGCTTTATTGGTAATTTTTCCGTTTCAATGATCGAGTGACCGCTGATCTGGTTATTATCTTCACGTTCCACTTAAAACCCTCCTTTAAAAAACAAAAAACTCCATGCTTTAAAGCAATACCTGGGGGCTTGATCATCGTTTCGACCAATGAGAAATTTACCCAGGAGGGGTCAGGCTTGCGTTATTGACGTTTTTGCTGAATTTCTTTGTTATTACAGCCTGTTGTCAAAAGCACAATAACACAAGCCTGACCCCGTCGAACCATCAATTATGACAAGTGGGCGAAGTTAGGACCAAGCCCATACCTGGGCTGCCAAAATTTCAAATCCCCGAAAAAGAAAGCCCTTATCACATGCGCAGGGAGTTTGGATGATGCGCTTCAAAATCCGGCTGCACAGTATGGCAGACGGTGCAGTCATTGCCAATCGGCCGATCATTTTTCTGGTACTGCAGCGGCTGGATACTGTCCCTCTTGGTGCCGAGCTTGTTGAGATTGGCCGGATAAACCGCATGGGGACTTCCGTGGCAGGCTGCGCACATCATTGCATCCATATCGTCGTGGCGGTTGCGATAGAGGTCGTCTGGGCCGCTTGTCCAGACATTGAAGGCATTGTCACTAAAACCCGCCTCAAAATCCTCATGGCATGTGAGGCAGTCCGGCTGCTGCACCCATGGCGTTCTGGGATTAATTTCATCAACGGAAGCAACAAACCTTGCCTTTAAGGGCTCCATCAATCGAGCCGCACCTTTTTTACCGGCCTGGTGCTCTTTTTTAAGCAGGCTCAAGGCGTGGTCCTCCATGGTCCCATGGCAGTTGGTGCAATCCATGAACTCGGAATGGTGACTGCGAAAACACTGGCTAGGGCCGTCCGGTCGTGCGGGGTGACAGGCCACACAGGCCTGCATACCTTTTCGGTCGGTCAAAAAACTTGCATGCCAGCCATGGATGGCAGCGGGGAAATTAAGCAGTTCAGGGTTTCCTTCGGTTCCCAGGATCGGGTCTGAATGGCAGGATTGACAGAGCCTGGGGTCACCTTTTTCAGCCAGTTCCAGAAGATTTGTTCCGCTGTTCTTGTCATGGGCCGCCAGTACATCACGGCTGGTTGCATCGGTAAATCCCGCCACCCCGTCCACCCGCCAGCCGCCGCCATGGCAGTTTTTACACCCCATTTCCGTTGCGGTGGGTGCCACAGTTTTAGTTGTGGCAAGCACCTTACCAGTATCTTTCTCCCGGGCTGTGATGGTAAAAATCGGATAGGGATTATAGGCTCCATCCTCGGAATAAGGGACCACCGGGATAAAAGCTGCCGTATAGGCCCGGTGTTTTTCTTCCAAATCCATTGTTCCGTTGACCTTGCGTCCGCTGACACCCACGGCAGGTGCGAGATCGGCATTGAGGAGTTTATCGGCAAATTCCCAAAACCTGACCTGGTTATGGGGGTTTTCAAACCCATCCTGAACATTGTAGCTGATTTCAACACCGTCGGTGATAAGTTCAGGCGGATCTCCACGTCTTACAAGCTGGGCATAAAGGTCGTTGGCAGGGGGCAGCAGTATCCAATAGGGATCACTGTCGGAAAGACAGTGCATCCCGAGATTGTTCCACGCAAGAAGGACGTATTCATCATTATCCTTGTCAAAGGGGGGGATGGTAACAGGAAGGTTTTTCTGTTCAACCACAGGGTTTCCCATGTTAAGACCGTCCATCTCACCAAGGCTTACGGCCGCCTGCCCCTTATCCCTGGCCTTATCCTGGGCCACGGTTCTTTCTGCCATGACAGATCCCATTAATGCAGCAGCTCCCACGGCACAGATTATTACAACGAGGCGCAAGGTTTTGCTTGATGTTCTTTTCATCGATTCATACTCCAGTGAACAGGGTCAGTATTTTTTTATACCTTAGCATTTTCTTTATCCGTCAGCATGCTATACAACTTTTACTCTGAACGCAGATCGGGTCCGAGAACTATATAGTTGGCAAGGGCCCACCTCTCGTTTCGGGTGCCCATGAAGTGGGGCATATAGTCGTTAAACCTGTTCAACCCGTTGAGCTTTGCATCCATGCCAAAGACACTGTCATACTTGGCAACCAGCGGTTTTATATCGTTGAGCGCTCCCCCCACAGAATGACAGGCGCTGCACTGAAATTTAAAAAGATCGTGCCCCGCCTCCATGAGGTTGTTGTCGGTTATCTCGGACTGCTGTGTCCATTTGGCCGTGGCCAGGAAACCTGCCTCACCTAATTTAGCCGCATCATCCACATAGACCTGGTTTGAGTACATGTAATCATAAAGAATGTAAGGTCGCCGGGACCCTTCCCGTAAAAACTCAAAGGCACCAAAATATACAAGGGATAGGGCCACCACAACAAAACAGAACACCTTCTGAAAATTTTGCGGCAGTCTCAGGGTCATGACCATGGAGGCAAGGAACAAAATGGGAATAACCCAGATCAATGTATTGAGATAGAATCCCATTTCAGGGGATTTGCCCATGATCATTGCCCTTGGTTCAGCAGGAAGGGCATTCATGTACCATAGGCCGCCAAGGAGCATCAGCACAAAGGGAACCGCAACCCACCTTGCACAGGTACCCATGATGTTTTGCCGCAGATCATCATCCTTTAGAAATGCGGCCGTTACAAAGCCGAACACGCCGCACAGAACAAGGGAGAGACCGGTACGAAACACCAGGGATGGCCAGAAGGTGGGGTTGAAAAAACCCCACCAGAAATTGCGGTTTTCAATCCACTCCCCAGGAGTCAGCATGAAGCCTATGATGCCGTTGATGAGAAAAAGAGACAACCAGGCTGCAATAAAATAGATCCAGCCGATGCGGACATGATCCTTCCTGTTCATCCTGCCAAAGGTGTAGAAGTAGATAAACAGGGCGATAATTTCCACCAGAAAGAATACCCATTCGGCGGCCCAGCCAAACACAAAAATATGAATAAGGCTGGAAGTTGCTGCCGGGTTCAAAAGGGCAATGGTCCACCAGATGCCCACCCCGGTCAAACCTCCAAACACCATGGTCAGCAGCAGAAAAAACTTGCTGTGCTTTTTGACATAGGCGAGGATTTTAAGATTTTCTTCCCGGTAGGCCTTTTTTTCCAGCGTCACAAGGAAAAGTCCGCCGCCGACTGCAAAATGGGCAACCAGAACATGAACAACCGCAACAAGGGCAATCAGAAAACCGCCCCCAAAGGTAGTCAGTTCCCAGACAGGATAATTCATTCAGACACCTCCCCAGGAGACCTGAAGAGAAGTTTGAGCATGTAGCCGATCATCCCGAGCCCCACGGCAAAGATCACAAGGAAAAATATCAGCGGCGAATACTCCGGCCGAACTTCAAGATGGGAGAGTTCAAACCAGGGTTTAAGGTAGGCAATCCGAACGAGATCCCGCATGAAAACCATCACAACAATAAGAACAAGGGCGGTTGCAGAAGCACCAATCGGACGACGCCGGACACCGCAATAAAGCGCCACCCCGGCCAGGAGCAGACCCGCCGTAAGAAGGCCGGTGCCGTAAGCGCTGCCCCCCATGAAAAGCATCATTACTTCCCTTGGCAATGAGAGAAGAAACCAGATCCCAAAAACAACCTGAATGCCCGTGGCAAGGGTGAAATAGCGCAATCCCTTTTCCACCAGGGCCTTGGGGTCAACCTTGCTCTTTGTGTACCCAAAATGACCGATCAAGGCAAGATAAAGTCCGGCCACGGCAACGGACCCCACCACAAAATGCAGATAACGGGGCACTAGGATGGGGTCACCAAGGTTGAGAAGGGTTCCCCCAGCCGCCTTAAAATAGGCGCCCCACTCGGCAGGCTGAAGCATCAGCGTCATGTTGTTAACAAAGAAAAAGGCTATGATCAGCATGATCAGAACCGCAAAGGAGACCACAAAGATCCGCCACGTATCCAGCAGGTCAAACTTGAAATCGTACACATAGGCAGCATAGTAGGCAAGAATCAGGAGTCCGAAAATTGAAAACCAGAAGAGAGCCATGAGAATGGAGCTTGTGTAAAAAAACTGCCCGTAAAGGACCTGAACAAAGAGCAGTGGCGCAACCCCCATATTGACCGCAAATGCTATGGTGTAAGGCCATTTGTAGCTGAACTCCCTTGCGACAAGGCTATCCTGTCTGCCGGAGCGCAGGGTGCTTATGAGGGTGATGATACCGCCGCCGAGCATGGCATTCATCACCAGGATGTGCAGCAGGAATGTCAGCATCAGCAATGCGTAGAGCCAGCCCCAGGGTACGGGGATGGCGTCGGGGGTAGGAATAAGATTACCAGGATTCATGAACGCACTCTCCTGTGGGTTAAAAAAGTAAATAATGACAAAACAACCGGCACTATATTTCATTGTTATTATTTTTTCCAGGGATTTAAACCTCCAGCAGCGACTCTAATTTTCAATAGCAGAGCGGCTGGGAGAATTGACTGGAGATTTCCAGGAGCAATTCATGGACTAACCGATGGTGTCGGCCACTTTACCGTTGCCAAATACAATCCCATGCATATAATTGATTATCACAACAATGATAGTTTAGCCCTGATCATCGTTTCGACCAATGAGAAACTAACCCGGGAGGATAAAATGCAGGAAAAATGGACATATAAAAACTATGAGATTGAAGAAGGGTTAAAGCCCGGAAGCAAGACGTTCCGTTATTTTTTTAAAGTTCTCAAGGATGGTGAAAAAAAATGCAACTACTGTGTCTGGATTGCCGATAACGCAATTGGAAAGTTTGATCCTTCACAAAAATTCGATGCTGTAGTCTCCTCCCAAAAAGCTGTCTGGCACGAGTGGGTAAAAGGGAAAATTGATGAGAAAGACTTTCGGAACAGGGCCCTGAAAATTGAAAAACAAGGCCAGCACGAAATCAATCTGTCGGAGATGTCCGAACATATCAGGCCTGATTGAAAAACAGGGCTGGCCCATGGACTTTTCCAGGAAAGAAGAATTCATCAGTATCACAGGGGGATCACATCCAGGGCCTCTTTGATGTGCCTTGAAAAGATCCGGGTGATGCCGTCAAGATGCCCCACCCCGTGGGAGATAAGACTCACCTCGATGTTGTGATGCTCCAGCTCTCTTTGCCATGAATCTTCACCGCCTGTGATCTCTTTCATGAAATGAACCCCTGCCACCAGCAGCAGGGGAACTATCAGGACTTTTTTAAACCTTTTTTTTAAGATTCTGTCGATGGTTTCGCCCATTTCAGGAAAGCCTTCCACCACTCCTGAAAACACCCGGGGGCCGTACTCCTGTCCCATGATGGCCTCAAGGGCGTAATAGGATGTCCACGAGGGGTGATCCGTGCCGTGGCCCAGCACCAGAACTGCAAGGTCTGGATGTTGCGGGATAACGGGTTTTAATGCCCTGGCAACATCCTTAAAATCCTGGAAAGAGGACAAAAGAGGAAGGCCCAGGGAGGTTCGCATCTTTACACTGTTCCGCTGGGCCGCAAGCCTGTGAAGCTCATGTCCGCCGATGAGGTGCAAGGATTGGAGAACCGCCCAGGGATGGCCCTCTCGGTCAAGGCTTTCAAGCACCTGCCCCGGATTTTTCAAGTCCATATTTTTCTCTTTTTTCAAGGCATCCTTTACCAGGCGGGAAGAGTAGGACCAGATTATCCTATGCCCGGACAGCTCCTCCTTGAACACGGCGTCCATTTTTTCATAGGTTGAAAATGCCCTGGCCGTGGTGCCAAAGGCCGTGAGAATGACGGGCACTTCTTTTCTTGATGTTTGACTCTGCTGGCTCATATCTTACTAATGTTTAAAGCTTCTCTGGCCGGTGTAAACCATTGTGGCGCCGTTCTCGTTGCACGCCTCTATAGACTCGTAGTCATTCATGGAACCGCCCGGCTGAATAACGCTCTTGACCCCCTGGGCAAGCCCCACGTCAATGCCGTCCCTGAACGGGAAGAAAGCGTCGCTCACCATGGTCGACCCGATCAGGCCTCCCTTGACTGCCTTTACGGCCTCCTCTATCTCGGCCCTCCTCTCCTTCTCCTTCAGGATGTTAAAGGGGGTGTTGTACCGCTCAAAGCTGTAGCGGTCCATGAGCTTTCTATAAGCCTTGTCAACGGCTATCTCGGCAACCCCTACCCTGTCCTGCTCGCCGGTTCCTATCCCGACCGTGACGTTGTCCTTGACGTAGATCACCGAATTTGAGGTGATGCCCGACTCCACGAGCCACCCAAAGAGCATGTCTTTGTACTCCTGTTCCGTGGGTTTACGGTTCACCGTGTAGGTCTTGTCCTTGTAAACCGTGGCGGCAAGGGTAAGGTCCTGCTCTGTGAGGGAAGTTGGGGCAAACGACCACTGGGCAACAAGCCCGCCGTCCATGAGACTTTTAAAGTCAATCACCCGGTCACCAATATAGGTGGCAAGCTTATCCATGGCATTGATGCGGATCAGCCTCAGATTTTTTCTCTGTCCAAGGATTTCAAGGGTCCCCTCTTCAAAATCCGGGGCCACAACCACCTCTGCATACTGGTTGGCAATTGCCTCTGCCGTACCTTTGTCCACGGCCCGGTTAAGGGCGATGCATCCGCCAAAGGCCGCTACTCTGTCCGCCATGTAAGCCTTGTCATAGGCCTGCTCCAGGGTTTCTGCCCTGGCAACACCGCAGGGGTTGTTATGCTTTACAATTACGGCGCAGGGCATGTCTGAAAAATAGCGCAGGATATTCAAGGCATTGTCGGCATCCGTGAGGTTTGTCTTGCCCGGGTGCTTTCCAGACTGGAGAAGTTCGAGGTCCGACACAAGGTAGCGGCCGGGCTTTATGGTCTCCACATCCCCCAGAACGAGGTTCCCGTTGACAAGGCGGTAAAGGGCCGCCTCCTGGCCCGGATTCTCACCGTACCTCAGCCCCTTTTGAATCCCGTCAATGGTCCAGGACACCTTTTCATAGACCAGGGTCTGGCGTTTTCCCCCGTCCACAAAGCTGATCTCCATGCCAGGGGTAAAGTGATCGTCCATCACCGTCTTGTACATTTTTTTCAAATCTTCAGCCATGGGTTATTCTCCTTCACTGCTGTAGCAGGCGTTGACCTGGTTCATGGTCAGGGTTTCAAGATACCCCGATAT
>JAVERV010000242.1:0-3210 GCA_034006945.1 Desulfobacterium sp. | reverse complement strand
ACATCCACAATCCCTTGAAGAGGTGGATCTGAGATTTGAGGGTGAAAGGGCGGTTCAGATAAAAGAGCAGATGGCTGCCTATGATCTGGTCGATGCCTCCATGCCCCTGGCGGTATTTGAACAAAATCGGGTGGGGGTTCCGAAAAAGGGCTCGGCTGATTATCTGGAAAATTCCCTGTTGGCGGCGGTCAAGACCGGGGCTGTTGATTTCCTGGTGACGGAAAAGATATCCCTGCACACGAGGGCGAACCGTCTCGGACTCTCGACCCGGGTCCTGTTCCTGAGCGATGCCCTGGGACTTGTTACAGATCTCTTTGAAACCTCCTCCCAGACTAAACCAGTGGTTGAAAAGATTTCTTTTTCATCCATAGATGAACGGGATCCTGTTTTCTGGACCATGGCAGTTCAGGGATTCGGCCGGGAGGACGATCCCGAGCAAGCCCAGAAACAAGGCCCAGGCCAAAATTTAGAACAATACCAGCAACAAAATGATGATTCGTTTAGTACCATGCTTGCACGGTTGAGGGCAAAGGGAAGGGATGCCTTTGTGATCCGGCATGGGGATAAATCCTTGATTGCCGGAATCTGTGTGGTAGAACAGGAGGAAAGGGGGCTTTTAATACGCCTTTTCCATGTGATCAACACCTATCCAATAAGCCAGTATGGTGCGCTTTTGTTCAAGGCCATTCTTGACCGGTATTTACCTGACGGCTGTGGGCAGATCTATTTTTCCAAGTTTCCCGGCCACAGGAAAATTATGACATTGGCACAATCCCTTGGGTTTGAAGGTGATAACCCAATGTCCTTTCAGGCCATTTCATTCAAGGAAAACAATACCTGGGTGCTGCCCCTGACTCCCCTTGCCCATGGAACTCTTTTCCCCGAATTAGACCAGCAGATGCACCTTTTTCCATGTTTCGGCCCTAAGGGAAACGCCATTGAAAAGGTTTGTCTCTTTCCTGGCGAGACAACCGGTATTTTACCCGGAGACAATCTTTTTATATATTGCACAAAGGGGCCTTCTGCCATAACAGCCATGGGGGTGGTCAAGGAAGCCCTTGTCTGCTCATGTCCCGATGGGATGGTCAGGTTCCTTGGTCCAGACACGGCCTGGAATTACGGTGAGATCGTCGCTCTATGTCGGGGAAAAACCCTGGCAGTAAAATTTCGCCATGTGAAAAATTTTAATCCCCCCCTGGCCCTGTGTGACTTAAAAGAGCATGGGGTCTTAAAGGGTGCTCCAAGGAGAGTGTTAAGGGTCAAGGAAAAAGGGATAGAGTGGTTAGGGAGGTCAGATTAAGAGAGAAGTTGAAACGGTAAAACCTAGGAGGATGTTCCTGCATCTCCGGGATAGTATCCCTCTGGCTTCCGATGTTCCGGGCAGGGAAACCAAAGGGGCTTTAGTCTCTCTAATCTATTCGGCCTTAAAGGATCTTGCATAGAGATCGGCAAGGGCGGCCTTGGCATCTTCGGTAATGTTGCGGGTTCCCGTGCCTGCAAAGGTCTTGTGGGAGATGGTGGGGACTACCTCTTTCCAGGCGTTGTCGATCCAGGAGAACCAGGCCTTGCGGTCCTGCTCATAGACAAAAACTGGCCGATTGAAAAGTTTTGCAAGCTCAACCCCCCATCCGGTTCCACCTTTGACTGTATTGTCCGGGAGTATCCATCCCACTACAAAGACCTGGTAGCCCTTGTTCACCATGTGGAAAATGGACTGGATCACCTTGCGGATTTTATCCATCTTTGAGAAGTTTCTACCAAGGCGTTTTGACACAATATCCATGCTCACGTCGCCCTTTTTAAGCTCGTCAGCGGTTAAGACAGTTATACCTGCCTGACGTTCAGGAGCATGCCCTTCAAAGCTGAAGTTTACCTCTTTAATTCCAAAATGTTCTGCAAGTTTGCCAAACTCGGCCTCAGCACCCCTGTGGCCCCCGCTGTAAAAAGTGATCTGGGATAAATCGCTCATTTTACGCCCCTCCTTATGACATTTAAATGTAAAGAATAATCATCTATGTTTTCATGGTTAAGATGGGGTCACTATATAGAAAAAGAATTGTTTTATCAACAACGAACTCCCCGAACCACAGTTCTCCTTTTGGATAAAATCGTGGTTGGTGGGTCGTTGGTCAGGCAGGGACACCCGCCGGTTGGGTTGAGGCATGGTTTCATTCAACTTCGGATAAGAAAAAATTCAAAGAGAATATACAAAATGATAGATGACCAGAAGAAATCCAAAGGGGCCGGTAAAAGTAGTTTCGAACTTATCAACCCGGACAAATTAATGGACATGCTACCGAGCAAATTGAAGGTCCTCCCGGGCTGTCTGTAAAAATTCGATTGTCTGAGAAACAAACGGAAAAAATGGTAACTGGACATGGTTTTTAAAAAGTTAAAACCGTTGATATTGGAGATTACAATTATTTGATGACGTTTCAGGAGATTGATTTTCATGGATGATGATTTTTTTGAAGAGGATGATACAATTTTTGGTGAGGATGAAGTGTTTGATTATATGTAACTATTCAGCTCAATAAATAACAAGCCTACTTGGATGTATATAAACCTTTCCCTGTTTTGACAATAACAAGGGGTGTTGGTGACTGGGTGAAAAATGCTTGTCAAGTAAAAAATGACATTGGATGCATTTTTTTTGCTGAATAGTTACTAAAATTTCACAACATAACCAAACCCGCTGCATAACTTGCATCAGGATTAACCCTATCTTCGGCAATACTGAATTTTGAATAGTCTTGGTATCATGTAGGTTTTCGACCTCCAAAAACTTATGCAAAGAATAATTAATTTTGAGTTCATTTAACATCCAGTTTCACCGGTGCGGTGGGCTATCAGCGATCCGTTACAAACAGTTGTATCCTCTTTGTTTTGATAATGTATTTATTTGTCTGAACGTAAGTTGTAACGAAAATCGCAATATCTTGCTCCTTCCATGATGGTTTGCGAACGCTTAAGCGTCAATTGAGGATGAAAGCCACGAGCAAAAGGCTCATCACGACAGCAGGACAAAGCTACTCCATACTCCGTAAGCCCTAACTCACTGTACTTTTCATAATAGGGGCAACGAGTGATGTTGAAGTGGTAAGTCTCATGAGTTTGCTCTAATACCTCCATTTCTATGGCACCTCCGATTCCCCATGTAGCTACATCTTCGACTAATTCAGAAATATCAGTGGTTCCAAGCTGCCTTCT
>JAVERV010000241.1:0-3215 GCA_034006945.1 Desulfobacterium sp. | reverse complement strand
ATCAAATATTATCTGGCAGCTGGCTGGAAACCTCTTAACGCCTGTATTTGACGCAGGTGTCCGTAAAAGAGATATAGAAATTGCAACCATAGAACAGGAACAGGCGCTGTTAAACTACGGTAAAACTGCACTAGAGGCATTTTCCGATGTAGAGAAAAGTCTTGATCAGGGTCAGGTCCTGCAAAAAAGATCAAAGTCCCTCCTCGAGGTGAAAAACGAAATCAACAAAGCCTACAAGATTGTCGACCTGCGTTATAGAGAGGGTGAAGTTGAGCTGATTGACGTTCTCAACATACAGCAACGGTTAACCGATGCTGACAGTAAAATCATCGCATTGAAAAGGGCGCAATTAGAACAGCGCATTAACCTGTATCTCGCCCTAGGCGGCGAATGGTAAGCCTATTGGGCCTTTGATGCAACACAGGAGATGGGGCCACGTTCAGGTTATTTAATCTGCGGTCCTAAACGTCATCTCATCAGCAGTTTCTGAAGATACTGCGACAATTTTATACAATCAACAAGGAGTTTTGCTATGTCAGTTAATGAAAATATGTGTCCCAAATGTAACTCACCCTACGCCTATCCCGATGGACTCCTGTGGATATGCCCTGAATGTTCTCATGAGTGGGTACCTGATCAGACTTCTGACACCCCCTCAGAAGATGCGCCACGATTCCTTGATGCCTATGGTAATCCTTTACAGGATGGAGATACTGTCACCACCATCAAAGATCTTAAGGCCGGGAAGGACACTGTAAAATTGGGAACAAGGGTCAAAAACATCAAGCTTCTTGATAACCCTGTAAATGACCACGATATTTCCTGTAAAATTCCAGGTTTCGGCGCTATGTACCTTAAATGTTCCGTTGTTAAAAAAGCGTAAAGGGAAGTTCAAAGTTTACAACCCACTATTTACTACCTACTCACATACACTCTTCAATCTGATCAATAAACCTGGAGCGCAGGGCAAACTGACCCTTTCGATAATTTGCATGGGAGAGGTAGAGAAATCGCTCAGCCCTTGTCATGGCAACGTACATGAGGCGTCTCTCCTCCTGGATCTCCTTGGCGCCCCCGTCGATGGATCGCCAGTGGGGGAAGAGCTTTTCCTCGCACCCGACCACGAACACCGTTTCGAATTCGAGGCCCTTGGCCGAATGGATGGTCAAAAGGGCCACCCCTTCCCCGTCGTCATCCTCGTCCTTGGTGTCTTCCCGAATCAAGGACGCCTCTTCCAGGTATTCCAGAATGGTGGGCTTATCCTTTGCGGTGTAGATAAGCTGCTCTATGTTCTCCTTTTTGGAGATGAATTCACCCTCTGTCTTCACCTTTTTCTTCAGATATTCAAGGTAATCTGTCTCCTCGATAACCCTTTCCATTGCCCGGTCCGGTGGGAGTTCCCACAGGGAGTCAAGCAGCTCGAGAAGCCGGGAGAGCTCGCCATGGACCTTGGGGGTCAACACCCTTTCCTCAACCATCTTTCTGGCAGCTGCAAGAAGGCTCATCCCCTCTTCCCTCATGCTGCCGATCTTCTTGACCATAGCCGGACCGATACCCCTCTTGGGGGTGTTGATGACCCTTTCAAACGAGACATCGTCGTGGGGAAACTGGACACAGCTCAGGTAGGAATTGATGTCGAGGATTTCCATACGTTCAAAAAAACCCTGGGCCCCCATGAGGCGATAGGGAATCCTGAACATCCTGAAGGTCTTTTCAAAGGCAAGGGAACAGAACTTGGTGCGGTAAACCACGGCCATCTTGTCCATATCTATGCCCTCTCCCCTGCAGTTGAGGGCCTTGATGCGTTTTGCAACCCATTCGGCCTCCTCGCCTTCGGTGAAGAATTCGTGGATCTCAACCGCCCCACCCCTCTTCCGGGAGAAACATTTCTTGTCCATCTTGTCGGCGTTGAAATCGATCAGTCCATTGGCCGCCTGGACGATCTCATCGGCCGACCGGTAATTTTCTTCGAGCCGGAAAATTTTTGCATTGTCATACCGATCGGAGAACTCGAGGAAATGGTTGACATTGCTGCCCCGGAAACCATACACGGCCTGCCAGTCGTCGCCCACACAAAAGAGATTTCCGTGGTCGCCAAGGAGCAGTCGTGTCAGCTCGTCCTGGAGGTTATTGGTGTCCTGGTATTCGTCGACCAGGATGTGGGTGAACTGCTGTTTGTATCGCTGCTGGATTTCGGGGTAATCCCTCAGGATATCCCGGGTTTTTAACAGGATGTTGTCAAAATCTACCAGGTTGGCATCAAAGAGCCTCCGTTCATACTCCCTGTAAAGATCGACCACCCGAATCATGCCCATCCTCGGATGTTCGTCAAAGTAGCGGTCCGGATGGGCCGAGTTCTTTGCCCTTGAAATGGTCGATATAAGGTTGCCCGCATGCTTTTTTTCAAAGTTATTGTTCACAAGAATCTCGGTCACAATCTTTTTCTGCTGGTAGATCGAGCAGATCTGGATGGGCGACGAGTAGCCAAGCACATGGCTGTGGGTCTTGAAGATCACAAGACATGCCGAATGGTAGGTCCTGACCCAGGGGAACTGGGCATACCCAAGTCCGGAAAGCTTGAAAAGGCGGCTCTTCATCTCCTGGGCCGCCTTGTTGGTAAAGGTAATCGCAAGGATCCTTGTGGGATCGGCCCCCTGGTCGATGAGGTGAATGATCTTCGCCGTCAGGGTCCTGGTCTTGCCCGACCCCGCCCCTGCAACCACAAGGGCGGGTGAGCCGGTGTGAAGGACTGCCATCTGCTGCTGTTTGGATAATTCCATTAATATACTGCCTAATCTAACCTTTTATTATCTCGTCAAGGGCCGTCTCGACCGTTAATCTGATCTCATCAAGCCTCTGTTGTGTTAACGCTTCAAACCTTAAAACCAGAGCAGGCTGGGTGTTAGACGCCCGGACAAGTCCCCAGCCGTCATCGAACAATGCCCGCATACCGTCGATGTCAATAACCTCATTGGTCTTTTTAAAACGCTCGGTAATGGCCGCAACCACGTCAAATTTTCTTGTGTCTTCACACTCAATCCGGATCTCAGGGGTGGTAAAGGTCACGGGAAGATCCTCGATGAGCTGGGAAACCGTTTTACCAGTATCGGCGATGATCTCGAGGAGCCTGCACGTGGCGTAAAGGGCGTCATCAAAACCGAAATAACGGTCCTTGAAGAACATGTGACCGCTCATTTCGCCTGCAAGCTCGGCAT
>JAVERV010000065.1:0-21609 GCA_034006945.1 Desulfobacterium sp. | reverse complement strand
TGATCCACTCGGACTTTGAGCGGGGCTTTATCCGGGCCGAGACCTATCACTGTGAAGATCTCTTTGCCTTTGAATCGGAACAAAAGCTAAAAGAGATGGGAAAACTCAGGGTAGAGGGAAAAGATTATACGGTAAAAGACGGGGATATTCTTCATTTCAGGTTTAACGTCTAACCGTTTCTGATCTTTTATTCAACCCTTTGATGGGTCAGCGCAACCTTGTTCTTGACAAATTATAAAATGAATTTAAACGGTTATCATTAGTATCGGATAAAACTACATTGAGTTGATTCTTTTTTAAACCACGAAGAGCACGAAGGCCACGAAGTAAAGGTTTCTTCGTGGCCTTCGTGCTCTTCGTGGTAAAATAATTTGGTGGTCTTAAAGGTCTGAAATAGATAGGATGAAGGTTAGAATGAATTCACCGTGTTTGATGGGTTTCTTTTGTTGCATTTTGTGAACAAATCAGGAGGAATCTGATGATAAAAAAAAGCCCGAAATAGTTGCCAATAACAACTTTTTCGGGCTTTTTTATTTAAATGGTAGCGGGGGCCGGATTCGAACCAACGACCTTCGGGTTATGAGCCCGACGAGCTACCAGACTGCTCCACCCCGCAACAAAGTGACTAATGTAAGATAAATCAAGAATAATAATGGTAGCGGGGGCTGGATTCGAACCAACGACCTTCGGGTTATGAGCCCGACGAGCTACCAGACTGCTCCACCCCGCAACAATCTGGACAATATAACGAAAGTATGGGAACAAGTCAAGGATTATTTTAAAAGCCGAGTTTGTAATCTTTCCCAGGCAGTATCCTTGTGCGGTCAGGCTTCTGTTATTGTTTTTTAAGGGCAAGTGCGAGTTCTTCGGGGCTTGCGGTGGCAGTACCCACCTTGCCCACGACAATGCCTGCGGCTGCGTTGGCAATGGCTGCGCTTTCCTCATAACCTGCGCCCGCGGCAAGGGCAAGGCCGAGGATGGATATGACAGTGTCACCGGCACCGGATACGTCAAACACCTGGCGGGCCAGGGATGCTATCCTTATGGGTTCCTTGTCCCGTTCAAACAGCATCATCCCCTCCTTTCCGCAGGTGACAACCAGCCGTTCAAGTTCGGCAAGGGCCATGATCCCGGTTCCTACCCGGATCAGGTCCTGGTCGGTTCTAATATCAATACCTGCGGCAAGACTCGCCTCCTTCTGGTTTGGTGTCAAAATAGATACTCTGCTGTACTTTGTGAAGTCAAGCCCCTTGGGGTCGGCAAGGACGGGGATGCCGTGGGTTCGTGCAATTGCAACGGTCTCCTTCACGAGATCCCGGGTGACAAGACCCTTGCCGTAGTCGGAGATTATGACTAAATCCACCCGGCCGGCCACCCCGTTGATAAACGAAATCAGCCGGTTCAGGGTTTCCCTGGAGATCTCTTTTTTTGTTTCCCGGTCGATTCTCAGTACCTGCTGGCTGGAGGCGATGACCCTGGTCTTTCTGGTGGTGGGCCGGTCTGGCTCGTCTATTATACCTCTGGTATCAACCCCGAGTTCGTTAAACTTGTCAAGCATCATCTGCCCGGTCGTTCCTGTGCCTGCCGTTCCAACAACCGAAACCGATGCACCCATGGCCACTAGGTTGTTGATGACGTTGCCGGCGCCGCCCAGGGTGGAGGTCTCTCTTTTAACGGATACGATGGGAACCGGTGCCTCTGGGGAGATACGGTCTACCTCTCCCCAGAGATACTCGTCGATCATGAGATCCCCGAGAACCAAAGCCCGTATTTTTTTAAATGCCTTTAGGTCGATTGTCATCTTATAGTAGAGATCCGATCATTGTCTTAAGTTCCCCATAATTTCGGGTCACCTTGAACTGGGGAAATTCTTTGACCACGTTATCGGGCGGCATGAAAAAAAAGCCGTGGTCTGCCTCTTTAAGCATTGCAGTGTCATTGTAAGAATCCCCAAAGGCAATTACCCGGTAGTTGAGACCCTTGAATGCCTTTACCGCATGCTTTTTCTGGTTGTGCTGCCTTAACCTGTAGTCTGTTATTCTGCCTGAATTATCAACAACCAGGCTGTGGCAGAAAAGGGCTGGAAATCCCAGTTTTCTCATCAGGGGCCGGGCAAATTCTTCAAAGGTGTCTGAGAGAATTATGATCTGGGTGCGCTCCCTTATCCAGGTCAGGGCCTCTTCTGCACCTTCGATGGGGTCGATGGTGTCTATTACGTCGGTGATGTCTTTTAGTTTAAGGCCGTGTTGCCCCATGATGGCAAGCCTTTTCTCCATGAGCACATCATAATCGGTGATATCCCGGGTTGTGAGTTTTAACTCTTCGATGCCGGTTCGCAGTGCAACGTTAATCCAGATTTCAGGGATAAATACTCCCTCAAGGTCGGAGCAGATAAGATCCATTTGGGTTCCTTTGGTGCAGTTAGTTGTTGTCGGCCTCTTCGATTCGAATCACCACGGGCTGATCCATGGATGCGTCAAGGGCGGCAATCTTTTTTAATGCCCTCTGGGCGTTTTCTTCCTTTGCGATATGGGTGATCATTACAATGGGAACCGAACCGTTGGATTGGCGTCCCTTCTGGTGGACAATCTTGATGCTGATGCCGCATTCTCCAAGAATTCCGGATATTTTTGATAAAACACCCGGCTGATCGGCTGCTTTAAATCTGAAGTAGTAGGGGGTGTTGATCTCCTTTGGGCAGAGTAGAGGAATCTTCCTGATGTTGGCTTGAGGGTAGCCCAGGATCGGTACCCTGTGGCTGGCACCGGTCATGATATTCCTCACGATGTCGGCAATGTCGCTGATAACGGCGCTTGCCGTCGGCATCATGCCTGCACCGTGGCCGTAGAGCATGGTCTGGCCGGTAGCATCGGCGTCAATCACCACGGCGTTCATAGAGCCCTGTACATGGGAGAGGGGGTTGCTGTCTGGAATCATGGCAGGATGCACCCTTGCCGCAACCTTGGTAGAGCTGTTCCTGCTGATGGCAAGGAGCTTTATAGTATAGCCGAATTCCCTCGCAAATTCAATGTCCATGGGGGTGATCTTGGTTATCCCCTCCACATGGATCTCCTCCAGGTTGATCTCCATGCCGTAGGCAAGGGCGTTGAGAATGGCAAGCTTGTGGGCCGAATCAAACCCCTCCACGTCAAGAAAGGGGTCTGCCTCTGCAAATCCAAGGGCCTGGGCCTCTTCCAAAGCCTTGTCAAACGAACATCCCTGGTTGGACATTTTGGACAGAATATAGTTGCAGGTGCCGTTGAGGATGCCTGTGATGCCGTTGATACGGTTGCCCACCAAGGATTCCCGCAGGGTCTTGATGACGGGCATACATCCGCCTACGCTCGCCTCAAAGCCTATCTCCACGTTGTTTTTTAAGGCTGTTGCGACCAGCAGGTTTCCAAAGCTGGCCAGAAGAGCCTTGTTGGCCGTGATAACATGCTTGCCGTTTTCAAGGGCCCTGAGTATGAAATCTTTTGCTATGCCCTTACCGCCGATGGTCTCAACGACAATATCGATCCCAGGATCATCGATCACGGTGTTGGCGTCGGTGATGAAAACTCCCTCATCAAACACGATTCCCCTGTCGGTGGTTGTATCTAAGTCCGCAACGTATTTCAGGTTCAGCCGGGCACCAATGCGTGACTCCAAAAGGGCCTGTTTTTCCATGAGAAGCTTTGCGACTCCGGTGCCTACGACTCCGCATCCGAGGATGCCGATCTCTATGTTCTTCATGGGCATAAAATTACTCTCCAATCCCTGTTCCGTTCTGCCCGACAGGTCATCAAAAAAAGTTAAAACAAAAATAAAATCAAGAATAAAAACAAAAATAAGATTCTTAAATACAATACAAGTTAAGCCATGTCAAAAAAGTTTTGACTTTTACCTGGAATAGGGCTATCGTCTAAGTTTAAATTGACCAGATAAGTGACTAAAAAGGGGTGTTTCCATGGGTGCGTCTTTGACATATGCCGATGCCGGCGTTGATATCAACAAGGCAAACGATCTTGTTAATACGATTAAAAAACTTGCAAAGGCTACACCTAGATCCGGTGTCATGGGGGAAATCGGCGGTTTTGGCGGTCTTTTTTCCCTGAACCTGACCAATATTTCCAACCCGGTTCTTGTGAGTTCCACAGACGGTGTCGGCACCAAGCTTAAAATTGCATTTATGATGGACAAGCATGACACCATCGGAATTGATCTTGTGGGGATGGTGGTCAACGACATAGTTGTCCAGGGTGCCCGGCCTCTTTTTTTCCTTGATTATCTCTCCATGGGACATCTTGATAACCGGGTTGCGGCAAGTGTGATCGAGGGAATTGCCAACGGTTGCACAGAGGCGCAATGTGCCCTTATCGGCGGCGAAACAGCTGAAATGCCGGGGATGTATCTTGATGGTGAGTATGATTTGGCAGGTTTTTCCGTGGGGCTTGTGGATAATTCCAAGATCATTGATGGATCGGGCATAAGAAACGGCCACCGACTCATAGGTATTGCATCGTCGGGCCTCCACAGCAATGGTTACTCCCTTGTCAGAAAGATATGTTTTGAAAAGTGCGGCTATGATGTTACAACCCATATTCCGGAATTTGGCACAACTCTGGGCGAGGAGCTCTTAACCCCCACCCGGATTTATTGTCAGCTGCTCCTCAGCCTTGTGCGGGACCTGCCCATCCACGGTCTTGCCCATATCACCGGTGGCGGTATTGACGAAAATATCATTCGGATCATACCCGAGTCATGCAAGGTGATAATCGAAAAGGCAAGCTGGGAAGTTCCCCCTGTTTTTCAGTTCCTCCAGAAGGCCGGTTCCGTGTCTGATCGCGAGATGCATAGGACCTTTAACAACGGAATCGGCATGATCGCCGTTGTGCCTGAAGCGTCTACTCAGGATCTCCTTGACCGGCTTGCGGCCATGGATGAAAGGGCCTTTCTCCTGGGTGAAATCTGCGGACGAGAAAGTTCTGACTCCCAGGTTGAGTGGAAATAATCGGCACATCCCCAACAAACAGTGAAACTGCGTAGATCACAATGCATCGACGCAGATTTCCCATAAATCTGAAAAATAAAAATTCATGATTATTCTGGGTATAGAATCCTCGTGTGACGATACAGCGGCCGCTGTTGTGTCTGATCAGAATATTGTCCTGTCATCGGTTGTCTCCTCCCAGGTCGAGGTCCATCACAGGTATGGCGGTGTGGTTCCTGAGCTTGCGTCGCGCATGCACATCGAGGCCATATCCCCGGTGGTCGCAAAGGCTGTTGAACAGGCCGGCATCTCCCTTGATCAGATAGAGGGTGTGGCTGTCACCCGGGGGCCGGGTCTCATCGGTGCCCTTCTTGTGGGGTTCAGCTTTGCCAAGGCATTTGCCTGGGCAAGAGATATTCCCTGGACCGGGGTGAATCACCTTGAGGGCCATATCTATTCAACTCTTCTGTCCGATGATCCCCCGGAATTTCCCTTTACCGTCCTTCTTGCCTCGGGCGGTCATACCAGCATCTTCCATGTGGCATCCCAGGATCGGTTTGAGCTGCTTGGTCAGACCCGGGACGACGCAGCTGGTGAGGCCTTTGACAAGGTTGCCAAGATGCTCGGCCTGGGATATCCAGGCGGTGCCGTTGTGGAGAAGCTCGCGGCCAAGGGCGATCCTTGCCTGATTGACTTTCCAAGGGCCCTTCTGGACAGGGAGGGTTTTGATTTCAGCTTCAGCGGTTTAAAATCTTCAGTGGCCCGGTATATTCAGTTGAACAGTGAAAACCTAGTTGAGATGATGCCCCACATTGCGGCGGGCTTCCAGGCTGCTGTGACGGATGTGCTTGTATTTAAGCTCATTCAGGCGGCCCGTAAAACACGATCTTCCAGGATCGCCATTGCGGGCGGAGTCTCTGCAAACAGCTATCTTGCTGCAAGGATGAAAAAAGAGGCGGCAGAAAACGGCATGACTCTTTATCTTCCGCCAAGGGCCTTTTGCGGTGACAATGCCGCCATGATCGCCGCAAGGGGGCACAGGCTCATCCTCCAAGGGGATCTTTGTCAGCTTGACAGTGATGTTTTTTCCAGGACCAGGTATTTGTAGTAGGCAGTAGGCAGTAGGTAGTAGGTGTAGTAGGTAGTAGGTGATACTATTCAGTAGAAATATCGACAGTAGAGCCCTCTTTGGTTATCCTGACCGGAACATTCAAAACCAAAGGGGGAGCAAGAAACTTGAAACAGGAGACAAGAAACAAGGGGGTCCTGTTCAAATTTGAACCTTCACTGCGGCCGGATGCCTCTCTCACTCCGGCCATGGGGGGTATATAAAAAAGTAATAAGTGCTACGAGTCAAAGTGACTTCCGACGTTTTGCGGTTCCGGTCAGGATAACCAAAGGGGGCGGGATGATACCATATGATCAAAAACTGAAAAACATGATCGTCGAGTAGTAATTGGTTGATATTACTTGAGAAATCGTTTTTTTAGCCGAATAATCCTTTCAAGTGACTCGCCCGCCATCCCAAAGAGCCGTTCGTCTCTTTTCGTTTGTTCTTCGATCTCCTTCACAGCCATTTCAATGTCCGGTCCGGAATGACAGATCAGTGCAATATCTATGTCGGACTCTAGGATCTGGGTGATACAGGTGGGTATGTCCTGTTTTATCGCCTTCATGTCAAGATCGTCGGTCATGGAGACTCCCCTGAATCCGATTTTTTTCCTGAGAAGGTTGTGGGCAATATGGGGTGAGAGGCTTGCCGGCCAGACCGGGTCAAGTCCGGGGTAGAGAATGTGGGAGAGCATTATAGTGGCCACCTCTGCCTCGACCGCCCGGACAAAGGGCACAAGGTCGCTTGATTCAAGGAGGTCCCAGTCGGCATGGAGAACCGGCAGCTCAAAGTGTGAGTCGATAACGGTCCTTCCAATGCCGGGAAAGTGCTTTGCACAGGCCATGATTCCTCTCTTTTGGAGAGTTTCGATAACACAGGCACCAAGGTCTGCAACCTTTTGAGGGTCACCGGGAAAGGCCCTTGATTCCATGATGCTGTCAAATCCCCCGGGAACCACATCCATCACAGGGGCAAGGTTGAGGTTGACTCCCACCCGGTGTAATTCTTCGGCCATGGAAGAGGCAAAAGCCCTTGCCTGATCCTGGGTGGAAATGGACGGGTTGCCTGGAAAAATTTTAAAGCCGGGGGCCTTGAGTCTTGCCACAGCCCCGCCCTCCTGGTCAATGGCGATGAACAGGGGGGGGAATCCCTCTGCCCTTGCACAGGCCTGGGCCTGGTCGCACAGGCTTTTCACCTGGGCCGGAGTCTCAACGTTCAGGGTAAAAAGAATCAGCCCTCCGATCTTGAGGTTTGTGATGAGGTGTTCAATCTCGTCGTTAAATTGCGTTCCTGTGAAGCCTGCCATAACCCTCTGGCCTGCAAGTTCCCTGTCTGGGATATTTTTGTGGTTCATGCTGTTAATTGCCTTGACTTGGTCTGCCGGTGATAATAATAAATAAAGTTTGTCCATAAGATTCCCAGTTGAGATAACTACCATGAAATTGAAAACATTTAAATCAGATTTTATTCTCCTTTTGACTGCGTCCATCTGGGGGCTTGCCTTTGTGGCCCAGAGAATGGGCATGGACCATGTGGGGCCATTTACCTATAACGGGCTTCGATTTGCCCTTGGGGGGCTCTCCCTTCTGCCGTTTCTTCTGGTTGGGTTGAAAAGGCGAAAGAACAGGATCAAGGTGGTGGCCGAGCCTGATTTAAAGGAAATTGTAGGGGGAGGGATTCTTTCCGGACTGATCCTTTTTTGTGGTTCATCCCTGCAGCAGGTTGGACTTGTCTATACAACAGCCGGGAAAGCGGGTTTTATTACGGGGCTTTATGTTGTATTTGTTCCTGTCCTAGGGCTTATATGGAAGCAAAGGGCTGGAACCGGCACCTGGATTGGTGCGGTGATGGCTGCCGCAGGTCTCTACCTGCTGAGTGTGACCGAACAGATGACCATGGAGTTTGGTGATCTCCTGGAGCTTATAGGCGCAGTTTTCTTTGCCCTTCATGTTATTATCATAGGGCGGCTTTCCCAGAGGATCGATACGGTGAGTCTCTCGTTTGTCCAGTGCATGCTCTGTTCGATCTTAAGCTTGATAACTGCATTTGCCTTTGAGAAGATCTCGCTTGCCGGAATACGGCTTGCGGCCTTTCCCATCTTTTACGGAGGGGTTTTTTCCGTTGGCATTGCCTATTCCCTCCAGATTTACGGTCAGAAGGGAAGCCACCCGGCCCATGCGGCAATTCTTCTGAGCCTCGAGTCGCTGATTGCCGCAATTGGCGGATGGCTGATTCTGAATGAGTTTCTTTCCGGTCGAGCTCTGGCTGGATGTGGGCTCATGATGTCGGGGATGCTCGTTTCCCAGCTTTATCCCTATTGGGGTGCCATGGTGGCCTGGTTCCAGAACCGGTTTGCCCCAAAAAGCAAAGGGTAGAAAAGCATGCTAATGCCTGATGGCCAGGAGGGCCTTCTCAAGGGTCGTTGTAATCCGCCTGGAAGCCTCTGAGACCTCTTTGAGAAGGGCCGCAGTTTCCGGCTGGTCTTCACCGGCCGCCTTGTCTGCCCATGAGTCATAGGTCTGTTGATGACTCTTGTTGTGGTTTATCCAGTGGCCGATGAGAATGGCCAGCTTGCTGTCAAAGGTAAGTTCATCCTTATTGTCGGGCTGGTCGTGACCATGGTCGTTGGTGTGTTCATGGTCGTGGGTATGACCGTGGGTATGACCGTGGGTGTGGGGCTTTTCCCCCTCTTCATGTTTATGGTCATGATTTTGGTGGCTGTGTTCGTGGTCGTGATTCATTTAGCTGACTCCATTTAGATGTTCTTTAAGGGTTTTTGGGTTACATGGGTAGCCTGGAAGTGGGGTCCATTGGCACAGGACATTGTCTTCACTCTTCGCCCGGGCCGTAATCGGCAAATTTTTCCACAACCCTCGTCATTTCATTTTCACTTAGAATGACCGGCGTGCCGATAGCTTCGGCTTGAAAGCACAGTCGCGCCACAAGTTCGATCTCTTCTGCCGTGTTAAAGGCCCGTTTCAGCGTGGTGCCAACAGCCACAAGGCCGTGGTTGGCAAGTAGAACTGCATTGTAATTCTGGATTGAGTTTGCGACAGCAATGGCAAGAGCCTCGGTACCAAAGGTGGCGTAGGGTGCCAGGGGGACCTTGTTGCCTGAAAACCCCACAAGATAGTGAACTGCTGGGATCTCCCTGTTAAGACAGGCAAAGGTTGTGGCATAGGTGGAGTGGGTGTGGACCACGGCAGAGATATCCTGGCGCTTCCGGTAAAGGGCCAGGTGGAAACCGGTTTCGCTGGAGGGTTTGTTGCTTCCATCCACCACCCTTCCCTCGGGATCAAGGACAAGGATCTCTTCGGGTGAAAGGTCAGGGTATTCAATTCCACTCGGGGTGATGGCAATGAGGTTCCTTTGCCTGTTAAACAGGCTTAAATTGCCTCCGGAACCGGTGGTCAGGTTCGCTTTGAGCATTCGGTTGCCAAAGGTGACGATGGCTTCTCGTTCCTGGGAAAGTATCATGTTAAAAATTGATACACCGCCCTTGGTTGCTTTGCAACCATTATTCGTTCTATTCTGGCTTTACACGTTGTGACCCAAAACAAACAAACAATGGTATTGTAAAATAGCGCTGGTGTTGATATTGAAACAATAAAAAAATGAGGAGAACATTTCACCATGAGAATCAAGCAAGCAATAAAAAACAGAGTCTTCCATCCATTGAATATCCTAATCATCTCTCTTTTACTTGTCGTTTTCTGCTGCCCTCCCGTTCTTGCAGAAACGGGGTACGTTTCAGACATGCTTTTGCTTACCATGCGCACCGGTCCGGGAGACAGATATCCTGTCATCAAGACCTTGACCAGCAACACTGCCGTTGAAATCCTGGAAAAGAAGGACACCTATTTCCGGGTTCGTTCCAAGGACGGAGATGAGGGATGGGTTCAGGGCAGCTACATAATTTATGATCTTCCCGCAGCCCTGGTGGTTGATCGTTTGAAAAAAAAGATAGAAGAGCTTGAGAAGGTCAACAGCGAGTTTGTCCAGGAGAGGTCTTCCCAGCCAGAAAGCGTCGGGGCTGTACGCGCTGAGTACAAGGCAAAGCATGCCGCCCTTGAATCATCCTTGGAGGGGGAGGTAAAGGAAAAAAACAGGCTCGCAGCTGACCTTGATAAGCTTGCACAGACCCACGAACAATTTTTAAACGTGTCAAAGGACAGCGTTGCTCTTGTTGAGGAAAACAAAACATTGAAAGAGGAGAACCTGGCCCTCACATCGGAACTAAAGGAGTTTAAAGATGCCGGTACCGATCTTTTAAAAATCGCCATGCTGAAGTGGTTTCTTGCCGGTGCAGGGGTGTTGGTCGCTGGATGGATAGTTGGCCGAAGTATGGGTGGCGGTCGAAAAAATTCCCGTTTTTAGGGTAGATACCATACAGGGCGACTGCAAGGGTCGCCCTGTAGTGGCTCCGGCCGTGCCGGCTATGCCTTAAAAGTTACAGGATCTGGTGAAAGTTCCTTCAGGTTTTTTTCAGCGGTCAGTTTTTTTGCCTTGGAGGCTGCAAGAACCATGGTTTCTGCATGGGTTGCATAGGTTGGATTCTCCTTGTGGCTGTGCTGTTCCAGCACTTTCTCCAACCCCTGGGCAAAAATAGCCCGGCCAAGGGGAGTGCGTGTCATGACCGTAGTAAAACCTGCATCGGCACCGATTCCGCCAAAGGAGATGTCTGCAAATTCAGCAGCAAAATCGTTGCAATATCGGCAGGCAGGCCGCTTTATAGATTCAAGGGCGCTGATAGGGATCTCCCGTATTTCTCCTGTGGCAAGCCTGAGAAGGAAATTTTCCTTGATATTTATCTTTTCAATGTCGTGGTAGTCAAATTGATACTCGCGTTCAAGTATGTGAAAGCTCTCCTTGGTCATGGTGAAGTTTCCCGAGCATAAAAGCCCGAGGCAGAGAACAATACTGTCCGCAGGAACAACACCAAGGGCCTGCATCCTCCTGATGGTGTTTATCTGGCAGGGTGTCCCTACAAAGGCGATGCGTTCTAATCCTTCCCGCCGAATTTCGGCAAGAGCCTTGATGGATGGGGAAAAGGTGGAGTATCGTTCTCCAAAGGTTTCCATGCCCTGGGAGAGATTGAAGTGACTTCCTGCAGCGTCAAGGAGCTCTTCCTTTGTGGTTGCAAGCCAGGGTTCCCGGCCCGTGTCTGTGCTTCTCGAAACCACGGCCCCGTTGATCTTTCCCGTTTCAAAGAGGTGGACGAGGAGGGCCGTAACCACGCCGCCATCGGTTCCTGACTCCCGGATAATGAGATCCCTTGCCCTTGCAACCGAGGTTCCGATAATTCTGCCGGCAGGGGCTTCCCAATGGGCCTCTTGTTTTATCTCCTGGTCAAGTACGCCGGTTTCAGGGCAGATCATGTAGCAGATGCCGCACTCAATGCACTTTTCTATGTCTGCAAAAACGGGTTTTCCCTCGTGATCTGTTTTAAGCGCACCATAGTTGATGGCAGAACAAAAGGTAACGCAACCTCCGCAGTGGTGGCACTTTCCCGGTTTTTGTACATCCTGGATAAGGTTAAAAAAGGTTTTCATGGTCACCTCCGGTTGGTAGTCAGTAGCTATCTGTTAGTATTGTTTGACTTCATTCTGTTTAATTCATTGTAATGCAATGGATGTGCCTGTTTGAAAAAAACATGCAGAAGAGTGGTGAGCTTGTTGTTATAGTCTCTTTTTTCGGAAATTTTTGTCAGAGTTTTAATTGGAAGAAGGTGATCTTGTCAATTATAGTTGACTTGTTCCGGTCGGTTCAGTTGACAAATCCATATATAAAAACGGAACAGGGGGATAGAATGGAGTTTAATTTTTTTTACACCCACAAAAATTGTATTCGGCCGGGGAAAGGCTCGTGAGATCGCCCTTGGGGCACAAAGGGCAAGGAAGCTCGATATTGATTTTATCGTTGCAATTGGCGGGGGCAGTGTGCTGGATGGGGCAAAGGCCATTGCGGCCCTTGTTACTAACAAGAGGGAGATCCATGACTATCTCGAGGTAATAGGCAAGGCTATTCCCCTTTATGAAAAACCCCTGCCTTTGATTGTCCTCCCCACCACGGCCGGGACGGGTGCTGAGGTTACCTGCAATGCGGTTTTAACCAAAAGGGATCAAGGGGTAAAGGTGAGTTTGAGGAGTCCGTTTTTGTACCCTGTGGTCGCCATTGTTGATCCTTTGCTCACCCTGACCATGCCGCCTCGAATTACCGCAGAAACGGGCATGGACGCTTTGACCCAGCTGATAGAATCCTTTGTAACCCCCCTTTCTTCTCCTGTTCCCGACGCCCTTTGCAGGGATGGGCTCTACCGGGCGTCACGTTCCCTTCAGAGGGCCTTCATGGATGGACGGGACTTTGGGGCCAGGGAAGATATGTCTATTGCAAGCCTGTTTCTCTGGTTTTTGACGATATCCTGACCCTGGTCACAGAGACGGTTGGTGTCAATCCAGGGTGAGCCCCCTGCTCTTCTTTGCGAGATAGGGAATCTGTCTCGGTATGGTGATGGTAAACCGGGTGCCGCGCCCAGGTTTCGACCAGACTTTTATCGTTCCCATGTGCTGTTCGACGATTCTGCTGGCAATGTAAAGTCCAAGGCCTGTACCCTTTGGTCCCTTTGATGAGAAAAAGATGGTAAAGATGTTTTTAATGGTGGTCTGGTCCATACCCTGGCCTGTGTCCTGGATCGTCAGGGTAATGGTTTTATCATCTGCCCGGGCTTTGAATAAAAGGGTGTGACTCCTGGAGCCTGTATCCAAGGCACAGGCCTCCACACCATTTTCAAGGATGTTGACAAGCGCCGTCTGGAGGCTCGTTCTGTCAATTTCAATCCCATCTTTATCTTGATCTATTCGAATGGTTGACTTCAGTATGATTTTGTTCTGTTTTGCACTCTCCCTGATGGTGGAGAGGGTTTCATTGACAAAGTTCCGTGCAGAGACCTTTTCCCAGTTGAATTTTCTGGTTTTGGAGTAATAGAGAATGTCCAGTACGAGTTTTTTGATTCTCTTTGCCATCTGGCCTGTGGTGTCATACCCCTCTTTGATGCGTTTAAAATTGTTGGTTTTTAATCCTGACCCCATGGTGTATATACCGCTGTCAAGGCCGGTTAATAGCCCTTTAACGCCGTGGGATATGGAGCCGATCATAAAACCAAGGGAGGTAAGATGATTTTCAAGGCGTCTCACCTCGGTGATGTCGGTCAGCATGACAAGGACCTTGGTTATTTTGCCCTGGTCATCCCGGATGGGGGCAGTAAAGTGGAGTACCTTGTGTTTAAGGCCGAAAGAAGAAATGATTTCAGACTCTGACGAGTGATTCTTACCGTCCTTGAATGTCTTGTCAACCGGGCAGATCCTGCATGGGTCATCTCGGTTTTTACAGATTCCGAAACAGTATTCCCCGATGTGACTGCCAAAGTATTCGTTGAACTTACGATTTGACTCTACAATGTGGTACTCTTCGTCCTGGACATAGACAAAACAGGGTACCTCGTCAAAGAGTTGCCGGTAGTTTTTCTGGGAGTCTGCATACCTGCTTCTGTAGCACTCTTCGTTAAAGCAGAGATGTTTTTCTAAGTGTTTGCGTTCAAGGGCCCTTGTGATGTAAAAATCAAAGGCTGCGGCATCTGCAGGCAGAATCATGAAATCTGATGCCCCGCTTTTAAGGATCTTTATCCCGAGGCGGGCCTGGTTTTCATCAATAGCTGCAAGGATCTCTATCTCTGATATCCCGGTCCTAATGGCTGCAATAAGCGCCAGTGCCTCTTCTTGTGGCCCATCCATGGACACCACGAGCAGGTCCGGGGGAATTTCGTTGGGTTCAAGAAAGAAGCTCTTGGAAGGGGGTATTTTTTTAAAGCTTGCCTGGGCAAGGAATCTTGAACGTTTAAAATCAGGAATGGATGAGGGGTTGAGATTGATGAACAAAATATGATTTCGCATTTTTCAAGGGGGTCCCGATTCAATAAAAAAATATTAATATTAAGTCAAGGGTTGAAAAAGGTCAATGCCTGGTTTTTAACTTGACATGAAGCGCCTTTTATCACTATTTTCATGAGTCAGATCGAGTTTGTGATTTTTATTGGCCTTGTTTATGGGCCTGTCATAAAATTTAGAGTCTATTTAAAGATTATTTAAAGGGGAGAGATTAATGAACGAGCAGGTCCAGTTGGAAAAAAAAGTTTGGGTTAACGCCTATGATTCGGGAATTCCTGAATCTATTGACTATGAAGAGGTTTTGATACCCGGGTATCTCGAACGATCAGCCCGGGATTTCCCGGGAAATACGGCTCTTATCTTTGAGGGGTACAACCTCTCCTTTGCCGAAGTAAATGCAATGGTCGATACCTTTGCAGGGGTTTTAAGGCAGATGGGCGTCAAAAAAGGCGATAGTGTCAGCATTCTTCTTCCCAACGTAATTCCCTGTGTGGTTGCCTACTATGCCATTTTGAGGATGGGTGCCATTGCCGTGATGAACAACCCGCTCTATTCGGACCGGGAATTGCTGCACCAGTTTAATGATTCCGGCTCAACCCTGCTTGTCACCCTTGATCTCCTGGTGGAAAGGATGAAGGCCCTGAGGGGAAAGACCCCTATAAAAACCATCATATATACCAGCCTCGGCGATTATCTTCCGTTTGCAAAGCGGCTCCTTTTTCCCCTGGTCGCAAAGAAGAGAAAGCTTGCTGTGGATGTAAAACCAGGACCTGATCTTTATTCTTTCAAATCTCTTGTGGAGAAAAATAAACCCGAGTCCTCAGATGTTCAGATCAATATTGACGATCCTGCCATGTACCAGTACACGGGTGGAACCACAGGTGTGTCCAAGGGGGTGGTCCTAACCCACAGGAATCTGAGCTGCCAGGTGCAGCAGCTCAAGGCGTGGTTTCCCATGTTCAAGATGGGAGCAGCCACCATGCTCGGAGCACTTCCATTTTTCCATGTGTTCGGACTCTCCACCTCAATGAACTTTGCCATTGCCATGGCCTGGGGCAACGTCCTTGTGCCTAAACCTCAGCCAGAACCCCTGTTAGAAGTCATTTCAAAGTTTAAGCCTACATTTGCACCCCTTGTCCCGACCATGTACATAGGCATGCTCAACCACCCGAATATCGGAACAACTGATCTGACAAGCCTCAAGGGTTGTTTCTCAGGAAGTTCTCCCCTTCCTGTGGAGATTATAACCGAATTTGAGAAGCTGACAGGAGCGACTATCGTAGAGGGGTTCGGACTTTCCGAGTCTTCGCCTGTCACCCATGTAAATCCCTTTCAAGGGACAAGGAAACCCGGCAGCATCGGGCTTCCAATATCGGATGTGGAGTGCAGGATTGTCAGCCTTGAGGATGGGGTCACAGACGTTGTCCCAGGAGAACCAGGCGAACTTTTTATCCGGGGACCCCAGGTCATGGCTGGGTATCTTAACCGCCCGGATGAGACCAGGGCCACCCTGACCGAGGATGGCTGGCTTCACACCGGTGATGTGGCAACCATGGATGCGGAAGGTTATTTCTACATTGTGGACAGGATAAAGGACATGATTATCTCAGGCGGGTACAATGTCTATCCAAGGGATATAGAAGAGGTCCTTTACGAGCATCCCAAGATTCAGGAAGCCTGCTGTGTAGGCATACCCCATCCCAAAAGGGGAGAGGCGGCAAAGGTGTTTATTGTGTTAAAGCCGGGCGAAAAGGTTACTGAAAAGGAGATCCTTGATTTTTGCTCTACACGGCTTGCAAAGTATAAGTGGCCGGTGGAGGTGGAGATCCGTGAGGATCTTCCCAAATCTGCGGTGGGTAAGATTCTTAAAAAGGACCTCAGGCATTAGGATTTTGGAAGAATTCAACTGTTGGTCCTGTGTGTAACCCCCAGGACCTTGTTGATAATGGCGACAAGTCCCTTGCAGGTGATGGGCTTGGACAGGTAGGCGTCCATGCCGGCATCGAGACAAAGCTGTTCATCTCCAGGCGTTGCCTGGGCTGTCATGGCAATGATGGGAATATCTTTGCGTGGAATGTCTGATTCCGGGTTCCGGATGATTTTTGTTGTCCTTATGCCATCAAGCTCCGGCATCTGGATGTCCATGAGGATAAGGTCCCAGGAGGCTTTTTTGAGCAGTTTAATTACCTCTATTCCGTTGTTTGCAGCCGCCACAGAAAAACCGCAACGGTTGAGCATCATCTGGGCAACCTTCTGGTTTACAGGATTGTCCTCGGCAAGGATGATTTTAACCTTTTGGGGGTCTAAAAAAGGGGGCTGGGCGTTCTTTTCCATAAATTTTATTTTTTTCGTTTAGGGTGATTGGGGGTGTAAAAGGGGAGATAGTCTTTATACTCTGTGGTTCCGCCTCCCCTTATATTGCCGTTTGGTCTGTTTGTTGAATGTTGCCAGTCTCTGCCCGTTCTTTTGTTTTGCTTTTGCCGTTCATATCCCGGATAGGCGGCCCTGTTTTCCGGATGGACCCAGTTGGGACTGGGCAGGTGTTTAACGGCCCGGGGTTCTTTTGCACCGGCAGGGCTGGTGATAAGTATGCATAAGGCAATCACGGGTATGATTTTGTTAAAAACAAATGATATCATTCTTTCATGGCTCATCGTAAACATCGTAAAAAGATAAACCGGATTCATACCGATTGCAAGGATTTCAAAAAAAATGTAAAAAGCTGGTTCATTGACAAACAAACAACCCAAGGGTAGGTATGGAGTATGAAATTAAGACTGATCGTCCTGGTGCTTGCCCTTCTTGCCTTTCTTTCCGCATCAACCGGGGGATGGCTCTATTACTATTCTTTACGCCAGAGCGCCGTTCATGATGCAGAAAACTATGCCCAGACAAGGCTCGAGCTTTTACGGCGGCAGGTAAATGTTTTTTTGTCCGAGCATATTCGACCGGTAAAGGCCCTGGCCGGTCTCAAGGAGCTGAGAATGGTCCTTGAAAAAAACGACGACCCCTCCATGGCCCAGCTCAATCCTATCCTGGATAATTTTGCCTTTTCCCTTGGGCTTGATACCTGTTATCTGATGAATCTTAAGGGTAAAACCGTGGCAAGCTCCAATCGGAACCGGGCAGACAGTTTTGTCGGGCAGGATTTTTCATTTCGCCCCTATTTTACGGAGGCTGTTCTGGGGCGGCCTTCAACCTATCTTGCCCTGGGAGCGACTTCCCATAAAAGGGGAGTGTATTACAGTCATCCCGTGTATGACAGGAAGAAAACCAGTGTTGTGGGAGTGGCCGTGATTAAATCTCTGGTTGAGCTTGCCGAGTCAAAACTTTTTACCGATTCTGAAGATCTTCTTCTGGTAACAGACCCCAATGGCATGGTTTTTATTTCCAACAGGGAGGGTTTTTCTTTCAAACTTTTATGGAAGCTTGATCCTGGAATGATTCAGAGGATAGAAGATTCAAAACAGTTTGGTAAAGGTCCCTGGCCCTGGGCAGGTTTCCGGCGTGAAGAGAACGATCACGTGTCAGATAATAAAGGGGTGAACTATCTTTTTTCAGCCCTGGAGCTTGACAGCCATCCCGGCTGGAAGGTGATTCACCTCAGGGATTATGGAGAGATCGGACGCCACCTTGCGGATCCATTTTTAAAGGTGGTGGGGCCTGTTGTCTTGATCGTTTCTGTTTTCATCGGGATTTCAGTGCTGATCCTTTACAGGATTGCACTTCAGGAGATATTGAGGCGAAAGAGGGTGGAGAGGGAACTGCGGCTCAGCGAAGAACGTTACCGGGATATATATCATAAAACCCCGGTGATGCTTCACTCCATAGACACCCTAGGCAGGGTCATCAGGGTCAGCGATTTCTGGCTTGAAAAAATGGGGTATGCAAGGGAGGAGGTTATCGGCCGGGATCTTACGAGTTTTTATACCCCGGAATCCCGGAGTTATGCCCTTGGGGTTGTCTTTCCCGAATTCTTCAGGACAGGGGTTTGCAAGGATGTTCCCTACACCTATCTGATGAAGAACGGCGGACAGATCGATATTCTGCTTTCCTGTCACGGGGTGAGGGATGAAAACAACAGGGTTGTTCGGTCCCTTGCCGTGAGTGTGGATGTGACGGAAAAAAATCAGGTTCAAAAGGCCCTTGAAGAGGCGACCCAAAAGCTTTCCTGCTACTCCATGGACCTTGAGCAGCAGGTTCAGGAGAGGACGGTTGAGCTTAAAAAGGTCCGGGACAACCTAAGACGGCTTTCGGGAAGCATCATGGAGGCCCATGAGATTGAACGGGGCGCCCTTGCAAGGGAACTTCACGATCACCTGGGCCAGGTGCTTACGGCCCTCAGGATCGATGCCGTGTGGATTGCCCGATACCTTGCCACAAGGGATGAAGATGCAGCTGTCAGGGCCGGTCGCATCTCTTCGCTTATTGATGACACCATCGAGGATGTCAGGGAGATGGCCTTCCGGTTGAGACCGGGTGTGCTCGATGACCTGGGGCTTGTGGAGGCCCTGGAGTCCCTGACCTGGGATTTTGAAAAACGTTCTGACATTACCTGTGTGTTCCAGAGTTCAAACCTTCCAGAGATCGATGTAACCCTTGCCACGGCCCTTTACAGAATAGCCCAGGAGGCTTTGACCAATGCCATCCGTCATTCAGGCGGTTCCATTGCAGAACTATCCCTTTCCGTGGAAGGAGAGTGCCTGGTCTTGACGATCAAGGACAACGGGGTTGGGTTTGCCCTTGATGATGCTAACGAGGCCGAGGGCTTCGGGCTTGCCGGGATGCAGGAGAGGGCCACCCTGGCCGGTGGTAATCTTGAGATTGATTCGGGCCCTGCCCGGGGAACTAAGGTCTCCTGCTTTGTTCAGCTCCAGGAGGAAAAACAATGATCAGGGTATTGCTTGCAGATGATCACAAAATCGTGAGGGAGGGGCTTCGCAGGATCATCGAAGAGAGCGGCGAGATGGAGGTGGTGGCCGAGGCTGAGGATGGTAATGGTGCGATAAGAGGCGTTTTGGAGTCAAAACCCGATGTTGCGGTCATTGATATCTCCATGCCCGGTCTTGACGGGCTTGAGGTGACCGATATGCTCAGGCGCAGAACCCCTGGGCTGCCCGTGCTGATCCTTACCATGCACGATGAGGAGCAGTATGTGATCAAGGCCGTGGAAATCGGAGCCATGGGGTACGTGACCAAACAGTCTGCACCTGAGCAGCTGGTGGACGCCATCAGGAAACTTCACTCCGGAGGCCGGTATCTGACTGAAAAGGCAAGCGAGGCCTTGGCCTTGAGGGTGGTCAGGGGGGATAAGTTTCGTTCGGCCGCAGATTCATTGTCCATGCGTGAACTCCAGGTTCTTCGAAAGCTCGCACTTGGTCAGACCAACCATGAAATAGCCGTAAGTTACAACATCAGCGTCAAGACCGTTGACACCTATCGGTCGAGGGTATTGAAAAAGCTCAACCTGAGAAATAATGCTGAACTGTCACGGTTTGCCATCAAAAATAAAATCGTTGAACTTTAGATGTTGAAAAAGCAGCGTTTCTCTTTGTGCCGGGTCAACCTGTGTGTTATTGTTTTAATTGTTTTGGTAAGTGTGCTATTTTCAATTTTCTTTTGACACTTAATGAAGGGTATTTAGAAGGCTAACATGGAAGAGACAAATTACACATTTGAATTTGGCGATTATGGTGAGACCACGGGAGTTCAAATCCACACCAGCGGTTCTGATGTTCTTCGATACAACAATATAAGCAAGGGAACGGCCTTTACCGAGCAAGAGAGGCAAAAACTTAACCTTTCGGGATTTCTTCCCCCCAGGGTAAAGGATCTCAAGGACCAGATAGCCTCATCCCTCAAGATCATTGATGACAAGGAGAGTGACCTTGAGCGATTCGTCTATATCCGCAGTCTGTTTGACAGAAACGTCACCCTTGCCCATGGGGTGATTGCAACCGATGTTCCAAGATTTCTGAGCATCATCTATACACCCACCGTTGGACTTGCCTGCCAGCACTATTCGTCCATGTTCAGAAGGGCCAGCGGGATTCATTTTTATCCCGGCAATATCGACCAGGCAGAAGAGATATTGAGACGCTATAGCGATCGGGATATTCGTGTCTCGGTTGTGACCGACAACCAGGGAATCCTCGGCATTGGTGACCAGGGTGTAGGCGGTATCGCCATCTGTCTCGGCAAGCTTATGCTCTACACCCAGGGGGCGGGAATTGCTCCCTGGCACTGTCTGCCCATCTCCCTTGATGTGGGAACAGACAACCGGGAACTCCTGGATGATGTAAATTATCTTGGCTGGCGAAAACCCCGTTTAAAGGGGGATGAGTACCTTGATTTCATCAGAAAATTTGCACGGGCATTCAAGTCTGTTTTCCCAAAGGCCCTGTGCCAGTGGGAGGATTTTTCAAAGCAGAACGCCTTTACCATCAGGGACGTTTACCTGAGCGATCTTATCTCGTTCAACGATGACATCCAGGGCACAGGATCCATAGCCCTTGCCGGTATCCTTGCGGCCATGAAGGCTAAAAAGGAGAGGGTTGTCGACCAGGTGTTTCTGATCAATGGAGCTGGTGCAGGCGGTATCGGTATTGCCGAACAGATCGAAACCGAGCTTATACAGGAGGGGCTTGACGGGGTTGAGGCTAGGAAACGGATTTTTACCGTGGACAGCAAAGGGGTTGTCACCACGGATCGCACCCTTGAGCCCTACAAGGAAAAGTTTGCAAAAGACCCCGCCTCCCTCCCGTGGATCACTTCACCCGGAGACAACACCCTTGTCAACGTCATCAGGAACGAAAAGGTTACGGTTCTGATCGGCACCTCTGGTCAGCCCAAGATTTTTACCAGGGAGGTGGTTCTGGCCGTGGGTGAAAATACCGAAAGACCGGTTATTCTCCCCTTGAGCAACCCCACCACAAAGGCCGAGGCCTTTCCCCAGGACGTTTATGACTGGACAGACGGCAGGGCCCTGGTTGCCACGGGAAGCCCCTTTAATCCGGTAACCCTTGGGAATAAGAAGATCCGGGTAGGTCAGATGAACAACGCCTTTGTCTTTCCGGGAGTGGGTCTCGGGATAATTGCTTCTGGTGCCCTTGAGGTGCTTCCAACATTTTTCTCAGCTGCTGCCCATGCCGTTGCCGAGTATGTATCTGAACAGGACATCGAGGCCGGCATCCTCTGTCCGCCCCTGGAGGATCTGAGAAAAATTTCTCTCAAGGTGGCAAAATATGTGGGAGAAGAGGCGATCCGCGGCAATGTTGCAAGCGAGTGCGTATACAGCACATATCAGCACAACAATGATCCAGAACGGCTGAACACCCTGATAGAGAAGATGTGCTGGAATCCAGAGTATCTTCCCATCCTTTAAACTTTTTATATGAAACTCGCTTCGAAGCGCCATAGGTAGCGGAGTTTCAATATTCGTTGTGGCCGGATGCCATCTCTCGCTCCGGCCGTGCCGGTTTTATATGAAACACCCCCCTAATTAAAGGTAATAGTGTCCCGTTGGTTTTTTGGTTCTTTTTTTCCCAAATAACACTTTAATTGTCGGTACAAATTGAAAGTTA
>JAVERV010000244.1:0-3134 GCA_034006945.1 Desulfobacterium sp. | reverse complement strand
CGTAACATAGACATCGCAACCACCCTGATGCAGCTGGAATCAAAGCTGCCCACCATTCCCGATGAATCCCTCATCTACCATGCCGACCGGGATCATTTTTCATCCTGGCTCATGGCCCGTTCGGAAATCGATCTTGCCCTGAAATTCAAAGCCTGCAAAAGCGATGATTTCAGGAGCCCGGATGAGCTCAGAAATTTCA
This sequence comes from Desulfobacterium sp., assembly GCA_034006945.1. Classification (GTDB taxonomy): domain Bacteria; phylum Desulfobacterota; class Desulfobacteria; order Desulfobacterales; family Desulfobacteraceae; genus Desulforapulum. The sequence goes on along the minus strand of JAVERV010000244.1, from coordinate 2,935 downwards.
TCATAACCAATATCCACGAGTTGAGAAAATTAAAGCACAGGGGCGTGGTGTCGACGTTTAACGAGAATTATTTTGATTCAGACGTCAAGGAGTTTGTCAAAATAGGCCAAGGCTCTCTGGGAGGCAAAGGTAGAGGCCTGGCTTTCATGTCAGGACTTCTGGCCCAGGCAGGAGATCTCCACAAAAAACATCCGAAATTCCGGATCCAGATCCCCAAGACCCTGGTCCTGTGTACTGATGTTTTTGAGGCGTTCATTACCCAGAATAACCTGGAGAATTTTGAACGTCAGAAGCACCCAGTGGAAGAGGTGGTTGATGTTTTTCTTCGTGCAGAATTACCTTCATGGCTGATCCGGCAGCTCAAAGAATTTTTATCCCAGCTCAAGGTTCCCCTGGCCGTGCGCTCGTCCAGCCAATTGGAAGACGCCCATTTGCAGCCCTATGCAGGTCTTTATAAAACCTATAAGATTCCCAACAATCACCCGGATCTGTCCATGCGTCTCAGCCATCTTTCCAGCGCCATCAAGCTTGTCTTTGCCTCCACATACTACGATGATGCCAAGGCATTTCACCGGAGCATCTCCAGCCAGCCGTTTCATGATTCCATGGCGGTCATTGTCCAGGTCCTTGCAGGCCGGCAGCATGGAGACTATTTTTATCCTTCCCTGTCAGGGGTCGCTCAATCCATTGATTACTATCCCTTTTCCCGGATGAAATCCGAAGATGGCATTGCCCATATTGCCCTGGGCCTCGGGAAGACCGTGGTGGACGGTGAAAAATGTTTGCGGTTTTCTCCCGCGAACCCCCAGATCCTGCCGCAGTTTTCATTGGTTGATGATATCCTGAAGAATGCCCAGACAACATTTTATGCGTTGAAGACAAAGGATTATTCGGATGAACTCAATTTCGGCCGGTATTCCAATCTTGAGAAACGCAATCTTGACGAAGCCCTGGAAGATTATCCGGTGCAGGTCCTCTCCAGCACCTATGTTCCCGAGGAAAACCGCATTCGCGACACCTGGAGTGCTGTGGGTCCGAAACTATTGACCTTTGCCAGTGTCCTGAAATACGATTCCCCACCCCTTGCCCCGCTGCTCTCCGACCTTCTCGACCTTGGCAGTAAAGAATTCGGTGGACCTGTTGAAATTGAATTTTCCGTCAATCTTTTTCCGGGACAACAGCAGCCCAGCGATTTCCATTTTTTGCAGATACGCTCCATGGCAGGTCAAGATAAACAACAGACAACAAGTATCTCCCAGCAGGATATCAACTCTGCCTTATGTTACTCTTCCGCAGCCCTTGGCAACGGGGTTATAGAGGACATCACCGATATCGTCTATGTCATGCCCCAGGCTTTTTCCGTGGCTGCAACCCTTGAGATCGCAGAAGAGATCAGTCAGATCAATGCCGGCCTGGTTGAAGAGGATCGCCGTTATCTTCTAATTGGTCCGGGACGCTGGGGAGGATCTGACAGGTGGCTGGGGATACCGGTTAAATGGCATGACATTTCCGGTACTGGTGCTGTCATCGAGTTAAGAAACAAACAGCTCAATGCAGACCCTTCCCAGGGCTCCCATTTTTTTCACAATATCACATCCCTGGGAATTCCCTATATCACCGTGAATGAGCTTACCAGGGGCTCCCAGAAATCTAATCCAGATTTTATAGATTGGACTTGGCTCGACAAATGTGAGTCTGTCTGTGAAACCCGATATTTACGTCATGTCAGGTTGTCAACGCCCATGCTTATTAAAGTGGACGGGAAAAAATCCCGATGCGTCATTATCAGCCGATGACACCGGACCGGACCTAACTTAAACTTGGGGTAGATGCTGCTGCATCTTAAGGGGAATCAGGGATTTGCCTCTTTTCTCCGCGGTGATTGCCATGAGTTCCTGGCCGCTGGCCGGGGGAGCCACCTGAAGTTCCCGGGGTTTTTCCTCCAGAAGAATGGCCTCGGTGGGACAGGTGGTGACGCAGAGGCCGCACCCAATGCACCGGGCCGTGTCAATCTGTACAGTCTCATTTTCCCCGATTTTAATGGCGTCCATCTGACATCGATCCAGACAGGTTTCACAGGCAGTACACGCCTCTTCATCGACAACGGCCCAGTAACGGTTGTATACCAGCTCTCCTGGGTTGGGGAGGAGATTGAGGGCCCGCAGGACACCACAGCAGTCCCCGCAGCAATTGCACATGCCCCCCGGATTCACCATATTGGCCGGCTGGTTGACTAACCCTGCCTCCTCGCATCGATCCAGAATCTCAAAGGCTTCTTTCTGATCGATGAAACGACCCATTTTGTTCTCAACATAGTAATCGGCATGGGAACCAAACATGAGGCAGACTTCTTTTGGCTTGTCGCACCCCTTGCCCAGAAGTTCCTGCTGGGTCCTGCAGATGCAGTTCGCCACGGCAATTTTCTTCTTGCCTGAGATGATCTCCTTGGCATCTTCGTAGGCCGCCACCTTATGGACCACATCAATGGATTTTCCCACTGGAATGGTCCTAAGGGGAGCCACATTTTTACCCATTCCAGTGAGAAAGACCTCCTCCATATAGGCATTGGTAAGCTCAGCCAGCTCTTTGTCCATCTGCCCAATCTGGAACTCGTAGGAGCCGATAACAAAGGGAATCGCGGAGTATCGTTTCTGCCCATCCTTTACATGGCGGAAGAGAAGTCCTCTTTTTGCCATGTCTTCCAATTTTTCAGCAGTTTCCCGGGGAGGCTTTCCCGTACGTTCGGCCAGGGATTCCGGGGATTCAAGCAGCATGGAAAGCTCCAGGTACATTTCAGCATCTGACTCGGAATAAATTTTTTCAAGAATTTTAATCTCCACACCCGATTCACTTGCCGGAAATCCAGTTGAGTACTGGTCCATCTGCTCCCGGAGACGCTGATAAATATCGGCTCCCATAATCCTCTCCTTTTTTA
>JAVERV010000064.1:0-21674 GCA_034006945.1 Desulfobacterium sp. | reverse complement strand
GTGACCCCCGACGTTTTGCGTTTCGGTCAGGATAACCAAAGGGGGCGGAATGAAACTAGTGTCCGCCCTGTATCATCGTGTTTCATTCTTCGTTGTGTCCGCAGGACATGTGGGTTATATGAAACTCTCGCCAAAGTGTTGTTATTGGAGGAGTTTTCATGTTCGTTGTGGCCGGATGCCATCTCTCGCTCCGGCCGTGCCGGTTATAAGAAACTCCCGCCGAGCTTGCCGCCGCAAAGGGCGGCCGCAAGGGATCGCCCCCTACACCTCCGCCCGTTAAAAGGAGGTCGACATGTGGTATAAAAAAACCCCGAATCGGAGATTGGTCCGATTCGGGGTGTAGTAGTTCGGCAGGGGCGGTTTTTGGGACTGCCCCTGATTTGTTACATCGCTGATTCTGGATGGAAAACGTTCACTTCCTTGAGGTCGTCATTGAGGTATTCCCTCTCGTTGGGTCCGAGGATTCCAAGGGAGAGACAGATCAAGGTCCAGAGGTGAACAACCCCGTAATTTCCGCCAAAGTGATGGCTCATCTCATGGATCTGGGCGTGGCAGTTGTGACAGCCTGCAATGCAGTAGTCTGCCTTGGTTGTCTGGATCTGGTCGTCCTTTGTCTTGCCGTAGGCCAGCCGTTCGTCCTTGAATCCTGACTGGAGGAACCCGCCGCCGCCGCCGCAGCAAAAGTTGTTGGATTTATTAGGTGTCATGTCGATGAAGTTTTCTTCACCCACAACGGATTTTACGACAAATCTGAGGTCGTCTGCAATGGGGTCACCAAAGGTTTTGCGAATTATCTGACAGGGATCCTGGACCGTGAACTTGATCTTGAGATCCTTGTTCCAGTCAGAATTTACCTTGAGTTTGCCCTCCCTGATCCATTTTGCATAGTACTCGTAGATGTTCTTTACTTCGAAGCTGTGCTTGATGTCGAATTTTTTCAATCCTGCCAGGATTGAGAATGTGATGTGGCCTCACTCCGTGTTCATGAACGTCTTGCAGCCCACCTCCTCGGCGGCAGCCGCCGTCTGCTGGGTCAGATGCTTCCAGGCCTCGTCGTCGGACAGGAACAGGCAGTAGTTCTCTGCTGCCCATCCCTTGCTGGTGTAGGTCCAGTCTGCACCCACCAGGTGAAGGATCTTCCAGAGGGGCACCATCTCATCAGGTTCGGTTACCGGCTCCCTTGAGTTCTGGTTCAGGACAATTTCTGCACCGGGTTTGTCAATGGGTGCCTCCATGTCTGCAAACTCGGGCTGGGACTCCTGGTACTCTTCAAGCACATCGCCCACAACAAAGATAAAGTCGTCAACCGGCGTTCCCATGGCGCTGCCTGATTCATTGGTAAGGGCTGCATCGCAGGAGCCGAGGATTCCCTTGGGCCTTTCCGCCCTCGGAACTTCCGCCCTTGCGTTGTACACAAGCTGGGGTATGTTGATCTGCATCGGGCAGACATAGATGCATCTCTGGCACATGGTGCACATCCAGATCCAGTCGGAACTCAAGATTTCTTCATCCATTCCAAGGGCCGCCATTCTCAGGAATTTTCTTGGATCCATTCCCCTGAGACCGGTTGCGGGACAACCTGAGGCGCATGCGCCACAGGTAAGGCAGGCGTTGAGATTTCCGCCGTCGGGCAGAAGCTTCATCACCTTGTCCTTGAAAACGCTCTTTCTTTTTCCTCCAATTTTAATCGCTGCGTCACCCATGCTCTACTGTCCTCCCTGATTATATTAAAGCTTAAGCGTATTGACACATTCTATACCGAATATCTGGTCGATACTACCTGATCCATGTGATCTGGTCAATATTTCTTGGTCAATGCTATTTGGCCGGAGAACTTCCAGCCAGATCATTTATAACATCATTGTTATTTCCCCTATTCTTTTATTCCTGTCAACCTTTTTATGTTTTAGATCCATAAGAATTGACATTTTGACTGTGTGTATTAATATTCCTGACCATGCAAAGAGTGAAAAAGATTGAGCAGCTGCTGCCCCAGACCATGTGCGCCCATCGCAACTCATTGATTCAGGCGCTTCGACGCTTAAAGGGGACGATCAAACAGAAAAATCCAGACCATGACAAGATCCGCTCCCAGGTTGTATCCCTTGAAGGTCGGGTGGAAAGGTCCAGGCAGGAACGGGCAGCAAGAGAGGCATCCATGCCCGTTATCTCCTACATGCCGGAATTGCCCATCACCGCCAGAAAGGATGAGATCATCCATGCCCTCAAGACCCATCGGGTTGTTATCATTTCCGGCGAGACAGGATCGGGTAAGACCACCCAGATTCCCAAGTTCTGCATGGCCGCAGGCAGGGGAGCTGCTGGAAAGATCGCCTGCACCCAGCCAAGACGCATTGCAGCCATTACCGTTGCGGCAAGGATAGCAGAGGAGCTGGGCCAGCAGGCAGGGGATCTTGTGGGGCATAAGATCCGGTTTGACGACCGCACCTCAAAGAACTCAATCATAAAGATCATGACCGACGGCATCCTGCTTGCAGAAACCCAGCAGGATCCCTATTTGAACGAGTACGACACCATCATCGTGGATGAGGCCCACGAGCGAAGCCTGAACATCGATTTTATCCTGGGTATATTGAGAAACCTTGTGAAACGACGGCGGGATCTTACCCTTGTCATCACCTCGGCCACCATCGATACACAGAAGTTTTCCAGGGCCTTTGACAATGCACCGGTGATAGAGGTGTCGGGCAGGATGTTTCCCGTTGAGGTGAGGTACGCTCCCATTGACAACCAAGAGGATGACGACCTGGACGACCAGGCTGATGACCAGGGGTATGTGGAGGCTGCGGTCCGGGCAGTCGACGAGATCCAGAGCCAGTCCCGCACCGGGGATATCCTGGTGTTCATGCCCACCGAGCGGGATATCGAGGAGACCATCGAGCTGCTCCAGGGTCGAAAATATCCTGGCAGTGTGGTTCTTCCTCTTTTTGCGAGGCTGTCTGCCAGGGATCAGTCCAGGGTCTTTACCCGGGGGGTCGGCAGAAAGATCATTGTCTCAACCAACGTGGCCGAAACCTCACTCACCATTCCCGGCATCAAATACGTTGTGGATTCAGGCCTTGCCAGGATCCTTCACTATTCGCCAAGGACAAGAACCACGGCTCTTCCGGTCTCCCCCATTTCAAAGAGCAGCGCCAACCAGAGAATGGGCAGGTGCGGCAGGGTGGCCAACGGCATTTGCATACGGCTCTACAGTGAGGAAGAGTTCGAGTCCCGCCCGCTTTTCACCTCGCCTGAGATTTTGAGGAGCAACCTTGCCGAGGTTATCCTAAGGATGATCTCGCTGCGCCTCGGGGATGTGGCGGCCTTTCCCTTTATCGATCCCCCGGCACCCAAGAGCATCAAGGACGGGTTTGATACCCTTCTGGAGCTTGGCGCCATCCGCCAGACCAGGGGTAAAAATCAGGGCAGGGGTAAAAACAACACCAGGACGGGGTATGCCCTCACGCCCCGGGGGCGGATAATGGCAAGGATTCCGGTGGACCCCAAGCTTGCAAGAATCCTTCTTGAGGCAGACCGTGAGGGCTGCCTTGACGAGGCCATCATCATCGTGTCTGCCCTTTGCATTGCAGATCCCCGGGTTCGACCCCAGGACAAGGCCCAGCATGCCGATCAGATGCATGCCCCATTTAGGGATCCCTCGTCGGATTTTATCACCCTTTTAAACATTTGGAACGCCTATGCAGAGGCAGAAAAAACCATCAAGACCCGGAACGGGGTGCGGCGCTTCTGCAAGGACAACTTCCTTTCCTTCAGGCGCTTCAGGGAGTGGGGCGACATCCAGCACCAGATCCGGTCGGTCCTCAACGAACACGGCATCACCAGGGGCGGCACATCCTCGCGGCCCACGGGAACAAAGGGGCTCAAGGGAAAATCATTTGAAGTAGGGGGCCCCCTGTACACGGCCCTTCACCGGAGCATCCTTGCGGGTTACCTCGCAAACATAGCCCTTAAAAAAGAGAAAAACATCTACACCGCCACCAAGGGCCGGTCGGCGGTGATCTTTCCAGGCTCTGGGCTGTACAATCGTGCCGGTTCCTGGATCGTTGCCTCCGAGTTTGTCGAGACTTCAAAGCTCTTTGCAAGGACTGTTGCCAACATCGATTCCCAATGGCTCGAGGATGTGGGCCAGGAGCTTTTGACCCGAACCTGGTCTGCTCCCCGGTGGGAGATGAAGCGGGGGGAGGTGGTGGCCAATGAGCAGGTCTCTCTGTTCGGCCTTGTGATCGTGCCCGAACGAACCGTTGCCTACGGTAAGGTCAATCCGGAAGAGGCAGGTGAGATCTTTATCCGCCAGGCCCTTGTGGAGCAGGAGGTGGTAAGGCCCCTTGGGTTCATGGTCCGCAACCGGGAGCTCATTGACGAACTTCGCAGGGCCGAGGAAAAGACCAGGCGGCGGGATATCGTTGTGACCGAAGATGACATGTTTTTATTCTACCAGCAGCGCCTGGATCGGGATTTCTCAAACCTTGCCACCTTTACCCGGTTTTTAAAAGAAAAGGGGTCTGACAAGTTCCTGCGCATGACCGTCGAGGATCTCCAGCAGCGCTCCCCGGATGCTGAGGAGCTGATGAAGTTTCCAGACTCCCTTGAGATGGGCGGTGGAAGCTTTCGCCTTGAGTACGGATTTGAGCCGGGGGCGGAGACAGACGGGGTAACGGTCAAGGTGCCGGCGGCCTCTGCGGCCTCGGTGAGTGTCGCCAGGATAGATCGTCTGGTTCCAGGGCTTTTGACGGAAAAAATTGCCGCCCTTATCAAGGCCCTGCCCAAAAGATTCCGGGTGCGCCTCGTACCGGTTGCAGACACGGCAGCCGCATTGGCCGGGCTCCTGCCCGAGTCGGACCGCCCGCTTTTTGTCGAACTGAGCCACCTTATAAAGCAGCGGTTCAATGTTGATATCCCCCAGTCTGCCTGGTCGGATGACACCCTTGAGGACCACCTTAAAATTCGTATCTCCATCACCGATGCCGGGGGGAAAGAGATGGCCGCATCCAGGGAGAACGAGGTGCTTGGCAAATATGCAAGGGGCCATGGTTCCGATGACCGGTTGTTTGAGGATGCGAAAAGGCGGCTGGAACGGACGGGGGTTACTGCCTGGGACCTTGGAGATATCAGTTCGCCTGTTCTCCTGGGCGGTAAGGATGATTTCTCCTACAACGTCCATTATGGGCTGCGGTGTGAGCAGGATAAGGTCTGTCTGAGGCTGTTTAAGTCCGAGGATGAGGCTCTCAGAACCCATGTCTCAGGGGTGCAGCGGTTGTTTGCCATCTGCTTTGAGGACGACTTCAAGGCCCTTAGGCGGGACGTTAAAAAATGGTCCCATCTTAGGGCCGGAGCGGCAAAGTTCGGTGGATGGGAACGGTTCCAACGGGCCCTTGTATCCTGTGTGTTCCGTGATCTTTTTGCAAGGAATATCAGGACCAGAAAGGCCTTTTTAGAACTCGCCGATACCGGCCTTCCCCTTGTATTCCGCCACGGGGATGAACTGATGAAAACCGTGGTATCACTTTTTAACGAACACGACAGGACACTGACTTTTTTAAAAACTCTTATCCTGAAGTCCAGGGAGAGACCAGGGGTTCTGGCAATGGCGCAAACCCTTGAAAGGGACCTTGCCCTGCTTTTGCCCGAGCTGTTTCCAGATCTCTACGATATCGAAAGAATCAAGCTTCTTGAACGCTATGTGGCGGCCATCAGAATCCGGGCCGAACGTGGAGCCATCGATCCTGTGAAGGATGCTGCCAAGGCGGAGTCGGTGGCCGGCCATACCCGGAAACTCAATCAACTTTTAGGCTCCCTCACGGGGGAGTCTTCAGGGGAAAAGTCTGCTGCTGTGGAAGAATTTTACTGGATGATCGAGGAGTACAGGGTCTCTGTGTTTGCCCAGGAACTTGGGACTCCTGTGAAAATTTCCCCCAAAAGGCTCAACACCCTGTGGCAGAAAATCCAGGCCATGATCTGATTCCCTTGTAAATTTTCAATTCTGCTTGATAAATCAGTCAATGTGTCCGATTATACATTTTGTTCGAATAGATTATATGAAACTCGCTTCGAAGCGCCATAGGTAGCGGAGTTTCAATATTCGTTGTGGCCGGATGCCATCTCTCGCTCCGGCCGTGCCGGTTATAAGGAGCCTTACCCCTGGAAGGCGGCTTCCCAGGCCTTGGCAGGGTATTTGCTGGATAAAAGGAACGGATTCAATGGAAGAGAAGTTTCACCATGCTGTCCTTGTGGTTGATAAGGATGAAAATTTAACAGGCTGGATTGAAAAAACGCTTGCAAAAATCGGTGTAACAATGGTTTCTGCCCCCAGCGGAGAGCTTGGGGTCGAAAGGATAAGAAACGCTGTAAAACCATTCTCCATAATCATCTCAGCCCAGCACCTGTCCGATATCCAGGGTTATGAATTTCTCGAAAAGGCCAGGAAACTCACACCCGGTTCGGTGCGTTTCTTTGTGGCAGAAGATCCGACCATGGATGTTATCATTGCAGCGGTCAACCGGGGGTCTATCTTTTGTTATCTTCTAAAACCCCTGGGCATCGATCAGTTCTTCAGGACCGTTCGCTCGGGACTCGCCCAATATGAGGTGGGGCTTGAGAACGTTCAACTCCTTGCCCTGGCAAAGGAGCAGAATGCAAAATTGTACATGTACAACTGCGATCTCAAGGAACGGGCCGAATCCCATCAAAAGACTCTTGAGCAATTGGACCGGGAGATCAAAAAGATTACCCTGTTCCTGGAACACGCGGAGGGGGAGACCTTGATTGCAATGTCGGTTCTGGCCCTTGTCAGGGAGAATAAACTTTTGACCCAGGGAAAAATGACGGATTTTTATACAAACCTTATGGGACAGATGTTCTTAAAATTCCAGGCCCTTGCAGAAAAAAATGGGTTCTCCATGCCCGAGACCATTGGTACTGGAGAAAGGGGATAAATGACTGATACTAAACAGCATGATATTCTCATTATCGAACATGATCAGGAGCTCAGGTCCCGCATGGAGAAGGTGTTAACAGGTGCAGGTCATAAGATTCAATCCAAAACCACCGCCCTTGAGGGACTCGCCTTGCTTGAAGAGCGACAGGACCCGGTGTTTTCCCTTGTCATCTCAAGTTACAGGATGCCCGTAATGGGTGGGGATCAGATTCTTGAGCAGGCGAAACTCACCTCTCCCTTGACCCAGAGAATGATCATCACAAATCCCGTTGAAATTGAGACTGTGATCGGTGCCGTTAACAGGGCTGGGGTTCATGCCTGCATGGCAGTTCCCTTTGCAGACGAGGATTTTCTCCTTCAGGTAAACCTCTGTCTCGATGCCCATGCCATGGAGATGAAACGGGCAAATCTGATCAGGGTTACGGAGCGTCAGAACCGGCAGATGTACAAACTGGCAAAAAACTTTAAAAACCGGGAAGAGCTGTTTGCCACCCAAATAAAGGTAAAGGCAAAGCAACTTCGGGTTGAACAATCAAGGTTAAAGGCAGGTTTCAGGCCAACGACCCCCATCACCCTTGAAGAGTTTTTTCGGTCAGAGACCGTTCCCTTTTCGCCTGCAAGCTTTGCCCTTGCCTTTCAGAATCTTTCAAACATTGCCTTGACTCTGCTTAACAATGCCGGTGCTGAGGCTGGTATTACGATTGAGCCCATGGCCTACGACTCTGTACGAATAGCTTCACCCACGTCCCGGCCCGAAGAATCCCTGGCTCAGTTTTTTGTCCTGCTCTGTGCTGAAGCCGCTGGTCAGGAGGGATCGTCCTCCGGTGATTCAGCCAACGATTCAGGAGATCAGGTCTCTGCCGATCCGCTTGATAAGTATATTGAATTCACGGTTTCAGACGATGGGGTAACCGCCTTTGCGAGTTTGAAAAAATCTAATCCGGAAGTGGTGACGGTCGAGGCAATCAAGCAGGGTCTTGAAAATCTTGGAGTTCGATTTGGAATCAAGGAAGACTCCATGATAGAAACCTGGCTTTCCGCTGCAGCATCTGGGGCAGAGCCCTTTGTCATTGCCCAGGGCAGAGCCCCTGTTCTTTCTGTTGATGCAAGCGTGGTTTATCACTTTCAAACGGACTTTCTCCATGCCGGAGAGGTGAAATCCGATGGCAGTATCGATTTTAGAAAGCGTGGAGATATTCCCTTTGTAACTCAAGGATCGCTTCTTGCCGAACGAACATGCCCTGTCCAGGGAAATCCGGGCATGGATGTCTCAGGCGCCCTGATCCCGGTTGCCGATCCCGCAGATCGTATCTTAAGGGCAGGCCAGGGAGCAAGTTTATCCGAGGATGGGTTGAAGATTTATGCCGATTGCGATGGACAGCCCCACCTTGACCCCCTGGGGAATGTGTCGGTTCTTGCCGAGTTGATCATCAAGGGGGATGTGGATTTCGAGACCGGCAACATCAACTTTAAGGGAAATATCGTTGTGGGCGGTGTTATTAAGGAAGGGTTCAGTGTAAGGGGAACCAATTTAACCGCAGGGCAGATCGAGGGGGCCAATATCAAACTCACAGGGGATCTCAATGTCAGGGGAGGGATCATTGATGCAAAGCTCGTACGGGTCCAGGGCTCTGTCCAGGCAAGATACGTTAATAATTCGTTTATCCGGGCCTTTGGCGACTTGATGGTCCAAAAGGAGATCATTGATTCAACAGTGCTTTTAAGCGGTGAATGCCATAACCTGAACGGAAATATCATCTCTTCAACCATTATCGCCAGGAACGGGGTTAAGGCAGTTACGATCGGAACCGAAACTTCGCCGCCCAGCCGAATACGGGTGGGGGTGGATGACCACATTAAGAGTCTTGAGGCCGAGGTGGACGCAAAGAGACAGGCAATACTGGCTCAGGTGGACGGTCTGAATATAATGATTGCGGCATTGGAAACCGAAGACCAGGCTCTTCACATGCGAATATCTGATGCTGCCCATATCCAGGACCGTTCCCAGGTGGAACTTGGGAAAATCGAGGGTCTGATGGATACGCTCGAAGGTTCCAGGAACTTCAAGGCCCTAGAGGGACTCTCAAAAAAGATTAAAGGTCTTCATAGGGCCGCACAAAAGGCGGAGATTTCCCTTGAAAAGGCTTTCCAACGTCAGGACGTTATTGTCGGGAAGATCCAGGAGGGACGAGACAAGATTTCTCTTGCCGAGGATAAGGTTAAAGCTCTTGCTGAGGAAAAAAATGCCCTTGTGGCTTTTTCTAAAAGAACCGGGGTTCTTGCCCAGGTGATCATTGGGAAAAAGGCCGTGGCTGAGACAATAATCGAGGGGCCCAACACCATGATGCAATTAAAGAACACCTTATCAAGAAGCAGGGTTGCTGAGGTTAAGAGGGAGGGGGATGACCAGGGAGGACTCCCGTTTTTTGAAATGGTTGTTTCGCCCCTTTAATCTACGGTCCTAACTGTTTCAACCCCGGGCAGAGACTCGGGTTCTCCCTTTGCTATATAACGGTTCCCCAGGTCTGCTCTCCCCCGTTTGATACATCCCTGACCATAGATGACGGTTTTTTTCTGGAATACCTTTTTTGCAGCCCTGCGCTGTTCTGGGGTAAGAATCTCCGCGGCCAACAGACGTTCAATGGCATCGATCCTGTGCCTGTCCAGGGAGTGTTGCCGGGAGAGCTGGTCGTCGTGACCACCTCTTTTTATGGTGCAGGCCTGCTCCATGAGATGTATGGGATGGGTGGCCGAAACCCTCAGCCAGAGATCGTAATCCTCGCAGGCTGGCAGGCGTTCGTCAAAATAGCCCTTTAAGTCAAACAGGGCGGGTCTGATCATCACGGCCGACGGACTGACCAGGCATAGTTCAAGGGATGGTTCAAAGATCATGCCTCCCTGTTTTGTGTGTTTGTTTTTTGGGTTGACCCGGCGGCCGTTCCTGATCCAGATCTCCTGGGTTTGACAGATCATGGCGTCTGGGTTGTCGTTGAAAAAAGCCACCTGGCGCTGGATTTTGTCCGGGGTCCACAGGTCGTCTGAGTCAAGCAGGGCGATCAAATCTCCCCGGCTCCTTTTGATTCCAACATTTCTTGCTGCGCTCACCCCTTTGTTTGCCTGAAAAATTACCTCGATCTGCCGGCCAAAGGTGTGAAGCAGGTTCGGGGTATCGTCCGTGGAGCCGTCGTCCACAACAATTATCTCCAGGGAGCGGTAGGTCTGATCTAACACTGACCTGATAGCCTCTCCTAGAATCCATCCCCGGTTAAAGGTGGGAATGATCACCGAAACAAGGGGTCTTTGTTCGTTCTTTTCCATGGATCTCCTACTATCACATTCCGATATGTCTTGCAAATCCATTGGCTTGCCTTCAGCAAATCAAAAAAAATGCTTTAACCACGAAAGGCACGAAAGGGGAGTATAATTTTTCAATCTTTCTTTCGTGTTTTTTCGTGCCTTTCGTGGTTAACATTTGTTTATTGACGGGAGCGCCCACATTGACCTCTAAATGAGAAATCCCAGGGTAAAGTTATTCTGTTAGAGATAAAAAAGAATGCCATGCTCTGCTGGTTTTTTCAGCAACAGCCTTGAAATGTGCCAAGATGATTTTTTTTAAAAAACCACGAAGAACACGAAGGCCAAGAAGGAAGGGAATCTTCGTGCTCTTCGTGTTCTTCGTGGTAAAATAATTTGACGCCCCTGAGGCCCTAAAATTGATGGATTGACGGTTAGAATGAATTCATCGTATGAGGAATCCCGGCACACCTTGACATGAAACGGTAAATCGCTTATTTACGTAAAGATCGTATCGGTGATTCGTCACTCTTAACCAAGAGGATATTATGGCCAGACTGAAACTAAAGGAACATTTGATAAATCGGGAATGGTGCAAGGGTTGCGGTATCTGTGTCCATTTCTGTCCAAAACAGGTGCTGGAGCTAGATGCCATGGAAAAGGTGATTGCGGCAAGACCCGAAGATTGTATCTGCTGCAAATTGTGCGAGCTCAGGTGCCCTGATCTTGCCATTGAAGTGATAACAGACCAGGATGAGAAAAATGAATAAACAGATCAAGTTTGTCCAGGGAAACGAAGCCTGTGTCGAGGGTGCCCTTTATGCCGGCATTGATTTTTTTGCAGGATATCCCATAACCCCGTCAACGGAAATTGCTGAACTCCTTGCCGTCAGGCTTCCCCAGAGGGGGGGCAAGTTTATCCAGATGGAGGATGAGATCGCCTCCATGTGCGCTATTATCGGCGCATCCCTGACCGGCCACAAGGTGATGACCGCCACGAGCGGCCCGGGGTTCTCCCTCAAGCAGGAGGCCCTGGGATATGCCTGCATGGCCGAGATTCCCTGCGTGGTGGTGAATGTCCAGAGGGGCGGACCCTCCACGGGGAATCCCACCCATGTGAGCCAGGGGGACGTGAACCAGGCCCGGTGGGGAACCCATGGGGATCATGCCATCATAACCCTTACCGCCTCCAACCACCAGGATGTGTTTGCCATGACTGTGGATGCATTCAACCTTGCGGAAACTTACAGAACTCCTGTGATCCTGCTGTTTGACGAGGCCGTGGGTCATATGAGGGAAAAGCTTATAATTCCTGAAGAGGGGGAGATTCCCCTGGTGGACAGGCTCCGAACCTCGGTTCGCAAGGGTGTGGATTACCACCCCTATCTGCCCCGGGAGGATGGCAGGCTCCCCATGTCCGATTTCGGAGGGGATCACCGGTACAACGTTACCGGACTCTTCCACGACATGTGGGGGTTTCCTTCGAACAATCCCAAGATTGTGGACGGACTTCTGCATCATCTGGTGGACAAGATTGAAAATAACGTCAACACCATCACCCGGTACAAGGAGCACTTCCTTGAGGATGCTGACTATCTGTTTGTCTCCTATGGCTCTTCCGCCAGATCCGCCATTCACCTTGCCAAGAACCGCAGGCAGAGGGGAGAAAAGATTGGAGTCCTCGAACTTCAGTCCATCTGGCCCTTTCCCGAGGAGATGGTCCGGGAGCGATGCAGGGGCGCCAGGGCCGTGATCGTTGTGGAGATGAACATGGGCCAGGTGATGCGCCATGTAAAGGCGGCCGTTGAACAACCCGAGCGGGTTTTTCTGGCCAACAGGATTGACGGGCATCTGATAACTCCATCCAATATCAAGCAGCTTCTCAGGGTTATCCAGGGAAGGGGGGTGTGAAATGAGTGTCAAGGATTATTTAAGGGAGCGGTTTTTCCCCCACATGTGGTGCCCGGGCTGCGGCCATGGAACGGTACTGAATTCGCTGTTAAGGGCTGTTGAGGCCCTGGGGCTTGACAAGAATGACATTGTCATGACCTCGGGCATTGGATGCTCTGCCAGGATCTCAGGCTATGTGGACTTTCACTCGCTGCACACCATCCACGGCAGGGCCCTTGCCTTTGCCACCGGAGTCAAGCTCAGCACACCCAGACTCAACCTCCTGGTACCCATGGGCGACGGCGACGCCCTTGCAATTGGCGGAAATCACTTTATCCATGCGGCCAGACGAAACATCGATATGACGGCCATCGTTATGAACAACAGGATTTACGGCATGACCGGCGGCCAATTTTCACCCCTTTCCGGGGTGGGTATCAAGGCGACCACAGCCCCTTACACCAACATTGACAACAGCTTTGATGTTGTAAAGATAGCTGCGGCTGCCGGAGCTTCGTTTGTGGCAAGGAGCACCACCTACCATGTTCTGGAGGCCGTGAACATCCTGAAAAAAGCCATAGCCCACAAGGGGTTTTCGGTTGTGGAGATTCTTTCCCAGTGTCCCACCCACTTTGGCAGGAAAAACAAGGAGGGAGATGCCTCAAGCATGCTTGAACTTTACAGGTCAAACACGGCAAAGATCGGGTCCAGGGCCCTGGCTGAAAATCCAGCGCTTCTTCCCCGGGGAATCTTTGTGGACGAGGAGAGGCCTGAGTACTGTGAGGCCTACGAAGAGGTCATCAAGCGGGCAATGGGAGGGGCAAAATCATGATACGAACCAGACTCGTATTTTCAGGTTCAGGCGGGCAGGGGGTTATCACCGCCGCCATCATCCTGGCCGAGGCCGCTGTCATCCATGAGGGCATGCATGCAACCCAGTCCCAGACCTATGGGGCTGCGGCAAGGGGAGGAGCCACAAGGAGCGATGTGATCCTGTCCGATACCGAGATTGATTTCCCCGAGGTTACCCAGCCCAATATTCTTGTCTGTCTAACCCAGGAGGCCTACACCTCGTTTTCCCCGATCATACGACCGGGCGGGCTGCTGCTGACAGATTCCCGTTTTGTCACCACCTTTAAAAAGGTGGATGGGAGGCAGATAGAGCTTCCCGTTTACGAGACGGTAATGGAAAAAATCGGTAAACCCATTGTCTTTAACATCAGCGTTCTCGGGGCCTTGATCGGCATCACCGACCTTATCAAGCCAGCCTCCATCATGGAGGTGATCAAGGCAAGGGTACCCAGGGATTTTGTCGAGATGAACAACCGTGCATTGGAGCTTGGGATTTCCATGGGCGCCAAGTGTAAACAGTAGTCAGTAGGTAGTAGATAATAGGGGCGGTTCATTAAGAACCGCCCCTTTTGTTTTGCCACCCTCTCTTCACGATTTCTTCACAAAGCCCGTGCTATGTTCTGCATTCATAAGGACCTCAGATTAAATAAATTCTGCGGTCCTGAGTTTAACAAATTGGACAATATGGATGGCAGAAAATGTACAACGACTTCAGGGCCTCGTTTAGCCCATGGCAGGAAGCCAATGGTGATCGCTTTTTTATCATGGTAGCAGCGCCTTTTTTCCTGGTTCTCACGGCAATTTTTTTTGAATACAGCGGGTTCGACCTCTGGTGGGTCTCTCATTTTTATGATAATCAAACTCATTCCTGGCCGTTCCGGGAGCATTGGCTGTTTGAAACCGTCATCCATAAGTGGGGAAGATATCTGGATCTTGCAGCAGGTCTTGCCTGGCTGGTGGTTTTTGCGCTCTCATTTTTTTCTTCCATCCTTAAAAATCAGCGGCGGCTCATGGTTTATTTCCTGGTGGCAGCAGGTGCCGGACCGCTCTTTGTTGGTGCGGGCAAGCACCTGACCCACATCTATACTCCCTGGGATCTTGCCCTTTTTTCAGGCACGCTTCCCCACATCCGGCTGTTTGACCCTGTTCCCCCGGGGCTTGGGGTAGGCCATGCCTTCCCGGCAGGCCATGCATCTGGAGGCTATGCCTTTTTATCCCTCTACTTTGTCATGGGGCACCTGGGGTGTTGCCGGAAAATTTACGGCCTTATGGCCGGTCTCAGCCTGGGCCTGATTTTTGGAGCAGGCCAGCAGGTGCGGGGTGCCCATTTCCCGAGCCATGATCTCTTTACCCTGGTCATCTGCTGGTATTCTGCCCTTGTATCTTATCGTATTTTCTTTCCCGAACAATACACCAGGATTGTCAACAAGACCTACCAAAAAGCGCTTGCCCTGGGAGAATTATCCCAGGGAGAACCCCTCCAAGGAGAACCCAAATGACAAATAGAATTTTTAACCATCCCAAAACACGCTTTGCCGTTATTTTCCAGGCATGGATTGCCGCCCTTGCAGGTTTTATTCTGCTGAGGACCGTTTTCCTGGTAAGGAGCTGGCCGCTTACTGACCATGGAACCATTGATCTCTTATATATGTTCGGCCAGGGGATCGTGTACGATATCGCCTTTCTCGGCTATTTCTCGATTCCATTTGTCATTGTTCTCGTCATTATACCCAACAGGTGGTTCAACACTTTTGTGGTCCGCCTCTCAGCCCAGGCAACCCTTTTTTTCATCGTGTACGCCCTTTGCTTCTCCGTGGTTGCTGAATGGTTCTTCTGGAACGAATTTGATGTGCGGTTTAACTTTATTTCTGTGGATTATCTGGTTTACCGCCGGGAGGTTGCGGATAATATCCTTGAATCCTATCCAGTGTTCTGGATTTTACCCATTCTCTTGATTCTGACGGCCCTTACGTTTTATCTGATGCGTCCCTCTTTTTTAAAGGCAATGGCCGTAAAGGAACGTTTGTCCACAAGGGCCGGGATTGCCCTGTGCCTGCTTGTGATACCCGTTGCATCGCTGTCTCTTCTGGATCAATCCCAGCGGAATCGATCCGCAAACAACTATGTTAATGAAATTGCGTCAAACGGACCGTATCAGCTGTTTGCCGCTTTTCGCAACAACACCCTTGATTTTCGGCAGTTTTATACAACCGGGGATGACGACATCCTGTCAGAAACCCTCAAACAAGAGGTGTTTGCCCTGAATGACAAGCCATACAGTCAGGAGAATTATAACATTGCAAGGCAGGTGCGCTCAACCAGACCCCAGAGACGACTCAACGTGATCCTGATTTCAGTTGAAAGCCTGAGTGCAGAGTTTCTCACCCGCTTTGGTCAGCAGGCCGACATCACCCCGTTTATGGATGAATGGTTTAAAAAAGGCCTGCTCTTCACAAATTTTTATGCCACCGGCACCCGGACAACACGGGGGCTTGAGGCCATTACCCTGTCCATCCCTCCGACACCGGGCCGATCCATTGTAAAAAGACCGGATAACGACCACATGTACAGCCTTGGCAAGGTGTTCAGGGACAAGGGGTATGATACGGCCTTTCTCTATGGGGGCCGGGGATATTTTGACAACATGAACGCCTTTTTTTCAGGCAATGGATACAGGGTTGTTGATCAGACAAGCCTCAGTGATGGGGAGATCACCTTTAAAAACGCCTGGGGAGTTTCAGATGAAGACCTTTACAATCGGGCCGTTGCTGAAGCCGACAGGGTTCATGACTCACGAAAGCCCTTCTTCTTTCACATCATGACAACCAGCAACCATCAGCCGTTCACCTATCCCCAGGGAAAGATCGACCTTGTACCGGGTGAGGGCATAAATGGGAGCGGCCGGTCTGGCGGTGTAAAATACACCGATTATGCCCTGGGAGAACTGATCAAAAAAGCTGCGGGCAGACCCTGGTTTGACAAGACCGTGTTTGTGGTTCTGGCCGACCATTGCGCCTCGAGTGCCGGCAAGGTCGGACTGCCCGTGGATAAGTACCATATCCCCCTTTTCATCTATTGCCCCGGTCAGTTTCAACCGGGGGAGATAGACCGTTTGTCAAGCCAGATGGATCTGGCACCGACCCTGCTCTCTCTGCTTGGTTTTTCCTATGACAGCCTGTTCTTTGGAAGGGACATCCTTGCCCCTGATTTTAAACCAAGGGCCTTGATCGCAAATTACCAGAAACTGGGCCTTCTTAAAGATCAGGAACTTTTAATCCTCTCACCCACACAAGAGATTCATCGCATAAACCTGGATCTAAAAGACCTCTCCCTGGAAAAAATAAAAAATTCCTATCCCCTTGCCCGGGAATTGGTGGCATACTACCAGGGAGCAGATTATATCATTAAAAACAGGATTAACAGATGGTTCGACAACGCAGTTGATCTTGCAGTAAACCAGAAATTCACAGGGGAAAGCGGCAAATGAGCCCATTAAAACCAATCGGTATCGCCCGCATCGTCAAGGCTGCAGGATATTCCCTGGCCGGGTTAAAGGCTGCCTTTGTCCATGAAACAGCCTTTCGCCAGGAGATCTCTATCCTGGCAATCGGGGTTCCGGCGGCACTTTATTTCGGTAAAACCAACGTCGAAAGGGCCGTGATGATCTCCTCTCTTCTGGTTGTTCTGATAACCGAGCTTTTAAATTCAGCCCTGGAGGCTGCGGTTGACCGGATCGGCCTGGAACGTCATCCATTGGCCGGGCGGGCAAAGGATTTAGGGTCGGCCGCTGTTTTTGTAAGCATCGTTCTTGTGGTTGTTATTTGGAGCCTTGTCCTTTGAATATTCTCATTGTGGACGACGACTCGGAACTCCTTGACCATCTAAAAGGGGCTCTGGAGAGGAAGCATTATCACATTGAAACGGCTGAAAATGGTGAAAAAGCACTGGATATGATATTTGAGATCCCCTATGACCTGATTCTCCTCGACATCATGCTGCCCCTTATGGATGGTTTGAGCGTCCTTAAACACATGCGCGAAACAGGGCTCGACACGCCGGTGCTCATGCTCACGGCAAGGGGGGATGTGGAAGATAGGGTCAGGGGGCTTGATTACGGGGCCGATGACTACCTGGCAAAACCTTTTTCCATGGCGGAATTAATGGCCAGAATAAGGGCACTCCTGAGAAGGGACGGCAAGCGGGACCCGGTTCTCAAGGCTCGCAACCTGAGTCTCAACACCATAAGCCGAAGGGTCTTGCTGAACAATGAGCCAGTTAACTTAACGGCCAAAGAGTTCTCAATTCTTGAATTCCTGCTGCACAACAAGGGCAGCGTCGTGTCAAGATTCAACATGGCCGAGCATGTTTGGGGAAATGAGTTTGATCCTTTTTCCATGTCTAATTTTGTTGACGTACACATCAAAAATCTGAGGAAAAAGATAGCCTCGACCGATGATAACCCCCCCGGCATCATCCGAACGATCCGGGGCATTGGATTCATAATTGACGACATCCCATGAAGATACGCAAACGAATAGCCCTGTGGATTTCCGGCACAGCCCTTTTGTCGACGGTTGCGTTTTCCTCCATTATTTTTTTTGAACTCATGGAGCAGCCGTTTAAAATCATCGATAAGGAGATGGAGCATATGGCCGAGGCCCTTGTGGAACAGATGGAGCTTCAGAAGAAAAAACAGCCCCCCTACGATCTGTCAAACCTTCCCTATTCCCCGGATCTTTACTGGATAAAGGTAATCGATAACCGGGAAAATACAATCTACAGCTCCAGAATCACCCGATATACGGATATCCCTTTTTCCAGAGACAAAACCCGGTATATCCTCGAAAGATCCATACCAGAATCGCAAATCCAACTCGGCCAGGATGACCATGGAGATGTTTTGTTCAGGGTCAGGATCATTAAATCGAGCCTTCACGGTCTTCCCGTTTCGGTTCAAATTGCCAAGCCCATCGAAGAGCTTGAGGAGGAACTCCTTGAGCTGGTGAGGTATGTTGCCGCAAGTCTTCTCCTTTTCACCTTGATCATCATCGTCCTAAGCTACAAGCTGGCGGGGAAGATTCTCAAGCCTGTGGCCGCCATTACCCGCATGGCAAAGGAGATCAGCGAAACTTCCCTGGGCAAACGGATCCCCCTGGAATCCAGTCGAGACGAGCTGCATGATCTTGCAACCGCACTGAATAAAATGTTTGACAGGCTTCAATATTCTTTTAAGCGACAGAAGGAATTCATCGGCAATGCCTCCCATGAACTGAAGAGCCCCATCACCCTTCTGATGCTCTCCCAGGAAGAGATGCTCATGAACGACAACCTGCCCCGGTCAACCGGCAAAAACCTCATGGGCCAGCTTGCCACCACACGGCGGATGAGCCACCTGGTTAAAAATCTCCTGGATCTTTCCCGCCTGGAACAGCAGGAGACCCTTGCCAGCGAACAGGTGGACTTGACCGCCCTTGGAAACCGAGTGTTTGACGACTATGGGGAGCTGCTTACGGCAAGGGGCATCCGTCTCCGCCTCAACCTGGAAAAGGACCTCACCGTCCAGGGTGATCCGGAAAAGCTGTTGCGTCTTTTAATCAATCTCGTGGACAACGCCATCCGTTATAATTTAGAAAAAAAAGGCGATATAATCGCCATGGGAAGGCGCACAGACACGGGCATTATGGTCGAGATTTCCAATACGGGCCGGCCCATTCCAGAGAAGGAGCTTGAGCTGGTTTTCGAACAATTTTATCGGGTGGAAAAATCTCGTTCCGCAACCCATGGCGGTTCAGGGCTTGGACTTGCAATAGCCAGAAAGATTGTCGATCTCCATGATGGTACCATTGCCATAACCAACGAGCCGGGTGGATTGATACGGGTAACCGTTGTTTTGCCAGACTCTCTGTGACCGGGGAATCGCCACGGGGCTGGTGCTGCAGGGTCGTCGTTGGGGATCTTACCCCTTTTTTTGAAGCAGGGTTTTGTTCAAAACAGCCATGAGGGTTACCGTGGCCTTGGCAACAAGCACCTTCTCTCCCTCACCCTGATCCCCACATGGATTTTTTTCCAAATCTTTTCGGCAGTCATAGACTTCGGATTCAGCAACCAGAATCTGTCTGCCCTTTCTTACCGTGGTTGACCTGCATTCTAACTCTTCTCCAAAGGCGGGCTTGAAAAAATTGATTTTAAACTCAATGGTGAGGATCTGAAAGGCTTCGTCAACAACGGTAAATGCTGAATAACCTGCAGTGTGATCGGCCATGGTGGCCATGACTCCCGCATGGATAAATCCATCCTGCTGGCGGTGGTGGTCTTTGATTTTAACCCGGGAGGTAAAGCTGCCATATTCTATTTCCTCCGCCTTAAAACCGCAGTAGCGGACAAAACCCTGTTCATAATCTTGTCGCAGGTGTTCAATGCGATCCCTGGATAGTTTTTGCTCCATAAGGGCTCCTTTTTCATGTGAAATATGTTCCTGACCGTCGGAAGGCAAAGGGTTGGAGCTGTTCGCAAACCACACTTGCCTGACGATCTTTTTTATCATCATTTTTTAAGTATCATATCGAAACAACGAAAGCAAAAACAACCAAATTAGATTCAACGATTGTAAAGATCCCTTTTCAAGAGGGGCATTTTATGATTTAAGGACTGCTATGAACGAACAGGTCTTTTTAAGGATTTCAGATGAACTTGCAGTCCTGAGATGTCCAGATTTGGTTCATTGGTAAATAGCTCAATAGCTGAGAGATGAATATATGAGTAGCAGCGATGGAAAAAATTCCGGTCTTGTAGCGGATTGGGAAACCCTTGAAAGGATCTTTATCCGACCCGAGGATGGGGCGTGCAGGAAAACCCTGGTCAAATATATGGAGCAGATCCTGTTCGGTCTTCAGGATTTTTTAAAGGATAATGTGGGGGTTACCGAGGAGATCAGCCTCAAGGAGTTGACCACCTACTATCGGGATACCCTCATCAGTTCCGAGCCGGAAAAAAAGCTTGAGAGTGTTATTTCCGACATTATCACCAGGATTGCCCCCAGGGCCGTTAACGTTGCTTCTCCGTATTTTGTAGGCCATATGACGGCTGCCATTCCTTTTTTCATGGTCCATCTCAAGACCATAGTGGCTGCCTTGAATCAGAACGTGATCAAGCTTGAGACCTCAAAGGTACTCTCCGTTCTTGAGCGCCAGGTCCTGGCCAAGATTCATCGGCTGATATTTCAAAGGGACGAAGGGTTTTACCAGGAGCATGTTCAGAGCATTGATACAACCCTAGGGGCCTTTACCACCGGGGGAACCACGGCCAACCTCATGGCCATGTGGGTTGCCAGGAACCGGTTTTTTCAGGTGGGCGAAGGAAACGAGAAAATCGAAGACCAGGGACTGGTTCCTGCCATGCAGGCCCGGGGGATTGACCGGGTCGTTATTCTGGTGTCTAAAAGGGGGCACTATTCCCTTAAAAAGGCGGGGGGAATCCTCGGGCTTGGCAACAAGAATGTACTGCCCATGGATGTGGATCACCACCAGCGCATGGACATGAAAAAACTGGCATCGGCAGTCAAACGTTTAACTGCCGATGGTAAGACCGGAATAGCAGCAGTTGTGGGGCTTGCTGGAGCTACGGAAACAGGCACTGTGGACCCCCTTCCTGAAATGGCGAATTTGTGCCATGAATGGGGGATTAATTTCCACGTGGATGCAGCCTGGGGCGGGCCTGTGCTTTTGAGCGAGAGGTATGCCTCTCTTTTAAGGGGGATCGAGCGGGCCGATTCCGTCACCATAGACGGCCACAAGCAGTTTTATATGCCCATGACAAGCGGTATGGTTTTTTTTAAGGATCCAAGGGCCATGGATCATATCGCCTATCATTCAAACTATGTCAACCGCGAGGGCAGTGTGGATCTTGGCATTAAATCCCTTGAGGGATCGAGGGAGGCCAACTCCCTTATCCTGGATAGCGCCCTGAAGATCATGGGAAGCAGGGGCTATGCCCTTATGATCGACCACGGCATCGAGACGGCAAAGGCCTTTGCCGCTGAGATTGAAGGGCGAGCCATGTTTGAGCTGATTACCCCGCCTGTGCTGAACATCCTGACCTATCGGATGGTTCCGCCTGGCCATAGCAGGCTGTTTGCCGATGCCGGTGCAGGCAGGCGGAAATTCCTGAACAACTACCTTGACGAGCTCAACATTCACGTCCAGCGAACCCAGAGGGAGGCGGGGAAAAGTTTTGTCTCCCGTACCCGGATCAGTCCTGTTCCCGGGGATGAAAAGGGGTGTGTGGTCCTACGTTCCGTGATCATGAATCCCATGACTACACTCGCCGTTCTCAAGGAAATTCTTGACGAGCAGGAGGGTATAGGGCGCAGCTTTTACCGTCAAAATCCATTGCCCGGCCTGTCAAGAAACTTGAAACAAGAGACAAGAAACAAAGTTCAGTCCTAATTGAAGTTTCAATATTCGTTGTGGCCGGATGCCTCCCTCGCTCCGGCCGTGCCGGTTTTATATGAAACTCGCTTCGAAGCGCCATAGGTAGCGGAGTTTCAATATTCGTTGTGGCCGGATGCCATCTCTCGCTCCGGCCGTGCCGGTTTATATGAAATTCCCACCGAAACATCACTGTGAGAGCCTCGACTTTAGAGCCCTCTTTGGTTTTCCTGACCGGAACATTCAAAACCAAA
>JAVERV010000063.1:0-21701 GCA_034006945.1 Desulfobacterium sp. | reverse complement strand
CGCCAAGGGTGACCGCTTCTGCGGTTACCGGAAAATCAGGAAGGGGGTCTGGTGCAATACGTCGCTCAAACCAGCCGCGCAAAACCAAAACGGCTTTATCAGAGTTCCCGTCCAGCAACAGGGGGGTTGCCAGCCAATAACCCGGACGGCCATGGTGATTGCGGTTTAGCAACACACTGAACTGCGGTTGCCATATACCGGTCACGCTAACCTTTCTCCATTCCCGCCATTCACTTTCAGGTGTATCATTTTGAAGTAACAAGGAGGAAAGCTGTTGCCCGTTTTCGATATCGGCCTGAATGGCCCGTCGCTCATCGGCACGCTGCAATTGCCATCGACCCAGAAAAATAAAAAGCACCACCAGCATTGCCAAAAGCAGCAAGGCAAGCCAGTACTTTATCTTTACGGGTTGGCTGTTTTTCATTCGTTTTTGCCCATTGGAGAGTCCATCATGCATGTATTCATCGGGTTAGCCTTCCTGGCCATTATTGTCAGCCTGGCATTTGCCTTTTTCTATTTAATGCGGGACAAAGGGACCAGCAACAAAACCGTCAACGCCCTGACCTTGCGTGTTGGCCTTTCGATTGCCCTGCTGGCTTTTGTCCTGTTTGCCAACTACATGGGCTGGATCCACAGCACCGGTTTCAGGCCATAAGCCACACACCCACTAACCAACCAACAGCAAAAGGCCGGATCAAACCGGCCCCTGCAGGGTGGCCAATACCTTAAAACCAATAAACAAACAAATACAGGCCCAGCCAGACCACATCAACAAAGTGCCAATACCAGGCCGCCCCTTCAAAGCCAAAGTGGTGCTCTGCCGTAAAATGCCCCCTGACCAGGCGCAACAAAATAATGGTCAGGATAGTGGCGCCCAGCAATACGTGAAAACCGTGAAATCCGGTTAACATGTAAAACAGCGAGCCATAAATACCGGAATCAAAACGCAGGTTCAGGTCAGAATAGGCATGGCCATATTCAACGGCCTGAAAATACAGGAAGGTAAAGCCCAGGACCACAGTAAGCAACAGCCAGAAAATACTGCTGCCCCGCTTGCTGGCCCGCAAGGCATGATGCGAAAAAGTTAGCGTCAGCCCGGACGTTAACAGTAAAATCGTATTAATGGTCGGCAGCCAGAAAGGCCCGATCGTTTCAAAAGGCGGAACAATCCCTGCCGGCCCGAAATTGGGCCATTGGCCTGAAAAATCCGGCCACAACATTAACTGGTGATCCAGGTTACTTAACCAGGGAGTGGTTATTTCACGGGCATACCAAAGCGCGCCAAAAAAAGCGGCAAAGAACATGACTTCGGAAAAAATAAACCAGCCCATCCCCCATCGATAGGAATCATCAATACGCTTGCTGTTAAGCCCGCTCTCGGACTCCCGGATGGCATCACGAAACCAGAAAAAAAGCATGATAAACAATGACAGCAACCCAACCAGAAAAACCCAGTTTCCATAGGGAACACGGTTAATCCAGGTGACGGCCCCAATCAGCATGATTAAAATGGCAAAACTGGTTCTGACCGGATGAGCCGAAAATGCAGGCACATAATAATATGGCGCCTCTTTGCCATTGACGGAATGACTTGCACCCATAGCTTTCTCCTTTGGTACAAATACGTTTA
Organism: Desulfobacterium sp.; assembly: GCA_034006945.1. Classification (GTDB taxonomy): domain Bacteria; phylum Desulfobacterota; class Desulfobacteria; order Desulfobacterales; family Desulfobacteraceae; genus Desulforapulum. The sequence continues at coordinate 20,071 of JAVERV010000063.1, read as the reverse complement.
CTTGGAATCAGGCCAGCCCTGAAATGGCCCACCGAGCAAGCATCACCAATATAAAAACAAAAACCAGCACCCCGATAATGCCAGCCAGAATAATATGAACAGGGTTGAGCCTTGAAATATCTTCCTGATAACTGGCTCCTTTGCGAATGCCCAGAAAAGCCCATAAGATAGCCTTCAGGGTCTGGAAAAAATTCAGTTTTCGCTGCGCCAGCTCTTTAATATCGTCACTCATTCACTTGCCCTTTTAGCCCTTTTAATTAGACAATCTTAAGGCCTTTGCCTATTGTCCAAAGGAACAGGGCCACTACCACCACTGCCAATATGAGGCCTGCCCTTCTGTTTTTACGACGTTGCTCGGGTGTCATTGTTTCTACCTGTTAATGAAAAAACGGTTTACTGTTTACTTCACTTCTGGCGGGGTCTCGAAAGTATGGAACGGCAAAGGCGATGGCAGCGTCCATTCAAGGCCCTCGGCGCCTTCCCATACCTGCGCGGTTGCTTTCTGCCCTTTGCCACGAAACGCCTTAATCACAATATACAGAAACAGCAACTGTGAAAACCCGAACCAGAAAGCCCCAATCGTGGCAATCTGGTGGAAGTCGGTAAACTGCGTTGCATAATCCACATAACGGCGCGGCATGCCAGCCAGGCCCAGAAAGTGCATGGGGAAAAAAGTCAGGTTAAAAGACAGCATGGTTGACCAGAAGTGAATTTTGCCCAGCTTCTCGTCATACATATATCCGGTCCACTTTGGCAGCCAGTAATAGGTACCTGAAAACAGGGCAAACAAAGAGCCGGCCACCAGCACATAATGGAAGTGCGCCACCACGTAATAGGTATCGTGCACGGCAATATCAATAGGCGCCACTGCCACAATCAGTCCGGTAAAGCCGCCAATGGTAAACACGAAAATAAAACCGATTGAAAACAGCATGGGTGTTTCAAAACTTAATGAGCCGCGCCACATGGTAGCCACCCAATTAAACACTTTCACCCCGGTTGGAATGGAAATCAGCATGGTGGCATACATAAAATACAACTGCCCGGTTACCGGCATGCCCGTTGCGAACATATGGTGCGCCCACACAATAAATGACAGAATCGCAATCGCTGAGGTGGCATACACCATAGACGCATAACCAAACAGTTTTTTGCGCGAGAAGGTCGGGATGACCGCAGATACAATACCAAATGCCGGCAAAATCATGATATAAACTTCAGGGTGCCCAAAGAACCAGAACACGTGCTGGTACAACACCGGATCTCCCCCCGCGGCCGCATTGAAAAACCCGGTCCCAAAATGACGGTCGGTTAACAACATAGTCACCGCCGCCGCCAGAACAGGCATCACGGCAATCAACAGGTAAGCGGTAATCAGCCAGGTCCAGCAAAACAGCGGCATTTTCATCAAGGTCATGCCCGGCGCCCGCATATTTAGCACGGTCACAATAATATTAATCGCCCCCATGATTGAAGACGCACCCAGGATATGAATGGCAAAAATGGCCATATCCATACCCGGCCCCATTTGCAGGGACAGGGGCGCATACATGGTCCAGCCTGCCGCATTGGCACCGCCCGGCACAAAAAAAGAAGCGGTTAACAAAATGCCACCCACCGGCAACAGCCAGAAACTGAAGTTGTTCATGCGGGCAAAAGCCATATCCGATGCACCAATCTGCAAAGGAATCATGTAGTTGGCAAACCCCACCAACGCCGGCATAATCGCCCCGAAAATCATGATCAGGCCATGCATGGTGGTAAACTGGTTGAACAGGTCCGGCTGAAAGAACTGCACACCCGGTTCAAAAAGCTCAATCCGTATCAACAGCGCCAGGGTGCCGCCTTCCAGCAAGGCAATAAACGAGAAGATCAGGTACATCAACCCGATATCTTTATGGTTGGTGGCAAAAAGCCATCGTCGCCAACCCTTGGGTTTGGCATCGTGATCATCGTGAACGTGATCCTGGGCGTGACCGACTGCGACGCTAGTCATGTGCTGTTCTCCTTACCTGCATAGTCCCAGTCTATAACTGGCGACCGGTTAAATGAGTCTCTGAACCAAGCCAGGTGCTGTTATTTTGCAGCCAGCGTTTTGCGCTCTTTTGACCAGGTTGAAAAATCTTCTTCGGACACCACGCGCACAACGATCGGCATGAAGGCATGGTTTTGTCCACACAGTTCAGCACACTGTCCCCGAAACGTTCCGGTCTTGTCGGCCCGGAACCAGGTATCGCGCAGAAACCCTGGAATGGCATCCTGCTTGACACCCAGGTCGGGCACATACCAGGAATGGATAACATCAGCGGCCGTCACGACCACACGTATCTTCTTGCCAACCGGCACCACCATTTCCTGGTCCACTTCCATCAGGTAAGTATTTGATTTTTCAGCATCACCCATGATCTGATCCAGAGGCGTTGCCAGATTCGACAGGAAACTGACCCCTTTGGCCGGGCCATCCAGGTACTCATAACCCCATTTCCACTGATAACCCGTGGCCTTGATGGTTAGATCGGCACTGGAGGTGTCTTTCATGGCCACCACCGTTTTGGTGGCCGGCAATGCCATGGCAATCACAATAATAAAAGGAATAACAGTCCATGCGACTTCAACACCCAAATGCTCATGGAAGACGGACGCCTTGTGACCCTTTGATTTGCGGTGAGCCCAGATGGAATAGAACATGACCCCGAATACACCGACAAAAATAACCGTACAGATGATAAGCATCATCCAGTGTAACCAGTAAATATCTGCGGCAATTTCAGTTACCCCGGGGCTCAGGTTAAGCTGCGCAACCTTGGGCCCTCCCGGCATGTCTCCTGTTTGGGCAAATACCGCCGTGCTGCCAATGAATACGGTAATGCCTGACAACCCTCTCAACTTTTTCATGTTGACCTCTGGCTGTTGCACCTAAATATCATTTTTTATTACTATCTACAACACTGAATATTCAGGTACAGATTTATTATTTAGTGGCACAAACTTTATCTACAACGCATTGATTTACATCATAGTACATTCATTTAACCATATAAACACAGATTAAAGTTACTGTATCAAAAGCATAAAGGCTACAATCGTTGCATGTTTGATACGTAACACATACCAATTTGAAGCAATTAACTGAACTTTATCAAGGGCTACAGCAGGAAATACAGGAATTCCCTCATAGACATTCCCTTCCTTTGCTCATTGCCGGAAAATCTGCCGGTTTCATTACCGCCCAGGCACAGCAAGCCTTGCGTCATCATCCGCAGGTTTGCCAAACTGCCACCGAATTCCATATTGCCAGCCCGGGCATTTCCAGGGCTGAACTGGATCCTCTTTTGGCCAGTATTGCCACTTGCCTGCACCAGGCCAACTGCGCCAGGGCCTGGCGTAATGAGTTGCTAAATGTGTATGCCGAAGGACAGGTTATTGGTGTCATCGAACGGGCCGCCATGCGCCCGCTTGGCCTATTGACCCGTGCCGTGCATTTAAATGCCTGGACCCCTGACCTGAAGCTTTACCTGGCCAAACGGGCCGCTACCAAATCCACCGACCCGGGTATGTGGGATACACTGGTTGGCGGTCTTGCCAACGGTATTGAAGACCTGGAACAGGCGCTTTTACGCGAAAGTGACGAAGAAGCCGGACTGGATGAGCCCGATTTGCAAATCCGCACGCCATTACGTACTATTTTACAAATGCACCGTCGCTTGCCCGAAGGCTATCAGATTGAGGATATTATGGTTAGTGACTGCATTATCCTGCCAGAAACCCAGCCTGCCAACCGTGACGGTGAAGTCTCTGAAATCAGGATATTTGAGCAGGAAGAAGTGCTTGACATGATTACCCGCAGGGTAATTACTATAGAAGCGGCTGTCGTTCTTCTGGACGGGTTACTCAACCAGCCCGCCAGACAATTATTGCACCAACTGCCTTAATTCACCAAGGAGATTCCTCATGAGTTCACAAAATACCAACCCTTTTGTTCTTCCCGGTTTTGGGCAGGATGGCATCACGGCAGGCAACCCGCTTATCAGCAGCATGGAAATGATGGGCAAGGCATGGCAGGCATTTGCCCAAACCGGCACCCCTTCCACCTTCCCCATGGCCAGTACCTCGCTTAACCCCGAAGAGCTGGACAAACGTATCCAGGAATTGAAAACCGTCGAGAACTGGTTGAAACTTAACCTTTCAATGCTTTCCAGCACCATTCAGGGTATGGAAATCCAGCGTGCCAGCATTGCCACCATGCATTCATTTGTGAGCGCGGTGGCCGAGCAACATAAAGGCCAGGCTACCCTTGATGAAGTGCTTGGCATAAAACCCAAGGCTGCCGAAGCCCCTTCGCCCAGCGAGCCGGACACGACCGCTAGCAGCAGTGACGCCATGGGCGCTGCTGCCAACGTCTGGTGGGATATGCTACAAAACCAGTTCAACCAGCTGGCCCAGGCAACTGCCGCCACCATGCAAGCCAGCACCGAGGCCACGCCTGAAGCTGAATCGGGGGAAAGCACCAAACCCGCTGCCGCCCCGGCAAAAACCAGCGCCAGAAAAACCGCCGCCAAGAAAACGACAACACCTGCAAAAAAATGATCCGACATACCGGAAACCACGGCTGTAAAGTGCGGTTTCCGGTTAAAGTAAGCAATAATTCGGTACTCATTATTTATAACGCCTCACTACACAATATTATGTCACTCAATATCGTCATTCTTGCCGCCGGCATGGGCAAACGCATGCAGTCGGACTTACCCAAAGTTTTACATACACTGGCCGGCAAACCCATGCTGGCGCATGTCATAGAGAGTGCCATGCAACTGGCCCCCACCCGCATTACCGTTGTGGTGGGTCATGGCGCCGAAAAAGTGAAAGCCGATTTTGCCCATATACCGGGCATTGAATTTGCACTTCAGCAACCCCAGCAGGGTACCGGCCACGCGGTTCAGCAGGCTGTACCTTTCCTGACAGGCGGCCAGACCCCTGAAGACACCACGCTGGTGCTTTATGGCGATGTGCCGCTGGTTCAGGCACAAACCCTGCAACGTCTGCTGCAAGCCCGTGGGCAAGGGGTAGCGGTCTTAACAGAAACCCTGCCTGACCCAAGCGGTTACGGCCGCATTATTCGTAACGAAGCGGGCAATGTTATCCGTATTGTTGAACACAAGGATGCCAGCGAAGCAGAACGCGCCGTGACTGAAGTCAATACCGGTATTCTTGCCGCCCCCACCGGACTACTCAAAAACTGGCTGGGCCGCATTAACAACAACAATGCCCAAGGCGAATATTACCTTACCGATGTCATTGCCCTGGCCGTCCAGGATGGTGTAACCGTTGGTGCCGCCCAGCCCGATTTCCCCTGGGAAACACTAGGCGTCAACAGCCGTATCCAACAAGCCCAGCTGGAACGCGCCTGGCAGGCCGAACAAGCCAAACGCCTGCTGGAAGCCGGGGTAACCCTGGCCGATCCGGCCCGCTTTGACCTGCGTGGCAGCCTGATATGCGGCCGGGATGTTTTTATTGACGTGGGCTGTGTCTTTGAAGGCAATGTAACGCTGGCCGATGGCGTACGGATTGGTCCGCACTGCGTATTGCGTGATGTCAAACTGGGCACTGGCACCCGGGTTGAGGCTTTCAGCCACCTGCAGGAAGCCGAAGCGGCAGAACAGGCTGTTATTGGCCCTTATGCCCGCTTGCGTCCTGGCACCCAACTGGGCGCACATTCGCATGTCGGCAACTTTGTTGAGCTGAAAAAAACCACCCTGGGCGCCAACAGCAAGGCCAACCACCTGAGCTATCTGGGCGATGCCCAAATTGGGCAGCGCGTTAACATTGGTGCCGGCACCATTACCTGCAACTACGATGGCGTCAATAAATTCCAGACCATTATCGAAGATGACGTTTTCATTGGTTCTGACACCCAGCTGGTGGCGCCGGTAACTGTCCATAGGGGTGCAACCCTGGCCGCAGGCACCACACTGGTCAAGGCCGCCCCCGCAGATACCCTGACATTAAGCCCCAAGAAACAGGAAAGCAAACTAAACTGGAAACGCCCCGATAAAAAAGCATGAGCAGCCCATCTGTAGCGCCCACCCCGTCACCAGCACCTAAAAAACCAGCCGGGCTGCCCACCCCGGCCCGGTACTGGGCCGCTATGGCATTGCTCATTGCCATCAGCATCACGGTACTGGACGCGGGCATCGCCAATATTGCCCTGCCCACCATTACCCAAGAGCTAGGCATTCTCCCGTCATCGTCGGTCTGGATTGTCAATGCTTACACCATTGCCATTATCTCTACGCTCTTGCCGTTTTCAGCAATGGCCGAGCGCATTGGCATTACCCGGATGTTCCGGATTGGCATTGCCGTATTCATGGCGGGTGCCCTGTTATGCTGGACCGCCCAAAGCCTGGAAACCCTGATTGTGGCCAGGGTCATACAGGGCCTGGGCTCTTCTTCGGTCATGTGCCTGTTTGGCGGCCTGGTACGCAACATTTACCCCCCCCACAAACTGGCCACCGGCATTAGCCTGAATGCCATGATTGTGGGGCTAATGGCAGTGCTTAGCCCATCCATTGGCGCATTCATCATTGCCATTGCCCCATGGCGCTGGATTTTCGTTTTCACGATTCCATTTTGCCTGCTGGCGCTTTATGCCGCCCGTTTCCTGCCCCTTATTCCAACCATCAAGGCCCCCTTCGATTACATTAGCGCCTTGCTTAACATGCTGGTTTTCGGCCTGTTCATCTGGGGTCTTGATGAGGCCGGACACATGCCCTGGGCGGCAAGCCTGGCCCTGCTCTGCTCCGCCGTTTGCGCCATTTTACTGGTCCGCCGTTCGGCGCCACAACAAGCGCCGCTGGTACCGGTCGACCTGTTCCGCATTCCTGTTTTCAGGTATGCCGTCATGGTTTCGGCACTCACTTTTGCCGCCTCCACCACCGCCATGCTGGTACTGCCTTTTTATTTTCAGCGCACGCTTGAATTGCCCCTGACAACCGTTGGCATTTTGTTCAGCACCTGGCCTATTGGCAGCATTGTCATCGCCCCGCTGGCCGCACGGCTTTCCGCCCGTTTTCCGGCTTCCTTGCTGGCTGGCACAGGCGCCCTCATCATGGCGATTGGCATATTAGGCCTGTTATTCCTGCCGGTTCCCGCCCCCCTTACGCTCATCAGCTTTTACATGTTCCTGACCGGCATGGGTTTTGGCTTTTTCCAAACACCCAACAACAAGGCCATGCTGCTTTCCACCCCCCATCACCGCAGCAGTGCCACCGGTGGCGTGCAGGCCACCACCCGTCTGTTTGGTCAAGGTGTTGGTGCCGGCATTGTTGCCCTGTGCTTTACTTTCAGCGAAAGCCAGGGGCCCATCTATGCGCTTGTCATTGCGGCAGGCATTATTATTATTGCTGTCGCCATCAACCTGTTACGCTTTATCAAAAAACTGGATACAGCGGTTATTTAAACCCCACCATGACCACTCAAAAAACCACCCTGGCTGTTGCCCTGATTGTCAAGAACGAAGCCCGCATGCTGGCCGCCTGCCTGGACTCGGTCAAGGACATTGCCGATGAAATTATTATTCTTGATTCAGGCAGCACCGATGAAACCGAAGCCATTGCCCGCCGTTACACCAATAAGTTTTATGTGAACCAGGAATGGCCCGGCTTTGGCCGCCAGCGCCAGATTGCCCAGCAATACGTAACGGCCGACTGGGTATTGTGGATAGATGCCGATGAACAGGTAACGCCCGAGCTGGCTGCCAGCCTTAGGGAAGTGCTGGCCAACCCGCCCGAAAACACCATTTTTGAAGTGGCCCGTTTAAGCTGGGCCTTTGGCCAGTTCATTCATCACAGCGGCTGGTATCCCGGTTATGTCGAGCGTTTTTACCCCACCGCCCTGACCCGTTTTGATGATGCCCTGGTGCATGAAAACGTTATTATTCCGGCCGGTACAAAGGTAAAGCAGCTTAAAGGCGACCTGCTGCATTACACCTATAACAACTTGCACGAATACCTGCTTAAATCAGCCAACTATGCCGAAGCCTGGGCCGAACAGCGTTTTCGCAAAGGCAAGAAAAACAGCCTGGCCTCGGTCATGATGCATTCAATTGGCCGCTTTTTCAGGACTTACTTTATCAAGCGCGGCTTTCTGGACGGCAAGGCCGGTTTGTTACTTGCGGTACTGTCAGTACAGTCCGTCTTTAACAAGCATGCCATTTTATGGCTGAAAAACCGGGAAATAAACAGGAAATAATCGCTTAAGCCATTCTTTTCTTTTCACGCCATAAAAACCCGGCATTAACCCTGAATGACGGGAAGATACAGCCCATGTAATTGAATAAACAAGGGCCTTGCACACTTGGTTTTACCCTGGAGTCATTAATGAAAATCCTGCAGATGAACTTTGAAAAAGGCTGGCGAGGCGGTGAACGCCAGACTTTGCTTTGCATGCAGGAGTTCCGCAAGGCCGGGCATGAAGTGGCACTGCTCACCAGAGCCAATAACGAACTGTCAAAGCGGGCTCTTGCCGCAGACTTCACGGTACATACCTTACAAAAAAGCTGGCAACAACTTCCCTTTTTAATCCGCCACGCCAAGCAGTTCGATATTATCCATTCCCAAACCGCCAATACATTAACCTGGGCCGTACTGGCGCGGTTTTTTTCAACTACTAAAGTCGTCTTCACGCGGCGCACCGCCTTTGCTGTCGCTCCAAAAAAAGAACGCATGACGGCTTTCAAATGGAAAAAAGCCGACTTGTTCGTGGCCATCGCACAGGCAGCGGCACAGGAACCACGCAGGCTGGGCATTGAGCCGATTATCATACCCAGTGCCATCCAGCCTCCACGCATCAATCTCCAGCGGGCCGAAGCACTGCAAAACGACTTCAAACTTAAATCAAATAAAATACTGGGCACCGCAGCTGCCTTCACGCGAGAAAAAGACCCGCTCACCCTGATTCGGGCTGTCGCTGACTTACACAAGCTGCGCCAGGACTTTGTGTTCATTCATTTTGGCGCTGATGGTGACCAAACACCTGCTGCGAAGGCCCTGATTCAGCAACTGAACCTGGAAAACGTCTATTTACTGGCCGGCTTTCGTGAACAGGTTGAAGATTACTACAGCCTGCTGAATGTCTTTGTCATGAGCAGCTGCCAGGAGGCGCTGGGCAGCAGCGTACTGGACGCTTTCCTGCAGCATGTGCCGGTTGTTTCCACCAATGCCGGTGGCCTGAAAGAAGTACTGGCCGATGGCCGGGGCATTCTGTGTGATGTGGGTGACAACAAGGCGCTGGCCGAAGGCATGAACACCCTTCTGGATCACCCTGAAGAGGCCGCCAGCATGGCAGAAAAAGCCTATGCCTATGTGATTGACGAACATAATGCAGAAAAAATGGGGCAGCGTTACCTGCAGGCTTATGAAAAACTGCTGGCTAAAGATCGTTAATATACGTTTCAAACTTGCTGCGATGTACGGAAAAAAACGTACGGACATTGCGAACGTTTTTCCGGGCCGTAAACAAACGATGCACCAGTTCATGATAGGCCGGCATATCGGCCACCTGGATCACCAGGATAAAATCCGGCCCCGTTGAGACGCGGTAACATTGTAAAACAGCGGTTTCCCCATTCACCTCTTTCTCAAAAGCCGTATTGGCTTCCGCCGTCTGGACATCCAGGCTCACCTCAACAATTGCCGTCAGGGTACTGCCCGTTTTTTGCGGGTCAACAATGGCTACCTGCTTCTGGATCACCCCATTTTCCTGCAAGCTTCGCACACGCCGTAAACAGGTAGGGGCGGAGGCATGCACTTTTTCCGCCAGCTCCTGATTGGTTAAAGAACTGTCTCTTTGCAATTGCTGCAATATGCGTTTGTCCAATTCATCCAGTTCAAACATAATCATTCCTTAATTTGAAATTAAATTCCATATTTATTTATTAAATGAAATTATATTACCACCAATCCATTAATTGAAATATTCAGTTATTAATCCATTAATTTAGAAATTTAATTTCTTTCAATACAGGGCAGAATAGCATTTTTACTTATCCGAACGGAGTTTTCACATGTGTGGAATCGTTGGTGCTGTTGCGCAAAGAGATATTACCCCTGTCCTGGTTGAAGGCCTTAAGCGCCTGGAATACCGCGGCTACGACTCATGCGGTGTGGCCCTGCATATTGATGGCCAATTGCGGCGCACCCGCAGCACCCAGCGTGTTGCCGAACTGGAAATGCAAATCAGGGAAGACCATTTAAGCGGTTATACGGGCATTGCCCACACGCGCTGGGCCACCCACGGTGCCCCGGCCACCCACAACGCCCACCCGCATTTTTCAGGACAGGACAAAGGCGAGCCCCGCATTGCCCTGGTGCACAACGGCATTATTGAAAACCACGACGAACTGCGTGAAGAACTGAAAGCCCTGGGCTACACCTTTGAAAGCCAGACCGATACCGAAGTAATTGCCCACCTGATTAACCACCTGTATAACGGCGACCTTTTTGAAACCCTGCAGCAGGCCGTACGCCGCCTGGAAGGGGCTTATGCCCTGGCGGTTTTCTGCCGTGATGAACCGCACCGCGTGGTGGGGGCCCGTCAAGGTTCTCCGCTGGTGGTGGGCCTGGGCAACAATGAAAACTTCCTGGCCTCTGATGCCCTGGCACTGGCCGGCACCACCGACCAGATCATTTACCTTGAAGATGGCGACATTATTGACCTGCAACTGTCCAAAGTATGGATTATTGACCGCCATGGCAAAGCGGTAGAACGCCGGGTTCACACCGTTCACGCCCATACGGCCGCGGCCGACCTGGGCCCGTACCGCCACTACATGCAAAAAGAAATTTTTGAACAACCCCGTGCCGTGGGCGATACCCTGCAAGATATTGACAACATCACCCCCGACCTGTTTGGCGACGATGCCTACAAGATTTTTAAAGACATTGACAACATCCTGATTTTGGCCTGCGGCACCAGCTTTTATGCCGGCCTGACCGCCAAATACTGGATTGAATCCATCGCCAGAATCCCCGTCAATGTGGAAATTGCCAGCGAATACCGCTACCGCGACAGCGTACCCAACCCCAAATCATTAGTCGTGACCATTTCCCAATCAGGCGAAACCGCCGACACCCTGGCCGCCCTGAAGCACGCCCGTTCACTGGGCATGGAACACACCCTGACCATTTGCAACGTACAAACCAGCGCCATGGTACGCGAATGCAAGCTGAACTTCATTACCCGCGCGGGCGTGGAAATTGGCGTGGCCTCTACCAAAGCCTTTACCACCCAGCTGGTGGGCCTGTTCCTGCTGACCCTGGCCCTGGCCCAGGTAAAAGGCCGCATTAGCGAAGAAAAAGAAGTCGATTACCTGAAACAGCTGCGCCACCTGCCCACCGCCATCAGTGCCGTGCTGGCACTGGAACCGCAAATCATGGCCTGGGCCGACCGCTTCGCCAGCAAGGAAAACGCCCTGTTCCTGGGCCGCGGCATGCACTACCCCATCGCCCTGGAAGGCGCTTTAAAGTTAAAAGAAATTAGCTATATTCACGCCGAGGCCTACCCGGCCGGTGAATTGAAACACGGCCCGCTGGCCCTGGTTACCGAACACATGCCAGTGGTAACCATTGCCCCCAAAGACGAACTGATTGAAAAGCTCAAGTCCAACATGCAGGAAGTACGGGCCCGGGGTGGTGAACTGTATGTGTTTGCCGATAACGATTCAAAAATAGCGAATAGTGAAGGCATGCATGTGATTCGCATGCCGGAGCATTATGGAAAGCTGTCACCCATTTTGCATACTATTCCGTTGCAGTTGCTGTCGTACCATGCCGCTTGCGTAAGAGGGACCGATGTGGATAAACCCAGGAATCTGGCCAAGAGTGTGACGGTGGAGTAAGGCGGGGCTGTGAACTAATTGTGCTTGTGAGCGGACAAAATAGTTGGGAACTGAGAGGGGTAAAAATGAGGGGTTTTGAGGGTTATTTGGGGAAAAGTGACAAAATAGATGGAAACTGGGTGTGAAGTAATGAGCTAGTGCAAAAATTAAAAATGACAAAATAGTTTGGAACTGGATCTCATTTACTCCTACTTAAGAGTGAAAGGAATCATAATCCGCAGGTCCCCTGTTCGAATCAGGGATGCACCACCAAAGAATATCAAGGGCTTAGCGATCACTCGCTAAGCCCTTTTCTGTTTCTTGTCCCCTCATTTTGCTCTCGTGTCCGAAATTTCCAGCGCTGGATGCGAGACGGCCTGAGACGTTCAGTGTTGCGACGACGCCTCACGGGGCTGGCTTCAACGGGAGCCTGCAGCATATCTTCCACTCTGTACTCTTGAGGGTTCCCTATCCATTCTTTCAAGGCAGACGGTGTCCAGCCGCATGCGCACCCGCCTAGATTAACGGGCCACGGGAAGCGCCCCTCTGATATACGTCGATAGATCATACCGCGGCTAAGTGCCGTGATGCGTATTACATCGGCTACGCGCTAAAACGCAGGCGCTACAGATAAAGCAGCGTGTGCCGGCCGCTTAGTGATTCCTTGCTCGTCGGACATGGCCATCTCCGTAGTGGATAGATATGGCCTTAGGATGCCTCAAACAGTCTCAATCACCAACTTGTAAAGGCGTAGCACCCCACTCCATCATCAACAAACCACCTAAACCGATATGGTTAAAGGATTTGGGTGTGATCGACATAATCAATCTCGTTCATAGCAGAAACCTTCACTCTTTCACAATATCAGAAACTGATGTATAGTTTCTTACTATGAGAAGTGCCCTATATGACTATGAATACCCTACCTGAAACTATCTTAAGGCAAGCACAGCTCCTCCCCGAAGGAGGCGTCCTGTCGCCTAAAGAGTTCTTGCATCTTGGTGGTCGTGCAGCTATTGATCAGGCCTTCTCCCGACTCAGCAAAGCCGGGAAGCTGCTGCGCGTCGCACGTGGTGCTTACGTCGCACCGGTGTCTAACCGGTTCGGCTCGCGCGCACCGTCCCCAGAAAAAGTGATTCAGGCGTTAGCGGAACAAAATGGCGAACTCGTCGTACCGCATGGTGCCAGCTCGGCCAATGTTCTGGGACTAACCCAACAAGTTCCCATCCGTGAGGTTTATCTTACGTCCGGAAAAACACGCGAATTAACACTAGGCAACTCTGTCGTGCTCGTCAAGCACGCTCCGCGCTGGATGATGGCATTAGGCTCTCGGCCAGCAGGCGCTGCAGTGCGCGCCCTGGCCTGGATGGGTCCCACTCACGCCGATAAGTCGCTGATATCACTGCGCCGCACCTTGCCCGATTCCGAGTGGCAAACCTTAACGGCCGCACGGGCTAGCCTGCCCAGTTGGATGGCTCAAGCCATTGGCAAGGAAGCCATGCATGGCTGAATCCTTTTTCGATCTCAGCAAAGAAGATCAACGCGAAGCCTTGGAGTATGCCCCCGCTCAATCAGGCCGCCCCGCCCACCTTCCGGAAAAGGATATCTGGGTGGTCTGGGCGCTACGCGCCCTCTTTGACTCCCCTATAGCGAATGACCTAACCTTCAAGGGCGGTACGTCGCTTTCTAAAGTCTACAAAATCATCGATCGTTTCTCGGAGGATATCAACCTCACCTATGACATTCGCAAACTGATCCCCGACCTGCTTGGCGAGGACGGCGAACTTCCAACCAGTCGTAGCCAAGCCAACAAATGGACCAAGGCTGTCCGAAATCGACTACCTGACTGGATCACAAACGAAGTGCTACCCGTTATTCAGCAGGCACTAAAACGCAATCATCTTGAAGCACAGATAGGGCTTAGTGACCAAGATAATGACAAGCTACTGCTGCGCTACCCCGCCTTGATGCAAGGCACCGACTATGTAGCGCCGGTTGTCACATTAGAATTTGGCGGCCGCGACGTAGCCATAGCAGTGGCCCGTCATAAGTCTTATTTCTTTATCGAGAAGGACGCTGTAGGCCAAATCATCGACTATGCAGCTGCAACGGCAGGTAATTTAACAATTGTCCCAACAGGCGAAGCCAAGGTTGACCTAGAGCAAGACTACGGCGCCATGCTGCCCGAAGAAATCATAATTGGTAATTCAGTGCCGTCCGATGAACTTTTAAAAGCGTGCGCTGAAGTCGAGTCGATAGCTAATCATTACGTTGCTGATGGAATCAACCATAAACAACAGTCAGACAGCCAGATCAAAGGATAGTATGCATGGCCAACATCCGCTCCATTGACATGATGTTCCTCGACGACCTATTCGATATGGGTAGAGGCTATGTTCTAAAGTTTTCAGATCGCACTTTTGCACAGTTTTTCGCCGAAGAACTCAACATCGATATTGATGATCCCGTATACGCACGCAATGGCAACTCCAAAGCCAAGCGTCTACGCTGTTTTTTTCAGACCGTTGATAAGGCGACCGTTGTCCGCACATTGAACGCCCTATGGGAGTATCGAGAAGCGCTGCGGCAACGCTCTGGCCAAGCCGACACAATAGAAAATTCCCATGGCCGCCTTCTGGCGTTGATTAGCAAGCTTGAGGGCACACAAAAGACTGTGCCAACGTCAGAACAACAACCCATTCCTGCATTCGACCGGCCCAAACTAAAGGTACTCAAGGGTGAGCTTATCGCGTTAACCTCCCTGGAGGCACACGCTCGGGGATATGCTTTCGAAAAATTTCTGCAAACGCTATTCAACGCCTACTCACTAACACCCCACGAACCATTCCGTTTGAAAGGCGAACAAGTCGATGGTAGTTTTCAGTTCGGCAACGAAACCTACCTTGTCGAAGCAAAATGGCACGGCAAGCCTATCGGCGTGGCCGAGCTTCATACTTTTCACGGAAAAATAGAGCAGAAGGCAGCCTGGACTCGTGGCCTATTTGTCAGCAATAGCGGTTTCACCGAAGAAGGCCTTGTGGCCTTCGGACGCGGCAAGCGGGTTATCTGTATGGACGGATATGATCTTTATGAAACGCTAGATCGAGAAATTCCACTCAATCATATTCTCGAACGTAAGGTACGTCACGCTGCTGAAACCGGATCACCATTCGGACGCGTCCGTGACCTCTTTCCATATTGAACTGGCAAGGAGGCGAGCATGGTTCAGTTCAACGATTGGTGCGATTTTGCGGACACCCCCATCGGAAATCATAACGTCAAGGTAATCACCAGCAGACCAGCTGATATTCTCACTGGAATCAACGTAACTGCGGCCGTCGTGCCTGCCCACTACGCAGCAGAAGAACGTGTGGCCCGTGCACTGACACGTCTAGGGAAAGCAGAAGCAGCCCAAATGGTGACTGACCTGTTGCCACAGACTCCACAAATCAGATCCGGCGATCTCGGTGAAATCTACGCAACAGAATGGATTAACGCCCATAGCGGTTATCATGCCCCGATAAAACGGCTTCGCTGGAAAGACCACCGTAATATGGCAATGCGAGGTGAGGATGTTATTGGCATGATCCTCGATCCTGGCACCCAACGTCTTCACTTTCTGAAAACCGAATCCAAGAGCCGGATCAGTTTGCGTGCGCAAACCTTAACCGAAGCTCGGGCCGGTCTCGATAAAGACGGCGGCCTTCCGTCCGCCCATGCCCTTTCCTTCATTTCGGCCAGACTGCTCGAACTTGGTGAGCTTCCGTTAGCCGATGCGATCGACGATGCACTCCTTCGACATGGGATTCCGGTCGATAGCGTACGCCACCTGTTGTTCACCCTCTCAGGTAATTCGCCTCAGGCTCTGCTGTTGCAATCGATGCGGGCATATCCCGGTCCGATTACGCAATGGGGCGTCGGTCTCCACGTCGATGGGCACGCCGCCTTTATCGGCACAGTTTACGAGCAAGTGATCTCCAATGCCAACCAACCTTGAGGCAATCAGCCAAGCCATCACCGAAGCCGCTGCCACCGGGTTTCGTGGCCGACTGATCGCACGCGGTCAAGCTCGAGCAATGATCTGGCGAGATGGTGTTCTGCCAGCGGATGCGCCAGCCTTTTCATCCCAACTCAGTTTCGATCTTCATAGCTACGGCTATGTCCTTCTTGATCTCGGCTTACGACTCCTGGAGATGGATGGCGACCGGAGTCAGGCACGACTAGCTTTCGAACAAGCAGCAACCGCCCTTGAGGCCGTCATGGCCAAAGGCAACGATCAGGAAACCGATCGAGACTTTCACTTTGTCATGGCGGCCTCAAGCTACCATCTCGCACACCTATCAGCTCGCGCCTATTCGTTGCTCTCGATCGTTGCCGGCGACGAGAATTTTTCACCAATCGAACAAGCTCTTGCTCTCCTTATGCGGCGGGATATCACTGCCCTGCGGGATCAGATCTACACATTTCGCCTTAACGGCCGTGGCTCCGACGCGCGAATCGTGGGTCTTTTCCGAGAACGCCTTGGGCAGGAAAACAATGCCGGTCACGGACAGAACGATGGACATGACTTCCTATTCGAAGGTCTCGACCTTGCCCTGACGGACACCTTCTTTGGCGCCATAGCCCAATTCCTACTAGCGTTAGAGCGGGGTGAGCGACAACTGGTCGATCGCGCAATCGGCCAACTTCGGGAAAACCTGAGCATCTGTGCAGAATTTAATCTTTTACCGCAATGGTGGTCACATCGAGTGGCGATCCAACTTCTCCCCGACCTCTGGGCGAACACCTTCCACGAAAAAGTACCACTACACCCAGCCGGCGGCGAGGCTCTCGACTGGGTGAACCTTCGGGAGATATTCATCGCGTCTCTCGGACGTCGTTCGAAAGCCGAGATTGATCTGTGGCCCTCCCAGATCACGGCAGCAACACGCGCAGCAGATCAAGAGGATGATCTCGTCGTGTCGCTTCCGACCAGTGCAGGTAAGACACGAATCGCTGAGCTTTGCATCCTCCGGTGTCTGGCCGAAGGCCGGCGAGTCATGTTCATCACCCCCCTCCGCGCCCTATCTGCGCAAACTGAAATCACGCTCCAGCGCACCTTCGGCCCGCTTGGGAAAACCATATCGGCGCTCTATGGCAGCATCGGAGTCTCTAGTTTCGACGAGGACGCGATACGCGGACGAAATATCGTCGTTGCGACGCCCGAAAAGCTCGATTTCGCCTTGCGAAACGATCCATCCTTGCTGGATGATGTTGGCCTGCTCGTCTTTGACGAAGGGCATATGATCGGTCCTGGCGAACGCGAAGTTCGCTACGAGGTCCAGATACAACGTCTGCTTAGGCGACAGGACGCTGATCAGCGTCGAATCGTGTGTCTCTCAGCCATACTGCCTGATGGCGATCAGTTGGAGGATTTCTCTGCATGGCTCCGTCGTGACCATCCTGGTGGCGTGATAAAGCATGGCTGGCGCCCTACCCGACTACGCTTCGGTGAAGTGGTATGGAACACTCCTGCCGCACGACTGAATCTTCGCGTCGGTGAAGAACGCCCCTTTGTACCCCGCTTCCTGACCGGCACTGCCCCGCCATTATTCGTCCGGCCCAAAAGACTGCGCACGCGTCTGTTCCCCGATAACCAGCAAGAGTTGAGCCTCGCTACAGCGTGGCGACTTGTCGACGACGGTCAGACCGTCCTGATCTATTGCCCCGAACGGCGAAGTGTTGAGCCGTTCGCAGAAGTAATTGTGGATCTGAATGAACGTGGCGCGTTGCAATCCTTACTGACGATTGATCCTGCTGCCTTAGCAACAGCGATCGCGCTTGGCGAGGAATGGCTGGGTGCCAACAGCGACATTCTCAAGTGCCTCCGACTTGGTGTGGCGCTTCACCATGGTGCCCTTCCCACAGCCTATCGAAAAGAAGTTGAGAAGCTACTACGTGAGGGCGTCCTGAAAGTCACAATCTCGTCACCAACACTGGCCCAGGGACTCAATCTCTCAGCTACCGCGATCGTCATGCATTCGTTATACCGCCACGGCGAGCGGATCAACGTCTCGGAGTTCAAGAACGTCATTGGCCGCGCCGGTCGCGCCTATGTCGATGTCGAGGGTATGGTCCTCTTCCCAATATTTGAAGACACGAGAAGCAGAAAGCATAACGAATGGGTGTCGCTGATCGAAGACCTCGGTGCACGCGAAATGGAAAGCGGCCTTATTCAACTCATCGCAGCCTTGCTTTTGCGCATGCATGCCCGCGTCGGCGGCGACCTCAATCATCTGCTCGACTATGTTGTAAACAATGCCGAGGCATGGACCTTCCCCGAGGTCGCCGACGAAAAACCTGACAAGCGTGAACGCGCGTTGAAGGAATGGCAACGCAATATCGCGACCCTCGATACGGCAATTCTCAGCTTGATCGGGGAAGGAGATGTCCCCGATGAAGGGATCGAGGCGGCACTTGATTCGATTTTGCAGTCGTCTTTGTGGCAAAGGCGCCTCTTGCGGATGGACGCTGCTTCTCAGCAAGGCCTTCAAACCACGCTGCTGACTCGTAGCCGCTACATCTGGGAGCGTTCCACATCGGCTGCTCGTCGAGGCTATTTCTTGGCGGGCCTTGGGCTTGAAGCGGGCCATGCCCTCGATACTGTAGCACCCGAGGCCAACCTGCTGCTAATCCAGGCTAATAGCGCGCTCCTCGTGTCTGACACCGAAGGCGCCATTCAGGCGATCACCGCCATCGCGGAGCGTGTTTTCACCTTCCGC
This sequence comes from Desulfobacterium sp., assembly GCA_034006945.1. GTDB lineage: Bacteria > Desulfobacterota > Desulfobacteria > Desulfobacterales > Desulfobacteraceae > Desulforapulum. Next base: position 1,438 of record JAVERV010000063.1, on the reverse strand, counting down.
CCCTTCACACCAGATCCGTTACCAGATAACTGGCGAGATATTCTACGTTGCTGGCTGTTAGGCCAGTCGCTCGCCGGGCTTGTTGCTGGGCACGAAGCCAATTCACTGCGGTTCATCGAAAGTGGTCTGGTCTACCATTTGCCATGGGCGATGGAAGCGGTGCGGGTACGTGCAATGGCGAATAGCGACGTGGTAAGCGACACCGGATTAAAGCTGGATGACTACGAACTTGGCCTCGCTGTACCTGCAGTGGAAACCGGAACGATGAATCGCTCCGCATCCATCCTAATACAGGCCGGCTTCAGTTCACGGCTCGCTGCTATCAAGGTAGTGAACGACACCGGCGCCACATTCGTAAATGGTCAACAATTCCGCGATTGGTTGCAATCGCCGATCGTCTCGGTTTTGTCTGTTCAGGCCGATTGGCCTAGCGCTGAAACTAATATGCTATGGCTGGATTTTGTGCAGAACGTCTCCCCCCGCGAAAACCAAATTTGGGGCGAGCGACACTACCAAGCTCAAGTCCGTTGGCATAATGCACCTCCACCACCTGAAACTCCCGTGACTCTCCATCATTGGGCAGGTCAACCAGTCGTATTGTCCGCAGAGGGTCTATTTTTGGGCGCTCTCAACCACCTGCTCAATCCCAATCACGACGGTATTATCCGAGCCACAGTAGCGCTTCAACCTGGCCATATCAACCTAAGTTATCTCGGCCCAGATGATCTATGGCTAGCTTGAAGCGGCTCTCTTTTTCACTTATTGTAGCGGGCCGGCTAAGCGATAGCTGAAGCACGTTGTAGACGGACAAAATAGATGAGAATTTGGTATAAGGTAGTGAGTTGATTCGAAAATTCAAAATGACAAAATAGTTTGGAACTAGAACTGTAACAAACATCTTATCTGTCTGTTAATCCATGTTGATATTATGTTGGATTTCAGTGTCTATCGTAACAAACGACCATTAAGTACAGCATATGCGACTAAACCAATCACTAGCCCCCAAAAAGCACCACCAATACCCAGAAAAGTAATATTAGCGGCGTAATGCTCCGCCCCATACCGTATTGACAGCTTAAAACTTGTTTTTTACAGCTGCACTCGCCAGGGCAATAACTCGTCTACGCGATTAACCGGATAGTCAGCAATCACCGACAGCACATGACACAGGTACGCCTCGGGATTGATATCGTTCAGTTTGGCCGTGCCCAGCAAACTGTAAAGCGTTGCCGCCCGCTCACCACCCGCATCCGAACCCAGGAATAAGTAATTCTTGCGTCCAACAGACACGCCGCGCAAGGCTCGTTCTGCAGCGTTATTATCGATTTCGATTTCCCCATCATCCAGATAGCGTGTCAAGGCCTGCCACTGGTTAAGGGCATACTGGATGGCATCGGTCGTTACGGATTTACGTGACAGAGTCGGTAACTGCTGCATG
>JAVERV010000240.1:0-3233 GCA_034006945.1 Desulfobacterium sp. | reverse complement strand
CAATAGACCCCTGCTATTTTTCCTCCTTGATTTTTCCATTCATCAAGCGCAGCAACGCTGAGTTCTGAAAAAGAAACAAACGGTTTAAGATTCATGGATTTATCCTATATTTATCTGATGATACGTTTTAGAAACTGCTTGGCCCGCAGGTTTTCCGGTGCTGTAAAAAAGGTCTGAACATCCTGTCGTTCAACCATGGCTCCCTGGTCCATGAATATCACCTCGTCGGCAACTTCCCTTGCAAAGCCCATTTCATGGGTAACGACCACCATGGTCATTCCCTCGTGGGCAAGATCAACCATCACATCCAAAACCTCCTTAATCATCTCTGGATCCAGGGCCGAGGTAGGCTCGTCAAAAAGCATGATTTCAGGTTCCATGGCAAGGGCCCTTGCTATGGCAACCCTCTGCTGCTGTCCACCGGACAGTGTTGACGGGTATTTATCAGCCTGTTCCGGGATTCCAACCCTTTCAAGAAGGGATGTTGCGATCGCTTTAGCCTGGCCCTTACTTTTTTTGCCAACCCTTATGGGTGCAAGGGTAATATTGTCCATCACCGTCATGTGGGGATAAAGTTCAAAATGTTGGAACACCATGCCCATGCGTGACCGGAGCTTATATATATCCGTTGTGGGAGACATTACGGAAACTCCGTTTACAAGGATTTCACCCTTTTGAAATCGTTCCAGGCCGTTGATGCAGCGAAGCAGTGAACTCTTACCTGAACCGCTGGCTCCGCAAACAACTATTTTTTTACCCCTGTCAATAAAGGCGCTGATATTAGAAAGCACCTTGAGTTCAGGGGAATACCAGAGGCTGACATCGTTTATTTCAATCAAAAATGGGCTCCTTTTAATTGTTTTTTCTCAAATCTTTGACTTAACAGGCCTCCCAGGGAACAGATTACAAAATAGACAAGGCCTGCAAAGAAATAGAGTTCCACAGATCTTGCCTCCCTTGCATCCACGAGGTTAATCCGCCGTAAAAATTCCCTCAGTCCGATAACATATGCCAGGGATGTGTCCTGGAATACAACCACGCAGTGGGTTACCATGGCGGGAACCATGTTTTTAATTGCCTGGGGAAGCACCACATACCTGGCGGTCTGAAAGGGTGTCATTCCGCTTGCCCGGGCTGCCATTACCTGGCCTGCAGGAACAGACTGGATGCCGGATCTTAAGATTTCAGAAAAATAGGATGCCTCATACACAATGAACGATATCACAACGGCTGAGAATTCGTTCAGGGAATGCCCGGTAAAAACAGGCACAAGAAAGTAGAGCCAGAAGATTACAAGAATCAGGGGAAGCCCCCTGAAGAAATGCACATAGATTGTTGCAGGGTAATAGAGCCAGGCCCTGGATGAAAGCCTTGCCTGGGCCAGAAGTATACCAAGGAAAATCCCGCCGCTAATGGCTATGACGGCGAGTTTGAAGGTCAGGATCAATCCGCCCAGAAAGAACGGAATATTGTCAACGATTACATCAATATCCATCTTTCTAACTTCTCCTTGTGATCATTCCTGGAATTTTTATCCTCTTTTCAACCTGTCCCATGAGTGTGACCACAAACAAACCCAGGGTGAGATATACCAGGCTTGCAGCTGTGGTAGTTTCAAGACCGTGCCAGGTAAAAGAGTCGATGTAATAAGCCGTGTGGGTGATTTCCATAACTCCAATCGTCATTGTCAGGGCTGAATTCTTGAAACAGGTGAGAAACTCTGTGGTAAAAGAGGGAAGGATAATACGAAACGCAAGGGGGATGATCACATACCTGTAGGTCTGGAACGGGGTCAGCCCACTGGCAAAGGCTGCCCTGAACTGCCCTGGGGATATGGAGAGAAATCCTGCCCTGAACTGCTCTGCCACCCTGGATGCCGTATATGTACCAAGCCCCATGACACCGGCCAGAAAAGCGTAGTTTGGCACGGTGTCATAAAGCCACATCTGGCCAGATTTGGGAAGCAGAAGCGGTGCCGCATAATACCAGAAAAAAAGGTGTACCAGAAAGGGGATGTTCCGGAACACCTGAACATAGCAGGTTCCAAATATTCTCAGGCTCCTCACAGGTACCACCCGGAACACACCGATCGTTATCCCAACCACCACTGCAATGCACCAGGCCAGAAAAGAGAGAAGCACCGTGGTGAACATTCCCTTTAGCATCATTGAGCCATAAGGTTGCTGCCAGATTACGGACCAGTCAAACTGATAGTTGATAATTTCCATCTGGGTAATGGCTTATTCAGGATAGCTCAAGGCTTTGAGAAGAGTTTTGTACTCCTGGCTCATGGGCAGGGGCACATCGCTTGAAGGGCCGAACCATTGGGTATAAATCTCTTCAAACCTACCGCTCTTGATGGTGTGGATCAGGGCCTGGTTGACAAAATCCCGCCATTCTCCCTGGTTCTCAGGAAGGATAAGGCCGTAGGGTTCATAGGTCAAGTAATTGCCCACGATTTTCCAGGCTTTGGGGTCTTTTGCCGTTACTACCATTCCTGCAAGCTGGCTTTCATCTGTGAAATAGGCATGGATTTTCCCCTGCTGCAGCCCGAGAAATCCCTTGTTGTGTTCCTCAAACAACACCTTGGAGCAGGCAGGTTTGATAATGCCGGACTCCATTGCAAGGTCGATCCCCTTTATGTTTGCGGTGGAACCGCTTCCCATGCCCACACGTTTTCCGGCAAGATCCTCAAAGCTTTTGATGCTGCTGTCTGCCGGTACCAGAAGCCGCGATCCTGTCAGAAAATAGGGAAGGCTGAAGTCCACAACCTCCTCCCTTGCCAGGGTAATGGTAGTAGAACCGATACCCATGTCCACTGTTCCGTTCACGACCAGGGGAATTCTTGTCTTGGGGTTCATTGGTTTTTTGACAAGTCGGATTGGCTTGTTAAATCTTGTCTCAAGGGCGTTGACTATTTCCTGGCCAAGGTCAATACCAAATCCCACCCATTCACCGGCGGAGTTAATGTAGCCAAAGGGACGAGACCCCTCTCTAAACCCCATGTTAACGGTTCCGGTTCGTTCAATTTTTTCCAGGATATCTTCTGCAAAGGCAGATGTGGTAAATATCATCAGGGCCAGGGCTGTTACTGTAAAAAATCTCATTAAATTTTCCTTTCTACTGTTGTAGGTTTGTTTTTGAGTAGCTTCTTCAACCCGACCTTTCTATGGGGAAATAGCTGTTTAGTCAAATTGATAATATAGATAAAAAAATAATAAGTTATCCGTTAT
>JAVERV010000239.1:0-3264 GCA_034006945.1 Desulfobacterium sp. | reverse complement strand
CCGGGAGATTTCAGGCGTGATTTTGACCTGGATGTGGAGGGTTTCCGGTCTAAAGAGGTGTTCAAGTTTGACCGGGAGGCTCTGACTTCCCTTGTGGTTGAGCGGGGAGATGTCCGGCGGACATTTTTTAAAGTCTTGTCTAGTGACAAAGGCATGGACGTGGAAACAAATAAGGACCAGGACCAAGGCAGGGAAATGGATCTGGACATGGATAAGGAGGTAAATTCACCCTCCTGGAAGGCTGATGACGGTAATTTCGCAGATGCAGAGAAGCTTGATTCCCTTGTGGCGGATCTGGCACATGTTGATTGCGCCTCGTACAGAGATGGGCGCACTGACAACGATAAAGGTGAACCCGTCCCACCCCTTCTGAAAGTCATCGTGACAGCAGGATCGGGGGGCGGGGCACAAACCTTTGACCTGGTGCTCCATGAAAAAACTGAAGATAATGACTACAGAGCCGTATCTTCCCAAACGATCTATCCGTTTATCCTTGACGCCTATCAGGGGGATGATCTTGTTGCCGGGGCCGAGGCCGTCCTGGGTATCAAGTCTGATGAACCCATGCCGGAGAATCAGTAACATTTCTGCTCATCTTATTTAATCCGCATTCCTAAGTGTGTTGTTTTTGGTCGTTTGTTGTTTCTTAAATCCTTTGTTCTGAGCGGTTAAGAATAATATTGACTTTTGCTGACGGTTTGAATAAGCCTGACATGAGTTTAACCTACATATTTTAAGGAGCTGCAATGAAATTTATGAGTAAAGTATTTATTTTCCTGATAGCCGTCACCCTCCTGGCAATGACGGCATCCCTTGGTTTTGCTGCCCCAAAGGGCAAGGTGATCGTTTTCCATGCAGGAAGTCTTTCCGTTCCCTTTGAGAAAATTGAGAAAGACTTTGAGGCCTTACATCCTGAAATTGACATCCTCAGGGAGGCTGGTGGAAGTACAAAGTTGGCAAGGATGATCTCCGAGGTGGGGAAAAAGGCCGATATCATGGCTTCTGCTGACTACAAGGTGATCGATAACACCCTTGTTCCAGGCTTTACAGACTGGAATGTTCGCTTTGCAACCAACCAGCTTGTGCTCTGCTATACTCAAACCAGCCGTTTTGCAGATACAGTTACAGCCGACAACTGGTACGAGATTCTCGCAAAGGATGGCGTCGTGTGGGGACATTCGGATCCAAATCTTGACCCCTGCGGTTATAGAAGTCTTATGGTGTTGAAACTTGCTGAAAAATTTTACAACCTTGATGGTCTCTACGATAAACTTATTGCCAATCGGCCGCTTAAAAATGTGCGCCCCAAATCAGTGGAGCTTGTCAACCTCTTAAAGACAGGTAACATGGACTACGCCTGGGAGTATCTTTCGGTTGCGGTTCAACACGGGCTCGAATACATCGTCCTTGACGATCACATAAATCTTGGCAATTACCGCTATGACCCCTTTTACAAGCAGGCAGAGGTTGAGGTCACCGGAACAGCCCCTGGCACCTTTATAACCAGGACCGGCCAATCGGTCACCTACGGCATTACCATGATCAAGAACAGCCCCAATCCCGAGGCAGCCGAGCTGTTCCTCGCCTACCTTCTCTCACCAGAAGGCGGTCTGAAAACCCTTGAAGAGATGGGCCAGCCCCCGTTCATTCCCAGCCTTGTTCCATCCGAGGCCATGAAGGCGGCTTTGCCGGGAACAATCGCACCCCTTGTGGAGGTTAAAGAATAGCAGGATTGACCTTAAAACCAACGAGGTTGAATCCCTTCTGGGGGTGTGCGATTCTTTTGAGTCTGCCCCTGGTATTTCTGATCATCTTTTCCCTTGGCAAGATGCTTTTGATGCCGGATGTATCAGATCTTATGGCAACGATAAAGGAGAGGGTGGTGTTAGAGGCTCTGGGCCGTTCGATTTTTACGGCCCTTGGGGCAACTGTTGTTGCCGTAGCTTTTGGCACCCCCCTTGCCTATATCCTGGCACGAAGGACTTTTCCCGGTAAAAAGCTTGTTGAGGGACTCGTTGATCTTCCCATCATGATTCCCCATCCAGTTATCGGTATTGCAATCTTGAGCCTTTTTGGCAGAAACTCTCTTTGGGGAGAGATGCTCGCCCGGATAAACGTTGAAATAATGGGTTCTATTACCGGGATTATTATCGTTCTTGTATTTGTTGGTGCGCCCTTTTATATCAACACGGTTAAAGCAGGGTTTGAAGCCGTTCCCCTACGCCTTGAAAAGGCGTCCCAGAGCCTTGGTGCGGGCATGACCTCAACTTTTTTCAGGGTTACCTTTCCCATGGTTTGGCGAAACATGATACTTGGGTCAGTCATGTGCACTGCAAGGGCCATCAGTGAGTTCGGGGCCGTTATAGTCGTGGCCTATCATCCAATGACAGCTCCGGTTTTGATCTACGAGCGCTTCACCGCTTTTGGACTCAAATACTCCCAGTGTGTGGCCTTCTGGCTGATCATTATTTCTCTGGCTCTTTTTCTCATGATGCGGTTCTTTTCAAGGGAGAGCCCTTTATAATGATACGGGTCAAGGATCTGTCCATCCATTTCCCTGGATTCAGCCTGGAATCGGTAAACCTTGACGTTAAGGATAAAGATTTTTTTGCCCTGATAGGTCCCACAGGATCTGGGAAGTCGGTGCTGTTAGAGGCTATCATGGGTCTTATTCCCATGGACAGGGGAGCGATTTTTTTAAACGACCGGGAGATAACAAAAAAACCGCCTGAACAACGGGGTATTGGAATTGTGTACCAGGATTTTGCGCTTTTCCCCCACCTCAACGTAAGGAAAAATATTTTGTACGGGATTCGTTATCACGCCATCGCAAGCAAGGAGGCGGAAGATAGATTTCAAGCCCTTGTGGAAACCATGAATCTCTCCCATCTATTAAACAGGCATCCTTTGACCTTGAGCGGCGGGGAAAAACAGCGGGTGGCACTTTGCCGGTCTTTAATCCTCAATCCCAGGGTTCTGCTTCTTGACGAATCCCTTTCCGCCCTTGATCCTCTACTCCAGGATGAGATCAAAAATCTTTTAAAATCCCTTCATCAGAAACTTGGAACCACATTTATTATGGTTTCCCACGATTTTTCCGATGTCCTTTTCCTTGCCAACAGGGGTGCCATTATTCACAGGGGAAAGATTGAACAGACCGGAACTATTCAGGAGCTTTTTGAACAGCCAGGATCACCGTTTGTGGCACAATTTGTGGGTATGAAGAATGTGTTTCCTATTACCAGTACAAATGGCCGAAGGGTA
>JAVERV010000238.1:0-3266 GCA_034006945.1 Desulfobacterium sp. | reverse complement strand
ATATCGTGGTCATTTACAGGGTTATCAAGAAGTTTGATGTTTTTGACCCTTGTCCCCAATTTCATTGTGTCCTTTCCGGTCTTAAGATCTTTGATGGTGGTGACAGTATCTCCATCCTGTAAAGGATTACCATAGGCATCAAGGAATCGTGGCGCATCTTCTGAGGGGGTATCGGAAGTCTGACCAGGTACCCACTCATGGGCACATTCAGGGCATATCCACAGGAGTCCATCGGGATAGGCATAGGGTGAGTTACATTTGGGACACATATTTTCTTCAATTGACATGGCAAAACTCCTGGTTGATTGTATAAAATTGTTGTGTATCTTTAAAAATTGCCGATGAGATGAGGTTTACCATTCGCCGCCCAGGGCGAGATACAGGTTAATACGCTGTTCTAATTGCGCCCTTTTCAGGGCGATGATTTTGCTGTCGGCATCTGTTAACCGTTGCTGTATGTTGAGAACGTCAATCAGCTCAACTTCACCCTCCCTGTAACGCAGGTCTGCAATTTTATAGGCCTTGTTGATTTCGTTTTTCACCTCAAGGAGGGCCTTCGCTCTTTTTTCCAGGACCTGACCCTGATCAAGATTTCTCTCTACATCGGAAAAGGCCTCTAATGCCGTGTTTCCATAGTTTAGAAGCGCCTGTTCCTGTTCTATGGTTGCAATTTCTACATCTCTTTTACGGACACCTGCGTCAAACACAGGCGTTAAGAGGTTTCCAGCCAGCTGCCAGATAAGATTTGAGGAGTTAAGGATCGAGGAGAGGCCTGTGGATGCTCCTCCGAGGCTTCCGGTCAATGATAATCTCGGCAATGCAGCGGCTTTGGCCTGATCTGTTCTGTTAAAAGCTGCGGCCACGTTTCTTTCCGCACTGACAATGTCGGGCCTTCGTTCCAGGAGCGCAGAGGGTATCCCCTCCGATGGTGCAGGTGGCAGTTCGGGCAATTGTTTGGGCAGGTCAAGCTCGGCATTTGGATATCTGCCTATAAGTACCTCCAGGGCCCTCAGGGCATCCCGCCGGGCCCCTTGAATTTTGATCAGATTCTCTCTGTTCGCTGCCAGGTCGGAACGGATGAGGGCGACATCCTGCAGGGTGACCGAACCGTTGTTGTACTTGATCGTTGCAATTTTCAGGATTTTTTCCAGCAGAGCGATGTTTCGTTCAATTGAATTGATTTGCAGCGTGGATTCTACGGATAGAAAATAACCCCTGGCAATGCTCGCCCCCAGGGAATGCCGGGCATAAATATAATCGGCCTCAATTGCCTGGGCACTGGCAGCTCCTGCGGCATATCCAGATCTTATGCGCCCCCAGATATCTGCCTCCCATCCAGCCTCCAGATTAAGGTCAAACGCGCTTCGGGATGTGGAATCCTCCCCTTCTCCCGCCCCGGAGAATGCCAGATCGAGGGTGGGTTTAAGGCCAGCCCCTGCCTGGTCAGCCAGCAATCTTGCCTTGTCAACATTTGCCGCTGCGATTTTAAGTATGCGGTTGTTCTCTTTACCCTCCTCAATGAGCCTGAGAAGTACGGGATCTTTAAATGAGGATAACCAGTTTACATGGGCAGGAGTCTGGGCAAGGTTGGCCATTACAGTCGACCATTCATTATCTGGCTTGATTTCTTCGATCTCTTTGTCGATTGCCCCATCGATCCTGGCGCCTGCCGATCTTTTACCGAGGGGTATTCCCGAACATGATGCCAACAAAGATGCCATGGCCATCACGATGATCAATGCTTTTACGAAGCTCATAAAATAGTCCCTTTTTTATCTGTAGAACATAGGATTTCACCCGCCATTGCTTACCGCCTGCAAGCCGATTATGGAAAATACCAGTGTGGTAAGAAAAAATATGCGCCAGAATGTCACCGGCTCTTTAAATAAAACAATCCCGGCAACAACCGTTCCAAAGGCACCGATGGCTCCCCAGACGGCATAGGCCGTTCCAACTGGGATCGCCTTTTCTCCTCCCATAGACCTGTACAGCAAAAACATGCTTAAACTCACGGAAAAGACAAAAGCCACCAGCCATAACCACATCTCTTTTCCCGATGCCTGTTGCGCCTTTCCGAGACTTACGGCAAATCCAGTTTCGAAAAGACCGCCAATGAACAACAATATCCAGTTTATACTCATAATTTACTATTCAAGCCTCACACTACTTTTAAACCCAGGGGGTTTTACTGCAAGCACCGAACACGACAGTTGATCGAGTAGGGCCTCTACTGTATTGCCGAGGATAAAACCGGATATGCCCGTGCGGGCAAAGGTCCCCATGACCACAAGATCCACCTGCAACTGTTCGGCCAGCTGGGGGATCATCTTTTTTGACGCTCCCTTGGGCAGGTGAAGGCGGGGAGAAAGGTAGTTGTAGTTGTCGACGCCTATCCATCTCTTCAGCTCATCTCCCAGCATGTTCAGGCCTCTTTTATGGCGCATAAGCGTCTTTTCAACGTAATCGTTTATTCTTTTCACCGAAGTAATCTCCCTTGACGCAAGGGTCTTTTCGGCAACGGCCTCCCAGGCGTGGGCAAAGTGGAGCGAGGCGAAGTTGGACAGGGCAAGCAAGCTTGCCAGCTCAAGGATTTCAAGGTTCAGGTCGAGGTCTGAGCCCAGGGGGTTCAATGGATTGAAATCAACAGCCGCCAGGATGGTGTTGTAGCTGGATTTCTCATGGGGCTTCATGATCAGGACCGGGCAGGGACATTGGCGCAGGAGCTGCATGTCGTTGTTGCCGAATATTCTATCGAGCCAGCTTGGGTTTTCTGCCGGCTTGATGACAAGATCGTAGGCGTCTCTCACTACGGCACGAATCGTCTCAAGATAGGTGGTTCCAGCCAGCACGGAAAGCCGGATATCCTGGTGGGGTCTGTAAGATTGCAACAGGCTCTCCAGACCCTCGTAGAGATCGGTCGCTGCATCCGTCTTTAAATCGGCTTGGGTTGGTCTGCCGGGTGGTGATTTCGTACCTTGCGCCAGGGCCTGGGTGGGGACAATCGCGGCAACCGTCAAATTTGCCTGATTGCTCTCCGCAAGGAGGACGGCACGTGCGATCCCCCAGGCCTGATCATCGGTTGAATCGTTAACATAGAGAATGTTCTTGAATCGTTTCATGGTCCTTACCTTCAATAGTGTTGGGGGAAAATGCGTTCAGTAAAACAGAGCGAACGGTCTCTTGGTCTTTGGCATGTACGAGCACTGTCAACTGGTCCCATCCCTCAAGACGGGTACCGCCCTTGGGAACCACCAGGTCTTTTCCCC
>JAVERV010000237.1:0-3326 GCA_034006945.1 Desulfobacterium sp. | reverse complement strand
TACAGCCCAGGGCATTTCGATTTTGCTTGCCGGGGAAAAGATGGTGTCCCCAAGGATTCTTACTCATCGGCCTTTATACTAAAATCCATCAATCGAGTCAACACATTTTATTTTGGGGTCTGACCCCCAGTAAGTAGCTGATTCTATACAGCTTTGTATCATTCCAAGGGTCAAATAAGGGCTTAGGAGCCACTTTTTGATGCCAAAAAGATGGGTTTTAAGGCATTTTAAGGCGGCTTATTGAAGCGATTTCTCTTTAATAACAAACACTTGCCGGGGTCAGACCCCGGATTCCTTTAATAATGAACAGTTTCTGTTTTATCATCCAGAAAAAACCAGGTCTTCATGGAGAAATCCCCATCCTTGGAAAGTTCGAGAGAAGGAATAGAACTATGTTTTCCTACCTGTTGACTCACCCATAGATTATCGTTGCGGTTATCATCACCTTTGTTCCTGGTCAACATAAAAAAGGTGTCTTTTTTGATAACATCATCTGAAAAAAGTTTTCCGGAAGGGAAAATATATTTCTTTTTTATGGTAAAATTCTTTTCTCGTCCATTTGATCGAAGTTTCTCTCCGGTTGCATATTTGCCGACACCGAAAGTCATAGGAGTAGATCGGTCAGTATCATAACCAAACAAAACCACACCCAACCCATCATATACCTCCGTTTCATCATAAGAGCCTACAGCATATTTTGCATTATTAGCTTTAGAAAATCTTTTAAGCTCTGAATAGGCATATCCGTCTGCTGGATAGTTCATTTTGTATCTATCGTCGGAAGATGCGTTGTATAGGTACGACACATCTGATGATTTCTTGCCCACTTTTGGCAGCATGAATTTATTTTTGTATTCGAATTCTGCCATATATGCACCAAAAGTATATGACAAACAAGAATATTTATAATTAATACTTCTCAACGGATTTTGGTCTAACAAAAGATTAAGCATTTTAAACTCTACGGATTTTGGCTCATAAAGTTTGAAGTAAGCAACTTTTGTGCCTTCAGGAGTATAGTTAAAACGATAAGACTCCGTCAAATCAGTGGTGTAATTAAGTTTAAGATTTAGACCACTGGGCAAACGTATAAAGACGAACCTTCGCAGGCCAGCGTTAAATTCTTTGTCTACATAACCCTGTGGGTGTAGGGTAAAAGTTGAGATGGCGGTCAGGTTTTTTGCAACATTAGGGTGAATGATTGGGTAATAACGGCTAGCCCTGTGTGTATTTTCATATAGATAGAAATGAAGCTTTTTATTTGGATCTTTAAGATCATCAAACAATGCTTTGTAATTGTAATTATATGGACCACTTACTTCTTTGTATTGATTTTCTGCATCAGGATCGTTTGTAGCTGCCTCTTCGGACCAAACCAATCTAAAAACAAAAAGGTTGTAAATAAAATCGCCACCATAAAATGTTTTTATGTAGGAATCAATATATGGATAAAAATCAGAGTTCTTGATTGGCGTATCCCTGTCTCCATACTCTCTGTAGATATCACCGGAATTAAATTGGGAGATCAACCTTTCTCCGCTATTGAGAAATGGGACCAGTTGCTTCTTAAATTCATAAATTGCATTTCTATTCATAGCTTTTGAGCGATCAGAAGTAACCGTTGTATATCCGGTAGGATCCAAATTAATTTGATCACTTTCGTCAATCACTTTGTAGTTATAATATTCAGCCATTAATATCAGTGCTTTGGTTTGATACAATAGAAGATTTGAATACATATATAAATACTGTGTCAATACATCTTCCATTAAAATTTCACTATCGAATGTAGTTCCATTGTTACTTGAAAGTGCAGTTACATATAAGTCTAAAATTTTTGAGGTGAGATTAACGCCATAGCCAGTTATTTGACTTTGTATTGCTGTTAGGGCAACATCAATATTATCCATTTTGGGTTCTATAGCGATGTTAAACTCATTAACCGCTTTTTCAAAGACTTCAACCGTTGGATCCCTGACGGATAATTTATTTAATAAACCAAGTGAGTATCTATTACCTGGAGCTTCATCGAGATAATACTTCCAGGCGTTGTCTATGTTAACGAGGTGAGGATTTGCCAGTTGATTCCAGATATTAGCAAATGCGTTTGAATCAAGTTTAGCGTGGATCGCATTAAACCCATTAGTTATTTTTGTATCAATATCTTTCAGACCACTTTTTATTCCATTTAGATCGGAGAGCACTAAAGTACGAAAATCATTTGCGGCTTGTATCGTATGAACTTTACCGGCTATCTGAGCAACTTTTCCAAAAAGTTTGAACGACCCTGCAACTGCCCCCCCAACCGGAGCTTCCGCACCAGACGTTAAAGTGACCACGTTTTCTTCCGTTCTGAAATCATCCATCATACTGTTCAAAAAAGAATGATCAATGGCAGAATAGGAATCTAGGTTAACCTGATCGGAATCATCACCGCTATTACAACCGATCAAAGAGCAAAACAAAATACAAATGCATGTTATAAAAAAACATTTTTTCATGATTTCCCATCCCTGTCTACAAGCTGAAAAGGTTCTTTCAATTACCACATTATAAAGTGGAACCAATGCCAAGACCGACTTTCTCTTTTTTAAAGCTAAATTTAAAATTTATTTAAATTGTCATTTAAAACATCTCTTTTTTATGTAAGCTTTAACCTCCTTTGGCCTTTTGTTCAAGAAGTCTTTCTTTTTAGCTTTACAGGTGCAGCTTTTTACGGGGTATTTACGGGCTTTTTACGGTTTTACGGGGTCTGATTTTACGGGGTCTGACCCTATCAAGTAGCTGAATTTACAAACTTTTCAATCATTATCAGGGCCTCAAAAGGGCTTAGGAGCCACTTTTTGATGCCAAAAAAATGGGTTTTAAGGCATTTTAAGGCGACTCTTTAAAGAGATTATCCTTAAATAACAATTGCTTACCATGGTCAGACCCCGCATGCCGCATGGATAATTTTTACTCTGCCCACCAGGCCATTTTCCAGGCGCACCTTGCCGAGAATCCCGACACCCCCTCCCCCGCATATATCTCCGAACTAGACATGCACCCCGAAACTCGACATGAACCCCGAAACTCGACATGCACAAAGGCACGGCGCCCACTGAAATCCTTAGAGTGTTGTTTTTGCCCCCCAAAAGTGGGGTTTAAGGCGTTAAAACGGGGGTTTTTGAAGTGATTTCTCTTTAATAACAGCGGCTTACTGGGGTCAGACCCCGAATATATAAAAAAGGCTCAATGTATCGTGGATACATTGAGCCTTGGTAGTCAGGGTAAAAAAGATGGCGTCCCCAAGGGGATTCGAACCCCTGTCGCCGCCGTGAAAGGGC
>JAVERV010000062.1:0-22366 GCA_034006945.1 Desulfobacterium sp. | reverse complement strand
CCTTTGGCGCAAGAGTGCAATACCTTATTTATGTAAACCGACCCCATCGAGAGGTGGTGGGCTGTGTTCAATTTTCAAGTCCTGCCTGGCGCATGCGTGCCCGGGATGAATGGATTGGTTGGACAGATGATCGGCGTAAAGTTGCATTACAGCAGGTGGTGAATAACAGCCGGTTTTTGGTTCTGGCACCTATTCGGAATTTAGCGAGCATGATACTGTCCCAAACCCTTGGGCAACTAAAAGATGATTGGGAGCGGCAATATGCCGTTAAACCACTGCTGGTGGAAACACTGGTGGATCAGAAACGTTTTTACGGTGGCTGTTATCGAGCCTCGAACTGGATCGAATTGGGCGAGACTTCAGGTCGTGGACGCATGGACAGAGAGAATAAACGCCATGGGGCAGAGGTAAAGACTATCCTGGTATATCCGTTGGTAAAAAATGCTGTTCACCAACTCAGGGAGGGCGACAGATGAGTATGAATCAGGCCCAGGCCCTTTCTATTGCGGAACAGTCCTATGACCATGCCATTGATCAAGGGCAGACACACTATAATGCTATTGTTAATTTCCTTGGTGCTAAGGAGAGCAACCCAATTGAGCTTAGCGGTTTAGAAAAGTTTGCAAGTTCTAATGAAAATTAGAATTCCTGCGAAATTCAATTAATCGTTGACTAACAGCGGCCTGTTTGAGTATAAGAAAGGGTTATTTTAATTGGATATATTTGCGTTTAATTTTTTTGGCAATAGAATAGACTATATAAATGATACAGACGATCAGAGGCTTTCGAGACATTTTGCCCGGAGACACGTCCCTGTGGCAGACCATTGAACAAACCGCATCACGGCTGTTTGAAGATTTTGGTTTTAAGGAGATCCGGCTTCCCCTCATTGAACGAACCGAGCTGTTTGCAAGGAGCATCGGTGAGGTGACCGACATCGTTGAAAAGGAGATGTACACCTTTCCCAATGGAAAGGGTGGCACTCTTACCCTGAGACCCGAAGCCACAGCTTCGGTGGTTCGATCCTACATCCAGCACAAGATGTATGCGGCCGACCCCATCCAGAGGCTCTACACCATGGGGCCGATGTTCAGAAGGGAGCGTCCCCAAAAGGGTCGCTACCGGCAGTTTTATCAGATTAATGCCGAGGTGTTCGGCATTGCGGCTCCCCATATTGATGGGGAGCTTATTCTGATGCTGAACGAGCTGTTCGGGCGTCTGGGACTGACCGATCTGACGACCCACCTGAATTCCCTGGGGTGTCCCGAGTGTAGACCCTTGTTCCACAGGGCATTGACAGAATTTCTCCGCTCAAAGCATGGGGGCCTGTGCAGCGACTGCACACGGCGCATGGACAAAAACCCCTTGAGAACCTTGGACTGCAAGGTTCCCGGCTGCAGGGAGGCCATGCTTGACGCCCCCACCACCCTTGACCATCTCTGCTCTGGCTGCTCGGACCACTTTGATAAGGTAAAGGAGATTCTTACCCGCCAGGGGGTGGATTTCCAGGTTGACAAAACCCTGGTCCGGGGGCTTGACTACTACTCAAGAACCGCCTTTGAGGTTCAGACTACGGCCCTGGGTGCCCAGAGTGCCGTTGCTGGCGGCGGCCGCTACGACGCCCTTGTTCGAGAGCTGGATGGACCGGAGGTTCCGGCCATTGGCTTTGCCATCGGGCTTGATCGACTCGCCGGTGTGATGGAGCAGTTGCAGGAGCCGGTAAAAACGAGGGAGCTGGACCTCTTCGTCATCCCCCTCGGGCCGGGGGCCCTGGACCAGGCCTATTACTACTGCTCAAGACTCAATCTTGCGGGTATCCGCTGCGACACAGATTACAGTGGGAAAAGTCTTAAGAGCCTCATGAAACGTGCGGATAAGCTTAATGCCGCCCATGCGCTTATTCTGGATAACAAGGAATCGGCAACCGGCGGCCCGGTGCTCAGGAACATGAAGACCAGGGAGCAGACAACGCTTTCCATGCAGACCCCTGACATGCAGGTCCCATATGATGAAATCATTAAAATTTTAACCGACAAAGGAATGCCACGTGACTGATTTACTTGGAGATATGAGAAGAACCCACACCTGCGGAGAGTTAAGGGAAGGAGAGGTTGGCGCGGAAGTAACCCTGATGGGATGGGTCCAGCGCCGCAGGGACCACGGCGGCGTGATATTTATTGATTTCAGGGATAGGAGCGGCATCACCCAGATCGTGTTCAACCCAGAGGTGAACCCGGGGGTTCATGACAAGGCCCAAGTGATAAGAAATGAGTATGTCCTCGGAGTAAGGGGAAGGGTGGTTCCAAGACCCGATGACATGGTCAATCCGAACATGGTCACGGGAACCATCGAGATCCTGGTGGATGAGCTTAAAATCTTAAATCAGGCAGAGACCCCGGCCTTTCAGATCGAGGACCGGATTGAGGCATCGGAGACCGTTCGTCTGAAGCACAGGCACCTCGACCTGAGGCGGCCAAAGCTCCAGAAGAACATTATTGCAAGACACACGGCGGCAAAGGCCGTCAGGGATTATCTCAACGATCTTGACTTCCTGGACATTGAAACCCCCGTTCTGACCAGGAGTACCCCCGAGGGTGCCAGGGACTACCTTGTACCGAGCCGGGTGAATCGCGGGCAGTTCTATGCCCTGCCCCAGAGCCCACAGCTCTTCAAGCAGATGCTCATGATCGGAGGGTTTGACCGGTACTACCAGATTGTCCGCTGTTTCAGGGACGAGGACTTAAGGGCAGACCGCCAGCCGGAGTTCACCCAGATCGACATGGAGCTTTCGTTTGTGGGTGAAGACGATATCATGGAGATCACCGAGGGGCTGATCAAGACGGTATTTAAAAAGGTGCGTAACATCGACCTCGAGCTTCCCTTTGAGCGGATCACCTATGCCCAAGCCATCGATCGTTTCGGTATTGACCGTCCAGACATGCGGTTTGGGCTTGAGCTTGTCAACCTGTCCGATCTCGTGGAAAACGCCGGATTCAAGGTGTTCTCAAGCGTTGTCAGGCAGGGAGGGCTTGTAAAGGCGATCAATGCCAAGGGGTGCGCCGTGTTCACCAGAAAGCAGATCGATGAGCTTACCGAATTTACCGCAATTTACAAGGCAAGGGGTCTTGCCTGGGTCAAGGTAAAGGAGGATGGCACCTGGCAGTCGCCCATTGCCAAGTTTTTTACAGACAACGAGAAAAAGGCCATGGAGGCCCGCCTTGACATGGAGGTCGGGGACATCGTCTTTTTTGTGGCAGACAACCCAAAGATCACAAATGAGGCCCTTGGTCAGCTGAGAAACGAACTTGCACGCCGTCTTGAACTCATCGACAACCGAATTTTCAGGTTCGTATGGGTCACCCATTTCCCCCTTGTGGAGTACGACGAGCAGGAAAAGCGGTACCAGGCTATTCACCATCCGTTTACCGCTCCCCTTGAGGAAGATCTTGACCGCCTGGAAACGGACCCGCTTACCGTTCGTTCCCGGGCCTACGACATGGTGCTCAACGGCATCGAGATCGGCGGCGGATCCATCCGTATCCACTTGCCGGAACTCCAGGAGCGGGTGCTCAGCATCCTCGGCATTGACAAACAGGAGGCAGACGATAAATTTGGTTTTCTCCTCAACGCCCTTGGGTCGGGCACACCGCCCCACGGCGGGCTTGCCTTTGGGTTTGACCGGCTGGTAATGCTTCTGTGTGAGGAAGAGTCAATCAGGGATGTGATTGCCTTTCCCAAGACCCAGCGAGCCACCTGTCTTCTGACCGAAGCACCCTCAAAGGCATCTCCGGCCCAGCTCCAGGAGCTCTCGATCAAGGTAACGTCAGTCAGTAGTCAGTAGGCAGGGGTGAGAGTTTCATATAAAAAAAAATAAAAGAGCCAGGATGAAAGAACTCAAGGATCTTATAGAGGCCAGGGCCGAATACCTAGGCAACGGGATACTCAAGGCCGACAGCTTTATCAATCATCAGCTTTTGCCGGGGTTTTCCACAAGAATGGGCCAGGCCTTTGCGGCCGGGTTCAAGGCCTGGGGAGTTACTGGGGCAACCAGGATCGTCACGGCCGAGGTCAGCGGTATTGCTCCGGCCCTGGTAACGGCCCAGGCCATGGATATCCCCATGGTCTTTGCACGTAAAAAAAGGCCTGCCTTTATGAACGATCGCCTGTTTGAGGGGTCTGCCGTGAGCCGCACCAAGGGAGAGGATGTCTCCCTTTACATCTCGTCCAGATACCTTGGTCCGACGGACAGGGTGGTCATTGTGGATGATTTCCTTGCAACGGCATCCACCCTTGAGGCCCTCTGTTCCATTGTTGAGCAAAGCGGTGCTACACTTCTTGCCATTGGCTGCATCATCGAAAAGGTGTTTGAAAGCGGCCGGCAACGCCTTGAATACCTCCATGTGCCGATCATCTCCCTTGCCAGGATTGATCTTGTTGACTCGGGCAGCTCTTTCATTGTAAGCTGAGCCATATGAAAGCGACCTATTCAGAGTTGCGCAACACCGCCAGAAAAATTGTGGCAGCCCTTCCACAACCCGCCTTTTATACACTCTTCCAGGAGGAGATTGCCCGATCAAAGCGTCTTTTTTATTCCCACCATCTGTTGAAGGAGCTGAAAGATCAGATTGCCCCCCTGATTGACGATGACTTTGGCCATGGCATGCTTCATTCTGAGCTTGTGGCCATCGACGGGGGTGCCATTGTTCAGATTGAAATGGGACTCGACCCAGGTACACCGGAAATGGTGAGGACCATGGTGCTTGTCCAGGTGGCGGGGCTACTCCATGATATCCGGAGAAAGGAAAAAAGTCATGCGCAAAAAGGGGCTGCCGTTGCTGAAAAGCTGCTTTTAACCGGGGGATACGGGCTTACCCAGAGGGAGATCAAAGTCGTGTGCAACGCCATTGACAACCACGAGGCATTCCAGGCAAAGCCACAACCTTCCCCCTTGCCTGAATCCCTTGCCTCTCCCTGGGCTTTGGGCACGGCAACAACTCCCGAATACCAGGCCATTGCTCAACTGGTCTCGGACGCCCTGTACGATGCGGACAAGTTTAGATGGGGACCGGACAACTTTACCCACACGGTCTGGGACATGGTCATGTTTGCAAATATCCCTCTGTCTGAGTTCTTGAGACGTTTTCCAGCTGGTATGCAGGGGCTTGCCCAGATTAAAAATACTTTTCGGACCGAGACTGGCAAAACCCATGGCCCCGGTTTTATCGATCTTGGGTTGGAGACGGGCAAGCGCCTTCTGGCGCAACTAAAGGCGGATCATTTAGAGTTGTTCAATTCAGGCCCTGTTTCTTTTGACGCACAGAATCGGGGTATTAAATACCAGGGCTGAGGTTTTAGAACCTTTTTTGACCTCTAGTTGAAGCGAGGAATGGTCAATCTCAAAATATTTTGAAATTACCTCCACAATGTCGTTTTGAAGGTTTGTAAGGGTTTCGTCATTCACCTCAAGCTGATCATAAACAAGGGCGAACTGAAGCCGTTTTTTTGCTGTCTCCCTGCTCGGTTTATGGCCGGTGAATTTTCGGATCAAAGCGTTCAGCATGGGTACTTCCTTATTTTTTCAACCCAAATTTATGGGTAAATCTGTTCCATAACCCCGTCTTGGCCCCGGGGACCTCGATGGGCAGGTCTGCCTCTCCGTTAAGTCTTCTTGCGATCCTTCGAAAGGCCTGACCGGCCTTGGAATCATTGCGCATCACAAGGGGAACTCCCGTGTTGGTGGAAATAACAACCTGATCGTCCATGGGCACAAGCCCTGCAAGTTCGATGGAAAGGACCTCCATGACATCCTCATGACTGAGCATGTCTCCTCTGGCAACCATGGCGGGCATGATTCTGTTCACAACAAGCTTGGGCGTAATGGAACGGGCGTAGAGAAGACCTATGACCCTGTCTGCATCCCTGACAGCCGAAACATCGGGCGTACAGATCACAAGGGCCTCGTCGGCCGCTGTAACCGAATTTTCAAATCCGCGCTCAATGCCGGCCGGAGAATCCATGATGATATAGTCAAACTCTTTTTTCAGCAATGCGGCAATCCGTTTGACGCCGGTCGGGGTGAGCACGTCCTTGTTGTCGCTCTGGGATGCCGGTATCAGGAAGAGGTTTTCGATCCTTCGATCCCTGATGGCTGCCTGCCTTACAGTGCAGCGGTCATTGATAACATCCACGATATTGAAGACAATCCTGTTCTCAAGTCCCAGAACCACATCCAGGTTTCTCAGGCCAATATCCATGTCCACAACGGCGACTCTGTTTCCTTCAAGGGCAAGGGCTGCGCCAATAGAAGCGGTTGCGGTGGTCTTGCCCACACCTCCTTTCCCCGATGTTATTACGATGATTCTACCTTCCACTTCACACCTCTTGTGATTGCCTGGCTATAGGTTGCAGATGTCTGTACTCTTTTTTATAAGATCTTTACTTATGACCGCAAATTTCATCTGTGATCCTTATACCACCTCTGGCCAGGGAAGTCGTCCAAACGGGTTGGCTCCCAGATAATCTTGAACGGTTATACCCTCTTTGATCACGGAGGCGAATTCAACCCTGTCCGTTTTTTTGTCGTCAAGGCCAGTTGCTGCATATTCTCCGATTTGAACCTGAGTCGGTCTGAAATCCAGGGCCAGGATAATGGCGGATGGGTTGTCTGGATACCCGGCGTGGACATGGCCGAGTAATCTTCCCATTATCAGAATATCTCCACCTGCCATGATCTGTGCACCGGGGTTGACATCCCCTGTTATTAGGATATGATTTTTTGCCTCAATTTTCTGGCCCGATCTTACCCTTCCCCTGAGCATGAGCACCTCGCTCCTGTGGCGGGTCCATCCACGGTTCAGGTCTTTCTGGCGAATACGCTCCACAGCCACCTGACGTTTTTTCGGAGGTTTTGAAACAATTCCTACGTCAAACCGGGTTTTGAGAAAATCACCCAGGTTCTGGATGAGATCATCATATCCCTCTGTTCCGCCAGGATCAATGACCACCTTGGCATTGATGGCCAGATGTTTGAGTCGTTCAAACAGTTTTACCAGCTGGTCTTTTAAAAGCTGCTCCGGTCTTGAGGGGTCCAGGGTTATCCAGAATCCATCGCCCACTCCCTTCAGCTTAACCGCCGGAGGATCGTCATCAAGTATCATGAATTAATTTCCAAGTCCATTAAAGCTGCAATGTGATTGAAGACTATAAAAAAAGAGAGGTGAGGTGTCAAGAACTTTAAACTTGTTCAAGTGTCAGGGTCAATCCAGGATCTCCCTGAGTTTGCGGGCAAAGGCACCCATGGTAAAGGGTTTGAGAATAAATCCCCTGCATCCGGATGTGAGCATGGACTCGGCAGAGGAGTCAATGGTGTGGCCCGTTGCCAGGAGCACCTTGATATCCGGGTCAATGATCAATAGTCGACGGAAGGTTTCAAGGCCGTCCATATCTTCCATTATCATGTCAAGAACCACCATATCAACTGTTTTGCCCGTTGCGTAAATTTCGATGGCCAGGGCCCCGCTGTTTGCCGTTATGATCTTGTATCCCAGAGTTGTGAGCATCTGCCGTCCCATTTCCAGGAGGACCTCATCATCATCCACAAGCAGAATGGTTTCAAAACCCTTTGGCAGGCCATTGATTTCCCTTTCGAGGTCAAGTTTAGCAGGAGTTTCAAACTGGGGGAGTAAAATGGAGAATGTGGTTCCAGTATCCCGGGTGCTGCATACATCAATGACACCCTTGTGGTTGAGTATGATTCCGTGGCTGGAGGCGAGTCCTAATTTCTCGTCAATATCATTCACCTGGAGGCCGGTGGCAAGAAACGGATCAAACACCCCATGCAGGGTGGCATCATCCATGCCCACTCCGGTATCGGTTACGGTTATTCTGACAAACCTACCGGGCATGAGACCCTGGCGTCTGGCCGAATCTTCGAGGATAAGTTCAGACGTTGTGGTAATGGTAAGCTGGCCTCCCCGGGGCATGGCGGCAACGGCATTCTCAAGGACGTTCATGAGGACCCGGCGAATCTGGAGTTTGTCCACCATGCAGAATAGCTGGGTGGGGGTTAACTCTTTTTCCACCATGATACTCCCGTTGGGCAGGGGTATTTTTTTTAAACAGGAGAGAATCAGACCGTTAATGTCAGTGGGGCCCACATGGTATTTTCCCATCCTGGCATATCCTAAAAGTTGGCTGGTAAACCTAGCTCCCTTTTGAACTGTCTGTATGATTTCAGACAGTTGGGAATAAGAGGGGTGGGATGGTTGCAGATCCCTGAGAATAAGGCATGCCCTGCCCTGTATGGCCATGAGAATGTTGTTGAATTCATGGGCAATTCTTTCGGTTGTTATTGCAGGTTCATCCTGATTCTCTTTTTTCAGACCCCTCAATGGCATCTAAGCCTCCTGTCCTGTGGTGTCGTTAAATTCTGTTGATTTCAAAGGCCGGAGCCTCTGGGTCACGGTTTTCATTGGCAGCCCTGAGAAGCTCTTTTCCTGAAATAACAGCCGTTCCCTTGTTGGTGTCAGAGGTTTTGAAATACCGCTGGGCGCAGGCTTTGATCTTGGGCATATCAAGGGTCAGGAGTTCGGATTTAAACGATTCCCTTTGTTCATCGGTCAGCATCAGGACATCCCTGTAAAATGCTTTTATGGCGGCGGGACCCGGGGTCTCAGGTTTGTCTATCTCTGCGCACACCTGGAGGACTGCCTCTTTGATATCCTGTTCAGAGTAATCGCCGGTAAGTATAAAGTCACAGGCCTCTTGAAAGACCTTGATGGTTCGACGGATATTGGGATCACGATAGGAACCAAAGGAAAAGATTCCCTCCTGGGTGGAGTAGATGGCAAATCCGCCATAGGCCCCTCCTTTTTCCCTGATTTCCCGGTGAAGATAGAGGGAACGCAGCATCTTGGCAATGACTGCAAGGGCCGGTGCGTCCCTGTGGCCCATGCGTACGGTGGTAAAGGCCTGGGCCACAAACGATACCTGGGTGCTTGTTATCCACCCCTCAAAGGGCAGGGTTCTCTCAAAGGGGAGGTTGGGCGGCAGGAGCTGATCCCCATGGTTCACGGGAAGATCGGCGACCATGGCGGCGATCAACCGGTCTGCGAGAATAAGAGCTGGAGGCTCTCCCACAATGGCGGGTCTTAGATTGTCCCGTCTGAACAGAAGCTCGGCCATGGTGGAAAGATCCTGGGCAAGTTCGGCCATGGCCTGTTCGCCCATTTTTTCGTTGTCAAGCCCTTGGCAGAGATCCTTGATGTATTGGTACTGGTGGATTCCGTGCCACATCTCGGCAAGATGACCCGTAGGGGATAGGGTTCTTGCGGCAAGGGATATGGCATAGCTGTGGCCGCTTGCAACAATGGAACTTTCCAGGGATGCCCTGTATTGGAGCAAAAGATTCTTGAGCCTTGTATGGTCTTTAAAGCTGTACTGGGAGACAAATTCTGCTAGGATTTCAAACATTTTGGTGACGTTCCGGTCAAGGGATTTTGCCTGGAGGGCCACAAAGGGAAGACATTCGCCTACCTCACCGAAACCTGTCCCGCTCACAGGGCTCAGGCCAACTCCGCCGGTGTAAAGATCTATACGCTCGGCCATGTCGGCATAGTCCCTGAGGGCTGTTCCTGCGCCTGTAAATGCCTGGCAGAAAAAGGGCACCAGGGGAAACAGCCTTTGGGGCAGCCCCCCAAGACCCGTGGGGCAGGTGAAATAGACAATTCCCGAGGTGGTCGCACCATAGGCGGTTGAGTGGGTTATCCCCTCTATTTTGTCGGGCCTTATGATTTCGATCTCGGGCGGCACATCGGTAATCTTCAGGGTGGGGAGAACGGAAAGATCCTCCTTTGCATCCTGGAGCCGGGCAAGGGCTGCGGCATCCTTTTCAATCGTTTCAAGATCCCGGGGGGATAGTGCTGAAAGGGCTGCGGCAAGCTCTTTACGGCAACGTTCCTCTTCGATCTTTTCCATCTCCTGGTCCGGTGCAAGGGTAAAGAGCACCCTGTGGGGATTATCCAGAAAATAGCGCCTTATTCTTTGTTCAAAAAAACCTTTGCTGGCCATCTCCCGGTTCAACCGCTCAAGATCGCGGTTAAAGTTGAGACAGGAGAGGACATCTCCTTCGTGAATCCAGGGGCCGGCGAATGAGAGCAACAGCTTTATGCCAAAGGGGTAGGGGGTGTTGGTGATCTCTTTTCTGTGAAATTCAATCTGGTGAATGGCCGAGGCCACCATGCTCTTGTCAACCCCCTGTTCAACTAGGCGTTCAAGGGTTTCAAAGATCAAACGTTCCACCTTTGGGGCTGCATCCCCTGTGACCTCCTTGAGACCGCAGGCAAACATGGTATCACGCATATCAGGGTCAAAACCTGAACCATCGCTCAGGGCTGAACCTATATTGGAATCGATCAGGGCCTTTCTAAGGGGGGAGGCAGCATTGCCAAGGAGCACCTGCTCGAGCACGCTCAGGACCAGGGTTTCAAACGACTCTTTTACATCGGCAGCAAGCCAGGCAACACAGGCCTGGAACTTGTTTGCGGGGTCTTCGTCCCGGTCGAGGGGGTAACGGGCTTCGGCCTTTTTCGGTGTTTCCCACCTGGGCTGGGAAGAAACTTCCGAATCTGGATCAATCCTGGTAAACCGGGAGAGCACCTTGGCCTCGATGAACCCCAGGTGCTCGGCCAGGTCAAGGTTCCCATAGGTGTAAAAAAATGCGTTGGAGGGATGATAAAAACGTGCGTGGAAGGCGCACAGATCCTTGTGGGAGAGCGTCGGGATATCCCTTGGCTCACCGCCGGAGTTGTTGCTGTAGGTGGTGTCGGGATATAGTGATGCCACAAGGGATCTGCCCATGATCTGGTTGGGAGAAGACATGGCGCCCTTCATCTCGTTGTACACGACGCCCTTGTATATGAGTTCCATCTCTTCACCCGGAGCTGAGGCGGGTTTGACCTCCAGGCGGTGGCCCTCCTGTTTGAAGCTCAAGGGGTCAAGTTTGGGGAAAAAAGCAGCGTCCAGGTAAACCGCCATGAGGTTGTAAAAATCCTTGGGGTTTTGGGTGGAAAAAGGGTACATGGTCCAGTCCGAGGCTGTAAGGGCATTCATGAAGGTGGAAAGTCCCCGTTTGAGCATGGAAAAAAAGGGATCTCTCACATCAAACCGTTCAGATCCGCACAGCACCGTATGCTCCAGAATATGGGCAACACCGGTGGAGTCTGAAGGAACTGTCCTGAAGGCCACTCCAAAGGTGTTTTCCCTGTCATTGTTGGCAATGTGGACATGTCTTGCCCCGGTGGGCCCATGGATAAGTTCGATCATGGTGCTGTTGATCTCTTCCAGAGGTTCCGTGCGCAGGATGGTGTGGTTGCCAAGGTTATCGCCTGGCTTGAGATCCTTCAAATCAATCTGATGCTCGTTCGGATGACTTTTATTCTGCTTATGCTTGTTTGTAGATTTCAAGTTTTACCCTTTTATTTTTTTGCTTTGTTGGGACCGCCATAAAGGGTGACCGCAAGGGTCGCCCCTGGACTGGCCCCGGCTTATTTTAAATTGCAATTTGCAAAAATTACCCATTTGAATTAATAGTAACCATGGTTACTTTACCCAATTACAACTACTTGCAGTCAAAATGAAAGTCAAGCGGTAAATTTTCAAACCCTTTACGTATCCATCAAGGCAAGGCTTGCGCTTACAACAGACAAAAATCAAACCACAGGAGACCCCATGACTTATCCAGGGACATTGCTGAAGCAGCAGCGGCTCATGGCAAGAAAAGAGCTGGGTCAAAATTTCCTCAGCGATCCCAATGCAGCCCGGATGATTGTCACGAAAGCCGGTATTTCAGACAGGGACCGGGTCCTTGAAATCGGCCCTGGCCTAGGCGCTTTGACTATCCCTGCCGCAGGAGAGGCCAAAACAGTGGTGGCCGTTGAAAAGGACACTAGGCTTGTCGAAGTTCTCATGGACGAGTTAAAGCTCAAAGGTGTTGACAATGTTGAACTGATCAACAACGACATCCTGGGTCAGGATCTTGCCTCCCTCGCCCAGGGGGAAAAAATGATCGTTATCGGGAATCTTCCCTATAACATCTCCTCCCAGGTGCTCTTCAAGCTTGTGGAGAACCGCCACCTTGTTAAACGGGCAGTTCTCATGTTCCAGAAGGAGCTTGCCCAGAGGATAGCGGCCCCTTCGGGTGGAAGGGAATATGGCAGGCTCTCGGTTGTGATGCAATACTGCTCCACCGTCAAAAAGGTTGCGGACCTCCCGGCCCACCTCTTTTTCCCGAAACCTGCCGTGGAGTCAAGGGTGATCGAGGTTGTTTTTTTTGAAACCACCGCCTGTTCCGGGGCAAAGGAACAGTTCCTTTTTAAGGTTATCAAGGCGGCTTTTTCAAAGAGAAGAAAAACCCTTAGAAATTCCCTTGCAGGCGCTGAGCTTGGCATCGATACAGACGGATCAGCAAGGGCACTTGAATCAGCCGGAATAGATCCGGTCAGAAGAGCGGAAACCCTTAATGTCGACGAATATTTAAGACTGGCAGATGCCCTCTGGCCCCTGGATATGGAAGAATGATTAATACATATTAAAACAATAAAAAAGGGATGTTAAATGATAATAGTAAATCCACACTATGACAAACTAAGGGCCTCCTATCTTTTTTCTGATATTGCAAAAAGGGTGTCGGCCCACCAGCAGAGTTGTCCGGATGTTGACATCATTCGCCTGGGAATAGGCGACGTTACCCATGGTCTGCCCGACGCCTGTATCCAAGCGTTTCACAGGGGAGTGGATGAAATGGCGGTTGATGCCACCTTCAGGGGGTATGGTCCGGAACAGGGGTATTCGTTTTTACGAGACAAGATTGCGGCCGAGGATTTCAGGGCAAGGGGTGCGGATATTGACGGTGACGAGATCTTTGTAAGTGACGGAGCAAAATGCGACACCGGCAACTTCCAGGAGCTTTTCAGCACCAACACAAGGATCGCGATTCCAGATCCTGTTTATCCGGTATACCTTGACACCAACGTAATGGCCGGGCGAACCGGCGAATTCAGCAACGGCAGGTATGGTGGGGTCTGCTACATGGAGTGCACGGCGGAAAATAATTTTATCCCGGATCTTCCAGAGGAGCCCGTGGATCTCATATACCTCTGCTTTCCCAATAACCCCACGGGAACGACCATTACAAAACCTGAGCTTAAACGCTGGGTGGATTTTGCCCGGGATACCGATGCCCTGATCCTGTTTGATGCGGCCTATGAGGCCTTTATCAGGAATGATGACCTCCCCCGCTCCATCTATGAGATCGATGGAGCAAAGGAGGTGGCCGTGGAGTTCAGAAGTTTCTCCAAGACCGCAGGTTTCACCGGCACCCGGTGTGCCTACACCGTGGTCCCGAAGAGTTGCAGGGTCTTTGATCACACGGGTAAACCCGTATTTCTCCATTCCCTTTGGAATCGACGCCATACAACCAAGTTCAACGGGGTCGCCTATCCGGTTCAGCGGGCAGCCGAGGCCGTCTACTCCATGGAGGGAAAGACCCAGGTCCGGTCGCTTGTGGATGGTTACCTGGAAAACGCAAAGATCATCCAACGGGCCATGGACGCCATGGGGTTTAACTATGTGGGCGGAACAGATTCCCCCTACGTCTGGATCAACGGCAACGGCCGTGACTCCTGGGAGTTCTTTGATCTGCTCCTTAAAAAAGCCGGGGTGGTGTGTACTCCCGGCACGGGCTTTGGACGATGCGGCGAGGGGTATATAAGAATCAGCGCCTTCAACAGCCGTGACAAGGTTGAGACCGCCATGGCCCGCATGGGGGAAGCCCTGGGATCATGAAAGGCTTTTTTAAGGTAAGAACCCTCAAACAGGTCATGGCCCTGGTCGATACCTTTGATCCGGTTCAACAGGAGACGGTTTCCATTCACGAGGCCGTTTTCAGGGTGCTCGGGCAGACCATTGCTGCGGATCAGGATCTTCCCGGGTTCAGGCGATCGACCATGGACGGTTATGCCGTCCGGGCAGAATCCACCTTTGGGGCATCGGAATCAAACCCTGCATGGCTCACCATGGCCCCGGCCATTTCCATGGGCAAGGTGCCGGACTTCACCCTTTTGCCGGGTGAGGCGGCAAAGATATCAACCGGAGGCATGCTGCCGGAAGGCGGGGACGGCGTTGTGATGATCGAGCACACCGATCAGGTGGGTGATGCCGCAATCGAGGTGTACAAGAGCGTTGCCCCCATGACCAACGTCATTGACCGGAACGAGGATTTTAAAAAAAATGAGGTCGTTCTCTCGCCCGGCACGAGGATGAGACCCCAGGAGACGGGTCTCGCAGCCGCCTTTGGCCTGGATCGTATCAGGGTATTTAAACGGCCGGTTGTGGGGATCATCTCCACCGGTGACGAGGTGGTTCCAGTGGCCGAGGCACCCGCTCCGGGTGAGATCCGGGACATCAACACCTACACCCTTGCGGGTCTTGTCAGGGGTGCAGGGGGCATTCCCCTCTGCTACGGAATTGTCAAGGACGATGAGGATGCGCTTTTTGCTGCTTGTAAACAGGCGGTTGATCGCTGTGACATGGTTCTCATCTCCGGGGGAAGCTCGGTGGGTGTCAGGGATTTTACCGTGGACACCCTTACACAACTTGCAGATACAAGGCTTCTTGTCCACGGCATCTCCATCAGCCCTGGAAAGCCTACGATCCTTGCACGATCAGGCAAAAAGCCCGTGTGGGGGCTTCCCGGTCATGTGGTGTCGGCCATGGTGATCTTCCAGGTGGTGGTTCTTCCCTTTCTGAACCGGCTCCAGGGTCTTTCCACTCCCCGGGGAGCTGGCATTACGGTCCCGGCCCGACTTTCGAGAAACATTGCCTCGGCCCAGGGCAGAACCGATTTTATCCGTGTTTGTCTCAAGACCGACGACCAAGGCCTTGTGGCGGAACCCGTGGTCGGTAAGTCAGGCCTCATCCGAACCATGGTTCTGGCCGACGGTCTGCTTGAGATCGATGAAAACCTCGAGGGCCTTGAGGGGGGGACAATTGTTCAGATTATACCCCTGGGGCTCACCAGTAATTAAAATAAGGAAAAATTCATGGCGTTGAAACGAAACATATATCTTGAGATGAAGAGCATCCAAGAGGCAAAAAAGATCATCTTTGACAAATCCCCCGTTATGCCGTCCATGGATGTTGAGACCATTGCGTCGGTTGAGTCTGGGGGACGGGTTCTTGCCGAGCCTGCCGTGGCTTCGCTTTCGTCCCCGAACTTCCATGCCGCAGCCATGGACGGTATTGCCGTCGCTGCCTCTGTAACCTTTGGTGCAACTCCCGAGGTGCCCATAATTCTAAAACCCGGGGTCGATGCCTTCTGGGTCAATACAGGCCATATCATGCCCGACGGCACCAATGCCGTTATCATGATTGAAAACCTTAATATCCTTGACGATAAGGGTGTCGAGATTGAGGCACCTCTCTTTCCCTGGCAGAATGTCAGAAAAATGGGCGAAGATATTGTAGCCACCGAACTCTTGTTTCCAAGGGGCCACACCGTCACTGCCTATTCCATCGGAGCCCTGGTATCAGGCGGTGTTTTTTCTGTTTGTGTGAGAAAAAGACCAAACGTGATGATCATCCCCACGGGTAATGAGTTAAAACAGTGGGAGGATATAGACAAGAGTGGGATGATGCCGGGGGATGTGATCGATTCAAACTCCCATGTACTTGCCGCACTTTGCCGGGATAACGGTGCCACGAGCGTTTGTCATACCCTTTTAGAGGACAACCTTGGGACCATGACGGCTGCGGTGAAAGAGGCTGTGGTCAAGGGGATCGACATGATCCTCATCATCGGAGGGTCGTCGGCAGGATCTGAGGATTTTGCCCGACCCATTGTCCAGGCCCTTGGTGAGATCCATCTCCATGGGGTAACCATGATGCCTGGAAAACCCATTCTTTTTGGCACTGTTGAGGGCAAGCCTGTTTTCGGCATTCCAGGTTATCCTGTTTCGGCCATTGTCGCCTTTGAAGAGTTCGTAGGGCCTTTGCTTGCCGCCATGCAGGGGCTTTACAGGCCCGACCGGGAAAAGGCAATGGTCTTACCCGGCAGAAAGATGGCGTCAAAGTTAGGTCAGGAGGAGTTTGTCCGGGTAAAGATAGGATCTGTGGATGATAGGCTCGTCGCTTCCCAGCTTCCCAGGGGAGCCGGGAGCATCACCACCCTGACCCGGGCCGACGGCGTCATCCGTATCCCGGCCGACACCGAAGGTATCCAGGAGGGGGTGGCGGTCGAGGCGCAACTCTTAAGACCCAGGAGCGCCATTGAAAAGACCATCGTGATAACAGGCTCCCATGACAACACCCTGGATGTTCTGGCCGATCAGATCCGGCGAAACTCGAATGAGGTCAGCATCTCGTCGACCCATGTGGGGAGCATGGGTGGTCTCATGGCCATCAAACGGGGGACCTGTCACATGGCGGGCTCCCATCTCCTCGATCCGGAGGACGGTTCCTACAACCTATCGTACATAAAACGATACCTGCCCGACGAGTCCGTGTGGGTGGTAAATCTTGTGATGCGGGATCAGGGGCTGATTGTGGCAAAGGAAAACCCAAAGAATATCAAGGGCCTGGAAGATCTCAAGGCAACGGACCTAACCTTCATAAACCGCCAACCTGGATCTGGCACCCGGGTGCTCCTTGACTACAAGTTGGATACCCTTGGCATTCCCTCCCGGGATATCAAGGGATATTCCAGTGAAGAGTACACCCACATGTCGGTGGCTGCAGCCGTTTTATCGGGCAGGGCCGACGCAGGGCTCGGCATCCATGCGGCGGCAAAGGCCCTGGGCCTCGATTTTATACCGGTTGTCACCGAAGAGTATGACCTGATCATCCCGGATCGATTCTTCACCACGGACAAGGTCCAGGTCCTGATTGAGACCATAAGGAGCGATGCCTTTAAGGATCGTGTCATGGCCCTTGGAGGTTACGACACTGAAAAAACCGGTGAGATTATATTTCACTAAAAATTTTTCGACCTGTGCGGACCCTACACCCAATTTCGTCTTGCGCCTTGATGGTAAGCACAGCATAAAACACTGGATATCGTTAATGACATATGCCATGTATTGGTGGATCGATATCTCAAACCCAGAGAAGGAGGCTGCCAAAATGAGCAAATTTAAAATTAATGTAACGGTGAATCTTGTCGAGTGCGATGAGAAAACTGATGATAATCCTGTTGCACTGGAAGACGGAAGTTATCAGTTCACAATCAAAGAAGAAGCAGGTGAAAGTATAGACGACTGTGAAATAGCAGTCCTCAAAACAGCTTTTCCCGCAATAAGAAAGGCATTAGCCCTCCACCTGGAAGCTGTATCAAAAAAAAACTGGTATCAATTCAGAGATTCCCCGGGGTGGTGAACCGATATCAATACCCAAGGAAAGAATCCAGGAGATCCTTTCAGAATCATCCTTTAACTATAATTCAACGGAACTTCTGAGTAACCCCGTAATCTATGAAGAGCCAAGCCAAACAATAAATATAAGCATTGACGACGTAACCCCCAAAAGGCAAAAAAACAATAGAGAAAACCCCAAGGTCGCTGAGCATAAACGCAAATACGTGCATGGCACAGTCGCTCATATTGAATGTGAAGGTAAAAAATACGTATTAACCGGTGATTGTACCAAAACATGCCATGGTTACTGAATGCTTTTTTCTTGAACAATTCTTTATTTGGTAAAGGATTGCAGATCTTCACTCACGGTCACAGAGCATTAAATGCTTCGATTTTAAAGCATTTTGAATGGTACGAGAATATGCAGGTTGTTCTCGATTGGTACCATCTGCACAAGAAGAAATTTTTCAGGCAAATAAGGATTAGCCCGAAAAAGGCCAATCTATCTCTTCAGGGATTGTTTTTGCCTGAAAAGGCGTTCTTTGCTGGACATACGACAATTGACAGTATAAGTAAATAGACTTAACCAATTCGACTGTCCGGGCATGGGGGCTTGGGTAGAAATGATAAATTTAATAAATCTTGAGGAGGAATTAAAAATGAAACCAGCACAAATCCGGATCATTGCACTGGCGCTGGGAGTGTTCTTTTTAGCGGGTCTTCTTCCGGTTATAACCGGGAAAGCATCGGCCAAGGTGGTCAACCTGACCTACAGCAATTTTTTTCCCCCAAGCCATGTCCAGAGTAAACTTGCCCAGTCATGGTGTGATGAGGTGGAAAAACAGACCAACGGTGAGGTTAAAATCTCCTATTACCCCGGGAATACCTTGGTAAAAGCGGAGCAGATCTATGACGGGGTGGTAACCGGAAGAACCGATATAGGCATGTCCTGCCTGCTCTACACCCGGGGGCGATTTCCCTTGATGGATGTAATCAATCTGCCCTTTGGCAATCCCAGCGGACGTTTTGCAACGGCCGTGTTTAACGAGATTAACGATCATTTTAAGCCTGCCGAACTTGCCGACACAAAGGTCATGTTTCTCCACGCCCATGGACCCGGATTGATTCATACCCAGAAAAAAGAGGTGCGGACCATGGAGGATCTAAAGGGGCTGAAGCTCAGATCCCCGGGTTCAGTTGCCGGAATGCTCAAGGCCCTTGGTGCCACGCCAGTCTCCATGCCCATGCCCGAAGTGTACCAGGCCCTTCAAAAGGGAGTTGTCGAAGGGGCTGTATATCCAGAGGAGACAAACAAGGGCTGGAAAATGGGAGAGGTTACCCGTTATACCATTGCCTGCTATCCAACGGCATACTCGGTTGGTTTTTTTGTGGTCATAAATAAAGATAAATGGAATGCCCTGTCTGACAGTGCTCGAATAGCCATTCAGAAGATCAATCAAGAATGGGCTTCAAAGCATGGTGTAGCCTGGGACGAGAGCGATTACGAGGGGGTAAGCTTGTCCCTCGGTCTTGGCAACACCATGATCGGCATAGCACCGGATGAGGCCCTTCGCTGGAAAGAAGCTATTACGCCTGTGTTTGACACCTATCTTGAAAAGGCAGAAAAACGAGGGGTTCCTGGGAAGAAGGCGCTAAAGTTTCTCAATGATCGCCTGGACGTGTACAACCAAGGAAACTTTGAGAGTGATTATCTCTGATCTTTCTGGGAGATCAATAACTCATAAGTGGTGTAAAACCGGAATATATCAATAAGTTGGGTTGAGATACAAGATCCGGTAAAGGATCGAGACCCAACTTTGAAAATGTTTTTGCAAGGAAAAACAAATGATTAACAGGTTGTCCGGATTTATGAAAATCCTTTCCGGTTTCATGCTTATCGCCATGATGTTCGTCACCTGCACGGACGTAGCTGGCAACTTCTTTGGTTATCCGGTACTGGGATCAGAAGAGATAGTCTCCCTTATGGCCGCCTTACTCATAGCCTTTGTGCTGCCTGGGGCCCACGAAGAAAAAGCCCACATAGGAGTGGACATCCTTTATATTGGTCTCTCTCCGAGGATAAAGAGAATCAACAACATTCTGCTTTCGGTTCTGATGGTTGTTTTTTTCGGGTTCATGTCCTGGGAATGTTATAATTACGCTGTTGAGCTGAGGCGCATCGGCCAGGTGTCATCCACCCTGGAACTGCCTACTTTTTATGTTCTTTTTGCCGTGGCTTTTGGCTGCACAGTTCTGACCCTTGTGATTGCACGAAAGCTTGTGAGTCTTGTTCGGGGGGATTGCCATGAATGAGTACACCCTGGTGGGGTTTGTGGGAATTTTTCTCCTTTTGATGCTTTTTTTTGCAAGGCTTGCCGTTGCCTATGCCATGGCTGTTGTGGGGTTTGCAGGGTACTGGTATCTGACAAACTTCAAGGCGGCCATGGCCCTTTTGTCCAGGGACATGTTTGACGTTTTCTCCTCATACAGCCTTGCCCTGGTTCCCCTTTTTGTGTTCATGGGTTTCATTGCCTATTATTCCGGGGTGAGTGCAAAGCTCTACGATGTGGCCCACAAGTGCATGGGCCGGGTCAGGGGAGGCCTTGCCATGGCAACCATTGCAGCCTGCACGGCCTTTGGAGCCATCTGCGGATCCACAACGGCCACTGCCGCCACCATGGGAACCATTGGTCTTCCAGAAATGAAACGCTATAATTACGGCAACAGACTCGCAACCGGTTCGGTTGCAGCAGGTGGCGGTATCGGTGTGCTCATGCCGCCAAGCGTCGTTTTGATCATTTATGGTATCTTAACCCAGCTCTCCATCGGCAAGCTCTTCATCGCAGGTATTCTTCCGGCGTTCATGATTACCGCTCTTTTTATTGTGGCCATTGTCATCTATTGTGCCATCTATCCAGACCAGGGACCAAGGGGTGAAAGCTTTTCCGCCAAAGATAAGGTGATTGCCCTGCTGGAGATATGGGAGACTGCCCTGGTATTCCTTGTGGTCATGGGGGGGATGTTTTTCGGATTGTTCACTCCCACCAAGGCGGGTGCGGTGGGTTCGTTTACCCTCCTCCTCATCGCAGTTGTCCAGCGAAAGCTTTCATGGCAGAATTTTAACCGGGCCGTGTTTGATACACTCAAAACCTCGGCCATGGTTATCATGCTGGTGGCAGGGGCTACCATATTCGGTCATTTTCTTGCCCTGACCCGGATTCCCATGGAGGGCGCCAACCTTGTTGCCTCCCTGAACTGGCCGGGCTGGGCAATCATTTCTCTCATCTGTCTCATCTATCTTGTGGGTGGTTGTTTTATCGACGCCCTGGCCCTTATCACACTTACCATTCCCATCTTTTATCCCATTGTTGCAGGCCTTGGTTATGATCTTGTCTGGTTCGGGGTAATCATCGTATTAATTACCCAGATGGGCATAATCACTCCGCCGGTGGGGGTGAATGTTTACATTGTCAAGGGCCTCGCCCCTGAGGTGCCTATGGAGGAGATCTTCATAGGGGTGCTTCCCTTTCTTGTCGCCCTTATTGTCGGTACGGCCATCATGATCGCATTTCCGGTGATCGCCACCTTTTTACCGGATATGATCGGATAGTAACCATACTCCTAAAACAGAGATATTAACATCCTTGTTGCCACCACAAGAAGCAGTATGGCAAAGATTCGTTTTAGTTTGGGAACTGGCAGGCTGTGGGCCAGGCGCACACCTAGAGGTGCCGTGAGTACGCTGGCAAGTACTATGCCTGCAAGGGCCGGAAGATAGATATACCCAAGGGAATAAGGCGGAAGCCCGGCTTCGTGTATTCCATTGTAGATGTACCCGAGGGTTCCTGCTATGGCAATGGGAAAACCGATGGCGGCCGAGGTACCGATGGCCTCGTGGACTGGAATATTGCACCACATCATGAACGGTACGGATAAAGTTCCACCGCCGATTCCCACAAGGCTCGACACACCTCCAATGATGTTGCCAACGCCGAACATGCCTGCATTACCTGGAAGATGCCTCGAGGGTTTGGGCTTTTTGCTGGCGATCATCTGGAATGCAACATAGTAGAGAAACACCACAAAGGTTCCCCGTAAAAATGGTCCTGGAAGCTTTGCCGCAACACAGGAACCAAGAAAGGTACCAAGGAGGATGCCAAGGGTGATTTTTCGTACCACCGGCCAGTGGACCGCCCCTCTTCTATGGTGGGCCATGAAGCTTGAAACCGAGGTAAAGATGATGGTGGCCATGGAAGTTCCAAGGGCAAGGTGCATGATGAACTGGGGCGGGATCTGCTGCCAGGTAAGACTTGCCACCAACATGGGAACAATCACAAGTCCTCCGCCAATTCCAAGAAGCCCGGACAGAACTCCGGCGCAGGCCCCTAAAATAAGGTAGACTATCATAACGCTCAGCATAACAACTCCTTTTGTTCCTGTTTGTCGTGAAAAAAAATTGGTTCTACTTTTATCATGGCTGTTTTAATTATGGTAGTGTCAATATTCTGAATCAGCGATTCTAATCTTGGATAACCTGCACTGTAGGGGTAAGAGATGGCATCCGGCCACGTTCCGGTCAGGGCAACCAAAGGAGGCTCTTTTATCGATATCTTTACAATATAGAATCATTCTGTTATTGTCTCTGTTAAATCAGGGTTTTGAAGTGGTTTTTGTAACCATGGGAATCGGGTTGAGAATAAAAAAATGGGGTATGATGAAAAAAACCTTTGACAAGCGTCTCAAAGCCATGTAGAACCCGTGAGTCTTTGTGAGACGCAAAGGTTTTACGGCGTTTCCACAAAGGCTTTTTTATTGAACCTGATTTATTGAATCCGATCTATTGAACCCGATCTATTGATCTTTGAAAACTGGTTAGTGACAAAAAGAGATGAAGCGTATTTTTTGAGTGCTGTGAAAGCACACAAAAGATATTCAAAAGAATTTAACTGGAGAGTTTGATT
>JAVERV010000236.1:0-3338 GCA_034006945.1 Desulfobacterium sp. | reverse complement strand
TGGGTCAGGAATTGACCGGTGATAACATGCCTGGGATCTGATTTTGGAATTCTGCGCCATCCTGCCACGACCCACCTTCAGGACAAAAGGCTCATAAACCGTCGCTGGGCCCGCCGTTTCGTGGATTCAGCCCATGACCGCATTCTGGCCCATGAAGAGGCGCTCCTGGCAAGGATTCACAATGACCTGATAACGGGGTTTCCCTACCAGCTCGAGATCGAGCATTCAGGCAATCTATTGGACAGGAACATCTATCTCGTGGATGACGGGTTTGAAGGGGGAGCCGGATGCTCGGATTATTGGACCGCCCTGTTTGAAGAGTATGCGGGTCTTTGCTTCAAAAACGTAAGAATGACCGCCAATGAACTTGAAGATTATTTCCACAATGACAGCCAGGGAAGACAGGCCTATGTCCCCCCTGAAATCAGCCCCTTTCCAAACAGGGTTCTTGTCCGCCAACTGCTGGACCTGGGATTCAGGGCCATATCTGTGAGCCCCCATGTTCATGCCTGCGACGGCTCGGAAGAATCAGGCCTTGTGCTGCCCTACCTGATCATGGAAAGCGATATGCTCAAGGAGATCCCCCGCCTTAATCTGCCCCTTTTTCCCAGGTTCTGGTTTTTCAGGTAAGTGGGGCTCATGAATTCAGTCACCATGCTTATAAAGCTTTTTGCGGACAGCAAAAATCTTTTTATGACTATCTATTAGAAAATACCTTTAAGTGGCTGTGGGTAACTTGCTTGACATCCGCCGCTCATATTGTCAAACAATCATTCCACTGCATTTATGGAGTAGGCCTGACATAGATTGGAAAACTCCTGGGACCATATGAAACCATCCAACACTGTACTCCTGCTGTCACCGTTATTTAATCTACCGAGCCAATAAGCATGACCTGAGAAATCTGGCAGCCTGTCAAAAAAGGCTGAATACAGCATATCCAAATATAAAGCATTATCAAGTTGTTTGTTCGTGAATTCTTGACTGAAGATAAATCCCCTAGCAACATCTGCCCCAGCCCTTGTTTTATTTATCAAGCCGTTAGTCCAGTAATTAAGACCCTCAGTTTCTGCAGCACGACCCAGAACGACCTCATAAAAACGGCTGACAAAGGCTTCTATTTTAGTCTTAACTAATAAATCTGGATCACTATCTTGGCTGATGCTAAATGTTTTTCCTGCTATTGTGACCGTACCGCTCCGAGGAGCGCCGGTATTGGCCCTGGCTGTTATTTGAACTGTCTTGCTGCCCGTCCCGCTGGTTGGCGAAAGGCTCACCCAGGAAAGGCTTTTAGTTGCTGTCCATGCACAGTTTGAGCTTGAGGCCGTTACTGATACTGAGTTTGCTCCACCACTGGAAGTAAAACTACCGCTGTAAGACGAAATGCTGAAGGAACAGGCAAGCTCATATATTGCGGCAACCCCATTGATATCATCCTGTTGTGGAGTGATAATATCTCCTGTATATGACCTCATGATGGTCAAAGGTCCGCTATCCTCGTGAGCTAAGCCAAGGGCATGCCCTAACTCATGTACAGCGACACGCCTAAAATCGTTCACCCAATATCCCCATGGAGTTGAATAGACATCCCAAGGTTCATTGGAATTAAAAACAATATCAGCCTCTACTATAGTGTTACCTTTGTACCAATAATGAGTTACGGCAAGGGTTGTACTTCCCCATGCGTCACCGCAATCTGTGGATGAAAACCTTACTCCATTCCTGTCGTCACTTGAATCGCACGGGTCAGAATATGTTCCTCGAACAATATAAAATTTGAATATGGTAGCGGCACCCCATTCGTACATAGCCCCCTCAAAGGCATCATTCCATAAGCCATCTGCGCCTGGGATATCTACGTAAAAGGTGGTGGAGGGTTGAGGCCACTTACAGCCTAACAGGTTATAAGCATTAACTGTTGATACCCAGGTAACGGCCAGGAGTAACAATAATGAACCTATAACACTTATATTTTTAAGTGTTTTTATAAGACCAAAACTAAAAACTTTATTCATTAACCCTCTCAATTTCCTCACGCAAAATCTTTTTGAATTCCTCTGCTGTTATGCCTTTATTATGGTTGTCCTTCAATGCAAACGTAACACCCATCGCCACCCCTTTGCTGAGAAATGTGGCAGCCTCCTGACCGTAATCCGTCTCTTCGACGGACATGTCTTCCATAACATCTGTGACAGGTTGTTCATTGCTTGTCATTACCCTGTCCATTCCTGTGTCATCAGGTTGCACAAGGAAATGACCCTGACTCCAGCCGTATAATGGATGCACTTGCGATCTTTCCAAGGACTCAACAAAGTAAATTCCACGTTCCCCTAGTTGCGGAACCTTCATGTCACTGACAGCCATGGTCACATCACCAACCGTACCACCCAGGAAGCTCAATGTAATGGTTTCACTGGGATATTCACCTTTAATGGTATCTTGTATTTCAAAAGTCACATATGTATGGATACGTTTTGGACTACTTTCTTCTGATTCAAGGGATAATACCCTGCCTTCAAACACAAACTGACACTCCAGGAGCATTTCGTTCATGGTAACTTGACGAACACTTGCTGCATGACTGCAAGAAATAAAAATTATAAACAGATATGCGAAAATTGAAAGCATTTTGTAGTGCATAACCCTTTCCTTTTATAAAAATTATCACATCAATAATAACCGGCTATCAGTGTTGGTGAGCACAGTAATTTCCTTGGTTTTGTCCAAGAATTCTACCTTTACAAAAGGACAACGTTGTGACTTGGGCAATGGTTTCATTTCTCAACTCAATCCCGTTGTCACCGGGTTACAGCTGCTATGGAATATCTGTCCACTAAATTTTTTTATATGTATATGTTGAAATTCCATCTTTAGTCACAAATTTTACAGGAAACCCATTCTCATTATAAGTATAAAAAGAAGAAGATGTTGTTTCTCCAGAATATTGATTAAATTGAGTGGTTGTTATTTTCGATATTTTCTCATTGTCGTTATATTCATAGTTAGTTACACATACTTTCTGGCCATTGGAATAAAAAGTATCTGTTCTTATTTCACAATTTGGACCATAAGTATATTGATGCCCATCAATATTTGTATTACCAATGGGTCCCTTCCCTCCAGGCCCTCAGCCCCCAGGAAGGGCCATTGTAGGGGCGATCCTTGCGATCGCCCCTGTCTATATCTATTCCAGTGTGTAGGTGCAGTTGCTGAAAGTCATGGTGCTTGTTTCAGCCCCCCTGGTAAACAAAATACTGCCGCCGGAGGGAGTTTCCGGGCAGACCTCAGAATTCATGGTCACATTGTTGATGTTAAGGTTTATACCCCCGGCACTCAAG
>JAVERV010000235.1:0-3358 GCA_034006945.1 Desulfobacterium sp. | reverse complement strand
GCAAACAGACGATACTTAAGCGGGTACACAGGAGAGGACGGGAACTACGATGAAACTGCGGGACTGCTCATCATCACCCCAAAGGACCTCATCCTTGCAACAGATTCGCGCTATGACACCCAGGCAAGGGACGAGGCAAGCCTCTACACTGTCCACTGCTGCAAAAAAAGCCTGATCGAGGAGCTTCCCGGACTGTTGAAGTCGGTGGATGCCCGTCAAGTCGGCATTGAAGAGTCAAGGCTGACCTACAGGCTCTATCAAAAGCTGTGTAAAGAGATCGAAAAGGACGGGGATCTTGAGATCAAATTATCCCCGGCAGACGACCTCCTTGGATCATTTAGAACGAACAAGGATCCCGGGGAACTAATCAAGATCAAAGAGGTATTAAGCCTTGCTGAAAATGCCTTTTTAAAGCTCAGACCCCAGATCCGGGTCGGCATGACCGAAAGGGAGGCAGCCTGGCTTCTTGAAAAGACCATGCGGGAGATGGGGGCCGACGGACTTTCATTTCCCGTAATCGCAGCCTCCGGCCCCAACAGTGCCCTTGCCCACGCCACACCAGGTTCCAGGCAGTTTAAAAAGGGAGAACCCCTGCTCTTTGATTTTGGCGCAAGGCTAAACGGCTATTGCAGCGACACCACCCGAACCCTGGTGATCGGAGAGCCGGACTCTCCATTCGAGGAGATTTACGAGATTTTGTTCCAGGCCCAGCGCATTGCCATAGAAGCCATTGCCCCTAAAGTTCCGGCAAGCAGCATCGATAAAATCGCCAGGGACTATATAGATGCCACACCTTACAGGGGGAAATTCGGCCACAGCCTTGGCCATGGTGTAGGCCTTGTCATCCACGAAGAGCCCAGGGTGTCAAGGCTCAACCATTCGGCCCTTGAGTCCGGCATGGTGATCACCGTGGAACCCGGCATCTACATTCCAGAATGGGGAGGCATCCGTCTGGAAAACATGGTCGTTGTAACCGACACCGGGGCCGAGGTATTGAACTCGATGGATTACGGGGATTTCAGGTTATAGATGGATTTTTTAATCGACCGATATCTGGCCCACCTAACCCTCGAACGCGGGCTTGCCCAGAACACCCTTGAGTCCTATGCCATGGATCTTTCAGCCTTTGCGGATTTTCTTGAAAAGAACAAGATATCAGCCATTGACAAGGGTCATAGCCAGAATCCTGAGCAGGATCAAGGTCATGTTGACACCGTCGTGATTCTATCCTGGCTTGTCCACATGGAGAAGATGGGACTCACCCCCCGCTCACGGGCCAGACACCTCATTGCCGTGCGGGGGTTTTACCGTTTCCTTGTCCAGGAGAGAATTACAGCGATAAACCCGTTAACCCTGATCGACATCCCCAAAATTGGAACTAGCCTTCCCCACTTTCTTTCACCCGATCAAGTGGCGACCCTCCTTGAAAAACCCGACCGGACAACACCCAGGGGGCTTCGCAATGCAGCCATGCTCGAGATCCTCTATGGTGCGGGACTCAGGGTTTCAGAACTCATAGGTTTAACTACGGACCAGGTGGATCTTGTGGCCTGCTTTGTCAGGATCTTTGGCAAGGGATCAAGGGAAAGAATCGTCCCGTTTGGCTCCCATGCAAGGAAACGCACCCAGGAGTGGCTGGAATGGGGTCGACCATGGCTGCTCAAGGACATATCAAGTCGCTATCTCTTTGTCGCAAGGGCGGGAAAACCCATGACTCGCCAGGGCTTCTGGAAGCTTTTAAAAAAACTTGCCCTTGAAGCAGGCATCTCAACCGAAGTTTCCCCCCACACCCTGCGCCATTCGTTTGCCACCCATCTTTTAGAGGGCGGCGCAGACCTGAGAAGCGTCCAGACCATGCTTGGCCACACAGACATTGCCTCAACCCAGATCTACACCCATGTATCAAAACAATACCTGGTTGATATGCACAAAAAATACCATCCAAGGGGATAGCATGTAACAGCGATTATCCAAATTTAAACAGGAGTTTATCTCCAATAAATTTTGATCAGTTGTGGATTCACAACCACAACATCTTGTGGACTGGTCAAATCCTGTAAAGCTTTTTTAGGCGTTGGCATTTTTGACGATAATATGATTTCTGGAACTCAAGATAAGATAATTAATCACAACTTCCACCATATTTAAAAGCGAGTTTATCACGTTACACCTAAACAATGCAATCAATCCCACCATAGCATATTAAAACAGTAGGTTACGAGACTCTCCCGGCTACCATCGGAAATCACCCCCACTACTTATTCCAGTCCTTCTTATTTTAAAACCAAAAATTTCTTGACAGTCACCAATGATATCATCATTGTGGGGTAGAAGGAAAACAGATTAGGCTAAAATTCTTTGATTATCCGACAGGTCGCAATATTTCCCTGTTGAATTAAATTCATGAGTATAATTAGAAAAAATGCAGACTTAATTACTCTGAAACTATAACCTAATCTCAACCCAGTTTTTTTATAATGTCGTATATTAACTTGATAACATGCACAATTAATAGTAATTAAACTTTGAATTTATACAGTATACAATATAGACTTTGATTAGGAAATCAATTCAAATGCCAATATACGGCGCCATCTTTCGGTTAGACTTTGAACCGGTATACGAAATTTTTGACTCTCCCGGTAAGATAATGAAAGAGTTGCACACAAAAAAAATAGCAAAAACTCTTTTGTTGCCAGATCTACTTGAGCAAAACGACAAGCGTATCATCACAGCTAGATTTGTAAGCAAAATTAGGGATGAGATGCGCTCACTAAGTGTTGAACCGATCAGTATCCACGGAACTTTTGAAACGGTTGATGGCGTTGAAATAGAAAGGCTTAATGATTATAATGTATTCACTAAGCTTGTACAACTGGTTGATACATTCAGGCAAGATTACAATATAAATAATCTCTTCAGATGTGGGCTGAGACTCTTTATCTTTGATACAATTGGAAATAAGGACGGTCATTCTTCTATAGATAAAACAAAGGACTTAATAGACCGGAATTTGACAGACGATTTCCAAAAAATATTTGGTAACATCAAAGATGTAGGTATCGCATTTGATGGAACTTCAGAAGATGATATCTCATATAAATTTAAATGTGGCCCCTATTCAACTAAAGGCTTTGACAAACATTTAAGTGTAACCAATGAACTTTTTGATAAAAATACAAATCATGATTTTATAGCAGATGTTGATATCTTTGAAAAAAATTTTAGACTTAGGATTTAAGTAAAAATAAAATTTACAACAATTGACTTTTTAGTAAGTCTTATATTATTGTCCATAGTATGGAACCAGAGCATAAGGAAGCGCTGATAGCGCAAGTAAAAAACAGGTATGATTTTG
>JAVERV010000234.1:0-3384 GCA_034006945.1 Desulfobacterium sp. | reverse complement strand
CGATGGACAAGCTGACCGATATAACCAATGATCAGAGCCCCCTGTGCTTGCCATTCCACCAGCTCGGGTGCAATGGTACGACACGCCAGAATTTCCCCAGTGTCCACCCCATTTTGAATCAGCCTTAACTTATGTTTCAAGAAAGGAATTCT
The DNA here is from genome assembly GCA_034006945.1 of Desulfobacterium sp. Lineage (GTDB taxonomy): Bacteria > Desulfobacterota > Desulfobacteria > Desulfobacterales > Desulfobacteraceae > Desulforapulum. Next base: position 3,232 of record JAVERV010000234.1, on the reverse strand, counting down.
TTTCAGGGGACGATAGAGTTCCGGCGAAAGAGGGACCACTCGGTCAAACAAGGGGAAAACAGCCCGATTCAACGCCTCATAACACTGGAGTTTAAGCCCCGCATCCCGGCTCCATCCATGGGGGGTGGAGATTATTTTACATTCGGTTCCGAACGTTGCCATCAAACCGATCAGATCCTGTTTATAGGAATGGGTATGCAGGATATCAATACCATGCTCCCTTATATAGGCTCTGAGCTGCCGGACTGCGGAAAAGTTGAACCGCCCGTAGGCCTTAAAGACCCTGGTTTTAAAACCCAGCCTTTCAGCCTCTCTGCACAGAGGCACCTCCAATGTCGGGTCATCCTTTATGGATGCCACAATGGATTCGATTTCTGTACTGTCCAGATACCGGACAAGGGCAAGTATCCAGCGTTCTGCGCCATACAGGCCGGTGGGACTTCCCAGCTGCAGTACCTTAATTGTCATGCTGCTCCTGCTTCCATAATTTTGTTCCTTCAGCTTTTTAACACCGCCAGAGTCCTTGCCACAAAATAGACCTGAAGCAGCACCAGAAGCCTGGCGCAATCCCCCAGGGTTTTACCTGACATCCTGAGCTTACTGAAAACCGCTGCAAAGGGCATAATCCACAGACCCAAAAGTCCAGCCAGGATCACAGGCTCTGAAAACAATATGGCCAGAATATACACAAGCGGCAGCAGCACCCCGAAGTAAATCGGAATGGCCAGGCTTGGAATCTCTTTCATGGAAAGACCATGGGAAAAGAGCCCCTGATAATTGCTCTTGCCCCGCCACATCTCTTTTTTGAAAAAGACCGTTAAGGAAACGTCTTCACCCAAATGAATAATCTTAAGCCTGTTGTCAGATATTATTTTACCTGTTTTGCTGATCCTATAACAAAGATCTACATCTTCACAGGTCTCAAGGGACTCATTAAAGCCCCCTATACTCCAAAAGAGCTTTTTTCTTAAAAAGATATTGATCGTTCCAAGCCAATCGACCTCTTTTTTAACATTATCCTTCAATCGGACTAAAGACCAGGTCTTCTGAACCCATGTGGGGTTTTCCGGAGGCAGCGGCGGAGCACCCCACATGGCAACATCCTGTTGATCGATGTAAACGGATGCAGATTCGAGCCAGTCCGGTGCCACGGTGCAGTCAGCATCCACAAAGGCCAGGATCGACCCTTTGGCATGGGTGGCGCCTAAATTTCTCAATCCGGAGACGGTCTTCTCTTTGTTTGATAAAAGTGTTACCGGATATCCAGCGGCAATATCAGGGGTGGCATCTGTGGAACCGTTGTCAACGACAATCACCTCATATTGCTCCCGGGGGAAGCGTTGGGCGAAAATGGAGTCCAGGCATCGGCCGATGTGCCGGGCTTCGTTGAATGCCGGTATGATTATGGAGAATCTGGGGATAATTTTTTCCTATTGGCAAACATTTTTAATTTAACGAAGATATTGACAAGCATGTCATATATTTACAATTGAGCATATTCGTTGTCTCTTCTTTTTGTACAGGGAAGATCTAAATCAGATGCAAGAAGATCAAGGCCGTCAATTATTATTGATCTGTTTTTAATCTGCAATGAAGAAAAGCAATCATTTCTATAAGCTGGTTGATTTTGAAAAAAGGTTATCGACTGTTTAAGAGGCCCCATAACAAGATATGCTGATTCCGCCTTTTCAATTGAATCTACCGGAATTTCTGATTGAAGTCGCAGCATTGATAAATCAATCAAATCTCTTGATTCTACCCCCCTATCGGCCCACCTGTCAGAGTTGGCTAAGAGCTTTTCAGCACAGGAGTCAGTGAAACTTAAACACGGGACATCTGTCCAACTGTGAAATACGGGGGGTTGCAAAGAGATTCTGGATTCAGCCACAACTTCAAACTTTATTAGTAAGCCTTCAACCTTAACGACGAATCGTACACCGTATTGGTCTGCTTTTATCTCTCGAGGAAAATTCATCATGGAGCAGTCTTTAAAAATAGCATCATACTCTTTATAGTGTATTGCAGAACGTAGATTTCTGTACCCATTGCCAATGGGGCAGATAAAGTAAATATCTTTACTCCATCGGTATTCGCCATACAATAAAGACAGAAGAGTCCCGCCACCAAAAAATGCTGAAATTTCAGCAAAAAAATCTGCTCGAAGGGAGTTTAATATAATTAAAATCTTTTGATGATGTTCTAATTTAAATATCATTTGCTATCCAGGAATCGACTTGTACGGCAAGATTTCGCACAAACATCAATTCTTCTCCTTCAAGATCTGCCAAAACCCCACGATATTTCCACCCTCTTTCATACCGACTCAACATTTCCGGCAAAGTAAAATGCCTTATGTCTTTTGTTTGCCAGCATATAGCTTTTAAAAAAGGCAAATTGTTTGGAATTTTAATATTTACAATCCTACCATTTAAAATTTGAGGCATTATTAAAACACCTATAAAAAACGGTTGATATCTTTGAAGTGAGGGTGAAGTGAGGGGAAATGAGGGTCTGACCCCAATAACTTTGAGGAGTGAGGGTCTGACCCCAATAAGTTGCTGTTATTAAAGTTTAATCGCTTTGCAAAAGCCCTATTTTACCTCTTAAAGCTCACTTTTAGGTGGTAAAAACAGTACTCCAAGACTCAATGATCAAATTTTTCGAGCTGTTCTCAGGAGAATTGCGTCAGGGATATCGTAATTACGGGGCATAAAGATACCGCAGTAGGCACTACAAGGGAATTCATTAATGGCCCCTATGTGGCTTGTTTTGCAGGGCAATTTTTTAATTGCCCCTACACCTCGGCACATCAAAATGAGACCGCCGTATGATATTTTTCAAATATGGGGGAATCTCCACATGGGCCGGGGTATGAAGGCACCATCAAAACAGAAGCCTTTGGGGATGATGAGGAGCTAAATTTTCATTCGCAGTTTTTCTTTTTGAACTTCCTCTAAGGATATTCCTGTAAGCTCGCATATTGTATTAAGCTCAAAACCTTTTTTTAGCATTCTCAGGGCAATTTCAATTTGAGTGTTTTTTTCTCCTCTCTTTTCTCCTCTTTTTTCCCCTCTTTTCTCTCCTTCTTTTCTGCCAATAGCCACCAATTCTTTATATGCCACTGTCTCTTCCAAGGGAGTAGTCAATGTTAACATTTTTAACACCTCCTTATATTTTTTATCTTTAAAACGAATTAACATCCAGCTTGTAAATACATCAGATAAACTCTTTT
>JAVERV010000061.1:0-22786 GCA_034006945.1 Desulfobacterium sp. | reverse complement strand
TTTTTAATGCCGAAACTGCTGCGGGTGATGGTGCTAACTTCATCGGTTCCTCCTATATGATAATATTTGGAACCTATGATATCATTCTAAAAAAACTAAATCACGCAGGCTTGCCGGAGGGACACAACAGAAGTCATGGCACGAGAGGGGGAGTACGACGGTGTGTCGCTCCCCCTGCGGGAGCGTGGATTGAAACTTTCCTATTTTTTCCTGAGCTTAAGATCCCCATCGTCGCTCCCCCTGCGGGAGCGTGGATTGAAACATTGAAGCGCTCACCCGCTACCTTGAGGACCCGGGTCGCTCCCCCTGCGGGAGCGTGGATTGAAACCGCCTTGGCGTCAGCCGCCTCCTGAGCCATGATCTGTCGCTCCCCCTGCGGGAGCGTGGATTGAAACTATTGCCCAAGGATATATGTTGGAGGACCAAATGTCGCTCCCCCTGCGGGAGCGTGGATTGAAACCCCTGCACGTACCGATATAGATGGACAGGCGGCCGTCGCTCCCCCTGCGGGAGCGTGGATTGAAACGAAATTGACAGGTAAAAAAAACAAAGGAGAAACAGTCGCTCCCCCTGCGGGAGCGTGGATTGAAACAGCCCGTCAACTGTATGTTGACTTGTTTTGTAGGTCGCTCCCCCTGCGGGAGCGTGGATTGAAACCTCAGTAGAGATTCGGCTACCCCATGCGCCATGGGTCGCTCCCCCTGCGGGAGCGTGGATTGAAACCTGGATCTATTGTCAAGGATGTTCCCTATAAGCAGGTCGCTCCCCCTGCGGGAGCGTGGATTGAAACAATCATATAATTTGGGTGAAACGATCGCGGATATTGGTCGCTCCCCCTGCGGGAGCGTGGATTGAAACCCTCTTCTCCCGTAACTATCTGAAATCATTAAGGTCGCTCCCCCTGCGGGAGCGTGGATTGAAACTAAATGTCAGCGGTTCGTCGTACCCCTGCTGAGGTCGCTCCCCCTGCGGGAGCGTGGATTGAAACAACCTTGCTGATATCAACCGCCTTGTTGCCTTTGGTCGCTCCCCCTGCGGGAGCGTGGATTGAAACCTGGTCTGCCAACTCAGCTATCCTTTTTTCGGCTGTCGCTCCCCCTGCGGGAGCGTGGATTGAAACATTTTAATTCTCCTCTTTAAGATGATCAAATTATGTCGCTCCCCCTGCGGGAGCGTGGATTGAAACAAAAAGTGGATTGCATATCTCGGGTTACCATTAGGTCGCTCCCCCTGCGGGAGCGTGGATTGAAACCGCCCGTCGGAGCAATGCCCGGGAGCAATGCCCGGGTCGCTCCCCCTGCGGGAGCGTGGATTGAAACAGCCGGGTGGCCTTGGACTGATTGAACTCAAAATGTCGCTCCCCCTGCGGGAGCGTGGATTGAAACTGGATGAGATATCCATGATCACAAACGACCTGATGGTCGCTCCCCCTGCGGGAGCGTGGATTGAAACTTGCTCAATACATCCGTGTCTGGCTGTTTTTTGCGTCGCTCCCCCTGCGGGAGCGTGGATTGAAACCCAGACTTAGAAATAAGCTATGCCGCCCTTAAAGTCGCTCCCCCTGCGGGAGCGTGGATTGAAACAATGCCGTTTCAATCACTCGGCTCTTGTTCCGTGTCGCTCCCCCTGCGGGAGCGTGGATTGAAACTTGACCTCATCGATGCGGGTGGGAATCTTTGTCAAGTCGCTCCCCCTGCGGGAGCGTGGATTGAAACGATCAAGGGTCTGACCGGGAGGTTGCTCAAGCGGCCTGTCGCTCCCCCTGCGGGAGCGTGGATTGAAACGATCTGTCAGGCTCGGAGAACGGCGGGGGTGAGGGTCGCTCCCCCTGCGGGAGCGTGGATTGAAACATAGCCATCATGTTTACAAATCATAAACACAATGGTCGCTCCCCCTGCGGGAGCGTGGATTGAAACCAAATCCCGCATTGTTGAGCGAATCCTTGCCAAGTCGCTCCCCCTGCGGGAGCGTGGATTGAAACTAAATGTCAGCGGTTCGTCGTACCCCTGCTGAGGTCGCTCCCCCTGCGGGAGCGTGGATTGAAACGATCATCATAGTTGACATGGATGATAAGGAGTTTGTCGCTCCCCCTGCGGGAGCGTGGATTGAAACCTGCTCTGTCTGAATGGCTGATCTGTTGTTATCCGTCGCTCCCCCTGCGGGAGCGTGGATTGAAACTTGCACAGTCCATGGATATTCCTGCCCCCCCCACGTCGCTCCCCCTGCGGGAGCGTGGATTGAAACCACTTGGTATGAGTCTTTGCCTTCAGGAAGCGGAGAGTCGCTCCCCCTGCGGGAGCGTGGATTGAAACAACTTAATCTCAAACCCGTCGTTCAGGGCACCCCGTCGCTCCCCCTGCGGGAGCGTGGATTGAAACTTGCTGTCCAGTGTCTCTGCTGTATCGTGAGAGGTCGCTCCCCCTGCGGGAGCGTGGATTGAAACAATCCTGAACCGCCAGCACCAGAACCACCAAAGGTCGCTCCCCCTGCGGGAGCGTGGATTGAAACGTGTATTAATATCCTGGAGCACGTTCTCAAAGAAGTCGCTCCCCCTGCGGGAGCGTGGATTGAAACACTGATGGCTGATGCTCCTGCAAGACCTTGTCGTAGTCGCTCCCCCTGCGGGAGCGTGGATTGAAACCGAGGTATTGTGCTGCATATGGGGTAGCCACTGGTCGCTCCCCCTGCGGGAGCGTGGATTGAAACCGAGGTATTGTGCTGCATATGGGGTAGCCACTGGTCGCTCCCCCTGCGGGAGCGTGGATTGAAACGGGCGGGGGGGCAGGTGAGGTGGTGTCTGTAAAGAGTCGCTCCCCCTGCGGGAGCGTGGATTGAAACCCAGGAGATAGCCTCAGCCATTTCGGTCTCCAAGTCGCTCCCCCTGCGGGAGCGACAAATCAAACTTTATACATTAGAAAGTTGAATCTGGTGAAAGGAGTCGATCTGAAATTAACCCATCCAAGCTTATCTCCAATAAAATTGAATTTTCAGTCTGCCCCCGGTCTGATGCACATCACTATATCTTGACAATGTACCCCGTTTGTGTCACGGTAAGTTTATTTTTTATAACATGGAGGTACATTATGAGCAAAACTGCAACCATACGGGCCAGAGTTGAGCCCGAGCTTAAAAACAAAGCAGAGCATATCTTCAGCAAATTAGGACTAACGACAACACAAGCAATTACCCTGTTTTATAAACAGGTGGAATTGCAAAATGGTTTACCCTTTGAAGTGACTATTCCGAATGTAACTACACAACGAACATTTGAAGATACCGATGCTGGCCGCAATTTGGTTGTTTGCAAAACATCTGAAGATATGTTTCGCAAACTTGGTATCTAATGCTTATCCCAATATTCACTCGCTAATTTAATAGAGACGTAAAACGAATGCAGAAGCGTGCCAAGAACCTCGAAAAATTAAAGAAAATCATTAGGTCTTTGATTGCAGAAGAATACTTGGAACCTATTTACCGTGATCACAAGCTCATCGGTAATTGGATAGGGCGCAGGGAGTGTCATATTGAACCAAATTGGCTTTTAATTTACAAAGTAGAAGAGAACAGAATTATTTTTGAACGTACTGGAACCCAGAACTGGGGTCAAGCCTTGATTTTCATCTTTAAGTATGGTGAATTCAAAATTCAACCATATATTTCCCTCCAACGAAAATTCATAAATATTCTGGCTCATGGCGCATTTCGGGGTCTTGTTAAGCTGTCGCTGGTCATGGAATCACGGATCAAACACTTCTGGTTTGAGAAATAAAAGAGAATGTGGGCTATCATTTGGGACAGGATACGACCGGGCCATTCATCTCCAAATCTTTTGCCACAATCATTCCAGTTCCACAGTCTTTAGGTTTTCAGGCCCCAGAGAAGTTGTTGGAATCTTAGAAGATTGTCCTTACCATCAAGGGCCATGGACCAGACCATGGATTCGGTCCAGCCGTGCTTTTCAGCCACCTTAGTTTAATTTTTTTAATAAAAAGACATGCAATATTTGCTGAAAAATGTCATTAGATCTACAAGATGCCTCACTCTAACCAAAGGAGATCCCCATGCGTCAGACGGACCCCGCAATGGATGCTGAACAGACAGAATGCATCAATCCCTCCACCGATGAGGTGATCGGGTATTCGCCCATTCATAGCCCCGAAGAGGTGGCCCAATGTATAGAAGCTGCCCGGAAAGTTCAGCCGGCCTGGCAGGCTGTGCCCATCAAAGAACGAACGAGGATGATCGCAAAGATCCAGCCCTATATGGTAGAACGAATGGACCATCTGGCAGCGACCATAGCCCGAAACAATGGAAAGACCAGAACTGACGCCCTGGCAGCGGAGATTTTACCCGCCATCGCCTCGGTGAGCTATTACTGCAAACGGGCCAGGAAGTTTCTCAAGGACCGGTCTCTTATGTCGGGCGGTCTCCTGTTTATCAACAAAAAGAGCAAAATCCTGAGGAAGCCCTATGGGGTGGTGGGCATCATCTCGCCCTGGAACTATCCTTTTTCCATCCCCTTTTCTGAAGTGATCATGGCCCTTTTGGCGGGCAACTGCGTCATTCTCAAGGTCGCATCGGAAACACAATTACCGGGCCTTACCCTCAAAGAATGCATCGAAGCTGCCGGCCTTCCCCAAGGTGTGTTTTCCTATGTCAACCTGGAAGGGTCAAAGGCTTCCAGGGCAATGCTCGACAACGGCATCGACAAGCTGTTCTTCACAGGATCGGTGGGGGTGGGCAAAAAGCTGGCCGAGCTTGCGGCAAAGACTCTGACCCCGGTCTGCCTGGAGCTTGGCGGCAACGATGCCATGCTTGTCTGCGAGGATGCGGATCTGCATCGTGCAGCAGCGGGAGCGATCTGGGCTGGGTTTCAGAATGCCGGGCAGTCCTGCGGCGGCGTGGAAAGAATCTACGTCCATGCATCGGTCCATGACAGGTTCCTGGCGATCTTAAAAGAGAAAACAGAAAATCTCAAGGTGGGCTTTGATACGGATTTCACGATGGACATCGGTGCCATGACAACCCTCCGCCAGGTGGAAACGGTCAAACACCACGTGGATGATGCCCTGGCCAAAGGTGCGGTGATTTATGCCCGGGCCAAGGCGCCTCTAAATTCAGACAGCCCCCATTTTGTACCCCCCATGGTGCTGACCAAGGTCAACCACGACATGCTTGTGATGAACGAAGAAACCTTCGGGCCGGTGGTGGGTGTGATGAGGGTAACGACCATGGACCAGGCGGTGGAACTTTCCAACGATTCCAGCCTGGGGCTCACATGCTCGGTCTGGTCAGGGAACCGGAAAAATGCGGAGCACCTTGCCCATCAAATAAAAACAGGTGTGGCCATGGTCAACGATCATCTCATGAGTCACGGCCTGCCGGAAACTCCCTGGGGCGGACCAAAGGAGACCGGGGGTGGCCGAACCCACGGTGAGATCGGGTTTGGGGAGATGACCTATCCCCAGGTCATTGTGCATGATTATTTCACCCCGCTTGCACGAAAAAACCTCTGGTGGCATCCTTTCAGCAAAGCAGTTTACGACGGTATTAAAGGGGCGGCTCAGCTTTTCTACGGCACAGACCTCAGGAGGCGGCTCAAAGGCGGCATGCGGCTGATGGCGATCCTGCCCCGGATGTTTAAGCCGTGACAGGATAACCTGGCATGTGAGCTTTTTTTATATGAAACTCCCACCAAGCTTGCCGCCACAAAGGGCGACCGCAAGGGATCGCCCCTACAGTGACCTCGGCTTATTTTATCGAGTTTCATAGTTCGTTGTGTTCCTAAGGACATGAGGGTTTTTATATGAAACTCCCACCGAAACGTTGGTATTGGAGGAGTTTCCATGTTCGTTGTGGCTGGATGCCTCCCTCGCTCCGGCCGTGCCGGTTTATATGAAATTCCCGTTGAAACATCATAGTACGAGTCTCGACTTTAGAGCCCTCTTTGGTTATCCTGCCGGAACGTTCAAAACCAAAGGGTCGAAAGCATTAAAAAGGGTCAAAGCGACCCCCGACGTTTTGCGGTTCCGGGCAGGATAACCAAAGAGGGCGGAATGACACTAGGGAGTTTCAAAACTACCCTGAAATAATTGATGATCAAATATCAACCATCTACTACCCACTACCTACTCCCTACTGTCTTTTACAGAAATTTTACAATCCCGACCGCCCTCAAAAGGGGATGGCTAACAGTCTGTTTTTAAATGTTTATTTCTCCCTTTTTTTAATCTTTCTTTCCTGAACAACCTTCTCGATATGGAGTTTTCCTTGTATTAAGAACCCTTCTCAACTATATGACCTTAGCATGAAACACACGGCCGATAACATCGCAATTACAGGACTGTCAGGCATTTTTCCCGGTGCCCAGACCATTGACAGATTTACACAGAACATCATGGCAGGCTTTGAGGCCATCGTGGATGTTCCAGACCATCGGTGGATCATCCCCCCGGAAAGGGTAGTCTCAACGGATTACCTGCCGGATAAGGCCTGCTCCGGAAGGGCCGGTCTTGTGCAGGACTTTAAGTTTGATCCTGCTGGATTGTACATTGACCAGGACTTGGCATCAGCCCTTGATCCGGTGCATCAGATGGTTCTCCATGGGGGAAGAGAGGCCCTTCAATCATGCTCCCACACCCGGGAGACAAGGTCAAAGACCGGGGTGATCCTTGCGGCCATAAGTCTTCCCACCCAGGCGTCGTCTGACATTTCCCGAAGGATCATCATGGGAGATGGCAGCCGTATCTCCCGGACCGAAATTCTTTCCTCAGGAGTTGTGTCGGTTCCAGCCTCCATACTGGCCCGTGCGTTGGGGCTTGCCGGGGGCAGCTACACCCTTGATGCGGCCTGTGCATCCTCCCTCTACGCGGTCAAGCTTGCCTGCCGGGAGCTGAAACTTGGCAGGGCAGACATGATGATTGCAGGCGGCGTGTCAAGACCCGACTCCCTTTACACCCAGGTGGGTTTCACCCAGCTGAAGGCCCTGTCTCCAACGGGTCGGTGTGCCCCCTTTGATCGAAGTGCAGATGGACTGGTTGTGGGTGAAGGAGCTGGGATTGTCGTTCTGAAACGCCTTGGGGATGCCGTTGCAGCAGGTGACAAGATCTGGGGGGTGATCCAGGGTTCAGGCTGGTCCAACGACATCGGCGGTAACCTTGTGGCACCTTCTTCCGACGGCCAGATCCGAGCCATGGCAGCTGCCTTTAGAAATGCCGGTTGGCTGCCCGAAGATATTCAGCACCTGGAGTGCCACGGATCTGCAACCCCTGTGGGAGACACAATCGAGCTTAACTCCATGAAGACCCTGTGGATTGATGCAGGCTGCGCCAATGCCTCCTGCGCAATCGGTTCAATAAAATCCATGACAGGCCATCTTTTAACGGCCGCAGGAGCCGCAGGATTGATCAAGACCCTTGTTGCCATGAACGAGAAACTTCTCCCCCCCTCCCTTCACTTTAAAGAGCCGCCCTCCGGAAGTCCGCTTTATGAAACGGGCTTCAGGGTTCAGACACGGCCCGAACCCTGGGATGCAGAGGTTCGAAGGGCTGGAGTTTCGGGATTTGGGTTTGGCGGGATCAACGCCCATGTTTTAGTGGAAGAGTTTACACCCGGGGCTCCCAGGAAATTTTTCCAACCGGGAAAAGTCGAAAGAAAAGAACCTGAACCCGTTGCGATTGTTGGCATGGCGACCATAGTTGCAACGGCCGACAACCTTGAAGCGTTCAAAGAGCAGGTTCTTTCTGGCAAAACCAGGCTGCCTCAAGCTCCAGGACAAAGATGGAGGGTGATCCCGTCCGACCAGAACAGGCTTCCCGAAATAAAGGGGTTCTGGATAGACCGGGTCACGACTTTTCCAGGAGAATTTAACCTTCCCCCTAACCAGATCGCCGACCTTCTGCCCCAGCACTTGATCATGCTGAAAGCCGCAAAGGCCGCCATGGAAGATGCGGCCCTGCCCATGCGTCCGGGAACAGCCGAACCCCCAAGAACCCGTTTTGGAGCGGCCATCGGCATCGAGTTTGACTATGGTGCAACGGATTTTCACCTTCGCTGGTCAGCCGACGCCAGCAGTGATGAGACAAAAACAAACTTAAGCCCGCCTCTTACCGCCGAACGAACCCTGGGGGCCCTTGGGGGAATCGTTGCAAGCAGAGTAGCAAGACAATTCAAGCTGGGAGGCCCCTGCTTTACCGTTTCAGCCCAGGCAGCATCGGGTTTAAGAGCCATGGAGATAGGAGTCAATTCCCTTCAATCCGGAGAAACTGACCTCTTCCTGTGCGGGACCGTTGACATGGCTGGCGATCTTCGCCAGACTCTCTTGGCCCATGGGCTGACACCCTTTTCCGACCAGGACGAGACAAGACCCTTTGATGAAAATGCTCAAGGAACCCATCCATCGGAAGGGGCCTGCGCCCTTATTCTGAAACCCCTTGGCCAGGCAATAAGGGACAATGACAGGATCTACTCGATAATCCGGAGCACGGGCAACGCAGGTCCGGGGAATTTTGAGGGAGAGATGTCCGGGGCCTACAAAGGATCCCTTGAGCGCTCTCTTGCCCAGGGAAACATCCCGGCACACTCAATCGGGCTTTATGAGGCCCATGCTGGCGCAGACCCCAACCTGGATGCAATGGAAATTAACGTACTTGACGACCTCGGGTTTGACTGCGCCGTTGGCAGCACAAAGGCAACCTGCGGTGACACCGGTGCAGCTGCAGGGCTCCTTTCTGCGATCAAGGCAAGCCTTGCCCTGTTTCACCATATTATTCCTCCTGTTCCAGGCTTTGCTGAACCATTAGCTGAACCATTAAAGGCTGTTGCAGAAAATAGCGCCATCCGCATCCCCAAGAATCCGGCCTACTGGGTAAAAAAAGGCAAGGATGAGCCGAGACTGGCCATGGTTGCTTCCATAACCCGGGAAAATGGAGTCGCCCACCTTATTCTTGAGGGAATAGAATACCCCTCTGGGATGCCCTGTTCACCCATGACAAATCATAAGAAAACCAACGGCGAAAAGATTAACCCTGAAAACACCAACAGGAAAAGGATAGACCGGGAAAGGCTCAACCCCCTGGGCAGCCCGGAAATGACCCTGTTTGTGGTCAGGGCAGATTCAAGAAACGACCTTCTAAACCGGCTCCAGGATCTGGCTGACCTAACTGCCTACATGGAGTCAGAATCCCCCTGCCCTTCCTGCTGCGCCATCGGTGCCGCATGGTTCAGGCAAAGCTCCCCGTCAACAGGTCCGGTTCTTTCCATTCTTGCACGAAGCGTCAATTCCCTCAAGCACCTCATCCAAACGGCCTTAGAGGCCGTTGAAACCAATCAAGAGTGCCAGATAAAAGGCCTTGAGGGAATCGTATACACCCTCAACCCCATGGGAATAAAGGGTAAGACGGCCTTTGCTTACCCGGGGTCAGGCAACCACTTTCCAGGCATGGGCGAACAGATCGGCGCCCTTTTCCCCGAAATCCGTGACCAGATGGAACAGAGGGGGGATGTCCATGGCCGCAATCTGATCTACAGCCAGGTGTTTCTGGGAGATTTCATGACCCGGGTTGCCAGGACCTTTGGCCTGACTCCCGGAGCAGGAATCGGCCACAGCCTTGGGGAAACAGCCTCGCTCTTTTCCCTCGGGGTGTGGGATGATCCGGGTGCGATGCTCGACCGCATGGAGCGGTCAGACCTTTTTACCGAAAAGCTCGACGGGAAGTTCCTTGCAGTTAAGCAGACCTGGGGCCTTACCGAGGATGAAACACCCGAGTGGGTTGTTGCCGCAGTGAACCGAAGCGCCCAGGTGGTTGAGGCCCGCCTCGGCCATTATGGGAGGGTTTATCTTCTGATCAAAAACACCCCGGAGGAGACGGTGATCGGCGGAGACAAGGATTGTGTCAATGCCCTGATCAAAGAGCTTGGCTGCGGCGCCATGTTCCTTGAAGGGGTCATGGCCGTGCACTGCCCCATCGTTGAGAGTTGTGCCGACGATTACCGGGATCTTCATAAATTTGGATGCACCCCCCGCCCGGACATAGACTTTTACAGCTGCACCAAGGCCGGGCGATACATTCCTACCACCGAAACCGCGGCCCACTCCATCCTTGACCAGGCAGTCAAGGGATTTGACTATGTACGCCTCATCAACCAGGCGTGGGAGGACGGAATACGGGTGTTTGTGGAAATGGGGCCGGGCAGCTCATGCACCCGGGCCATAGGTCAAATTCTCCAGGACAGGGACCATCTCGCCCTTTCCCTCTCCTCAACAAAAGGCGACGACCTTGACGTGCTTTTACAAGCCCTGGCAACCCTGGCAGCCCACGGGGTTGACCTCGATTTGACACGACTTTTTTTATCGCCTATTGGCACCCGGGACGAATCCCCTGCACAGACATTGTCCATTCCAACTTCAAGATCAGTCATTGATTCTTCGACCCTGGAGGCCCTTTATACCCAAAGAAAACAGGCCATGGTGGTGGAAGAACCCTCCTCAAAACCAGAAGAGCCAAAAATAATAAATACCTCCTGTGCTGAACCAGAGCCTAAACCAGAGCCTGAGTCTGAACTTGAGTCTGAGCCTGAAAAGCCAGCCTTGATGAAAGCTCCTGGACTGCTTGATTCAGCAAGGCTTACCAGCCGTGCCCATGAGTCATTTCTCGCCTTGACCCAGTCAAACATGAAGGCCTTTGAGACCCAGTTTGCAGCCCTTGCAAGGGCTGCGGCAGGAACGACAACGGACAGCACGAATGGTGAAACTTCGCCCAAACCTCTTTTTGACCGGGAGGCCTGCCTTGAATTTGCCATCGGCCGGGCAGGCAGCGTCATTGGTGAGGCCTTTGACATCATTGACTCCTATCCCGTGCGGGTAAGGCTTCCTGACGAACCCCTCATGCTTGTGGACAGGATCATGGAAATCCAAGGGGAAATGCTCTCCATGGGGCCTGGAAAAATCGTCACCCACCACGATGTTCATGACAACGCCTGGTACCTTGACGGAAATAAGGCCCCGGTCTGCATAACCATTGAGGCGGGCCAGGCAGATCTCTTTCTCTGCTCCTGGCTTGGCATCGACCACAAGGTCAAGGGGAAAAGGAGCTACAGGCTCCTCGATGCAAGAGTTACCTTTCACCGTACGCTTCCCTGCCCCGGTGAGACCATCGAATACCACATAGAGATTGACCGGTTCCTGAAACAGGGAGAAAGTTACCTCTTTTTCTTCCATTACAGGGGATACATCAACGGAGAACTGCTCATATCCATGCGGGACGGATGTGCCGGGTTTTTTACACCCGAGGAGGTCGAAAACTCAGGCGGTATAATTTTAAAGTCCGGGGAAAAGGAAAAAGCCGAGGCAAAAACCTGGCTGGTTCCTCCGGTCAAAATAGTAAAAGAGGCCTATAATGACGGGAAGATCAACGCCCTTCGAAGGGGGGCCCTGGAGGAATGCTTTGGCCCGCGTTTCAAAGGTATGGTGCTTGGACAAAACATGAGGCTTCCAGGCGGGAGAATGCACCTTCTGGACCGGGTCACCGAGATTGACCCCAATGGCGGCAGGTTCGGCCTGGGAAGGATAAGAGCCGAGGCAGACATAAGGCCGGACGACTGGTTTCTCACCTGCCATTTCGTCGACGACATGGTCATGCCCGGCACTTTGATGTACGAGTGCTGCGCCCATACCTTAAGGGTATTCACCCAGAGAATGGGGTGGATCTCAACAAGGAACGAGGTCCATTACGATGTTATCCAGGGCATTGAAAGCGATCTCAAATGCCGGGGGCCTGTGACCGTTCACACACGAAAGGCCCAATACGAAATTGAAATCAAAGAACTAGGTTATAATCCTGAACCCTATGTGATCGCCGATGCCCACATGTTTTCAGACAACCACAGGATCGTTCTTTATAAAAATATGGGACTGAAAATTGTGGGACTGACCCGCCAGGAGATTGAACGAACATGGAGTTAAACGATCTATGAAATATACAAAGGTATTCATCGATACAATCGGGTACGAACTTGCCCCCCATGTTGTCACAACCGAGGAAATTGAGGCAAAACTTGCCCCGTTTTACGAATCAGTGGGTTTTGGCAAGGGCCAGCTTGAGGTTCTTACCGGCATCAAGGAACGGCGTTTCTGGGAGAAAGAACACACCCTGGCCCAGGGGTCTGCCCTTGCAGGGAAAAAGGCCATTGAAGCTGCCGGGATAGATCCCCTTGAAATTCAAAGCCTTGTTTTCTGCGGGGTGGGCCGGGATGGATTTGAACCTGCCACGGCCTGTGCGGTTGCAGATGAGCTCAAGATCAGCCCCACGGCCCATGTGTATGACGTTTCAAACGCCTGTCTCGGGATGATCACCGGCATGATCCAGGTTTCCAACGAGATCGAGCTTGGCCACATCCGGGCGGGGCTTGTTGTGTCGTGTGAGACGGCCCGGCAGATAGTCGATTCCACAATTGACGAGATCAACCAGTATAAGAGCGTGGAATTTTACAAACAGACCATAGCCACCATGACCGGCGGTTCCGGGGCATGTGCGGTTCTCTTAACCGACGGGACGCTTGGCAACGACACATACCGCCGCCACGCCCTCCTGGGCGGCGTGGTTCACCAGGCCAGCCGGCACCACAACATGTGCCGCTGGGCCTTTGAAGAATCGGGCATGCCTACCCATTCAAGGGTGCGCATGCGAACCAACGCCCACGGGGTGCTGGAAAACGGCCTTGCCCTGGCAAAAAAAACCTTTGAAAGCTTTAAACAAGAGCTCAACCTTGGAGATGATATGCCCGACAAGTTCATCTGTCACCAGGTAGGTTCAACCCACCAACAGATGTTACACCGGGCCCTCAACATCGACAAATCAAAGGATTACGCGACCTTTCCCTACCTTGGCAACATGGGAACCGTTTCCCTGCCCATGACGGCTGCCATTGCAGACGAAAGGGGTTTTCTCCAGCCAAACGACCTTGTGGGATTTCTCGGCATAGGATCGGGTTTAAACTGTCTTATGATGGGGGTAAAATGGTAAAAAATTCGTTGACCACTATAAACAAAGATGCCCTGGGCCAGGGTATAAAAAGAAAGATCAACGGTGTCACCCTTGACACGGGTGAGTTTAAAGAACTCTACCCCTTTACCCCGAATTTCATAACCCTCAACAGTCACAAACTCCACTACCTTGATAAGGGCAAGGGCAGCCCGGTTGTGATGGTCCACGGCAACCCCACCTGGTCCTTTTATTTTCGAACCCTTGTCCGGGATCTTTCCAAAAGCCACCGGGTAATCGTTCCCGATCATATTGGTTGCGGCCTGTCAGACAAGCCGTCGGAAAAAGAGTACGACTACACCCTTTCTTCCAGGGTAAAGGATCTTGACAGCTTGATCCAGAGCCTTGAACTTGACCAGAAAATCACGCTTATCGTCCATGACTGGGGCGGCATGATCGGCTGCGCCTGGGCACTCAAAAACCTCGACAGGATAGAAAGGATAGTTGTGACCAACACCTCGGGGTTTCACCTTCCCCCTGCAAAGCGTTTTCCCCTGCGGCTCTGGCTGATCAAATATCTCACCTGGTTTGCGGTTCCAGCGGTTCTCGGCCTGAACCTCTTTTCAAGGGCGGCCCTTTACATGGCACCGGTCAAACCCCTTTCACCAAAGGTGAAAAAGGGACTTTCCGCACCCTACAACTCCTGGAAGAACAGGATTGCCACTCTCAGGTTTGTCCAGGATATCCCCCTTTCACCCAAAGATCCAAGCCATGAACTGGTCACCTGGGTGGACAACAACCTTGACCGCCTTAAAACCGTTCCCATCATGATTCTCTGGGGCAGGCACGATTTTGTGTTTGACCTCTCCTTTTTCGACGAGTGGAAACACCGGTTCCCCAATGCAGAAGCCCATGTTTTTAAGGATGCAGGCCACTATCTTTTTGAGGATAAACCAGTTGAAACCTCAAATCTTATTGGTCAGTTCATGAAAAATTATTCTTGTTAGTATGATTTTCAGGTCGGGTTGACTGATTGGGGATGTGGTTGCAGTTGTTTTAATTCATAAGCAATTGTATCAGCACTTAAGTCTTGTTCGTTTGGCCACGCTATACCGCAAAAGAAAGGCTTAACCTGTTTAAAATAATTTTTGTCTTTTAATTGTTTAAATACACCTTTTTCAAGATAAGGTTTTACATCAAATATTCCCGATCGACCATCGGACAATTCAACAATTAACGTATAATCATTATTTGCAAATACACTTTTTACCTTTAACATCTTTTACCTCAACGGCTCTATTTTATATGGTTGCTGACCTTCAACTGCCAACTTCCAGTTCAGGGGGAATCAAAACAAACTTGCCAACATGTTTTTTTTGAAGAAACTCACGCTGGGCATCCGCTATCTGTTCAAGGGGAAATGTCTTTGCTACAATCGGCCGGAACTCGTTGTTCTCGATGTAGGAGACAAGATTTGGGAAAACGGGTTCGTCCCATGCAGTGCAGCCTGTCAACGTCAAATCTTTAAGATAAAAGGTGCGCATATCCAGTGTCACCAAAGGACCTCCGATCGCTCCGGAGGAGACGTATCTTCCACCTCGCTTGAGTGCCTTTAATGTACCAGGGAAAGCCAGTCCTGCAACGTTGTCAATGACAATATCCACGGAATTCTCACCTAAGATCTCAACAACATCCTCATCACGATGGATAACCCGATCTGCACCAAGGGAAAGAACCTGTTCCATCTTTGCCTTTGACGTAATTGCTATCACATGGGCACCCCTTTGTTTTGCAAGCTGCACAACAGCTGATCCTACACCGCCGGACCCTCCCGGGACCAAAACATGTTCGCCTTCACACACCCTGCCACGATGAACCATGTTTTCAGCGGTTCCATAGGCACAGGGGATGGCTCCAAGCTCGACATCGCTCCAATCGCAGTTCACGGCAAACACCTCTTTTGCCGGAACTTTGACAAACTGAGCAAAGGCACCGTCGAAATCAGAACCCATCCAGATATTGTCCATTGAGGCAAAACCTGACTTGCGCATGCATGCCCGCACCAGCACTCGTGAACCAACTGTACTTTCATTCCCGCCTGGACCAACGGCAACAATACGTCCACAGCAATCTGTGCCCTGGATGAACGGAAAAGGTGTTGCGTCGTTCCACCCCCCATCACCCTTTTTTGCCGCCCTTTCTTCCGCAGCAGTTACGGCGTCCTCTGTACCTGTTGTAATGGATGAAGAGTACCAGCCGATGCGGGTATTTATTTCAGTGTTGTTGATCCCGGCGGCAAGGACCTGGAGTAAAACCTCACCCTCCTCAGGTATCGGAAGCTTTACCACACGGCACTGGAGTTTATCGTACCCGCCATTTCCGGCGGTGACAACACCCTTCATTACTCTGTTAAAGTCTTGTGGATCAAATCGATCCTGTCTTGGATCCATATCCCACTCAATGTTCATAACCGAAGTTTCCTTATATAAAAAGGGGGGAAAGGAGATCCCTTTCCCCCGGTGAGATCTGCGAAAAAACCCTATTCGATCAGATTTTTACTCTTAAGCCAATCCATGGCCACATCATGAACCTGCCTGTGATCAATATCCACAGCCTTGTTCAACTGCTGCATCTCCTGTGTGTTAAGGCTCTCTGCAAGGGGTTTTAATATGGTTTGGATCTCAGGATACTTCTCAAGGATTTCTTTTCTCACAACCGGTACTGGATTATAAACGGGAAAGAAAGACTGGTCATCTTCAAGGTTCACAAAGCCAAAGGCCGCTATTCTGCCATCTGTGGCAAAACCCATTGCAGAGTTAACAAGCCCCTCTTTCAATGCCTGGTAGGTAAGGCCTACAGACATTTTTTTAACCTGTCTGGGGTGAAGCCTGAAATTGTACGTTTTCATAACGCCTTTAAATCCATCAGGGCGTTCCCAGAATTCCGAATCAAGGGCAAATATCAGTTCGTTTGGATTTTTTGTGACATAGGCTCCCAGGTCGGAAATACTCTTTATTTCGAGTTTGTCTGCCTCTGCCTTGCCCATCATCAGGGTATAGGTGTTGTTGTACTGGACAGGATCGAGCCAGATGAGATCCTTCTTGGCGTCGGCTTTTTTGACCCAGTTGTAAATATTTTCAGGATTGGTCATTATTTCTGTCTCTTTTTGCTTGTAGAACAGAGTATACGCAGTGCCTGTGTACTCGTAATAGAGATCGAACTGGGCATTTTCAAGGGATTTTCTGGCAATTGACGATCCTACCCCAGTCTTGATCGTAACATTGAACCCTGCCCGTTCGAGAAGAATGCCGGCAAGTTCAGGAAGAAGGAACTGCTCTGTATAGTCTTTACCTCCCACTATGAGGCTTTTATCCTTGGCAAAAACAGTGCCTGGTAAAAGTAAGGTCAAAACAAATGCTGCCAAAAGAACCGTTTTAAATAAACTTTTCATCTCTATCCTCCTGCGGATCGCTAATTAATCTCTGACTTGAGTGTCAGAAAGTTATAAACTTTAAAAATTTAAACAAAAAACAGGTTAAAGTATTTTTGCTCAATTCCTTGACTAAGGATTTTTCTACTTTACCGCTTTTTTAGCTTTCTATCTGGAAAGCCGCAGACCCTTTGAGACCAGGGCGACTCCCAGCAGCTCAGACAGAAAATCCGCAAAAAGTGCCAGAAGTGTTATTGGGATAGCACCGGCCAGGAGCTTGTCCGTCTGCATAAGGCTTATTCCTGTGAATATGAGATCTCCCAGGCCTCCCGCTCCGATCACATAGGCGAGGGCGGCCGTGCCGATATTGATTACCAGGGCTATCCTGAACCCTGTAAGAATGACCTCCATGGCATTTGGGAGCTCCACCTCCATGAGGATTCTCCCGGGGGGCATTCCCATGCCTTTCCCGGCATCAATAAGTTCCGGAGGTACTGCAGTAATTCCGGCAAGGGTATTTCTAGCTATGGGAAGTATGGAATAGATGGTCAGGGCAAATACCGCAGGCTTTATGCCGATACCCATGAAACTCATGGCTATCGCCAGAACGGCAAGGGAGGGGATGGTTTGTCCGAGTCCGATAACATACATGCAGATCCCGGCGTAACGCCGAAAACGATGCCTGGTAAGCACAATTCCCGCCGTTAATCCCAGGATCGTGGCAAAGGTCATACTCAACGTCACAAGAAACAGGTGCTGGAGAAACAGCTCCACTAAAACCGGATATTCGTAGGGATCAGAAAATAGTTCTATAAGACCTGTTCGTTCAAATGTCACACCCGCAATCAAAATAAGAACCGCAATGACAATCCTGTATAATTTTGCAGATAGATTTTTCATCGCGAAACCCTCCTCTGCACCCTGATACCTTCAGGCGTCGCAATCCTCTCCAGCAGAGCCATCCCACCGTCTACAATTATGGCGAGAATAGACACAAGTATTGCACCGCTCAGTACCATCTCAGGATAAACCCTTGCAATACCCTGCTGAATAAACACCCCCAACCCACCTGCTCCGATATAGGTTGCAATAGCTGCAACCCCTATATTCATAACAGCAGCCGTCCTCAATCCTGCAATAATTACAGGTGTGGCAAGGGGTATTTCAAGCTCCCGCAAAAGCCTCCACTTGCTCATGCCCATACCCTTGCCTGCGTCCACAAGGGCTGGAGGAACATTTTTTATGGCTGTGTAGGTGTTTCTGATGATGGGAAGCTGACTGTAAAGGACCAGGGCTATCACAGCCGGAATTTTTCCAAGACCCATGTTAAATATGGCAAGAACGGGCAGCATCAATCCAAAAAGGGCGATGGATGGGATGGTCATAAGTATGTTTGCACCGTTCAAAACCCTGGAGGCAAACTCTTCATGTCTTGTAATCAAGACCCCCAGAGTAACCCCGATTGGTGTGGCTATGAGGAGCGCTATCCCCACAATCCAGATGTGCTCCCAGGAGAGATACAGAACCTCGTTAAAATTATCCCATATAAATCTGAGTGTACTCATCCGGCCACCTCATTTTCAACATTTTCTGTTTCATCTGCATAGCTTGCCTTTACCGCTTTTTGTATGTCGTTGTAGGTTACTGTACCGACAAGGCTTTTATTTTCGTCCACAACGCAGAAGGTCGGGGTACTGTACATGAGCATGGAAGAGAGGACATCCCTGAGCTGGGTATTTTCATAGACAAAAAGGGGATATGGCTCCACAACATTCCGTACAGGCCCCTGTTCATACTTGAGGGTTTTCTGCATAACAAAGCCTATTGGTTTGTTTTGTTCGACCACTATGGCGTAGCGAAATTTCTCTGCCGTCATAAAACCTAATGCCTCCTGGGAACTGTCGGATCCCTGGATTATGTTTTTGGGTTTTCGGTTGATAATATCACGTACCCACATGAGCCCAAGGACTTTCAAAGCCCTGTCGGCACCCACAAAGTCGGAGACAAATTTATTTTTGGGCTGGGTCAGAATAATCTCAGGTGTATCGTACTGTACCAGACGTCCCCTGTCAAAGATGGCAATACGATCACCCATCTTTATGGCTTCATGTATGTCATGGGAAACAAAGGCCACAGTCTTCTTTAACTTTGCCTGGAGCTTTAGGAACTCATCCTGAATCTCTTCCCTGTTGATGGGGTCTATTGCACCAAAGGGCTCATCCATGAGAAGTATCTTAGGGTCTGCGGCAAGTCCCCTGGCTACCCCCACCCGCTGCTGCTGACCACCGGAGAGCTCCGCAGGATAACGATCTCTGTAAAGTTCAGGGTTCAGGTTGGTCATGTCAAGCAGCTCATCGATACGCTTTGCTATACGGTCTTTGTCCCACCCCAGGAGTCTCGGCACAACGGCAATATTCTCAGCTATGGTTTTGTTTGGAAAAAGCCCGATGGCCTGGATCACATATCCCAGGCGCTGCCTGAGCTGGACGACATCGAGATCCATGATATTCTTTCCATCGACGGTTATGCTTCCACGTGTGAGTGTCTCCAGCCTGTTGGTAAGACGCAGGGTCGTTGTTTTGCCGCATCCCGATGGGCCGAGAAACACCACTATTTCGCCCTTGGGAATGGTAAAGCTTACATTATCGATGGCGGTAATTGTATTTTTCCCCTTGCCGAATATTTTTGTTACAGATTGATACGTTATCATTTAAAACCTCTTTTTTTTTATATGAAACTCGCTTCGAAGCGCCATAGGTAGCGGAGTTTCAATATTCGTTGTGGCCGGATGCCATCTCTCGCTCCGGCCGTGCCGGTTATAAGAAACAGCTTTTAGCTATTAGCGTTTAGCTTTTAGCTCTTAGCTAACAGCTAAACGCTAACAGCTAACAGCTATCGTGTTTCAATCTTCGTTGTGTCCTCCAGGACATATGAGTCAGTAAAAATCTACGCCTTAAAATCAACCACCCGGGATGCCACAGGATCGGTATAGGTAATGGTTGACTTGCAGGTTTTCAGATCGATTCTGGCAGTTACTTTGTGTGCTTCATGGGTCCAGCGCAGGACAAGGACCGAATCACTTGAAGGCAAAAGGGTAAAGCTGCCGTTAAAGGCGGGATAGGAATTGCGAAACTCCATGAGCTTCAAAAGCCTCTGCACCACGGGTTTTTTAACTCCTTCCCTCACCTCTTCCAGGGAATAGTTATGGCGGTTGATGTTCCTTCCCAGGCGTGTACGTTCAACGAGCTCTATATCATTTTCCCCGGCAAGCAGCCCCACATAGTAGACCTGGGGCACGCCGGGCGTAAAGAACTGGATTGTGCGGGCAGTAATATAGGTATCGTCATGGGCGCCCAGGGCCGAATAAAAGGTGCAGTTGACCTGGTACACATCCAGATTGCTGTAATCCGGTCCTGAATAGATCTTTTTTACGTTGGAACCCTGCTTGTAAAGGGCATCAAGGGTTTTTTCAATTTCATCGGGTTTTAAAAGCCCTTCTACATCCACTACGCCGATGCCGTCATGGGTGTCAAGGGTGGTTATCTGTTTCCTGGGACACTTGCCGAGCCAGGATTTGAGAGGTCTTGCTGTTCCCATGTAAAGGGCGTGGAGAACGAGCATGGGAAGGGCAAAGTCGTAGCACCAATACCCCTTTTGGGCGAGCTTCATCTGATAGGTGTAATGTTCATGCACCTCGGGCAGAATTTCCGTATCAAAGGCTGAGGCGTAATCGTTGAACCACTCAAGGAGTTCCCATATTTTAGGCTCAAGGAAAAAACAATCGGTGCCAAGTTCAAAGGTGGTGTAGGCGATGGCATCAAGCCTTATCATCTTGGGCCGGTTCCTCACAAGCCGGATGAGGAAATTACGCATCACCTCCCTTGTTTTTGGCGAATCGTAATCAAGATCGATCTGCTCATGGTCAAAGGTGCACCAGATCTTTTCAAGGGATCCGTCGGGCCGCTCCAGTGTCTGATAGGGGTGCCTGGGCTTTCGGGTGTAAACTTTTTTAAGATCCTCCTCGTCCACCCAGCCGTCAGGGGCGATCTTGTCAAAGCTTAAAAACATGTCGGCAAACTCACTATCCTTTCCCCTGGTCATGTAATCCTGAAAAAAAATTGACTGCCGGGAGATGTGGTTGACCATGAAATCAATTATCAGATCAAAATCCTGGCCGATCTTTTCAACGTCCTCCCAGGTGCCAAAGGCAGGATCCACCTCGTCATAGGTCAGGGGAGCAAAACCCCTATCTGCCGAAGAGGGATAAAAGGGCAGCAGATGTACACCGCCAATGGCCTTGAAAAAATATTTACGAAGAACATAGTGAAGCTCTGGAAGATTGGCTCCCAGGCTGTCTGGATAGGTGATCAGTTGAATTTTATTCTTTATTGCCATCTGTTGCTATTCTCCTCGTTTTTTCAATAAACCCATAGTGATCAATTCCCTCCATTATTCCCCTGGCATGAGATCCTCTGGCAAAGTAAATATTTCTGGTCGATTTCAAGGTTTCAAGTTCGGGGCTATAGTTGCCCACAACGATTCCCGGGGGCACTCCCTTTAACATTTCAGCGTCATTGCCTGAATCACCCGCAACCAGAATGTTTTTAAGGGCAATCTCCCACTTATAGCCTATATAGCGGATCGCCTTGCCCTTTGACGCCCTGAAGGGCAAGATATCAAGGTATTCTTCATGGGAGTAAATGAGGTTGTACTTAAACCGGTTATTGGTCAGAAAATGGTGCACCATGGCCAGTCGATCCTTGCCAGGCTCCATGTAATAGCTCAGCTTAAAAGGGGTCTGTTTTTCCTTTTCCTGGGGCCTTATGAAATCAATCTCCCCAAGGCGCAAGGCCATGAGATCCGGGTTCCAGTTTTTGGAGATATGGGTTTCCCATCCCCTGTCATAGTAAAAAGAATCGCCGTATCGAATCTGGCTCCCAACGCAGGAGACTATAATGTCGGGCATCATTACCCCATGTGCCTTCAAAACCTCAACGGCAGATTCGAACATTCTGCCCGTGGCCACCCCGAAACCCAGGCGGTCTTTATTTTGTTCAAGCAATGAGATCAGAGCCTTGAGATCTTCCGGGTCACCACCCAAAAGGGTGTTGTCAATATCGGTGATCAAAAAACAATCAAGGTCTGTAAGGCGTCGGCCTATGGCCGGAACTCCAGTTCTGGTAAAACTCGTGGTTGAGTGTTCAGCTCCTTTGCAGAGCGCCTCGATTTTCCCAACATAGGTTTGGGCATGATTTTCCCAGGTATAAAACTTGCGAACGTTCAGGATTCCTGATTTTGAGAACTGATTCCATTGATCAGGGTGAACCAGAACCTTTCGAATGGCCGAAGACATGGCTTTTGAATCTGTGGGGTCAACCAGAATGCCGCCCTTGCAGTTTTCCATGATATCCTGGGGACCACCGTTACAGGTGGACACAATGGGAAGACCGCAGGCAAGAGCCTCTAACAGGGTAAGACCAAAGGGTTCGGTCAAGGCGGGGTTGACAAACACCCCTCCTTTTTCGGCCACGATCCGGTATAATTCAGGTACTTCGTGTTCGAAATTGTGCTGTTTTGGAATGGCCATCCGTCCGTAGAGGTTGTACTTGTCCATTAAAAGCAGCATCTGGGTTAGCACATCACGCTCGCTCTCCTCTTTTTCCGAGATATCCTTGCGGATCCCGGCAAAAACGGCCAGGTTTGCAATGGCCTGGAGTTCCAGATCTTCGCCATAGGCTTGGATAAGGCCCTGGATGTTTTTTCGTCGATCAGGTCGGCAAAGGGCAAGAATAACGGGTTTATCCGGATGCTGAAAAAACCGGCCCAGCTCCTTTTTCACCGATTCCCTGGCAAAGAGACTCTCCTCCTTTTCCTTAACATCCTCAGGATCATCATGGTAATAGGGATAAAACTTCTCTATCTCAATACCGGGGGGGATAACAGCATACTTTGGAAGGGTGCGGTTCCTGTAGCGCCCGTATTGACCATCAATCTCCTGGCGGGTGCTTGTGATAACAAGGTCGGCCGATTTAAGGATGCTCTCCTCCACCTCTATTCTATGATCAATTTTAAGAGACCGGTTCATATCACGGAGATCGCCGCCCTCATCAACCAGCCGTTTCTTTTTAGAACGGCCAAGGGAATGTCCCGTATAAACCAGAGGAATGCCGAAAAAGCCGGCAAGTTCTGCTGCCACATGGCCCGCATCCGGATAGTGCCCGTGGACAAGATCGGGAATCGCTCGTTCCTGCTGAATAAATTTAATAGTTTTGTCTGCAAATTCGTCCAGATAGGGCCATAACAGCTCTTTTCTGCGATATTTTAAGCCGCCGCATTGAATCCGTACAATACGAAACTTGTCCGTTACCTGCTCAAT
>JAVERV010000233.1:0-3401 GCA_034006945.1 Desulfobacterium sp. | reverse complement strand
ACTTGCCGTTCATGCAGTATATACGGCAATCATCCTTTTGGTGTGCTCCGGGACAGGGGCTGCCGAAACCGGTGAAAAAGGCCCAACCCTTGTCGGTGCTGTAATGTGTGAAACCATTGAAAATTATCTTCCCGTGCATCCGGCCGTTGTCTTTTCCATTGCCAGGGATACTATCATCTGCTTTACCTCCTTTGATCCGGTTCCACAAACGACGGATATCTTTCACAAGTGGTACAGACAGGACCGTTTAGTTTTCCTGACCAAGCTCACCTTAAAACCACCCAAATGGTCCTCGTTTTCAAGCATGCAACTCAGAGATATAGATAAAGGGCCCTGGCGCGTCGATATTGTAAATATAGACGATACTGTTCTTAAAACTCTCCATTTCAGCATTTCAGATTGACCATAATGGATACTATTTTAAACATCCCTTTCGGACTAAGATGGCAGGATCTTTTTGATATCGTGTTCAACAGCTATGTGCTGTTCCGTCTCTATGTCATGTTCCGCGGTACCAACGTCATCAGGGTGCTCATTGTCATCAGTCTCCTCTGGTTTGCAAAACAGATCTCTCTTGTCATGGGGCTTATCATTACAAGCTGGGCCCTGCAGGGGATCATCACGGTCGCCGCCCTTGTAATCATCATTGTATTCAGAAATGAGATCTCAACCATCCTTCAGACAAAGAGCCTTAAGTCTTTTTTCTGGGGATTTCCCCAATATCAATTTCAGACCCCCATATCCATTATCGTTGAAAGTGTGTATGAGCTTGCCCGGAAAAAAATCGGTGCTCTGATAGTTCTTCCCATGAAACAGGGCCTTGAAAGCAGCATCCAGGGTGGCATTTCCTGGCAGGGGAAGCTCTCCCGGGAAATGCTGATCAGCATCTTCTGGCTTGACAACCCGGTCCATGATGGTGCAGCCGTCATCCAGGGCAACCGGGTGACGGACGTGGGAGTTATCCTGCCCTTGTCCAAACGCCAGGATCTACCCTCTTATTTTGGAACCCGGCATAGAGCTGCAGTGGGAATTACAGAACAGACCGATGCCCGGGTGATTGTGGTTTCTGAAGAGAGGGGAAAAATATCCCTGATCAAAGAAAGCAGGATCTACGACATCAATGACAGCCATGTGCTTCATACACTTTTAGAGGAGGACCTGGGCGCAGAATCTGCCCGCAAAGGCCTGAGACATAGGACGTTAGAACTCACGGCCGCAGCTCTCATCTGTTTCGTCAGTGTAACCGGAGTATGGCTCAGCTTTTCCAGAGGGGTGGAGATCCTGGCAAATCGTGAAATTCCCATTGAATTCACCAATCTGCAACCCAAAATGGAGATAAACTCATCCTCGGCAAACAGCGTAAAACTTCTGATCAGCGGTGCCCGTCCCCTGATTCAGGCCATGGGACTCGACCAGATCAAGGTTAAAGTGGATGTTTCCAAGGCCGTGCCCGGACCAAATCCCATCACCATCGAAAAGGGTAATGTACTTCTTCCTCCTGGAATCCAGTTAAAACAGGTGGAACCGTCACAGATTGAGATCAGTGTGGATGTACGTGAAAACAAACTCCTGATTGTTCAACCCACCTGGACCGGAAAGCTTAACAAGGATCTCATTGTGGAATCCGCAAGGGCAGTTCCTCAAACCGTCATGGTAACCGGTGGCAGCCTCACCCTGAAAGAAATTTCAACCCTGTTCACTGAACCCATTTCCCTTGACTCCATAACGGCTTCTGGCAGTATTTCCATAGGTTTTGCCCTGGACCAGTCAGGCCTGAAACTGGCTGAACCTGCAAAAAACACGGCTGTCATTCATTATCAGGTGAAAAGTCGTTCCGATCAGGATGCTCCAGCTCTCTTGCCTGGGACCCCGTGACCCGTTACTGGGGCCTGGAAATTAACAATTTATTTCCGAGTCTCCTAGACTCGATCATCGATTTTTATTTTAGCATGGTTGATGGAGACCACGATAAATGACAGCACAAGAAGCTGCACGCAAAACAATACTATTGAGCCTGGTTTTCCTGATATCCGCCCTGTTCTTAACCATGATTCATCAATTTCTCATGTCCATGTTCATGGCAAGTCTGTTTTCAGCCATGGCAAAACCCGCCCACAACTGGCTGACCAAGCGCCTCCGGGGCCGGGAGAATCTGGCCTCCGTGATAGTTATAGCGGCCTTTGTCCTCCTGATTCTCATCCCTCTATCCATGCTCATAGGGGTGGTGGTGACCCAGGCGATAAACGTGGGTCAATCTGTTACACCCTGGGTGCAGTCGTTTATCAAAGAGCCATCGACCTTTACCCAATACCTGTACAAAATACCCTTTTACGAGGAGATCCTGCCCTATCGGGACGTAATAATCAAAAAAGCCGGCGAGCTTGTGGGCACCATTTCCACCTTTTTAATCAACTCCCTTTCCTCCGCCACCAAGATGACCATGAACGCACTTTTCGGATCCATCATCATGCTCTATGTCATGTTCTATTTTTTAACCATGGGCAATCAGCTCCTTGACCGGATTCTCTACTTTCTGCCCCTCAGGAACGAGGATGAACAGCTTCTGTTACGGCGGTTCACCTCTGTCACCCGGGCCACCATCAAGGGCACACTTATTATCGGGATTATTCAGGGATCTATCTGCGGCCTTGCCTTTGCGTTTGCCGGAATCAATGGACCGGTTTTCTGGGGAAGCATCATGGCCGTCACTTCCATCATCCCGGCCTTTGGGACTGCCCTTGTGTGGGGGCCGGGCATAATCATCCTTTTGCTCATGGGAGACCTTACCGGTGTAATAATACTTGCAGTACTGTGCGGAGCTGTTGCGGGGAATATTGACAATCTGCTCAGACCCCGGCTGGTAGGAAAGGACACGGAGATGCACGATCTCTTTGTTTTGTTTGGCACCCTTGGCGGTATTGCAATGTTCGGGCTTCTTGGAATCATCATCGGCCCGATTATTTCCGCACTCTTCATCACTATCTGGGAAATCTATGGCTCTGTTTTCAGCGAGTACCTGCCAAAGACTGGCAGTAGGCAGTAGGCCAGACGCAAAAAAGCCCTGTTGAAATAAATCAACAGGGCCTTTTTCATATATTCACCTAAAAACCATTCACCCCTTAGGGCTCATGGTTTTAATGCGCTATACTATACTACTGTAACATTACCCGCAGCCGGTCCTTTCTGGCCCTGCTCTACGTCAAATGTTACCTTGTCTCCTTCATTGAGGGACTTAAAACCTGTGGCATTGATGCTTGAGTGATGAACGAAAAGGTCCTCTCCGTTCTCTTGCTCGATAAAACCAAAACCCTTTGAATCGTTAAACCATTTTACTGTTCCGTTAGCCATGTGACAATCTCCTAAAAAATAAAGTTTAATTGTTCCAAACTTGAGGTAGTTGT
>JAVERV010000232.1:0-3403 GCA_034006945.1 Desulfobacterium sp. | reverse complement strand
GCATCTTCCAGGCCGCCAAATGCCGGGCCAGGGGATACCGCAACGATGACACGTTCATCAGCATCATTTACCTGCTGGCAGCGCCCATACAGCATCTTCTGAAATCCACTTGAAACGACGAAGAGCCATGCTTTAATCGTCTTTTTCGCTCGGTGTACTTTTGTTGGGCATTAAGGTTAATCCGAAAATTCGTATAAAAAGGAAAATAGGTGCCTTGCTGGCACCTATTTTTTCTCTTATTACCACTCAAACTCAGCCGGTTGATTTTTTTCTCGATAGGACGCTATCTGTCCGACCAGCTATGGCATAATGAGGCATCACTCTTCTTCACCGAAGCGCGCCATGGCGAAAACGAAAAACAAAATTCAGTCTCAGGAAGGTGGCAGTTTGCCACAATTCCTAACAACCTACGGCACAGAAGAACAATGCCGGGGGGCCCTATTCAAAATGCGCCGGCCCCAGAGTACCATCTTTGCCTCGACCAAGTTACCCTTGCCAGCCTGGATGCTGGCCATCTATCTGATTACGAAGTCCAAGGAAACCTAGCACCCACCTCTGTTTAGGGACCCTCGAATAATCTGATTATGCGCCGAGCGACCACTTTACCGCTGTGATTCAGCCAACGAGAGACTGTCGTCAGTTGGAACCCGACCGCTTTCGATCATCTTTCGGCCCGTCTTGCTGGCCTTGGATGCATCCAGAAGATGCCTTTTCGACATCTGGACGCACCACCCCCTTATGCCAGGGCCAGCGTCCCGTATCGGTCCAAGTTGTAGGCCAAGTTGCGCAAACCAATCCTGGCCACCGCCCGGGCCAGGCCGACTCCTCGCAGGAGCAGGTTCCCCGCTCGCTGGGACTGGACACCGAAGACATGTTCAATCCGGGAGCGAATGCGAGACCGCGTCCGGTTTCCCTGCTGCTCCCAGGCGGAAAGCGGATGGTTGCGGGTGCCTTTGCGCTGCAACCGCTCCCGGTACCCGTGCTCGCGCAACCACGCCAGCCGCTCCCGGGAGCGATAAGCGGAATCCGCCCACAGTTCACGGTTGGTGTTGTTGGCATCCAGCAGTTCCTCCACCACCTGGCTGTCATGCACTTCCGCACTGGTGACGTGAAATTTCCGGATCAGTTTGTGCTTCACATCCACCGAAATGTGGTTCTTGTAGCCAAAAAAGCTCTTGCCGTTTTTCTTGGTCCACCGGGCATCCACGTCCTTCTGTCGCTTCTTGGCCTCGCTCCAGCCCTCCGGTTGCTCACCGGCCTTGATCTGCCGGTTCTCGTCCCGG
Organism: Desulfobacterium sp.; assembly: GCA_034006945.1. GTDB lineage: Bacteria > Desulfobacterota > Desulfobacteria > Desulfobacterales > Desulfobacteraceae > Desulforapulum. The sequence goes on along the minus strand of JAVERV010000232.1, from coordinate 2,120 downwards.
CTGTTGCGCTGCACCGGCACCCGGACAATACTTGCGTCGATGATCTGCCCCTTCTGCGCACGAAAACCAGCCTCTCCCAGGAACTGGTCAAAGCGGTTAAACAGCTCCTCCACCACCTGAGCCCTGGTCAGATCCTCCCGGAAAAGCCAGATGGTGGTGGCGTCCGGTACCTTGCTGGCAGCACGCAGACCGAGAAACCGGGAAAACGAGTAGCGGTCAAGGATCTGGAACTCAACGGCCGAGTCGGCAAGATTGTAGAGCGACTGAAGAATCAGCACCTTGAACAGGAGCACAACATCATAGCCTTTGGCACCGGCTGGCGACTTTTTCTCCTTCGCTCTCGCCTTCTCCAGAATGGGTCGAAACTGCTCCCAGTCGACATTTTCGTTCAGCTTGCGCAGTGGGTCACCCGCCTTGTCGATACGTTGCAGCCTGGTGGTGAAGTCGAGAAATCCCAGTTGGTGCATGTCGGTCTCCGTTAAGTGATGGATGCCGGATGATTTCTCGATACAATATCACATCTACCTAATTTATCGATAAAAATCAGAATTTCTCTGCACTTTTATTGCAGTTATTTTTCGAGGAACCCTTTAGATCGACAGACACCAGACGAGGCATATATATTCATACTGTCAGCGGCACAAGACAACCCAAACAGGTGATTCACTTGACATCCACAGAATTCTGTCTGAACACCTAAAGCAGCCTGTCAACCAAGGGGAATCACCAGAGATCATGACATGAAAAATCACGATTCCGATCAGAAAGGCAAGGGATGGTTACCCGGGTGCAGTGACCTTGCGGAGTTGGCCCAGGGGCAGGAAGCAATTTTACAAATTCTTTTCGATACATCGCGGGAAGGTATCTTCGTGCTTGATATAGAAGGTCGAGTCTGCAAAGCGAACCAGAAATTTGCCTCTATGCTCGGCTACACCATGGAGGAAATTCACGAGTCCAATGTTTGGGATTGGGACAAAGTGTTCAGCCGGGATGAGGTTCTCAGCATGCTCCAGCAGATCAACGGAACTGGGCAGTACTTCGAGACTCAACATGTACGGCGGGACGGCAGCGTCATTGATGTGGAATTGAGCAACAGCACCGCTCAATTCTGTGGCCGCAAGATGATTTTCTGCATATGTCGTGACATCTCTGAACGGAAAAAGGTGGAGGAGGATTTACGAGAAAACGAAGCTAAGTTTCGCTCGTTGTTTCAAAAACACCCTGCGGTGAAGTTACTCATCGCCCCGGAGGACGGTTCCATCCTGGATGCCAATGAGGCGGCGGCGGCCTTTTATGGTTGGCCCCAAAACGAACTGCGGAACATGTATATACAAAATATCAACCTGCTGCCTCCTGAGCAAATTAAGATGGAGATGGAAAAAGTGCTCAGCAGGGATCAGGTTTGCTTCAAGTTTCGCCATCGTACCCAGAACGGCTTGATTCGCGATGTAATGGTGTACAGCTATGGTCTAGAGTCAGTGACCACCGGCAAAGCCGGTGGCTTGACAGATTGTGAACCGCTCAAAGCGGTCTATTCAACAGATCCTCTGACCACCTTTCGGTGGTCGACTACTTGAACAAATGGAGTTGCTCGAGACGTTGGTCTTCCTGCTCTTGGTCGCGAATGTACGCCCGAACCACTGTCTCATCGGCACCCACAGTTGAAACGAAATAGCCCCGTGCCCAAAAGCTCATGCCACCGTAGTTCTTTCGCTGACCGAGGTAGGTCCGCGCGATGTGGATGGCACTCTTGCCTTTCATATACCCCACCACCTGAGCCACCGCATACTTGGGCGGGATGGAGATCAGCATATGCACATGGTCGGGTTGCAGGTGTCCTTCCAGCACCCGGCTCTCCTTTTGCCGGGCCAGATCATGCAACACGTCGCCAAGGTTTTTCCGGAGTTGGCCATAGAGCATCTTCCTCCGGCATTTCGGGATCCACACGATATGGAACTTGCATTCCCATTTTGTGTGGCTTAAACATTGTACGTCGTTCATGAAGCCTCCTTTTTCGTGACTTTGAGCGGTCCACGAATTCGGAGGCTTCTTTATTTTGCCGGAATCGTCAAACTGTTGGGGTCCCCCGGCAAAGCCGGGGGTTTACCCAAGGGAAATTA
>JAVERV010000231.1:0-3409 GCA_034006945.1 Desulfobacterium sp. | reverse complement strand
CTGGTGCAACTTTAATTATTGATGCTCCAGAAGACATTTATAAGCTATTATAAATCACCTTAAAACAATTTATAGGAAACTCCCGCCGAAACATCACCGTGGGAGTCTCGATTTTATAGCCCCCTGTTGATTGCCAAATTCTCTTGGAGCAAATTGTCTGATTAATTTGAACAACTCAAAAAGTTTCCAAATTAAATTGCTCATTTCAAAAAATCAGATTTTAGTGGGTGGCTGGCAACTATTTTGGGGTCGACTCAATTAGGTGTTTCGCTCGTTGAATTGTCCTTTTTAGGTATGCCTCTTTACTTCTTTTACCAGAATGATTTGTCCAATCATTTCTTTGCTCAAGAATCCTGTTTCGGACTTCCTCTTGGGAAACTCCTCTTCTGAACAAAGCCAAGGTATAGGCAAAATCGGTAGCAGACTCATCTCCACGGTCATAATGATGCCTATGGATTTTAAGAGCATGGCACACGCCCCCCTCCAGGGGTAGAGGGGAAAGGGATAAGGTTTTGGTTGGCGGTGTTGGCAGGTTAATTTTTGGAATAAGGGTTTGTAGTTTCCAGTCAATCCAGATGAGCTTTGCCAGTGGATATTTACCGGAGGTATCACAATATTTTTGTTTTGTATTCCTGAAGCCGGGGCACCGGCCCCAGCGATTATAAGGATCAGCGCCGGGATCTGAGTGCATTTTTTTGAGCCAGTAACGTTTTTCATCCAAGTTCAGTGCTCTGCTTGCATGTATCCACACCTGATAGTTGCCTGGAGATGTCTCAATGACCATTCTACCAGGTTTCCAACTGCCATTGTTAAACTGGTGATGAAGATGCAATAGCTGAACTGCGATATCGTCGGCCATCAAATAACACCCCTGGACAGCAGGCTGAATGAGGATGTGTTTTCCCTGTGCATTTTCAGCTTTTAGGTAAGCGATGTTAGAGGCTTCAGGTTTTACCACCCAACGCTTGCCAGCATCCATGTCCAGCACAGCCAGATGGTAATCTGCCTTAAAATAACGATGCAGTTTATAAAAAAGTTTTTCCATAAAAAACTCAGCAGACAAAGGCGATCGCCTTTGCCTGCTATTACAGTTATTTGTTTAATTAAGAATTAGAAAATTTCAGTAGCTGCAATGCGGACATGCTCTGCCAAAACCAGGGGTGATTTCGCCTGGGCAGCCACAATGATGGATCCCCTTGCCAAGTGATTAGCCTTTCTGAACAACCCGCCTGAGCCCTGATGTATGGCAGTTATCGCTGCTGGCTCAAACACGTCTTCATGTTTTCCTGCAATAGAGAGATGGTGAAGGAGATAATCCTTCATTCCCTGTTGATCAACACCCTGAAGGTGGCATCTGGCCACTACCCGTGATGCCAGAGGCATGGAATATCTATATTTTAGGTTGTCCACCAGATTGCCTTGACCTGCAAGGATAATGGGTAAAAAAGGTTTTGAGTCATTGTCAAACTGGGTCAGGGTGTGAAGTTCTGAAAAAACGTCTACCCGTAGCAAAGAGGCTTCATCAATTATCAGGATCATTTTCATTTTTTTGCCGATGACGGTATCTATGACTTGTTGTTTTATTTGTCGGGTCATGCGGGTCCTTGAACTGCCCACAGGATCCAGATCAAGTTCTCCCAGAATGTTGCGGTACAACTCCAGGATAGAGCCATTGGAAGCTGTGACATGTATGATGCGATACTCTGAAGGATGAAATTTGCCTGAGACATATCTCAAGGCAGTGGATTTGCCGCTGCCGATTTCTCCGGTGATCAACGCCACGCTTCCAAGGCTGACGGCATAGGAAATACGATCTTCCACTCCCTTGATATCTGGGGTTACCAGAATTTCTTTGTGGGAGATATCGGCAATAAAGGGCTCTCTGTGGAGCTGAAAAAAAATACGATGGGAGGTGTTCATCACTTACCTCCCCACATTTGACCGGTTTTAGTAGTGGTAGTTTCTTGAACTGAAACGATTGAATCATTATTTTTCCCACGCTTTACACGGCAGTTAACATTAAGATCCACTTGTTTTAAAAAGCCCCAGGATTTTTGCTGGTGTCTGAGTTCCACTCGGTCATATTCATTTTCATGGAAAAGCAATTCCACCTGTTTGCCAATAAGCTCCACCGGCCCCTCATACAACCGTTTGTCAAGAATAATGGTTCGATCCCTATTCATTTTTCGTCGAACAGTCTTTCTAAAATGCTCCTTGAGATCGGTTGGAGTGGAACGAATGCACTCAATACCGTCAATAAAGCGTTCCAACGGTTTTTGGCCGGTGCCGGAATGCTTGCGCACATTGTAATCATCATCCAGCCATTCTTGAAATTTTACATTGATCTCATCCAAGGAGGTTCCGGAAAAACCTGGTAGAAATTGTGAGCGAACAGTTTTAAAGAACCGTTCAATTTTTCCTCGCCCTCGGGGCTTATATGGCCTTGAATGGATAAGGGCAATGGCAAGAGATGCCATAGTGTGCATAAGCTGTTTGGAACGGAAGGCGCTGCCATTGTCGACGTACAGCTTACGTGGCAGACCACGTCTGAGAAAAGCCTGTTCAAGCCCATGCATGAAGGACTTTGTATTTTCTGAAGCATAAAATTGCCCATATACAATTAACCGTGAATGGTCATCGATAAAAGCAATAAGATACGTTTTGCGTTGTTTACCATCGATTTCCACATGGGGACCGTGCATGACATCGCTTTGCCAGGTCTCATTCGGGTGCGCCTCTTCAAATTTACGACAGTCTTCAGGTGGAGTGCGGTATTTCATAAGATTCTCCTGGTGAAAAAAACGATACACAGTTGATTGGGACAGACCGATGGGAGCAAGCCCACGCTTTTTAATAGTTTTCATGATAAAGGGAACCGTCACATCTGGTAGTTCTTGTCTCAACCCTCTTAGTATCAGGCAAGTTTCTTCATCCAGAACACGGGTCTCCCCTTTATCTTTCCGACCCAAGGGACGCAGAGAATCAACCTGTTTACCGCTTGATTCATAAAGGTATATCCATCGTTGAATGGTGCTACGGCTGATACTTGTTTTGCAAGAGTGGGGGATCAGCCATTTGCGGGCGCACTTCTCCCTTAGTAATCGCTCTCGTTCCCCATGATCGAGCGTCATACCGCATACAAAGTCTTGAATTACAGTGTATCTGAATACAGATACATCAATTTTCTGTTTTTCTTCCATAAATCCTCCTCTGAAATAGGTTTGATCCTAAATACAACCTATCAAATCCCATTTCAAAGGAAGCCATTGGTAGGGCCGGCTTTAAACCGTTTTTATGGCAGATTAAATGGTCCTGCTCACAGGCACCTTACCCATATTTAGAAGATGGTCATAGGACTCCATCAAACCGGCTTTCCAGCTTTGGGGTAGATATGCCTTAATTTGACGAT
>JAVERV010000230.1:0-3419 GCA_034006945.1 Desulfobacterium sp. | reverse complement strand
CCCCCCCTGTGGCAGGATAGTTGTCGCATGAAGTAAAAAGTATTATAATGAGGGGCGTAGGAGGATTACAAGCATGCGATACACACCTGAACGAAAGGAAGCGGTTTTAAAGAAAATGATGCCACCCCATACACGGCCTATTAGTCAGCTGGCCTTAGAAGAGGGCATCAGTAAAGCAACTTTGTATAAATGGCGTCAGCAGGCTCGTCAACAAGGCATACTACTACCGGATGCCAGCAGTGAGCCTAAAGGCTGGAGTGCCCAGGACAAATTTTCCACCGTTCTGGAAACAGCGGCAATGAATGAGTCTGAGCTGGCAGAATACTGTCGGAAAAAGGGCATATACCCGGAACAGGTGCTCCACTGGCGTCAGGCCTGTGAAAACGCCAATGACTGGGACAGACAGGTTGCCAATAAACTCAAGGCCAGCCAGAAAGATGACCAGAAGCGCATAAAACATCTTGAAAGGGAGCTCAAGCGCAAGGAGAAAGCCCTTGCAGAAGTGGCTGCCCTGTTAGTGTTGCAAAAAAAAGTCCAGGCGATTTGGGGGGACCCAGAGGGCGAATGATCAGCGCCCCGGATCGCCGCAGAACTGTTGTGCTGATCGATAAAGCCAGGGAAGCCGGAGCACGCCTTGAACCGGCCTGCAGGGTTGTTGGGATCTGTTCTCGTACGTATCAACGCTGGACCCGTGAACATGAGATTAAAGTGGATGGCCGGCCAACAGCCAAGAGGCCAAGGCCATCCAATAAACTGTCCAATAAGGAGGTAAGTCAGGTTCTCTCAGTTTGCCATGATCCCAGGTATGGAAGTCTTCCCCCAGGCCAGATTGTGCCGAAACTGGCGGACAAAGGAGTTTATATCGCCTCTGAATCAAGTTTTTACCGGATTCTCCATAAAGCCGGAGAGCAGAATCACAGGGGCCGCAGTCGTTCTCCCAGAAAACATACTCCGCCCAAAGGATTTTGTGCCACCACTGCGAACCAAGTTTGGAGTTGGGATATAACGTGGTTGCCTTCTGAAATCCGCGGCATGTACTTTTTTCTGTATATGATCATGGATGTTTACAGTCGTATGATAGTCGGCTGGGAGGTACATCCCACAGAGAGTGCTGAACTGGGTGCGAGCCTGGTCTATAAAGCGGTGCTGGCCCAAGGTGTATTCTTAATCCACCAGCTCTTCATGCAGATAACGGCGGGCCCCAGAAGGGGTTTGCCATGAAAGCCAAGCTTGATGCCCTGGGAGTAACTAAATCTTATAGCCGACCAAGGGTCAGCAACGACAATCCATATTCAGAAGCATTGTTCAGGACCTGTAAGTACAGACCTGATTACCCCGGTACTCCGTTTCCTTCCATCGACGCAGCTCGGAATTGGGTGGCCGCATTTGTTCATTGGTACAATCATGAACATCTGCATAGTGCCATTCAGTATGTCACACCGGCAGATCGGCATACCGGCAAAGACCATGAGATCCTTGATAAACGTAAAAGCGTTTATTTGTCTGCCAAATCCAGGAAACCGGAACGCTGGAGCAGAGATATACGGAACTGGGAACCCATAGGCATGTATGGTTAAATCCTCCCAGAGAAGAAGTTGGCCGGGAATGTGATGAACATGAGTACCGTATGACTGGTTGATATGGGAATTAAAAAATGATTTTTAAAATCGAGATGATGACAATCATCTCTTGATAACTACACAGCACCCTCATCATCCCCCTGTCAAGGGCGCGCAGCGTTCATCTCGACCCTTGACAGGGGGATGATGAGGGTGCTAACCGGAAGCTAAAAAGACGGGAAGTAATAAAATCGTTAAACCAAAAATGCGACAGAATGCTTGACAGACAGCGCCCCGGAAACTGGACAATATGTTAAGATAAAATAAAACAGTCCAGAAATGAAAAAGGGGTTAATTTTGAAACGGAAAAACTACAGTAAAGAATTAAAAAGCAAAGTCGCATTGGCAGCTATAAAAGGGAATCAAACTGTCAATGAAATTGCCTCTGAGTTCGTTATCCATACAAGTCTTGTAAGTTGTTGGAAAAAAGAAGCAATAGAAGCCCTTTCATTGATATTTGGCAATAGCCAGGCAAAACGAACCAAAGAAACTGAGATTGAACGAGACCGTCTATATCAAAAGGTCGGCCAACTCCAGGTAGAGCTGGATTGGTTAAAAAAAAACACCGGACATCTTTAATGAGCATTGAAGAAAAGAAACAGCTGATTAAACCCAAGCATTCCAGAATCAGTATTCAAAAGCAATGTGAACTGATAGGACTCCCTTGTTCCAGCTATTACCGTGTAGGTCTTGCGGGACAAGAAACAGCTGAAAACCTTGAATTTATGAGACTCATTGACAAAGAATATACAGATCATCCTTTTTATGGAACTCGTCAAATTCTTAATGTTTTGAGGCGTAAAGGATATAAGATTAACCGTAAACGGGTTCAGCGATTGATGCGGAAAATGGGAATTCAATCCATTGCACCTAAGCCGAATACCAGCAGGGCTAATCCCCGAAATAAAGTCTACCCATATCTTTTGAAGAGTTTTGATGTAACAAGATCAAATCAGGCTTGGTGCACAGATTATCCCGACATCGGGATTACACAGATATTACATATATCCCACTTTCTGGTGGATTCGTTTATTTAACGGCGGTCATGGATTGGTATAGTCGTTATGTCCTCTCCTGGGAACTTTCAATAACCATGGACACTGATTTTTGTATATCATCCTTGGAGAGGGCTCTGCGATGTCATGGGACCCCCTATATATTCAACACAGATCAAGGATCTCAATACACCAGTCACGAATTCACAAAAGTTTTAAAAGATAAGAACATCAAAATTAGCATGGACGGGAAAGACCGGGCTATGGATAATATTTTTATTGAACGGCTTTGGCGAAGTGTGAAGTATGAAGAAATCTATGTAAACGATTTTCGATCTGTTGAGCAACTGCGTAAAACCTTGAAAAAATACTTTAATTTTTACAATCATGAACGACCTCACCAGAGTTTTAATGGGCAAACTCCAGCTGAAGTATATTATGGCGAAAATCAATTGAGGCTGGTGGGATGATAAAAATATCTTTAAACCCGCTCCGGCAGAAGTCAACTCCTCCGACGTGGCTGTTTGGGGGCCCATTCTCGGAGCTGACTTCTACCTCCGCTGGCGTGAGTGGCAAATCAAAAATTGTTGTAAGATCCGAATTGTCTTTTTCGAAAAATTCAACCGGGTTTGAAGCTTAAATTGAGGAAAAAACTGTCTTGACATTAGGGTCCACTATATCATTCCCCACAGGAGGCTGATCAAGGAGGGTATTGCCATGCCCGAGGCCATGGGGAAACAGCCGCAGTTTCAGAATATGCAGCGGCTGGCCCTGGACGATGCATTTAAGGCTGAAGAGCACCCCT
>JAVERV010000229.1:0-3447 GCA_034006945.1 Desulfobacterium sp. | reverse complement strand
CGACTATACCGACGTTGCCACCCACACCCTTGAGGTGGAAGAGTCGAGCTGGTCCGAGGTCCAGAATCTTCTGGCAGGCTACGAGGCTGGCGGCAGAATTGTCCTGGATCCGGGTAACAACGAATAACCTCATAATAATAATGGATGTGGGGGCAGATCGTGAAAACAGATTTTCCTACTCCGATGTATGATCCAAAGTCTCCCTGACCCTAGCGGCCAGATCCTTTTGGGAAAAAGGCTTCTGGATGAAATTCACCCCTTTTTTAAGCACACCATGGTGGGCAATAACGTTGGCTGTGTAACCCGACATGAACAGGCGGTTGATGTTCGGGTAGATGTCTGAAATCTTTTCCGCCAGATCCCATCCGTTCATTTCCGGCATGACCACATCGGTGATGAGTATGTGGATCATACCTGAATATTCACCTGCCAGGTAAAGGGCCTCTTCCGGGGAGCCTGCCGCTAGAACTTTATAGTCCATTCGTTCGAGCATCATTGTGGTCATCTTCAGAATTGAAAGTTCATCTTCGACAAGCAGGATGGTTTCGGTCCCATGGCCCTGCCCGTTGTCCATTTCACTATCTCTATCTTGTATCGTATTGGTTTTGCCTGTATGCCGGGGCAGATAGATTCGGAAGGTGGTCCCCAGGCCTGGTTCGCTGTACACATTGATAAAACCGTTGTTCTGTTTGACGATGCCATATATGGTTGAAAGTCCGAGCCCGGTTCCCTTTCCCTGTTGCTTGGTTGTGAAAAAGGGGTCAAAAATATTTGACATTGTTTCCTGGACCATGCCGCAGCCATCGTCGCTTACTGCGAGTAAAACAAACTCACCGGGGACAGCCTTCCCATGGGTTGCGCAGTAGGGTTGGTCAAAGGTGACATCGCCTGTTTCGATGGTGACCTTACCAACATCCAGGATAGCGTCACGGGCATTCACGCAGAGATTGGCCAGGATCTGGTCTATTTGGGAGGGGTCCATATTGACCGGTCCCAAATTTTCACCCGGAATCCAGGTCAGATTGATATCCTCTCCGATCAGCCGATGGAGCATATTGAGCATCTCCTCCACGACCTGATTCAGGTCAAGAACCTCGGGGACAATCGTCTGTCTGCGGGCAAAGGCCAGCAGTTGCCGGGTCAGGTCGGCGGAACGCTGGGCCGCGTTTCGGATTTGCTCAAGATCGTTGTGAATAGGTTGATCAGGGTCGATCTGTTCAAAGATTATATCTGCATAGCCTATTATCACTCCCAGCATATTGTTGAAGTCATGGGCCACGCCGCCGGCAAGGCGACCCACGGATTCCATCTTCTGGGCCTGCCTGAGCTGGGCCTGGAGGTTCATTTTTTCTTCGTCCGCATGTTTCCGCTCGGTGATATCCTGGGCTGCTCCCCTGAGTCCGACGACCACACCTCCTGCATTGCGTATTGTTTCACAGCGAATCCAGACCCATCCATTCCCTTCACCTTGGCGAATAGTTTCAAGCTCAAGCTCATAGATAATTCCTGTATCCATGGTTTCAGACACCGTTTTTGACAGCCTGTCCCAACTCTCAGTGGTAAAAAGTTTATACTGTTCATTGTAGGGAACCGGCCCAAGCCTCGGATCAAGGCGGTATATTCTATAAAGCTCATCCGACCAGAAGAGTTCATTGGTTGTGATATCCCAACGCCAACTGCCTAGATGGGCGATGCGCTGTGATTCTTTCAGGTCTTGATCACGCTCCCTGAGTTCTTTCAGGGTTAATTCCTGCTGGGCGAGTGTGCGGGCCAGGGTAATGTTGCTGTAGCTCAACGATGAAATCATCCCTGCAAGTTTGGCGCAAAATGCCATGGCCGAATCCACCGTTTCCCGGCTTAAGCGGGGAACGCGGTCAAGGGCTGCAAGGTACTCTGCCTCGTCAAATCCATATTCACGGGCCTTACGGCGGAACAGGTCATAATCGAGAGTCTCGTCGTCATAAAAGAACTGGCCGATGAAAATATTGCCCATATGACGGCCGCCCACCACTAGGGGTGTTGCCATGTCCCACAGGTTGTTTTTGCAGCGGTAGGCCTTGAAGGTTCCGTTTTGTACGCCATGGGAAAGGATGGTGTCGCTTTCCACGCAGTTTTTGTTTGTTTCGGGGTGGCAGCGGTGAAATTTTGCACAGATATCCTGCCACTTAACAGTGACCAGGACATTTCCTGAAAGATCTATTACTGCGGTGGAAATATTTGTAAGCTTGTAAAATTCCTCTAGCATGGATCGCAGTGCCTCTCGATTGATAATATCACCGAGGTTCAGCGAGCTTATGTCACCCTTGGGTTCGAGGATGGCCTGAATCTTTTTCCTGGCGGCTTCCTCGCTTTTTTTAAGGGCTGATTTCTCCTGTTCAAGACTTCTGAATAGTGTTTTATAGGGCCGGATAAACGAAGAACGAATCAGGGCTATATAGATTAGAAAAAATGAGATGATTTTAAAGAAATGTCCGGCAACGTTTGATAATCCATAAACGCTGACATAAAAGGTAAAGGCCAATTCCCCGGCAATGGATAACGCCATGGCACCTGCAATCAGACTAAAAACCTTTGTGTCCAGATGGCCTCTTTTTCTGAAAAGAACGGCAATGGAGATGGCAAGTGTCAGGCAGATGAGGTATTCGGCTGTTTTTTTGAATGTCGTCAACCCTGAACCTTCAATATAGCAGTCAGGAAAAAGATGCCATGAGAAGATAGATGCCATCACCAGGGCTGTAACAACGCCATAGGCGAGGAAAATAACCCCGGGGCGAATCCGCCGCCGGGAAATGAGTATCGTAAACAGCAGTAGACTGATTGCTTCCAGGCTCCTTGCTGATATCCACAGCTGTGTTGCGTAATTGGCTGCCAGATAGTCGGGGAAAATCCCCATGCCCTTGTAGGATAAGGTATGGATAAGATCTATCACCCCCACGGACAGATATGTGATTCCCAGAAACACCATGGCATCGTTTTGAACGATCCGCCTGCTGTTCCAGACCAGCAGGAACACACTCCAGGCAACGGCAATGGAAAAAAATTCGGCAATTACATGGAACAGCAGGAAGTTATGCTGGCTAAGTAAAAAAAGACTCAGCAGGACCACCAGAGCTAGGCCAGCCAGGTGGAGTTTGTTGAATTCCTCTTCTGCAGCCATATGTGCTGTGTCCATGGATTGGTTTCCTTACTTGTTGATTCTTCAGATTTTATACCTTAATATATTTCACCACTTTATTTCAACCTTTAATGTACCTGAAAAAAGCATTGGCCTTTTGTTTTTTGTTGTTTAAGTTTGGTTAGATTACCGGTTTGGCTTATAAAGGGCTGACCGTCGGGGAGATTGACGGGGTAAAGGCGGTGTTGAAAAAAGTGCGTGAAAATCTGAATGGAATCTAACTTTCAACGAATTTCTCGGGATATAAGGCATAATATGAAAAAAATAATGAT
>JAVERV010000228.1:0-3453 GCA_034006945.1 Desulfobacterium sp. | reverse complement strand
CTTTTTTCAGATTCATCACGGCCTGCTCAATACCGGCAATGGGTTCAAGCACCCAGGATGATTCTTGAAAAAAATTAAACACCAAAGGCTTTGCCTCTAATTGTTGCGCCAGTTTTGTGCATCGTTTTGATCAGCGTCAATTATAATACCCGCCGAACGACAATTAGAATTCCCGAAATTTAAAAAATCAAAAAAATGGTACAAAGCGTCCAAATCTTATTGAAGGAGTGATTTGGATGGTAACGGACCAGCAAGTGAGGAGGTTATTTAAGTTGATTCAATCTGAAAAGAATTTCGGGATTGCAGCAATGAAAGCAGGTATGGATGAAAAGACGGCTCGAAAGTACCGTGAAACCGGTAAATTACCAAGTGAGCTAAAACAGGAGAACAACTGGCGTACACGTACGGATCCTTTTGGAGACGTATGGGATGGCATCAAAGACATGCTGTCAATAAACCCTGGTTTGGAGGCCAAAACCATTTTCGAGGATCTTCAGCGAAAACAACCAGGCCAATTTGCCGATGGTCAATTGAGGACCCTGCAGCGGCGGATCAAGAATTGGCGTGCAACAAAAGGTCCTGCCAAGGAGATATTTTTTGCACAAATTCACAAACCAGGCGAATTGTGCCAGTCTGACTTCACCCATATGGACAAGCTGGGCGTTACCATAGACGGCGTTCCGTTTGATCACTTGATCTATCATTTTGTTTTAACCTATTCCAACTGGGAAGCCGGGACCATATGTTTTTCTGAGAGCTTCGAAAGTCTGAGCCATGGACTGCAAAATGCCTTATGGGAACTGGGTGGTATACCACATTATCACCGCACAGATCGTTTGGGAAGCGCTGTTAACAAGGAAACAAGTCCTGAAGAGTTTACCCGCAGATATCAGGACATTATGGACCATTACAAGCTCACACCTTGCAAAACGAACCCCAACAGCCCCAATGAAAATGGAGATGTGGAGCAGCGTAATTACCGGTTCAAAAAAGCTGTTGACCAAGCCCTTTTATTGCGATGTCACCGGAATTTTAAAGACCGGAAAGAGTATGAGGACTTTCTGTCCAAGCTGTTTGGACAACTTAATGCTGGGCGAAAAGACCGCCTTGCAGAAGAATTGAAAGTCCTGCATCGGTTACCCAAACGGCGGATTGACTCATGTAAAAAACTGGATCTAAAAGTCGGTCCCGGCTGTACCATACGAGTCAATCACAATGTCTACTCAGTGAGCAGCAGGCTGATAGGAGAAAAAATACAGGTTCGCCTTTACATGGAATGCTTGGAAATCTGGTACGGGCAAAAAAAGGTCGACACCTTGCCACGACTACGGGGTGAGGGAAAACACAAAATCAATTACCGGCATATCATTGACAGTCTGGTCAGAAAGCCGGGGGCGTTTGAGAATTACCGGTATCGAGATGCCATGTTTCCCACCAGCCGTTTTCGGATTGCCTATGACGGTTTAAAAAAACGTTATACTGCTCAAAGCGCTGCCTCAAGGTATCTGAAAATTTTATACCTTGCCGCAAAAGATAGTGAAGTGGCTGTAGACAGTGCCTTGATGGTTTTAATAAACGAAAGCCGTGAAGTCAGCAAAGATGCGGTTCAGCGCATTATGGAATCGAATACCCCCATTGCCAGGCCGGACGATATCGATATTCCGGCAATCGATTTAAGCATTTATGACAAACTTCTCAAGGAGGTGGCAGTATGATTAGTGATCGTGATCAAATCGTAGACCATCTTAAAAGTCTCCGCATGCCAACCATGCGTCGTAGCTATGAAGAAATGGCAGATAAGGCTCGGGCGGAGTCATGGGGGTATGAACATTATCTTTTGCAACTGTTGGATCTTGAATTTGAAGTGCGTCGGCAAAACCGGATAGAACGGAACCTGAGGACATCCAGGCTGCCACCTTCAAAGACCTTTGAAAATTTTGATAAAAAGCGCCTTCCTATAAAGGTCGCCAATCATTTGAATGTACTGATTGACGGCTCTTTTTTAAGCCGTTCTGAAAACATTTTAGCTTTTGGAAATCCGGGAAGTGGGAAAACCCATCTGTTGTGTGCCATTGGTCATGAATTGATTGCACAAGGAAAACAGGTCCTTTTCATCCCATGTGGTCACCTTGTTCAGGATCTTCTGATCGCCAAAAGGGAACTTGAGTTAACAAAAAAGCTCAAAAGTCTATCCAGGTTTGATGCAGTGATCATTGATGACATCGGGTATGTACAGCAAAACCGAGAAGAGATGGAGGTGCTGTTCACCTTCCTAGCAGACCGGTATGAGCAAAGCAGTCTGATGATCACCAGCAATCTTCCATTTTCTAAGTGGGAACAGATTTTTAAAGACCCGATGACGACTGCTGCGGCTATCGACCGGCTTGTACATCACAGCATTATCTTTGAATTGAATGTTGAAAGCTATCGCATGGAGCAGGCCCAAAAGGAGACAAAATAATGTTCTGTGAACTATCTACACAGTATAGCAGGGAAGAGATCGTAAAAATTGTCAAAATAATACGCCTGCATTTCTACAATAGAGGGCTTCATTGTGGTGCCCGGGCTATCAGAAAGGAAATGGAGAAGGAGGAAATCCAGCCTATACCGTCTGAGAGTACAATTGGCCGTATATTATCACGGCATGGCTTAACACATGGAAGAACCGATTTTTATAACAATCCTGTTTAAAAACAGGTGGATAATAAACGGTCGTTTTTTTATGCAAAAACTACCTATGTTTTTTGTAAAGCGTAGCACGGTTATCTATAGCCCTTTGATAGCAAGGCTTATGGGTGTTTTTTCTTTAAAAGGAGAGAGTATGCGTGGAGGATATAGAGGAAAACCAAAACCCAAATTGCCAGCAAACCTAAAGCGGGTTCATGTGAATGCCCGAATCCAGCAGTGGATGCTTGATGAGCTTAAAAGAAGAGGTGAGGTTGGGATAGTTTTGGAATATATATTGATTGAAGCAGGTTTTAAGTATCAACCAGAAAAATGAACAAAGGCAAGATGCCTCCGGCGGCCCTACGGGGTATTTGTTTCGCGCTAAGGCGCGAGGATTTTACGCATTAAGGACAAAAACATGGGGGAAAGGACAGCATACAGTGAAGTGCATACTGCCCCCCATGTCTTCGTCACCAGCCACGGCGCTCGGGGTGCTTCCCAGCAGTTGCCCTATCCTCCGGGCTGGCGTGGAGGATGTTATCAATGTTTTAAAAAAAAGCAAGGAGATAATGAGAAAAAAACACAAAATCAGTAGGTTATAAAGGAATGGAAACGGGAATTCTAATTGTCGTTGAAGGGAAAAAATAATTGTCGTTGATCATCGTTTATCAATAAAAGACAATTCCTTGAGGACCCGCTGAAGTCTTTTATTTAAAGGGGGTCTATCCGGCTCCCGTTGCGATAAAATCGATTCTGGATAAGAAAGAATGCTATCGATCTCGCAGC
>JAVERV010000227.1:0-3456 GCA_034006945.1 Desulfobacterium sp. | reverse complement strand
TCATAGCCGATGCAGGCCAAATTTTTTAAAAATGGACCCCCCTTAGCTCGAAAATCCGACTGAGGGCGACCCCTTGGCCTATATTTTCAGGGCTCCATTAAGGGCTTGCAACTTTTAGGTGATATTTATACTGTTCCTTTTAATAAAGGGGCCGGAGGAAAGGCGATGCCCCTTCAAGGGGCCAGCCATAACGGATTCAGCAATTATTCTCCCAGATACTCCCCTGACGGCAAATGGCTGGTGTTTACTCAAAGCCCCACCGGTCTGGTGCTGCAGCCGGACAGCCGTTTATTTATCGTTCCGGCATCCGGCGGGACAGCAAGGCCGCTGAAGAGCAATCAGCCGGTGATGAATTCCTGGCATTCCTGGTCCCCGAAGGATATGGGGACAGGTAAATAATGCTTGACTCATCTCACCCTTATGGCATCGGCTTTTGAGTTGAAAACCCGGTCCCTGTTAAACACCTGCTGTGCAAGATCCCTTTCGGTGGGATCTTTTTCGGCCCTGGAGTCTGGGGCAGAAAGGAAAAGCAGCAAAGCAATCAGGGCAGCTGGAAGTATAAAGGTGAAGGATTTGTTAATTTCCATGGATGTTACTCCTTAAGCTCTTTTAAAACTTCCCTTGCATGGTCAGAGCCGTCAAAGGAACTGTCAAGTTCCAGGGCCCTTTCAAACTGTTTTACAGCAAGTTTTTTCTCGCCTTTTTTATAGTAGGTCAGCCCTAGGTGGTAATGAATCACAGGGTTGTCAGGCAGTTTTTGAAGGCTGTCCAGAAGTTCGCTTGCCGCATTGCCGTACAGCTCTTTTTTGTAATACACATATCCCAGGGTGTCCATGACTACGGGATCATTGGGAAGCTTTTTCTTTGCTATTCTGGCGAAAACCAGGGCCTCGTCAAACTTGTCGGTTCTTTCGGCAAGATGATAGGCCAGGTTGTTGGCGGCAGGGGCGTACTCGGGGTTGATCTCAAGGGCTTTTCTGTAATGCTCTACGGCCTTGTCAAACTCTTTGTCAGCCTCGTAGATGGTTCCAAGCATCATATGGGGGACGGGGAGATCGGGGTTTTTTTCAAGCAGGATGTTGTATTGTTCGATGGCCTTTTCTTTGTCCTTTTCGGTAAGGGCGATCATGGCAATGGAACCATAGGGCTGAAGATAATCCGGGTTGGCTTCAATCGCCATATTGTATGATGTTTTGGCTTTCTCTATCTCTTTTTGGGCAAGATAAAGATTGCCCTCAAGGTAGTTGATCACGGCCAGGAGGGCAGGGTTGTCCTTGGCAAGTGCAAGCTGTTTTTTGCACAGATCATGGGCCTCGCTGAATTTATCTTGAACGGCAAGGTTTCTTACCAGGAGGGTGAATACATCCAGAAGCATGTTGTTTATATTCATTGCCTGATTGAGATAGCTTTCTGCCACGTCATACTGTTTAAGGGCCGATTTTAAAACGCCCATCTGGTAGTATCCGGCAGGGTTTTCAGGGTCAAGCTTGATCAAGGATTTAAAGCCTGCCTCTGCCTTTTCTAAATTGCCCACGTTCATATGGGAATTAGCAGAGATCATGTTTGCCCTGTAGTTGGAGGGATTGAGCTTCAACACCTCCGAAGCTTCAGCCTGGGCAAGTTCAAACGCTCGTTCGTGGAAATAGATGTCAGCCATAAGAAGCCGGGCCTTGAAATAGCCGGGATTTAGCTCCACGGCCCTTGCAACGGCCGCCTTTGCAAGGTCGTTGTTCTTAAGACCGATCTGGCAAAGCCCCTGGAAATAAAGAACCCTGTCATCCCTGGGGTTTTCTTTTTCAAGGCTCTGGAGTATGGTCAGTGCCTCGTTAAACTGCTTTTTAAAGATAAGGATTTCAGCCTTGAGCATTCTTGCCTCTTTGAATTTGGGCCTTTCCTCGAGCATTTCGGACACCAGGGCATCCGCAGCATCTATTTGTTTTTCTTTGTAATGGAACCGTGCAAGGGTATTTTTTATAGCCATGTTGTCCGGCTGAGCGGCCAGGGCCTTTTGGTACATCACAAGGGCATTCTCTTTGCTGTTTGTGATGTCATAAAAGCCAGCTGCTGTCATATAAGGTTTTACTGTTTTGGGAGCAAGTTCAACCGCCTTGAGGTAGGCTGCCTCAGCCGAGGTGTTGTTTTGCATTCCAAAGTAGAAGTTGCCAAGGATGATCCGTACGTCTGAATTTTCAGGATTTTCATCAATAGCGGTTAAAAGCTGGTCTTCGGCGTCTTTGAATCTTTTTTGGGCAATGAGGAAACTCACCAAGGCCAACCTTGGCTGAATGGCTGCGGTGTCCACCTCAATCGCCTTGGCCAGCAGTGCTTCTGCCTCTTCGAATTCCTGCTTGAAACTTTTAAGCCTGGCAAGGGACTGGAGGGCATTGATGTGGTCTGGCCTCAGGTTGATGATTTGCCCTAAAAGAGTGGATGCCCTATCAATATCCTTTTCCTGGGTAAGAATCTGTGCCTTCAGGAACAGGGCTTCGGTGTTGTCTGGATCAAGTTCAAGCAGACGTTCTATTTTTTCCTTTGCCTTTTCCGGCTCTTTGCCAAGGAGGTAAAAGCCTGCGAGTTTTTCCAGAGCATCCCTGTTATCAGGGTCATGGGCCTCTACTCTATTATAAATCTGGAATGCTTCTCTCAGGTTTCCAAGCTGCATAAGGGTTTTACCGAGAAGCGACAAAACCTGGGGGTTGTCAGGCCCAAGTTGAAGGGCATTCCTGAATTCTATTTCAGCTTTTTTGTACTCGTTGGCGGCATAGTAGCTCTCACCGTCTGTTACAAAAGCATTCTTCTTTTCTTGATCTGTCTTACAGCCTGTAATCAAAATCAAAAGTGCCATTGCGATTACAATAAAAATATTTTTCAGCTTTTGAGGCATATATTACTCCAGGTGAGCAAGTTTTTAAGTTGTTTGATTTTTATAAGAAAGTCCCACTGAAACGTTAGTATTGAAGGAGTTTCAATGTTTGTTGTGACTGGATGTCATCTCTTGCTCCGGCCATGCCGGTTATTTGAAACTCTCGTAAAATAAAAGGGGGCCATTATTGGCGAGGTTTTAAGTGGAGCCGATGTGCGGAGTCGAACCGCAGGCTTGCTGATTACGAATCAGCTACTCTACCAACTGAGTTACATCGGCTCTCAAGTGACCTCAAGAAACTTTTATTATATAGCAGGGTTTTTCCCCGGTATCAAGCAAAACCTACAGCAGATTCCTGATGTCTTCAATTTTTTCCTTAACTCCTATATAACCTTCCTCAATTACATAGGCCACATGGTCAAAGTCCATCATTTTTGTCTGACCTAGGCGGGGCTGGATCAGAATGTCCGGCGGGTCCACGGCAAGGTTTATCCGGGTAATTCTGTCCTGCATGATGCCGATGGAATTTGCCAGGGTTTCCATGATGTCCGGCATAGTGGGGTCTGTGCCGAGGAAATCAGTCATCCTTCTTT
>JAVERV010000226.1:0-3510 GCA_034006945.1 Desulfobacterium sp. | reverse complement strand
ATCTGCTCCTGGTTTTGATCAAGAAAGGTGACAAAGGTATCCAGTCTTTTATAAGCCTCCCTTGCCTGGAGTATGAATTTCCATGTGCCCATGACCTGCATGAGGGGGGCTATTGCCCGGCCCATTATAATCGACCCTGCCACCATGAGGCCCACGTCAAATCCCTGGGTCAATGCATAGTATGCACCAAAGAAATAGATCGTCACCTGGAGGAGGTTTTGCAGGGGTTTTATGATGGACTGGATCAGGCCCGCATACTGACTGCTTATGGTCTGATTCATGATCACCTCTCTGTTGCCGGAGGACCATCTGTCGCTGATTGCGTTGATCATTCCCATGCCGTTGACAACTTCAGCATTGCGCAGAAAAGAGTCGATAAAACGTTGATTCTGGGCGTTTTTTATGTTGGCCGTCTTCATGCTCTCCCTTACGAGGAACTCCTGGAGAATGCTCAACCCGACCATGATCAGGGAGCCCGCCGTTGCAATGAGGCCAAGGACCGGGTGAAAGAGAAATATCAGGGCAAGGTAAAGGGGGGCCCAGGGTACATCAAAAAGTGCTGAGATGCCGGGGTTTGTAAAGAAGTTCCTCACGGTTCCAAGATCATTAAGGACCTGTAGAGGTGGCTGCTTCTGTATTCCGACATTGCTGTTGAGCATGCCTGCGAAGACCCTGTTTCGAAAACGTGAGTTCAGATCATTACCGGCCGTTGCCAGAATTTGGGACCGTACATAATTAAAAAATCCAAGTACTATTAATGCAAAAACGGCTGCCGAGGTAAAGGTCACAAGTGAATTCATACTTTTGCTCACAACCACATTCCCGTAAACAACAAACATGTAAAATGGAAAGGTTAGTTGGAGGATATTAATGAAGCAGCTTAAAAGGGCTGCAAAGGTGAAGTGTTTTTTCCAGTCATCTATAAATTGGTTCATAGAATAAAATCTTCGTCGGACCAGAGAGCTGGGTCTTTTTTTGCTGCTTTAGCCACTGTCATGGTATTAGTTAGCGCTGATTCTCCATTGTTTTTTTGCCCCAGGGAATCAAATATCACGTACAAAGCATACAAAACCAGGGGACCCATGGTCAGGTAGAGAATAGTTACATTTGTTGCGATCAACATTCCTGGGCTCAACATGGAATAAACCTTTTAAATAAAGAGTTTAAAAATTTTGTATAGTACAAGAAAGGCTGGCTAAGGTCAAGGGATAAAAGGGGAAAGTGTCTGGTCAAACTCTCCCCTCATCAGGAATTGGTTAATCAGGCAGCAAGGGCCTTAACGTTGTTAAGGGACTGCAGATGGTTATAGACAATGCCCATGAGGCCGTTTTTCACCCAGCCTGCAAGTGTTTTGTCGTCAAGGGCGACAACTTTTTTCATGTCAACACATCTGAATCCGCCAATGGTTGATTTATTACCGTTTTTTTCAATGTTGATGCTTTGGTTTGCCAGCACTCCGTGTTTTTCCAACTCCTGACAAACGGTTTGTGTGACCTTCATCTCTTCCTGGAATTTCTGCAGGAAATCAATGGTCTGCTGTGTGAAGTCCGCAGGTGTCCCATCTGCTGTGAACATGGGGTCTCCCAGGTCCGCAGCAAAGTGGGGAGCCTCCCTGTCAATGCATACAACAAATCTGTCTGGTTTTTCTTTGTCTGCGTTGGCAAGAATAAAGGGGTATCTCCTGAAGTGAGCAGGTATATAGGGAGCCTTCCAGGAACCATCCTTGTCTACGTAGTGATTGCCCTTTCGGTCCAGGGAAAGCAGGGCCAGGGGGGTGGTCTCTTCTTTGGGAAATACAATTGGATAAAATCGTGATGCCATGGCTAATTCCGATGCACACAGGGGTGATTGCAGCATAGTTTGTGCAAATTCAAATGAGTTGATCTTGGTGAATCTAAGATCCTGATGGGCTGATCTGGTCAATGCTTCAACTTTTTTAAACATATGTACCTCTTTTCTGGTTGGTAATAAGTTGATAATAGTTATTTATTCTAAGGCCGAACATGAAAGTTGCAACTAAATGGACGGTTTTTTTAGTAATGATCTGTAAATTCGGCTGTAGTTGTCTCCCTGGATTTTTGCAGTGAAGTTGGCATTATAATGCTCGAAGGTGTTGGCGGTAAAACGATCATAGATTTCCTGGTCCTCTATCATCGTGTTCATTGCCCGGCAAAGGGAGGGGCTGCACCTTGGTTTGACAACAAACCCGGTATGGTTGTGCAGGTTCACAAAACTTGTTCCCGTGCCAAGCTCGGTTGAAATAAGCGGCTTTGAAAAGTAGAGACCCTCGAGCAAAGCCTGACCAAAGGCCTCGGCCGGGGAAGTGGAGGGCAGAACAATGAATTTTGATTCCTGGATGAGCGTTTTAAGGTTGTTGTCCGGCTGGAATCCCATGGGGTAAACGTTGGTAATTTCCTCCTGTTTGATTCGTGTCCTTAAATGGTTATAAAGGGGGCCTTGCCCGACAATGACCAGGTTTCCTTTAAAGTTTTTTGAGGCATCTAAAAGAATGTCAATTCCCTTGTACCATCGCAAAACACCCGCAAATAGTCCATAGGGTTTGACGGTTGTTGTCAACTTTGCCACCTCAGGATCGGGTTCAGAAAGGTCTGTGAACCGGCTTTCATCAAACCAGAGGCTTACCTCTTCTGCTTTGTCCCTAAACTCGTGGAGGTAGGGGACTGTTTCCATAAAGTTTTTGCTGATAACGCAAATTCTATCGGCTTTTTTTAAAAATTGTTTGATGATGGGCAGGTAAAGGGTCTTTAAGATCCGGTTTTTATGAATATCACAGTAAAAAGTTACCACCATGGGTATTTTGATCCTGTGCAGCAGAGTGAGGATTTCCGCCGTGGGCCAGGTAAAGTGAAAGTGAAGGATGTCCGTTGATTGGCAGATGGCTTTGAACTTTCGTGCAAAGGAAAAACTCACAGGGTTGGAATAAAAATTTAAATTAGACTTGTGAAATTTTGCTGTGATGCCGTCCAGATCTTTAACTTCAAGGTTTCGTTTTCCAGCGGCAACCACCTCGACATCAAAGCCGTTGTTCACGGAATGGCGTCCAATCTGGCGTATGGCCTCTTCAAGCCCTCCATGGGTTTCGGGAAAATAGGTTTTGAAAATATGTGTTACTTTTGTCATGAAAAGGTTTTATATCACAGTGCCGGGCTGATTGAAACTGCTTGGTAACAATTTTTTGCAGACTTCGAGCTTTTTTTTATAGGATAATTGTTTGGTATGCAATTTTTTTCTTGACATTTTTTCAGGTGTGTCAGAATAATGCACAATCATTGCATGTTTTGATTCAAATTAAAATGCAACTTCTACTCTACTAATTCTAATTCCTTTTGATCCTCAAGCTATTGTTTTTAGATTGGTTCTCTTGTTCTTGCGGCCCAGGTTATTATTTGTGATTTTTTAAAA
Source organism: Desulfobacterium sp. (assembly GCA_034006945.1). Taxonomy (GTDB): domain Bacteria; phylum Desulfobacterota; class Desulfobacteria; order Desulfobacterales; family Desulfobacteraceae; genus Desulforapulum. The sequence continues at coordinate 87 of JAVERV010000226.1, read as the reverse complement.
TTACGATTCTGACAGTTTGAAACTCCGATCTGTCAGGGATATCTTTTTTTATGGCCTTTTGGGAAATAGAGCATATAAAATCAACTC
>JAVERV010000225.1:0-3596 GCA_034006945.1 Desulfobacterium sp. | reverse complement strand
GTCATTCTTGGGCCTCTGAAGGTCAGAAAAATACCCCGGACCCAGGCCGAACCTTTGGGGCTTTCCCTGCTTGCCAAGGTGGGGCTGGGCGACAAGGCAGGAAATTACCCGGAACAGCTTTCCGGCGGTCAGAAACAGCGGGTGGCAATTGCAAGGGCCCTCTCCCTTAAACCCAAGGTGATTTTGTTTGATGAGCCCACATCCGCCCTTGACCCTGAACTTGTGGGTGAGGTTCTGGAGGTTATGAAAAAACTTGCAGCAGAGGGAATGACCATGGTTGTGGTGACCCATGAGATGGGATTTGCAAGGGATGTGGCAGACCGGGTGATTTTTATCGACCAGGGTATGATCCAGGAGGACAACACTCCCCAGGCATTTTTTTCAGCCCCTGAAAATTCAAGACTCAGGGATTTCCTTGGCAAGGTAACCGATCATCAGCCAATGATCGGTTAATGATAAACCGGCCTTGATCATCGTTTCGGCCAATGAAAAATTTACCCGGGAGGGTCAGGCTTGCGTTATTGACGCTTTTGCTGAGTTTCTCAGCTATTACAGTCTGTTGTCAAAAGCACAATAACACAAGCCTGACCCCGTCGAACCATCAATTTTGAAAAGTGGGCGACATCATGATCAAGGCCGATAAGCCCGTAATTAGACTATAAGCAACAGGACAGGTAAATGAAATATTTTCCCCTGAAAACAGCATTGTTCTGTATTCTTTTTACCCCGCTTCTCTATACTGTCATTCTGGGGGGATTAGAGTCGTTTGTGGGACCTGTGTACCAGCAGAAGATTGAAAATCGTCTGATAGGGGATTATGCACCTCTGCTCCATGGAACAATTCAAATTCAGGATCTGGTGGGGCAAAACATTCATAAGGTCATGAATGACGACCTGTTGGTCAGTTTTTTTGGCCTTGACCTGGATATCGTTGTGACTGCCAAGGGGGAAGTCGTTTTGTTCCCTTTGTTTCTTTTCCCTGGAACTGCGGACACAAATCTAATTGAACCCTTGGATCCAGTTCAAACTGCAAGGCAGAATTATGAACTGATGGACAGGGGGTTGACTGTAAAGGTTACTGCCCGAATAGACCACGGTACGGTTGGGGCAAACCTTATTTTGGGGGTTTTAATTGCTATATCACTTTTGCTGTTTTGCATCTACTATCGACGGGGCTCCGCAAAATATCAAAGTGAAGATCAGGAAAAGGGCCGTCAGATCGAGAGGCTTAAGGCTGATGAAATGGCTTACAAAAATGCGCTTCAGGATCTTCAACAGGATAGGCACAACCTGTTTGAAAGTATCAAGTTCCTGAGGGCTTCCAGGGAGGAGGTTGAGGAAAAAGCCACAATTACCGAGGATGATCTGTTTGAAGAAATTGTCTCCCTGGAAAAAAAAATAGAAGAAAACATAAAGCTTCAGCAGGAAAAAGAGCTTGAAATTGCCCAGTTGAAAGATGAGGTTCAGAAGAAGGAGCGCAGAAAGGGAACCCATTCAAGGCGCCATTCGTTTGAGCTGTCACAAAAGCGCTTCACCGTACTGTATAAAAACCTCGACTTTACCAGAAGGGCATTGACCGGCATTCTTGAACTAAGCGATGAGATGCAGATAAAGGCTGAAGAACTTGTTCACCTGCTCAACGAGGATATGTCAAAAGTCATTGTGAAACGAAAGGTGTTTGCCGGGAAAAAAAATAAAAATCCCTCTTTTGAGGTGCTTTTCGGTTATAACGGCAGGCTCTACTTTCGAACGAACAAACGTAACAGGTGTGAAATTCTTTTGGTGGGAACCAAGAACAGCCAGGCCAAAGATATGGATTTTCTTCACAACCTTTAAAGGGATAAAATGTATCGCTCATTTTACAATCTAAAATTCAAACCTTTTCAGATAAGCTCAGATCCGGCTTTTTTATGGCTTGGGGAAAAGCATAAAGAGGCCCTTGCAACATTGCGTTACGGTATCATGGATAATAAGGGTTTTCTTTTGCTCACCGGAGATGTTGGCACGGGCAAGACAACCCTTATCAATACCCTGATATCAAGTCTGGGCAACGATGTTATCTGTGCCTCTGTCCCTGATTCAAATCTTGAAAAGATCGACTTTTATAATTTTGTTGCAAGGGGATTTGGGGCCGATCGGGAGATTAATTCCAAGGGTGAGTTCCTTGAGTGGTTCACCCAATTTCTCCACACGGCCCATGCCGCCGATAAAAAGGTGTTGCTTATCATTGACGAGGCCCAGCTCTTGACCCAGGAGATGCTCGAGGAAGTCCGGCTGTTGTCCAATGTGGAGCTTGCCCAGACAAAGCTTGTGAATATTTTTTTTGTGGGGCAGAACGAGTTCAATGAGACCCTTTCAAAACCCATTAACAGGGCGGTCAGGCAGCGCCTGACTCTTAATTACAATATCGAGCCCCTGGGACTTGTTGAGACCGCCGGATATATTGAGCACAGGCTCCATGTTGCCGGGACAGATGAGATCCTGTTTACTCCAGGTGCTGTCAGAGAGATTTATGCAAATTCCCTGGGACTCCCCAGGCGAATTAACGTCCTTTGTGACCATGCACTCTTAACGGGGTATGTTAAGGACAAACGTTACATCGATCAGGAGATTATAAGAGAATGTGCCCGTGAACTAGATATTCCGGTTCCTGAAGTAAAGCCTTTTCCGGTACCCCCCGTGGGTATTGAGCAGTCGTCCGGCAAACAGCCTGATACCCAGGCGGTACAGCCCCCTGAAACACCCCATGAGAAGCATCCATGGCGGCGATCCCCGGCTTTGGCAGTTTTTGTTTTGCTGGGTATTTTTATTTTTGCAGGAGCGTTTTTGTTCCCGGACTATGCCCGTACCGTGTATGTCCGTGGAGAGCATTATATAACTGCTATCTGTACAGAGGTGAGGGCATTATTGTCCGCACATTTTTACCGTCAGCCGGATCAATCTGCCACCCTGGGCAATTCACCTGACATATCCCTTCCCGGTGAACAGATACCTGTCAAGGTAGAAACTGTTATTCATGGTAATCCTGGCGACCCTTTTGCCCATAGTGCGGCTGAGTCGGCTGCTGAACCAACTGTTCAATCAGGTCTTGATCGGACAACCCAAACAGATGCCGAACCCTTGGTCCAGCATTATCTTGTCCCGCCTTTAAATGAAACAGAGCCTCCGCTTATCTCCACTGACAGCTTAAAGCCCGTTGAAGCCATCGATCCAGATGATGAAGCAAAACATCACATTCTCCCTGAAAAGGTGGTGGTTCGATTCAGCTACAACAACAATGACTTTACTGAAAAAGCGTTAGAGGATCTGTCAAAATTTGCAGATGACCTCGTATTCCATCCAAATGCAAAGATTTCCATCAAGGGGTACACTGATTCCAATGGAAACCAGGCCTACAATCAAAACTTGTCGCAGTTTCGGGCAAATATCGTGAAGAGTTTTTTGCTCGGCAAAGGTGCCGACCCAGACAAGATAGAAGCTCTGGGAATGGGTGTTGAAAATCCCATTGCAGCAAATGACTCAGTACAGGGCAGAATGATGAACAGGAGGGTTGAAGTAGAGGTGATTTCAAAATGAAAAACATGCTTGTAACCGGT
>JAVERV010000224.1:0-3613 GCA_034006945.1 Desulfobacterium sp. | reverse complement strand
AAGGCCCAGTTTGTCTTTGTTTACGACAGTGCAAAAATGGAAAGGCCCTTCAACAGTCTCGCAACCCTTGAACAATGGGTAATGGAAAACCCCGGCAGGTTCACCTATGCCCAGCCCCCGGACTTCACAGGCTCCGCATTCATCCGTCAGATCTTTTACGCAGCCACCGGGGGTTTTGAACAGTATATGCAGGGGTTTGACGAAGAGCTTTACCTTAAAAAATCCCCTCTCCTGTGGGAGTACCTGAACAGGATAAAACCCCTTCTGTGGCACCAGGGCACCTCCTATCCCAGGACCAGTACAGCCCTCGAGCTTCTGTTCCAGCGGGGCGAGGTGGATGTTAACATGTCCTACTACCAGGCCCATGCGGCAAACAAGATCATGGAGGGGAAATACCCATCAAGTGCAAGAAGCTTTGTGATGGACCACAACAGCATCTTCAACAATCATTTCACTGCGATCCCCTTTAACGCCCCGAATCTCAACGGTGCCATGGTTGTGGCAAACTTCCTTATTTCACCCGAAGCCCAGCTATCAAAAAACAACCCGCTGAACTGGGGCGACTTTACCGTGCTTGACATGGATAAACTTCCAGCAGCCGCAAAAGAGGAGTTTGAAAGACTTGACCTTGGAGAAGCCACCCTTGACATAGATGTTCTCGACCGTCACGCAGTTCCGGAAATCCCGTCAGAATACCTGACAAGACTGGAAACAGACTGGCGTAAGTTTGTCCTGGAAAACAAAAACTAAGCAATGGTGCAATACCTGAAATTACTGCCGGCCTTGCTGCCCTTTGCGCTGTTCTTTGTCGGCGGAATCATTGTGACCCTTGTCCAGTCGTTTGGGATGATGAACCCCCTTGCCCTTCATGATTCCATCTGGACGGCCTATGGGACCATCCTCACCCAGGGCCGATTCACCCTGTCAATTCTTTTTTCCATATATGTGGCACTTGTCTCATCCATCCTGGCCGTCATATCGGGCACTATTCTTGCCTATGCAATCTGGAAGCTGCCCCCTGGGATGCAGGTCAGAACCGTGGTGTATAAAATTCCCATCATCCTGCCCCACATTGCCGTGGCCTTTATCACCATGATTTTCTTAAGCCGATCGGGTATTATCGCATCCATCTGCCACAACCTTGGAATCATCTCGGACATCCAGGAATTTCCAGACCTTATTTTCAGCCGCTGGGGCATCGGCGAAATTGTTGCCTACACTGCCAAGGAAACCTCGTTTGTCGCCCTCATGGCCATGTCGGTCCTGGTGAGATTTGATCGACGATACATTGATACGGCCCGCCAGCTGGGTGCAGGCCGAATGCGCATTTTTTTCCAGGTGGTACTGCCAAGGTTAAGGGGAATCCTTGTGACCACCTTCTTGATTCTCTTTATATACAGCCTGGGAGCCTTTGAGATTCCCTATATCCTTGGTACGGACAATCCCGGGATGCTGAGCCTGCATGTGTACAACTACTATTTCATGCATGACCTTTCTGATCGACCAATTGCGATGGCCCTGCTGATGATTTTATTCGTTGTCTGCCTACTTCTTGCGGTTGTCTACTTTCGTCTAAGCCATAAACCCAGGCATGAACAGGTCGAAAATTGAGCGCCGTCAGCAACAAGGACAAGATGTCGCTCCAGATATCACTTCAGGTGTGGGTTATAGGGTTTATCTTTCTTTTTCCCCTGGCGGTTCTTATCCTGTACAGCTTTGCAGGGCGATGGGCATTTCCCTCCCTCTATCCCGACACCTTGAATTTACGCACTTTGGTCTATCTTCGAGAAAACAGCGCAGGCATCCTCACCGCCCTGGGGTCATCATTTTTATACTCAATCACCGCCGTTCTACTATCCATCGTCTATTCCCTCCTTCCGGCCTCGGTCTTGACCCGGTCAAGTTTCCCAGGCCAGCGGATTGTTGAGAGCCTGCTGCTGGCTCCGGCGGTACTTCCGGTCATGACCTTTTCCATCGGCATCCACATGATCTTTATCCGGCTTGGCCTGGCCGACACCCATCTGGGGGTTGCCCTGATTCTTTCAATCTACAGCTACCCTTACATGTTGAGGGCCTTGATGGCGGGCTACGCCATGATCAATCCCGACACCCTTGTGTGCGCCCGAAACCTGGGGGCCACCCCATGGCAGATTTTATGGAAAATTGAATTCCCCCTGCTTGTTCCAGCCATGGTGGCCGGGGGCTCCATCGTTTTTCTGGTGGCTTTTTCAGACTACTTTCTGGTGTTTCTCATTGGCGGGGGCCTGGTGCCCTCCTATTCGGGGTATCTGTTCCCCTTTCTCAACTCAACCGACTGGTCCATTGCCTCGGCACTCACCCTTATCTCCCTTGTGCCGCCCCTGTTGCTCTTTCTGCTTCTGGATCTCACCCTGACAAGGCTTTATCGAAAATGGATGTAAACAAGGAAAGCCCCATGTCCATAACTGCAATTATCCCGGTACTCCATGAGGCGAATATTAACCGTTTCCTGGGCGATCTTGGCGAACGAACCGGAAACCACAAAGTGGAAATCATCGTGGTGGACGGCGATCCAGAGGGTTCGACCATTGGCCGGATATCAGAGGATCAAACTACCAGCTTGCTCATCAGAAAAATCACAGCTCCCAGGGGCCGTGCCCTTCAACAGAACGCCGGGGCCAAAATAGCCCGGGGAAACATCCTGCTTTTTCTCCATGCAGACACCACCCTGCCCCATGGTTTTCCCGGGTTGATCACGGACACCGTGGAACAGGGATTTTCAGGCGGGGCCTTTGATCTTCACATTGACAGCCCACACCCCCTGATTAAACTCATATCAAAGATTGCCTCGTTTCGGTCACGGATCACGAAAATCCCCTATGGAGACCAGGCCATCTTTCTTAAAAAAGAGCTGTTCTACAAAATTGATGGATTCGACGAAATTCCCCTGATGGAAGATATCGCCCTGATGCAGAAGATAAAAAAGACAGGAGAACCATTCAAGATCCTGCCCCAGCGAGCCTCAACCTCTGCCCGAAGATGGATTGAACAGGGAAGAGTACGAACTATGATCCGCAACCCGATTCTGGCCATGCTCTATTACCTGGGGGTTCCTCCGAAAACCCTGGTCAGATTTTATTAACAAACGAGAGGAACGGGCGGTCGCCATGGACAATCTACTGATTCTTTTTATCAAATATCCTGAACCCGGCCAGGTGAAGACCAGACTTGGCAGCAAGATCGGTTACGAAGAGGCGGCCCTCTTATACGAAGAGCTGGTCAAACAGCAGATTCTGGATCTTAAGTGTGATCGTCCATGCCCCTACCCGGCCGACGCCCTGTCATCAGCCCAGGTTACATCCCGCTCTGGAAATGACGGCTACAACCTGGCATGCTACGTGGACAACAGACATACAATAGACCAGTATCGCTTAAAATTCGGCAGCAATCTCAACTTTTTTGTTCAAAAGGGCAAAGATCTTGGTGAACGCATGGCCCGGGCCTTTAAAGAATCCTTTGAACGTCAATATGACAGGGTGATTTTAATGGGCAGCGACATTCCCCTTGTGAAAGAATCGGATGTCACCGTTTTTTTCAACCACCTTTTAACCGATCATATGGTGATCGGCCCAGC
>JAVERV010000223.1:0-3630 GCA_034006945.1 Desulfobacterium sp. | reverse complement strand
TCCGCAATGGTATGATTACTTTGCCAGACGTTCCAAACCGAAAACGGCCGGGTTCTTAAATGAACTTTATCAATGCTTGAGCCCTGTGAGGTGAAAGTCTCACGCAGGGTTCTTAGGGGGCTTGGGGTTGGAAACAGCCCCAGGCTACCCGACACCTGGTGTCAGCTCATCGGTTTCCTGTAAGGCTATAGCCCTGGCAGGTAAGCTCACCGTTATACCCTTGAAGATTTCCTTAACATTGCGGAGCATTGAAAAAAAATGTACCATAAACTTGGATCATAAAAAGAGAGGGTGTAATGCAAAAAACTTTACCATTAGATGAAATGACCAGAACATATCTTCTTGGTATGGCTACAGGTGGGGCTCATGCTTAGCAGTACAAAATCCTCGTTGACAACATGTAGCCACAAGGCTACAATTGAACCATGATTGAAATTCGCAAGACTGAAACCTTCGCTAAATGGATTGATAACTTGGATGATATCCGGGCTCGGGCTCGTATCCAAGCCCGGGTAGAGCGATTGGCTGCTGGAAATTCGGGAAATGCTAAGGCCGTAGGTGAAGGCGTTTCAGAGTTGCGGATTGATTATGGACCCGGTTATCGGGTGTATTACAAAAAACACAGACAGAAGATGGTGGTTTTATTGGTTGGTGGCGACAAACACACACAGGCCAAGGACATCAAAACCGCCTTGCGTCTAGCAAGGAATTTATAGGAGTGTATTATGACCAAAACCATAACTACCCGATATGATGTCGCTGAACATCTTCGTACCCCTGAAGAAATGGCTGCTTATCTTGAAGCTTGTTTTGAGGAGGCGAATGGTGATGCTGCCTTTATTGCGAAGGCTCTGGGTGACATCGCTCGAGCTAAAGGCATGACGCAGGTTGCACGTGATGCCGGTTTATCACGCGAAAGTCTATACAAAGCTCTCTCCGGGGAAAGGACCCCCAGCTTTGACACAATCCTTAAAGTTATATCCGCACTTGGATTGAAATTGCACGCAGAAACAGCTCATGTAAATAGCGTCATTCCCCAACAACAGGATTCAGTCTGACATAAAAAACCAGGGAGATCATCCATATGATTATTCGAGAGTTCAAGATCACCCCTGAGGAAACTAAAGAATTGATACCAAGCGTTAGAGCAAAGTTGATTGATAATCGAGTTGGTTGGGCCTGCACATATCTGCGCAAATACGCATTGATGTCCTCTCCGCAATGCGGTCAAAATCAAATCACCGATGAAGGGATAAATATCCTTTCCTTAAAACCCGATCGAATCAACAATAAATTTTTAAAACAATTATACCAAGATGAAGCTTCTGATAGTTTCTTGGACCTCAAGTCTCGAATGAACATCGACGAAAACGATATTTCCAACAAGACTCCCGAAGAAATTATTGGTATCCAGAGTGAAATCATCAATGAAAGTTTGGCAAAAGACCTGCTCAACTACATTTCACAAATTGATTTACCTCCAGGCAAAGAGGTGGCAAAACACCATACCCATCAAAGAAATACGAGACTTCGCTGGGGAACTGTTATCGAAACGATCCAACAAAGGTGTTTTCATCACCACCAGCAACTTTCCGCCTTCAGCTCATGAATTCGTATCCGCTATCGATTGAAAAATTATTCTGATTGATGGGAATCGCTTAACACTGTTGATGATTAAGTTTAACCTGGGCGTGAGCACCAAGGAGCAGATCTCAATAAAGGAAATAGATATCGATTATTTTACTACATAACCCGGCGCTTCACTTGACGCCGAAAACGTCTGCGGTTTCGGTCAAATTTTTAGGCGGCAAAAGTGAGCTTCAGCGTTGGTAACTGGAACATATGTGTTAACGAATAGGAAAGTTCTAAGATGAGAGTTTATCTTGATTGTTGCTGTTTACAACGACCGTTAGATGATAAATTATATCCAAGAATAGCCGTTGAAGCTGAAGCAGTCCTTGTTATTTTATCATTGTACGAGTCAGATAATTTAAACCTTATCTCATCAGATGCGCTACTATTCGAGATTGGTCGTATTCCCGATCAGGAGCGTAAGGAAGCTTCACTGGCAATTCTTAAAATTGCAAAAGAAGTTCTTGAATTATCTCAGGAAATAGAAATATTAGCGAATAAACTGGAAGTCTCGGGTTTGAAACCGCTTGACGCTTTACATTTGACATTTGCATCCGCTTCGAAAGTGGGGTATTTTTGTACATGTGATGACAAATTTTTGAAAAAAGTTAAGGGTTTTGATGGATTAAATACCAAGGTAGTGTCCCCTACCGAACCAAACGCTTAACCTTGTGCGATCTGAAGTCGCTGATATTATTGTTAATTAATGCAAGTTAACCTGCTGTATCGCCGGCAGTTTCTTACCTCGGCATGCATTACCGGTAACGGTTTTGTGTGAAGCTCGGGGGACAATGAAGCCCTTGGTCTTACGACCTGGAGAGCTTTTGGAGGCTTTGCCGAATAAAGTAAATCGTTTATAAGCACGTATCGAGAAGGCAGTGGAAGTATAAACCGATACTGCCGGGTTTTGAAAAGAACTTTATCAATGCTTGAGCCGTATGAGATGAAAATCTCACGTACGGTTCTTAGGGCCTGAGGCTGGAAACAGCCCCAGGCTACCCAACACCGCGATCAGCTCATCGGTTTCCTCGGAGGCTATTGGCGAGGCAGGTGAGCACAGCGTTAAAAAAAACAAAGTAACGTCAAAAAAAAATTATAAAATGTTCGAGTTAGAAGGAGGAATACTGATGAAAGAAAAAACCAGGAAAAATGTTGAGACTGCATTTATCGGTGAAGCCAAAGCCTATTTTCGACTGCTGGCCTTTGCCGAAAAAGCTGAAGAAGAGGAGCTGCCTCAAGTGGCAATGCTGTTTCGGGCCATTGCCGAGGCAGAGCGCATCCATGCCACCCGTCAGCTAGGATTGATTAAAGACCTCATTGTCAAAGATACGGATACCAACCTGGAAAAATCTTTCCAGAGCGAAAAAACCGTCAGTGAAAATGTTTACCCGAACTTTATCAAAGACGCCTTAGAAGAAGACGAAGCCGCCGCAGCCAAAGTGTTTACTTTTGCCCGGGACGCGGAAAGCTATCATGCCAAGCTCTATGAACGGGCAATGATGGACGTAATTAAAGACAAAGTTAACGCTTACCACGTTTGTCAGGTGTGCGGTTATGTGACCCACAAAAAAATTCCCAACGAATGCCCGGTCTGCGGCGCACCCAAGGAAAAGTTTAAAACTATTGAATAAATGGTTAAGTGTAAATAGAGTTGATAAAAATCATCGGTGCTCCTAAGCCGCACTGGAAGTTGATTCAGAGAGAAAAACGGGAGAGTGTGTGGAGCTATTCTTTTCATATATCAGGGTATTCGTATTCCTCGGGTGCACCTTGGTGGGTATTCAGGTTCCTGCCTTTGTAGATCAGTATGGTAAAAGTCTGGAGTCACGTCTGATAGAATCCCGGATTGCTCTCAATGAATTTCAGGATGATGCTGATAAATACTTTGATGGCAGCGTAGAAGAGCTGATCGCCCACTACAAAAAAAATGACGACCAGGTTTTCAATGAGGGGGGCCGTAGCATTCAGTCAATTTATGATCGCAATATAATGCTTGCA
>JAVERV010000222.1:0-3632 GCA_034006945.1 Desulfobacterium sp. | reverse complement strand
TGACCAGCGTCCTGACCCCTTCCCGAACCCCTGCATATTCCCTGGTCACAAACTTCTTCCCCGCCACCCCGGACACCACCCAGGCCCCATAAAACAACCACAGCAGGACCCCATACCCCTCGGGCAGATCAAACGTCCCCCGCTTGATCTGATTCACCACAAAAAAAGCCAGGGTCATCAGCAAAAAATCCACCCCAACCAACCTGAACCCCGTCAGCTTCATTCTTCCCTCTTTTGTAAATCCATGGGGTCTGACTCCAGTAAGTCGGTGTTATTAAAGAAAAATCACTTCAAATAGTCGTCTTTTATTGCCTTAAACCCCACTTTTGGGGGGCAAAAACAGCACTTTAAGGATTTCAATGGGTGCCAGGCCTGTGTCAAGCTTGTTCAAAGTTTGTTCTAAGTCTATGTCAATCCCGATCCCCAATCCTGGGAATAAAGGGCAATTCCTTAAAACCCCCTTTTTGCCCCCCCCAAAAGTGCACTCTAAGCCCGTTTTGAGCCATTTTTTAAACGGTTTTTTCTGTAAAAACAATAACTTGCTGGGGTCAGACCCCGCTATTCATCCTTTTTCAAGTAAAACAACTTCCCAACATGAAATAGAAGATACTGCCAGAGAATCAGCGTTATTTATAAGTTTTACATGATTTTCAGGCAAAGGTTCGTTTGGTAAAATCCAACGTAGCCAAATATGGGTATCCATTAAAATCATTGCAAAGCATCCCAATCTTCCGGTGGTACAACAGAGGTGACGATATCCCCTGTAATTTTACCTTTTCCAAATATTTTTGCAGAAGGTTTTTTCCCGGCTCTGACAGGTTTCGGGTTGTGATGTATCAAAAAAATAACTTCCATACTGCTATTTGGCGGCAATTGTGGTTGTTCTATCAGGAATCCATTTTTATCTGTTTTGAGTATAAATTTTTTAGCTTGCATCTGTTGTTTTCCTTTAATTGTTCTATTATGCCATAGTATAGGAGGACAACAATTCTTTTTCAACAGGTAATTGCAATCATGGGTTACGGGCAGGTATACTTTAACCTGTCGAAATCAGCTATGGCAAGAAAAATGAACACAGGCCGATCATCCCTTGACAGAATCCTTGACCCTATTAATGAATCAGTGACACATGGGTCTGACCCAAGTAAGTAGTTGTTATTAAAGAAAAATCACTTCAAAGAGTCGCCTTTTAATGCCTTAACCCCACTTTTGGGGGGTAAAAACAGTGAATAACGCAGGCCTGACCCCACCCTTCCACAATCTTCTATTGACTTTTCATGTATTCATGCCATATTAAATTATAATAATTAAGTTCAGGAGGATTTATGACTATCATAAAAACAGTCGGAAGCAGCGGACAGATTTCCCTGGGAAAAAAATTTGCAGGCCAGACCGTTATGTTGGATGAAATCGACACAGGTGTCTGGATTGTAAAACTGGGCCGTTTTATACCTGATAATGAACGGTGGCTCCATCAACCGGGTGTTCAGGCAGAACTTAAAGAAGCAATTGCCTGGACGGAAAAAAATCCTCCCGGGGATACAAACTTCGAGGAACTGGAAGCCCGGATAAAACAATGACCTCCCAATCAGACCCGCACATACGTTTGGACTTGAACAATCCTGTTTTCCAGAGGCAGCTTTTCAAGCTGTCCAAAAAAGATCAGCGACGTATTCTAAACACATTGCGGAAATTAGCGGATATGACATGGCAGCAGGTATACGCAGACAGTGGTCTGAACTGGGAACTTATTCTATCACAAAAAGGCCCGAACGGTGTCAAGTTATACAGCTTTCGGATCAGTAGAGGCTTTCGTGGCGTGGCTTTTCGAGACAGACAATGGTTCCGCCTGTTGTCTCTGCATCCGGATCATGACTCTGCTTATCATTAATGACCCCCACCACCGCTCAATAAGCCAATAAACCAAGCCTGACCCCACGCACTTCCGGTTCAGACCCCGCTGTCTATTTCCCATGGATTAACCAGTTTTAACTCTTCAATGCCCAGAAAATCCTTGATATTCCGAGTTGCCAGCTCAAGGTCTGCACTCAGGGCGATTGCAGCAATTTGTGCATCTTCAACCGTAATGGGCCGCCCTTGCCGGCTTCGTGAAGAAACGATCTGTGCATACACTTCCGCAGCTTGATAGTCGAAAGGGAGACATTTTTCAAAAAACTCCTCCTGAAACATCTCTTCTGCCAGTCCACTCAGTGTTTGCCTGCGACGTCCCTCAGGCAGCAGGGCAAGACCCAGGCTAATTTCCCCCACTGTGATCGCGCTGATCCAGACATCATCATCCGGCAGGGCGTCAACCCACGCTACAACAACGTCATTGGGATTTGGATTTGGGCGCATCAGTTCGGAAAGGACATTTGTATCAAGAAGGATCATTGATATGAATCATATGATGTGACGGAAGATTGACGCGGCAAAGAACGGGATACAGGAGGTAGTTCAATGCCTCCAACCTCTGAAAAGCGTTTTGCAATACGTGTCCCGATCCCCTCGGCGCATTTTTTTTGCAATAAGAATCGCTTGAGGATTTGTCGGGCCTCCTCCTCCATTGATCTTTGGTTCGCCGCAGCACTCATCCGTAAGGTTGCTTTAAGAGAATCATCAATATTCCGGATTGTTAAACTCGCCATGGATTTCAATTCCTGATTGAAGATTAATTTTGCAATCAATATATGCAATGCAATCACTTTTGTCAAATTTTTAACGGAGCAGGGAACTTTCGCAACGGCAATTCAATTTTATTCAACACCTGCGCCGGCCTTTGACATCCCTGAGCTATTCACTTATCATATATTCATATGTGCCACTATGTCACATAAACACAAAAAAAGGAGGCTATCATGGCCATACCATTACCCCGTTACGAAAGCATGAACCAATCATGATCACCGTTTTACCGGACAAAACAAAACATGATCGGAAACGGTTCGACTGCGGTGTAAAAGCATTGAACAACTACCTGAAAATGCTGGCAGTCAGCAGGCACAAAAAGACAACACCCGGACGTATGTAATTGAAGATCCCCAAAATGAATCTCGCATCCTCGGAACGTTGCCGGTACTGACTTTTTTCAATCCCATATTGAAGTTCGAACAACGAATCCCATGTCGTTTCAATGGGCTCCAGTATCACCTGTTTGCCTTTTTTAAATATTCTCACCTCATTACCAGGAATTCTGAATGCTTTGGGCAGTCTTACTGCTTGAGAACTGCCATTTTGAAATGATTTTGCGGTTTCCATGATATCACCCTCATCAAATATATATTTTTAGTATATACATTCACCCTTTGAAAGTTAACCATGAAAGCCTGACTCCGCCTCAATAAGCCAATAACCCAAGGTCACACGCAAGCCAAGCCTGACCATGGCACAGTTGGCGCTTGAAAAACTGCTTCAGGCCAGCCATATCGTGGCATTTCCACTGGTTATCGTTGATGCAAAAGACGGATCGGAAAAATTCTACGAAAAATACGGCTTCAGGGCATTTCAGGACGCTCAAAACAAACTTTTCATCACCACCGCAAATCTGAAAGCCACCCTGACCTGATATCCAAAACCCAATACCCAACCCCCCAATAACTACAATAACGCAGGCCTGACCCCACCACCTGCTGACC
>JAVERV010000221.1:0-3653 GCA_034006945.1 Desulfobacterium sp. | reverse complement strand
CGATCCTGGAGTCAAGAATTACACCCTGACTCCTGAGCCAGCCAGCCCTGGTTGAAACCGAGGCTCCCACAAGCAGATTGAGGGCAAGGTCAACGACCCTGCGGTTTTCAGGGTGTTCGAGCAAGCTTCCCCTTACCCACTGGTTAAAGGCGCCCATGGAAGGTCCGCACCAGATTTGAAAATCCATCTGCCGGTTTGGTTCTCCTGTGATTGCCCATCGGGAGGATTGCCCAAGGTAGGATCTGAACACCAGGGACATCTTGTGCTTTGGGTCCCTTTCGGCCCTTTCCACCTCCCTGATGTTTCTCGTGAGGAAAAAGGCCCGGGTCTGCTGCCAGGTCTCTTCAAAGCTTGCCAGGAGGAAGCGTGTTTCGACCTCCCTCTGCTGGGCCGCCGGGATCGCCTCAAAGGATTCATAGGTCTTGTAGAGCCTGTAGAGTTTTTCGGCCCGGATGGAAAACATGGTCCCCCGCTTTAAAACCTGGACCCTGGCTCCCAGCTCAAACATATCGGCGGCAGGTGCCATGGCAACGTCCGCCTGCTCGGTCTGGGCAAGGAGTTCCTTCACGCCGTCCGAGGTGGCAGCCTCGATGCAGGACTGGTTTATGGACCCTGTGAGCACGTATGCCGCTCCCATCTGAAAGGCCGCAGCTGTTGCCGCAGGAGTTGCGATGCCTCCTGCAAGCCCCACGCAAAGGGGTTCATCATACCTGAAACGTCGGTTGAACTCGTCCCTCAGGGAGAGCATGGTCGGCAGCAGGGCAAGGGCCGGACGGTTGTCTGTATGGCCGCCGGAATCAGCCTCGGCCGTCAGATCCTGGGCCATGGGAATGTGCCGGGAAAGAAGGGCCTCCTGATCCGTGATCAGGCCCCTTTCCAGGAGATTTGCCACGATCTTTTCCGGGGGAGGAGAGAAGAACTGTCTCGCCACTTCGATCCTTGAAACCTTTGCAATTACAAGGTTTGGGGCGACAACTTTTCCGTTGCTGTCCCGGTGAATCCCCTTGATTCGATAGTAAACAAGGGCCGGGGTCATGCCCATGAAGGCTGCGGCGGAGACCCGTGTAACGCCTTGCCTGAGGTAGAGATTGACAACGGCCATTTCAAGCTCGGAGTCCCCTGGAGAATGGATCAGGTTGGAGCCAAAGGGAAGTTTCCCAAGGCGTTCCTTTAAAGCAGTAATGGCCGTGTCCACCTCTTCTATACTGAGGCCGCCTGCACCGAAAAAACCGATCATTCCGTTTTCGGCCATGGCAGACACCATCTCAACCGAGGTGATGCCGTTGGCCATGGCACCTGCAACATAGGGATATCTGATCCGGTGTCTTGCCTTGAAACCTTCGTCTCCCAGACTATCAATGGGAAGGGCCGGGGCATAGCCCTGCAGGGGATAGAACCCCGTCTGGTCGTCAAGATCTTTTCCCACAAGGGCTGAACCGGTTGTTGCCGCAGCCGTCTGCTGTTCAAATTCAACCAGGTAAATGGGGTGTGAGATCCGCATGAGGTGTTGTCTTATGTTCTCAAAGCCCTTTTCGGGAAGGGTGTCGGCAGGTTGCCATAACCCCTGGGAATAGTTTTTGTTTGTCACTATATTATTCCTGTTTTTGTGTTTGAAATTTCTTCTGAACTGTCCGCCACAAAGGGCGACAGCAAGGGTAAACTCTACACTCACATTTAAACACCGGCATTATCTGGCATGGAACATGAAAAGTCAATTCGGTATGACTCACATCAGCAGTTCTAATTTTGACTTCCTTCTTTAGGCGTCAGCCAGTATCACCTTGCTGAACGAAGAAAGTCGGGGGATTTTCAGCCAGGACAAACCCAAACCGCAAAAACTCGGTTTGGAAACCCACTCTCCAGGGGGATTTTTGTTGAGAGTTCCCAGGAGAGTGGGCTGTTGTACTATCGTGAAAAAACAAAATTAACTTCCCTAAGCTGAGAAGTTAATTAGGGTACCGCTGTCACTCCTGCTTGGTTGTGTAACGTACGCATCTGTTTAGCCAGGGATTTAATCTCCCCTAAATCTGCGGTCATCATGTTCCAGCCGTACCAGTAGGCATAGTCCGGATTTACATGGAAGAACGCCTGGTAGGCACGCATCCGGTGCTTCATGAACATGCGCACCAGCACCTGGTCAATATGGGACAGGCCGTCAAGGTTTTCATCCCAATTGGCTCCATTGGTATGCATGAAGGTCAGCAGGAAGGGATAGTTTTGCGGATAACTTGCCGGTTTCTGAATTATTCCATCTTTATACAATGCGGCAACGGTTTCGATGGCATCTGCCATCAGACGGTCGGCCTTGGTCAGAATGGCGTCACCCATATCGAGCTGCTCTTTGGCGTATCGACGTGAATGGCACTTGGTGCAGGTATCGAGCATTTTGTTGCGCTCTTTTTCCCAGGAAGCCTGATCCAGCCTTGCCATATCGTATTTCTTGACCGCATCCAGAATAGCGGTAGGCTCGCCGGTTTCAGAATCGAGAACACCAAGGGCCTTGAGGATGGTCACACGATCCGCAGCGGCCTGGGGATCCTTCGGAAGAGGCAGACGCACACCCAAGAAGCCCCAGGCGGTGTGGTTCTCATGGGTGCCATTAGGTAAATGGCAGGTCTGACAAGTGGGGGCGGCAGCTTTTTCTGGCAGATCGCCACTCTTCTTTACAAAATATCGCACGCCATGCTTGGAGCTGGACCACATTTCCCACTGGGGATGATCGTAACCCATATGACACGTCTGGCAAGCCTGGGGATTCTGCGCTTCCTTCAGGGAAAATGCATGCCGGGTATGACATTCATCACAGGAATTGTTCTGGTAGCGATACCCTTTAGCCGCTTGATCGGCCTTTTGCTCTTCAGACCTAATTCCCATGTTATGACAACCACCACAGCCACGTCCCCCTTCGATCAACTCATCAGGTGCCAGGTGGGTAGCCGGGATGGCATTGAGCACTGACCAGCCGTGGTTGTGTTTGCCCTTGGTAAATTCGGTAAATTGTTTGTCGTGGCACTCGGCACATTTTTCCTCATCAGGCAGAACAGCTTTCTGGTAGTCCTCGGCACTCTTGTGGGCATTGCCATGGCATTCATCGCAGGTTACATCCACCTGTGAGTGCCTGCTGGCTTCCCAATCCATAACCTGTCCCGGCGAATTCTTGCTGTGACAGTCGATGCAGTCCTTGTTGGCCAGCGCTGCTGTTGCAGCACTGAAAATAAACCCCACACATACGATCCACATGAACAATAGAGTCTTCTTCATTGTTATCTTGCCTCCTTTTTTATGTTGTTAACTCCGATAAGGTTCATCCACAATGGATGGATCTTATCGTGAGTTTGGATAATCGCTGTTACATGCTATCCCCTTGGATGGTATTTTTTGTGCATATCAACCAGGTATTTCTTTGATACATGGGTGTAGATCTGGGTTGAGGCAATGTCTGTGTGGCCAAGCATGGTCTGGACGCTTCTCAGGTCTGCGCCCCCCTCTAAAAGATGGGTGGCAAACGAATGGCGCAGGGTGTGGGGGGAAACTTCGGTTGAGATGCCTGCTTCAACGGCAAGTTTTTTTAAAAGCTTCCAGAAGCCCTGGCGAGTCATGGGTTTTCCCGCCCTTGCGACAAAGAGATAGCGACTTGATATGTCCTTGAGCAG
>JAVERV010000060.1:0-24504 GCA_034006945.1 Desulfobacterium sp. | reverse complement strand
TCTGCTCCCATATTCTCTCCGAGGTGGAAAGGGTGTGCGACAGGATCGGCATCCTTGTCAATGGCGAACTCAAGATCCTGGACACCCGTGACGCCCTGCTTGAAAAGACCGACAGCAAAGATCTGGATGAGGTGTTTAAAAAGGAGGTGTTATGCGCCCGATCCTGAATCTCACCCGCACCATGCTGCGGGAATCTTTTCGAAGCAAGCTCTTCTGGGGCCTGGTCGTTTTCCTGATGCTCTTTTTCGGGTTTTCCGTGTACATCAGCTTTCTCTCCCTGGACACGCCGGCCCGGTTTATCCTCAATGCGGGCATGGTGGGAATCTCCCTTGTCTGCCTTGCCGTGACCATTTTGTTCGGGCTTTTTTCCATGTATGAGGAAAAAAGCCGGTTTGAACGGTATGTGATCCTCAACCGCATCCCCAGGTCCACCTATCTCATGGGGAAATTTACAGGAACCGTTCTGATCCAGATCATGTTTGCCCTGCTCACGGCAGCGGGGATTTTTTTTCTCACCTGGTATTTCGCAGGCGTCCTTCCCTATGAGATCTTTGCCGCAGCCTACTGGGCAATTCTCGAGTTCAGCCTTTTAATGGCCGTGGGCATTTTTTTCTACAGCCTTGATACCAGCTTTCCCCTCAACGCCATGATGGTCATTGCCACCTATGGGGTGGGTCATTCGACCAGGGAGGCGATGCTGAGCTTTATCGGCCTGGGACAGTTTGGCAGCAAACTCCACTTCTACCTGGTCAAGGTGCTGTGCGTGGTTATCCCGGATTTTGATTTTTTCAATTTCCGCCTCTCCCTGATTCACCATGAGCCCATCCCCCTTGGTAAAATCCTCATCTCCACCGGTTATTGGGGATGTTACCTGGCCGGTATTTTGATTCTATGTTCCGTGATTTTAAAAAAAAAGGATATCTGACCCATGTCCCGGAATTCCAGCATCACAAACCGCTTAAAACGCCACAGAATGATCATTCTGGGACTCTGCCTCATCGGGGCGGCCTTCTGCTTTGGATATGCGCGGATGACCCTGTATCCCTTTATTGTGAAGCCTGAGATCAAGCTTGTGACAGACTCGAGGCTGAGCAGGCTCCTATCCCTTGATCACACGGGCTTTATGGCGGACATGCTTTTTATCCAGGTGAATCTCCATTCGGGCAGCCTCATGTGGAAACCCCTTTACATCGACTTTGACAGCCAATGGGCCTATCGGATGATGGATGTGATCACGGATCTTGATCCGAAATTCTACACGGCCTACCTCTTTTCCGCCATGGGGCTTATTCACTACCATGACGATGTAAAGCTTGCCCATCCGATCTTAAAAAAAGGAATGAAGGAATTTCCCGACTCCTGGGAGCTGCCCTTCTGGGCAGGGTATGGATATTTCAACCGTTTGATGGATTACGAGACAGCCGCCAGGTATTTCTGGGAGGCCTACAACAAGCCCGACGCCCCAAAACAGTTCCTGGGAATCATGCTTTCCGCCATGCAGAGAACCGGAAGCTTTGACCGGGCCGCCATTGCAATGGAGGCCATGATGAACAGCACGGAAAATCCAAACCTCAAAACCATCTACGCAAAAAAACTTGTGAGAATGAAGAACCTGGACACGCTCATGAAGGCGGCCCAGGCGTACAGGGAAAGAACCGGGGAGTTTCCCGAAACCCTTGACCTCCTGGTAAGCTCCGGGCTGTTGGAAAAAATACCCGAAGACCCTGACGGCATGGCCTACGAGTGGAACAAAGAAAAAAATCTGCCGGGAACGGCTATGTAGGTGGGAATAGGTGGACCTGACCCCATCAAGCCCTTCTGGGAGCCATGGCAGCTGTTTTTGCCATGCTCGTTCATGGTTTCAGTGATTTTAGCCTTGATATTCCAGCGAATGCTCTTTTGTTTACTGTGATTCTGACTTTTGTCTCAATACCATCAGTTGTAGGGGGCAGACTAGCAGCAAAGCATACAGCTTATGTCCGGCAGCACAGGACATAAGCACAGCACCCGTAAGAACCGCAAGGCAACTTAGCTGGGTCAAACCCCATCAGACTGCTGAGGATGACACTATTAGTCAGCTAAATTACAGATCGGGGGTTTCTCCCTGGGTTTGCTGCTGAAGCGGAACGGTTGCTTCCAGGTTGGAAAATCTTGCCACAAAGATTCCCCGGCGGATGCCTGCCTCGGTAGCGGCATCAATTGATCCGTACCATCGACCGTCTGTGCCTGTATAAATAAAATAGAGGTTGTTAGAGGAGTGGTTTGCAGCCTCTTTTCCCATGGGTTCTGCAATCAGAAAAAGAAGACCAGGCTGTCTTCCTGGAATTTTAGTGTCGTCATTTAACCGGTCAAATATGGAAACCTGGTTAAAGGGATTTCTGATGGGGGCATCGGGATGAACGAGGCTTTTTACCCCGTCAAAGGCCTGGTTTCCGGTGTAATGATTGATGGGCCCGTATTTTGAAGCGTCAACATCAGCATCCTGTGCATTGCCCATTATAAAACTTTCAATCGTGAGTGGATATTTCTGGGGAAGGGATTGGGCCTGTTTCTGGGCCCAGGCAACAACATAACTGCCCGCCTCCGAGGCATTCTGCCGGACAATGCCGGCCTTTGCCTCAAACTGGGCCCTTTGACCCTGGGGAATAATCACGGCAAGCATGAGTCCGATGATGGAGATCACAAGCATGAGTTCAAAAAGTGAAAATCCTCTGGCCCTAAATCGGGTTCCTATGACTATATACATCTCAACCTTTAAAATTAAGCTAAGCTTTCATTCCATGCGGCAGTATCGGCATCACTGCGGTAAACCAAAAAACTATTCAGCGCCTCTGCCTGAATGCATACAGCAGGCAGAGGTGCTGATCTAAAACAAACAAATATTCAACCCCAATTCCTATGCTTGAACCCTGAAAAAATTAAATGCCTGGTCTAACTCGAGCAAAAAAGATACCGTTACGGAGTCCTGCAAGACTTGAGATACCCATGCCGGAATAGAACGATGTATCCTGATTCACAGTATTGGTTGTACTGTCTGTGCCCTGGAAAAGAAATCCATAGTAGTGCCATTGATCAACACCACCAGCAGCACCATCGTCAGAAATGGTTCCACAGAGAATGGCTCCTGTAACAACTGACCCAGCAGTCAAGGGATCATTGGGTGACTGAAATACGTTGACCTCATTAAAGGGGTTTCGAATTACCTTTTCAGGAGGAATGATACCTTCAACTGTGGTTTCCGGAACTTGACCAGTCGGAGACAGAACCGTTGAAGTAGTTCTTCCACGTACGAAAATATTTCCTGGCAAATTCGAAGCTGTGGCAGCTGTACCACCAGCACCCGAAAAGGACCAGTTGGTATTAGCCTGATCTGCCACCCAGGTTGCTGCAGTGTTTACCCATATGCCTGCAGCAGTGGCTCGCTTTGACAGGGTAAAGAGATAATCGTCAATGGTTGCCGTTGAAACTGACTCATTCTGGGCAAGCAGTTGATTCTCAGCCCATTCCTGTCCAAAAGAGGCTAGCTCGGAAGCATTCTGCCGAACCAGGCCGTACTTTGCGTCGATGTTTGCCCTCCATGCCCGTGGAACAATTACTGACAGCATGAGGCCGATGATAACGACCACGAGTAAAAGCTCGATCAAGGTAAAACCCTTTTCCCAATTGTTTCTTCTCATACCGTTCTCCTTTTTAAAATAATGTAGATGAGTAATAAAAAACGTTATCTTTCCCTTGCGAGGAAGATGCCGTTGCGAAGACCTGCTAAGCTTTCTGGGCCCTGGCCTGCGTAAAATGAAGCGTTAACGGCAGGGTTCTTATCCGTGCTGTCTGTACCCTGGAAGATCAGGGCGTAGTAGTGCCAACCGTCTGTACTCTCGCCTCTTCCGGCGCAGGCCAGGGCACCGGTTATTGGATTATCTTTCGGATAGTTTGAACTGGAAAACACACTGACCCCGTTAAATGGATTGACTGGGATTTTCACCCCGGGAATCATATCCTGGATCGAGGTTTCGGGCACAACACCTATATCGGTATTTCTACCAGGAATTGGCCTGAGGTTATCGTCTAAATTGGAATTCCAATTGGATTCAGAGACATTGTCCGCAATCCATTCTCCTGGCAGTGCGGTTCCTCCAGCCAATGATGCCATATAGGCATCCAGTTTAGAGGTTGAAGCCTCCCGATCCTGGGAAGCCATGCCCTGGGTGGCCCATTCCGTGGCATAGGAGACAAGCTCCACCGCACCCTGGCGAACCACCCCGTATTTGGAATCGATGTTGGCCCGGTAGGCCCTTGGGGTGATCACTGCAAGCATCACTCCTATCACGACAATCACGAACAAAAGTTCGATCATTGTAAATCCTGACGCACGCTCAACGGATCTCATTCTCTCCACCTCCTGAAAGGAAATTTACTAGGGCTGTATGACCGGCGTATTTCACTCCTGGCCAACCAACGGTTGCAATTTTTATATAGTGCCGAAAACGGACCGGCATTAACCCAGCTGATAAAAATGGTTGTAAAGTTCTGAAAGCCCTCATGGGGAAGTAGCCTCCTGTTTGCCGGATGTAAGGGTAAAGTCAGGTGCAGGGTTCTGAGTCAGGCTGGAATTGAGTTCAACGCCCCCATACTCCTGGTCGTCGTAGAGTTTTGCCACAAACACACCGTGGCGCATGGTTTCGGGGGTCATGTCCATGTTGCCGTACCATTGGCCGGCCCTGCCGTCCCCCACCACGTCGGTGATCAAAAGATAAAACTCAAGGTAGTCCCTTGCCCCAGGGCTTTTCCCGGCTATAAAATAGACCAGCCCTGTCTTTCTGGAGGGTACTGAAATATCGTTGTTGATATAGGAAAAATGGCTTGTTCCGTTGAATGGATTTTTCAGGCCGTTTTCAGGGGGAAAGTGCTTTGCCACCACATTGAAATCAGGGTCCCCGGTATATTTATCCACAAGCTTTCTGCTGGTAAAGGAGGTCTCATCATCTCCTGCAATATCGCTGTAAAGGATGTCCTTGATGGAAAAGGAGGTGTTGGACCTTTGAATCCCGGCAAGCTCTTCGGCATAGTTGACGATCTTCATGGATATCTCGTTGCAGTTCTGCCGGATCAGGGAGAACTGGCTGTCTATCTTGGCCCGGCCGGCCCTTGGCACTATCAGGGCGATAATGATTCCCATTATGGTTACTACCAGGAGTAGTTCCACCAGGGTGAATGCAGCGGCATTAACCAGGGGAAGGTTTTTTTGGGGGGTAGGTTTAAAACGCTCTGAATTATCCATGACGCCCATTCCTGATGTTCACATTGTTGTACAGTTTCATTTTTAAAAAAAAATAACGCATAAATCAGGCTGCAAATGGCAGGTTACAAAAGGAGTGTTTCTCATCTTTAGCACTCTTTAAAATCGGTTACAATATTTATTGCGATATTCATTGCAATATTCACACCGGAAACATTTTTTTTTAAA
The DNA here is from genome assembly GCA_034006945.1 of Desulfobacterium sp. Taxonomy (GTDB): domain Bacteria; phylum Desulfobacterota; class Desulfobacteria; order Desulfobacterales; family Desulfobacteraceae; genus Desulforapulum. The sequence goes on along the minus strand of JAVERV010000060.1, from coordinate 19,040 downwards.
AGCCTGGATCTCAACGGTACACCCAGGCTCGGGTTAATGATTTTAATTTTGGATGCTCCCATAAAGGGGCAACTGTAAAAGTAGCCCCCACACTGGTCTCGGCTTGTTTTATTGAGCTTCATGGTTGGTTGTCTCTGCCAGGAGGTGGGGATTATACGGTAAAATAAAATTGGAATTCCTGGCCCCTGGTATTATTATTCCCATTTTATAGTGTAAAAAATCTCCCATCATGGCATCAATCTGGCGACAAAAATACCGTTTCTCAATCCTTGCAGGGTTAAAGCCCCCCCGGTAGGATTATTCTGTCCTGCATAAAAAGCTTTTGCCCCACTATTGCCGACGGACTCTGTTCCTTGGAATACCAGGGCATAGTAACGATAGGTAACATTGGGGTCTATGGTGGTGTCAGGGTCATCAACCCAGGCACAGCCAATGGCTCCGGTGACGGGTTTGGCGGCAGCGGGCAGGTTGCCCTTGGAAAACACAGACAGCCCGTTAAAGGGATTTGTCAGAATCTTCGCCTTGGGCATGATCTCTTTGACACCGGTGTTGGGCGGCGAAGGTTTATTGCCATCATCATTTCTTCCATCCACATCCTTAGGAGCAGCTCCATCTCCAGTTGTCTGCCAATTGCTGTCGTCCCCGGGAACAGCCACCCAGACAACGACTCCTTCTTTATCACCAAGGGTTTGCATATAACTATCAAGATTACTTGTGGTCGGATCATCAACACTATTAGGCTGAATCTCAAGCTCTTTTTCGGCCCACTCATTGGCCCAGGAGGCAAGCTCGGTTGAGGTCTGGCGCAGCAGCTGGTACTTGCTCTCAACCGATGCCCGATAGCCCCTTGGGATGAGAAATACAAGGACCACGCCAATGATCGCAAGCACCACCATCAGTTCCACCAGGGTAAAGCCTCGTTGTCGTTCAATGGTCGGCATGATTTAAAATCCTCCTGAGCCCACGCCCGTTGACAGGGTGGAAATCATATTGTAAAGGGGCAGCAAAACCCCCATGATCAGAGAAAGGGCAAGGCCTGCCATGGTAAAGACCAGGATCGGTTCGAGCATCGCCAGGGCAACGCCGATCACCCGTTCAAGGCGTTCGTTGTACACATTTGCCAGGTAGTCCATCTGTTCTGGAAGGTTACCCGAAGTTTCACCCACGGCCACCATGCGGATAACCGTGTTGGGAATGAATCGAATCTGCCTTAAGGACTGGGAAAACATGGCACCCTCGATGATGCGCTGGCGACAGCCCAGAAGTTCCTTCTGCACCACGAGGTTGGTTACGGAACGGGCCGAAAGGTCAAGCCCCCTGAGGATGTCCACACCTGCCGTGAGCATCAGGGCAAGATAGCGCAGGAAAAAGGTCATGTGGAGCTGAAGAAAGACGTTTCTAATGAAGAACGTCTTGATCTCAAACCAGTCAAACCAGTAGCGGGTCGGCTTGTACTTCCGAAGAATAATCACCAGAACAACCAGGAGGGCACTCCCTCCGATATAAACCACCCAGAAATCCTTGAGGGATGAGGAGACTCCCATGACGATCTTTGTGATCATTGGAAGCTCCACCTCAAACTGATTCAGCATGGTGAAGAGCGGAGGGAAGACCATGGTGAGGAAGACAAAGGCTGCGAGCAGCAGGGCCACCAGAACAAAGGCGGGATAGAGCATGGCCTTTCGAACGTTCCGGATAAGGTCATCTATGCGCTTGTAATGCTTGGCAATATTCAGAAAAATCTCGCTGAGCTGGCCTGTCTCTTCACCGATCTTAATCAGGTTGATAAAGAGAGTGTCAAAATCCCTGGGACGCTTTTCCATGGCCTGGTACAGGCTGTCACCAGCCGTGATATTTTCCAGGATATCTCCTATCACCACCTGGAGATAACCCGTGCTGGCATCTTCCCTTAGTTCGTTCAGCACAGAGACGAGGGGGACGCCTGCGTTGAGCATCACAGCCATGTTGGTACAGAACTCGATGAGCTGGGCACGGGTGATACCCCCGAGTTGAATGCCCTTTAAGGCCTCTATAATCACCGATCCTCTTCCCTGGCTGCTGCTTATCAGGGAGTAGCCTACCAATCTGAGGTTCTCCCTGAGTTCGTTGACGCTGTTTGCAAAACGAACCCCTGATTTGATTTTTCCCGATGGATCGGCTGCTTTGTATGAATAATCGGGCATGATATCTGTTCCTTTTAGCTTTTAGCTGTTAGCCTTTAGCTTTTAGCCACAAAGGGCGACCGCAAGGGATCGCCCCTACACTACCCCTGGCTTGTTTTATCGAGCTTCATGCTGCCTACTACCTACTAACTACTACCTACTAACTGGCACACCAGTTACAGTGTTACCCTGATAACTTCCTCAAGGGAGGTATACCCCTGAACTACCTTTTCCAGGCCAGATTCCCTGAGGGTGACCATACCTTGGGACCGGGCGATCTCTTCGAGCATGATTGAAGAGGCGTTTTCTGAAATGGCCTTGCTGATCTCCGGGGAGATCTCGAAAATTTCAAATATACCGCTTCTGCCAAGATACCCCGTGTGGTTGCATTTTTCACACCCCATGGCCCTGTAGATTTCCTTTCCAGCCCCGTCCCACTCTGCCAGTCCAAAGCCGTTAAGTTCAGACATGTCAGGCACATATTTTTCCCTGCACGCCTTGCAAAGCCGGCGGATAAGCCGCTGGGCAACAACGGCCCTGACCGTGGTGGGGATATAGAAGAGATCTATACCCAGATCCCGGATTCTTGCCACAGTGGCGGCAGCGCTGTTGGTGTGGATGGTTGAAAAAACCAGATGGCCTGTCATGGCCGCCTGAAAGGTTGTTCTAGCCGTTTCAAGATCCCGGATCTCGCCCACCAGAAGGATGTCAGGATCCTGGCGGAGAAAATGCCGGATCGCCTTTTGAAAGGTCAGGCCTGCCTGAACATTGAGCTGGGTCTGCTTGATCATGGGAAGTTCATACTCCACAGGATCCTCAATGGTCAGGATGTTTTTCTCAAGGGCATTGATCTCTTTTAGGATGGAGTAGAGGGTGGTTGTTTTGCCAGACCCTGTGGGACCTGCCATTAGGATCAGACCATGGGGGATGAGGGCCAGCCTCCTGATTAACTCCTGTTCCTGGGAGCTCATCCCGATACGGCCGAGATCCAGGGCCACATTGCCCTTATCAAGAAGCCTTAACGAGAGATTCTCACCGTTTATCGACGGAGAGGTGGCGGTTCTGATGTCAACCTTTCTGCCCAGGAACTGAAAATCCATGGTTCCCTCCTGGGGAAGGCGCTGTTCTGCTATGTTCATGCCGGAGAGAATTTTAACCCGGGTGACAAATGAGTTGTGCAGCTCCTTGGGCAGGATGCTGTCGCTCTGGAGAATGCCGTCCACCCTGTAGCTGACCCGGACCGACCTCTGCTCGGACGAGATGTGAACATCTGTGGCTGTTTTGCGAAGTCCCTTGACAAGGAAGAGATCAATGAGCTTTGCAATGGGGGCCTCCATTGCCTCCTCCCCCAGGACACCTCCCCCCATGGCTGCCGTGACCAGTCTGTCTATATCGTCATCCAGGGAAGTTCCAATGTCGTAAAAAAGCTCTATGGCCTCTAAAATATCCGTGCGGTCCGAGGCATAGCTCTCTATGGCAAAACCCGTTGCCCGGCTCAAAGTATCTATGGCCACCACGTCATTGGGGTTGTCAATGGCCACATGGAGGGTGTCGTTCACAAGGGAGATTGGCATCAGGGTAAACCGCCGGGCAAGGTCGCCGCTTACGACCTGAACCGCTGCAGGATCGATCTGGGTCTGCTTCAAGTCCACATAGGCAATGTCTGAACTTGACGCAATGATCTTTGAAAGATTCTTTTCATTGACAATGCCAAGCCGTACCAGAACAGCTCCGAGCAGTTCTTTTGTCCGTTTCTGCTCCCTTAAGGCAATGGTCAGCTGCTGCTGGGTGACCATGCCTTCTTTGAGTAATATTTCCCCGAGAAGGGCCATAAGATCAGGTTCCTTTTATTTATTTTTCCAGCACAACATTAATGTAAATTGGGTTGTTTCCCGGATATTCCAGCAGGGAGTTGCCCATTTTTTCATTCAGCCGCACGGATCTTGGATCATAGAGACCCAGTCTGTCCACAAAGGTGAGCCAGAGATCGTTGCTCTCCCCCGGCTCAAAGGTGAGAAAATACTGACCCTCGCTGTCCGTGTCAACGATGTGGTTCTGCTTGAGAAGCTTGATGTTGTCCTCCTCGTTACTTGCAGGATTTATGGTTCTCTTTACAAGGTAGACCTGGCAATCCTGGACAGGCACCCCCTGCTGGTTAAGAACCTGGCCTGTGACCGAATAGGGCTTGAGGTGAATGGTGCTGGTCATTGACATGAAGTGGTTGTCCCTAGAGACAATGGAGCTGGTATTGGGATTGGTGAAACAGCCCGTAAGGCTGATTGCCACCAGAAGTATTAACAAAGTATGGAAAAGGGATCTTTTGCTATTCATGGGTTTCCTCCGAGTTGATTGTCCTATTAATCGTCATAGGATCGGCACTTGCCGCAATTTGCTGAAGCAGCCTTATTCTGTTTTCAATTTTTATTCTCAAGGGTTCCGAGTTTTTAACCTCAGTGGTGTTAAGGGCCTGGACATAGGATCCAAGAGCCTGGGGCAGTTTTTTCTGCTTTTCCTGGATGGATCCTGCTGCAAGCAGCGCTTTGGTGTTGTCCCCGTCAATCTCCGATATCCGGGCGTAAAAAGCTCCTGCCCGCTCCAGGTTATTCTGGAGTTGATTTAAATAGGCCAGGTTGAAGAGAACCGTTGTGTTGTGCCCCTGGAGATAAAGGGCCTTTTCAAACAGGGTTTCAGCCCGGGCATGCTCATTTTCCTTTAGGAACAGGATGCCGAGGTTCACCATGGCATCGACGTTCTCCGGTTCCTGAATATGGAGTTTTTCAAGAATAGACATGGCCCTGGCGCTGTTGCCCGTTTTGATGTGAATGGCAGAAAGGTTGACCAGGGCTTTTGAATGATCGGGCTTCAGGTTCAGAACCTTTCTGTAATAACCAAGGGCCTGGTCAATATTGCCCCGTTTCTGGGCGGCTAGCCCCAGGTTGAAATAATCTTCAGGACCTGCCGCCGGCGGCTTTGCGTACTGTTCAAGCACCACCGTGTTTTCCTGGGCTGTTATATCCGGTTGTCTGATCCCCGGATTATTTTCCTTTGGTTTGTTTGCCGCCATGGCAGCCTGTAATTTTCCTTGGATCTGCAAAGAGTCCGGCCTTTCAGTCTGGAAAATCATTGCCAGCTCCTTCACAGCCTCAACGGGCAGATTGGCTGCCGCCTTTACGGGTAACGGCTCCGGTTTAGTGACAGCAGGTTCTTGAACCACTGATTTGATTCCCACGGAGGACACATTTACATCCCCAGGAGTTGTTGGAGCGTTGGAAGCTGCTGAAGGCTTTATCTCTGGAGCAGCATCCGCCCTTGATGGGATCTCAGGAGGCCGGGCCGTCAACCCCTCAAAAGAGGCCTTGAAAACATACCCGGAAAAGAAGAGGAGCACCAGCAGGACCACCATGGCCTGAAGCCTTCGGAGAAGACCGGATCTGCCCTTTTTGTTGCCCTGGCGAAGCATGGGCGGAATCTGGGCATCCTGGCCCGGCCTTGCCTTTGGTTCGGTCTTCTCAAGATAGTCTCGAAGCAGGCTCATCTTTTATCTCTTTACAATTCGAGGGGTGAGTAAAATAACAAGTTCAGTCTTTGTTGATTTTTTGGCCTGGTTGCCGAACAGAAATTTACCCACCATGGGAATGTTTCCCAAAATCGGAACCTTTGTCCGGTTGTCTGTGGAGGTGTCCTGGATAAGCCCTCCAAGCACGATGGTTTCATTATCAACGGCACTGATGATGGTGCCTGCCGTACGGGTGTCAAGGATCGGAACGGTCCAGGTTGTCCCCTCATAGGTAAAACTTTGTGAACCAGCCTGGTCCGTGATCACCGGCACAACGTGGAGGGTAATTACCCCGTCGCCGCTGATCTGGGGCGTGATGCCGAGGCTGACCCCGGCCTGGGCCCTTTTAACCGTTGGAACGGCCTGATAGGAAACCGTATCTCCGGCCGTTATATTTTCAATTTGAAAATCAAGGTAGGGAATGGTTCTGCCTATGGAGATGGTGGCAGACTGGTTGTTGATCACGTTAATTCTGGGTGAGGAGATGGTGTTCACATCCCCCTGGGTGCTGATGGCATCGATCATGGCTGTAAGGTCATACTCCCCGGCAATCTTTGAAATATTAAACTCAAAGATACCCGTCCCCGAGGGCAGATCGGCTCTCATGTTTGAGGTGATGTCAAAGGGGACCCTGGTTCCCTTTCTGATGGCAGACCAGTCCATGCCGTACTGGTGGGAGTGGTTCAGGGTGACCTCCATGATCTTGGCCTCAATGATCACCTGGCGTTTCAGGGAGCTCTGCATCTGGGTGAGAATATCTTCGACCCTGTTCAGGATATCGGGCCTGTCCGTCACAACGATGGTGCCTGAAGCTGAATTGACCGTGGCCCGGCCGATCACCGAAAGAACCCCGTTGGTTTCGTCGCTTGACTGACTCTGGGTGCCGGTATCCTCTTTTCTGGGCTGGAGAATAGCCTTGATCTGCTTCCACACGTTAAGGCTGTCATCGTCCTCCACCTCGGTCTCCACAGAAAATTCAGCACTCATGTCATCATTTCCGCCACCTGATCCCCCTGATGAGCCTCCGGAAGAACCAAGCATGTCCCCGCCCACATCGGATGTGGACTTGGTAAAAATCAGGGGATAGTCAAAGTTGAAAATCCGCGTCTCAACGGCCTTGATCCTGAGGATATTTCCTGAAATTTCATAGGAATACTCGAAGGTCTGGAGAATTTCTTCCATGGACTGACGCAGGGGAAGGTTCTGAAACTCCACCGAAACAGGCTCCAGCCCGTCGACATCCCGGCTCAAAACCAGGTTCAACTCCGCCTGTCTGGCAAGCCCCATGAGCACATCCCTTAACGGCGCACTTCTTGCTGAAAAGGAGAAGAGCTTGTCATCAAAGGGCAGGGTCTCATCCATGGCAGGCAAAGGGGCAAGATCCGTAAGGGGCAGCAGCTCCTCTACCTTGATGGAAGATAGCTGCAAATCGCTGATCTCTTTCTGGATCTGTTGTTCCCGGGTGTCGGCAACTCTTTCCGGAGGTGCCGGATCAGGGATGATGGCACAGGAACTTAAAAAAAAAGCAAAGATGAACAGGAGAATCACCCACCTGGAAAAAAGGGAACCCTTTCTTTTCCGCCACGACCATGACTGCAATGTATTTCCAACGGTTTTCAGCATCGTCTATACCACCTCATTATATATTTTTATCATTGTAAGAGCAGATTGGGACTTGAATAAAGCCGGATCACATCTTTCAGCTGGGTCTCAAAATCAAGGAGTGCGCTTTCCCCAGTTCCAGGTGCATCATTTTCTGACGATTTTTTCTTCTTTAATGTACCGGGGTATTGAAGGGGACCCCCCGGTTCCAGGGTCACTTTCTGTCTGTCGTTCTTGCCGGCAAGAATAATCATCCCGGGTTCGATCTTAACCACCTTGTAGCCCGAAATTCTATTTCCCTCGGTGACGAATTGATTGTTGACAAGTGCGAGGTTCCGGGTTTCGCCCACAATGACCATGGAGAGATTGAATTCCGGGGATAGAAAATCCTGGGCCGTTCCCGAACCCGGAACCCCCTCCATTCCAGGCGGATAAGTCATTTGTTGGCTTGAAACGCCCGGGGTATTTCCGGCAATCCCTCCTCCACAGACACCTGCCTGAAGTGCTCCGGGTTCTGTGGTCTCTGAGGGCCAGAGAAAGGGATTGCGCTTGACTATTGCCGTGACCTGGGGCAGCAGATCCTGGACATCTTTGCTGGCCAGGATCTGCTCCATGGTTCCGGCGTACAGGTCGGATTTAAAGGAGGGGGCTGTTTTTGCCGGTACCTTTACCCGTTCTACGCCGGGCATGGTCAAAAGCACCTTTGGCTGGAAATAATAATGATTAAGAGCCGCAATCACTCCGATCAGAACGACCAGAGCAACAATGAAACCAATAACCCGCTGCTGGTTCATCACACCCCCATCTCTTTAAAGTCGTCCAGGTTGAGCTTCAAGAGGCTTGCCGGTAACAGCAGTTCCACATTGATCTCTCCCTTTGTCCTCTGGCCTTCGCTCCTTCGAACATTGGCAGAATTAACCTTGAGGGGATAATCATGCTGGAGAATAAGTTCCTTTAAAAAACCTTCTGCCTCCCCTGGGTATCTGAAATCAAAGAAGATCTGAAAGCTCGTTTTTTGAAGGGGTATGGGCGTACTCTGGAACACGGGGCTCCCCCTCAGGGTAACCTTTGAGTTGACGCCCTTTAAAAGTCCCGGGTTAAGAAAGTCGAGAAATTTTACAAACCCTACCTCCGGGTCTTGAAAACCCGTATTGAGCCAGGGCCTGATGCTTCTGGCAACGGCAATGAGGTGTTTAAAATCTCTCTCTGCCCGGACCTTATGGGATTTAAGCCCGTGGATCTCGGTGTCAAAGGTCAGGACCCTTGCCTCAAGGGCTTTAACGGCCCTCTGCTGATTCTGACAGTAGAAGACAAGATGGGTGGTGACCAATATTCCCAGAAAAACAACAATATATCTGATCTGCATCACTGCTCCATTTTGTTGAGTTCAAGCAACAGATTAAAATTAAAATACTTGGCCCTTTCTTCGAGGTTCTGGGGGCAATAGTCAACTGTCTTTACGACGAAAAAATGCGACGAGTCAAGCTTTGCACCATACTCACGTATCTGATCAAGGCCTGTCTCCCAGTCCGGTGCCCGGACTTTTCCAGAGATACTGGCAAGCCAGTTGCCCTTTCCTCCCGGGTTTACAGAGAGGGAATCCAGGACGATATTCGACGGGATCTGACGACCGAATTCGGAAAATATCCTGTCCCAGGCGAGCCGGTCATTAAAGGTATCATCATAGAACACCTTCCACCCCTGGAAGGGTTCCAGTTTGTTGATCTTTTCTTCAAGGAGTTCCACCTCGTCCTTGAGCTGCATGGCCGTGGTGAATCTCGCCTGGAGTTTAATGTTTTCACGGTCAATCTGGGCTGTCAGCTGGGAACTCCAGAATAAAAGGGCAAGGATAGCAATACCAAGGACCGCACATGAGGGGTAGAGTATCCTCTTGCTCGTCCTATCCTCCACCACCTTGCGGGGCAGGAAGTTAAAATGTTTATTTAAAAAAAGGCTTGAAAAGATGTGAAAGGTTTCAGACTCGTCCTCTGGGGAGTAATTGCTGATAAGGGGCGCTTTAAATTGAAAGTAAAAATGAGCTCCCAGAACCGACAGGGGGGTGATTTGAAATATGCGCTCAAGGTGGCGGTTTCCAAAGATGTAAATCTTATCCGGCTCAGGCTCCCGGAACTCCTGTTTAAAGAAATTTATTGTCCGGTTAAGTTCCCTGTCAACCCGATAGGAAAAGGCCTGCATGCTCTCCTGATCCGTGGGGTCCATCCCCTTTGTTCCAAAGGGAAAACTCCTTGCCACCTTGACAACTCCGTCCTTTGAGGCAACGGTGATACTGGATTCTGACTCCCCGATCCAGGCAACGGCAAAATCGGACTCCAGAGCTTCAAATTTTGCCACAGCGCCTGCAATGGCAACGGGCAGGGAGGTGATCCCCCTGATCTTTTTTTGAAATTTTTTAAACAAGACCCAGAGGTTTGTGATCTCTTCCTCTTCCATTGCCACATAGGCAATTTCCCTCTGACGCACCCCGTCTGTCTGCACCTCTGCAATGGTTTGAAAGCCGATATTGGGCTTCCCGCTTAAATGAAACTTTTCAAGTGCATCCTGGAGTAGAAGGTTGGCAATGTGTTTGGGTGCAACCCTGGGAAAAAGGTTCCACACATAGATGGCGGAGAGGAATGAATCATTGATATAAATCTCATCCGCAGAGCTGCAGGCAGAGTTGAGGGCCTCTTTTGAGGAGAGATCCATGGGATCTCCTGCAAAATACCCGCCTCCTTTTTTCTCTATCAGAATTCCCCGGATGCGATCCTGCTGCCGGCTTACAGATAATAATTTTTGAGCCATAATTTACCCATCATTAGGTGTTTGAGGGTCACGGTGAGAGTCACGTTTATTTTGTTGTCTTGTATTAATGCCATTAAGACCAGTTTTTCAGCACTTCTGTCAAGCAAATTCTACATTTTGATTCGATATTTTTCCTAAAGCTCGACTATCAAATTTTGGGGGTCTGTTTTTCGGGATACCTGGGTCGGTTATCCCCAAGGGAGTCCCTACATGAATGATGCAATCAATTCCCAGGTTTGGGAGATATAGCCTGGGGGCGATCCCTTGCGGTCCCCCTGTCCGGATGTTTGAACAGACAAAATTCAACCTGCTCCATCTCTGAAATGGAAAGAAGAAGAGTCATGGTTTTTTGAGTCAACGGAACTCTTGATCATCGAGTAAAAGAACATTTGAAATTGGAAAAGTATGGGTACACTTAACTTTTTATTTTAATAAAACCCAAATCAGTATACCCTGTATTTTACAAAATAAGGGGGGAGCCTAACTTTGACCGTCTTTCTCACACGAACAGGGATCCTTGTTTTTCTGTTCTCTGTTTTTCTATTCTCTGTTTTTCTGTTCCCATGTTTTACTGCCGGAGCTGCCATATACAGCATTAGGGACGAACTCGGCAACGTTCACATCACAGACACCCCGCCCGATGAAACCTACGGCCTGGTTTTGACAACCTTTAAACGGCCCAGAGGCTTCATAAAGCCAGTTGGAACCGGAAACACCTACCTTGACCTGATCCATGAAATTTCCCAGGAAAAGGGGCTGCCCTGGAATCTGCTCATGGCCATTATCAAGACGGAATCAAACTTTGACCCCATGGTTGTCTCCCCCAGGGGAGCCAAGGGATTGATGCAGCTCATGCCGGGTGTATGCAAGGATTACGGGGTAAAAGACCCCTTTGATGTCAGGGAAAACATCCGGGCCGGCGCCGGGTATTTCAGGTGGCTCTTTGACCGATTCAACAATATAACCCTTGCCATGGCCGCATATAACGCAGGGCCCGGCCGTATCGTTGAATACAATGGAGTACCGCCCTTTAAAGAGACACGGCAATATATAAAAAAGGTGGTCTGGTACAGTGGCTTTTATGAGGATAAAGAACCGCTCTTGACCCTTCCCAAGGCCTCAAAAACCTTTGAACTGGGAATCCAGGCCATGGACCGGGGAGACTTCCTGCTTGCAAAGACAAACTTCAAAAAAGTGGCCGCCCAATTTCCCGATTCCCCGGAGGCTAACTACAACCTCGCCCTGATATCCGAGCATATGGGACACCCGGACAGGGCTGTTTCTCTGTACCGCAAAACCCTGGCCGTCAGCCCCTTCTTTAAAGAGGCCCACTACAACCTTGCCATCATTTACGAACAAAAGGGGTTAATCATCCAGGCCATTGAAACCTGGAGGGGATATCTCCAATCTGAAACCCGAACCGATGAAATAAAAAAGGCGGTTGAATATATCAAGGAACTCAACATGATCAGATAAACCATTTAACATGTTTTTTGATTGACATTCCAATATTTATCAACCATAAAAAGTAAAGTCCCAGGCATCATCAGCACCATATAATCCACATGTCATGGCAGACACAACGAATGATGAAGCTCGACAAAACAAGCCGAGGCCAGTGTAGGGGCTCCCCTTGCGGTCGCCCTTCTGGACGCACGAACAGGCTAGATACAAACCACACTATCTCTGAAATGAAAAAATGAAGAGCCATGGGTTTCTTGAATCAATTAAAAACTTGATAATCGAGTTTAAGAGTTTTGTTCGTGCGCTTACCTTACTGGACTCGTGAATCAAGTTATAAAATTTGCGGTCCTAAGCCCCTGCTTTTCAATTGTTGTCATTAATAAGAAGATGCAAAGGGATGTCAATATCTTCATTGTTCAATATGCCGTTGACCATTGAGATTTCCAGATGAACGATTTTGGATATGGTTAACACAGGTAAACCTTGCTCATGACCACTGCGAACAATGGAAACCAACTTTTTTTTCTCCCTCTCTTTTTCCCTCTATTTTTCCTTCTTTCCATCCTTCTATTCTTCCCCTTTCCTTAATATATTGTGCTAACATTGCTGTCTCCTTATGTTGAACGATTTCATTATTACCGCTTGGGTATCAGCGGTTTTAGCACCAGTGATTTTCCGACCAGGAACAGGATCAGAAAGAAGCGATTGTTGAACCAAGCGGTAAAATAGCTTGCCCCGAAATTGAGAGGTCCTCCTGTTGAACCGGAATGTAAATTCATCAAGATAGTATGCCAGTTGAACTGAGCTTACGGCCCCCTGATAAGTTCCCAACAGCCAACGTTTGAGAAAAGAAATTGTAAGATGTGCAATATTCAATTCTTTAGATCCTACAACGGTAATGCTTGTATCCAAGGGTTGGGAGCGTTTGATAACCTGTCTATCCATCAGTTCGGATTCGAGTATCAAGTTTTTCTGGTCTGTTTTTCCGGATAACCGGATCGGTTATCCACAGGGGCACCCGCAAGGGGAGCCCCTACATGGATGATGCAATCAGTTCCTAGGTTGGGTTAATGTTCGACCAGATCAAATAACATTTAACATCCATATATCATATTGATGCTCAAAACCGTCAAGGTCAAGGCTTAATGTCATAATCAAGGTTTGACCCCATATTCGTTAAATCTGAGCAATGACCTTGCCCGTAATCCCGGCATCATATCCCTCAAGGGAGGCTAACTCCCGGTGAAAGGCCCTGGTCTGTAAAACATCCAGGAGCACCTGGACCGTTGGATGATTAAAGATTTCCTCAGGTATGACGAGATCCGATCTAACCTCGGCTAGGGGAACAAAGCCAAGCCCAAAGGATACGGAAACGGCCCTTATTCCAAGGGCAACGTCTGCCGTTCCAAACATCACCCTGTGTGCGCCCTCAGAATGGCTTGCAACCAGATCATTATAACCTGCAACACTCAGCGGTGGGATGTTTTCCTGCTCCAGACAATCGTCGAGCAACACCCGGAGTGCCGCTCCCCTTTCCCGGTTCACCATTTTTATCCTTTTGTCCGCAAGGTCATTGACTCCCCGGATTTTCAAGGGATTGCCAGGGGCTGTCATCAACCCCTCTTCAAACAGAGAAAACCCCACCAACCTGCCCTTTGCACCCTTGAGCTTCTTTCTGGCAAGCGCAACGTTGGACTCATTGGAACCTTTATTGTGGAGATGAACTCCTGCCAGATGTGCCTCGCCCGCTATCAGGTGCTCAAGGGATCTGTGGGTGGAGGCAAACCGCCAGGCAACCCGTGATTCCCGGCAGGTGTGTGCCACATGGGCCTGCAGCAGAGAAAAGGCCGGGTCACACCCCATGAGCAGCACGGTTTTTTCAAGAAATTCCGGGTCATGGAGAAGGGTCACCTTATTTCCGCAGGATGATAGCATGGCGTCAGCAGGAGCTAAACCATGATCGCCTGGAATATCATTACCAAGGGGGTGGGCCACGACACGTCCGTTTATTTTTGCCAGTGTCACCCTGGCCCCGGCCCCTGGGTTTACCTTTGCTGCAACCACGGCGGGCAGGGATTTATCAGAACCTGGTATCTGGAAAAGATCCTCTATTCGGCATTCCAGACATCTTGCCAGTTTAAGAGCTACCCCGGTGTTGGGAAGATAGCGACCGCTCTCAATATCATAGACGGCCTGGCGTTTGATTCCCACCTGTTCGGCAAGGTCGATCTGGGTGATCTGTTTTTGAATGCGTACCGCCTTGAGGCGGCAGATTACACCTTCATGCTTTTGTTGTTTCATTTACTTCCTGTTATAAAATACATATTGACGTTTACAACAGTAGTGGTGTAGTAATTTCACCAAAAGATGTCGTCTAAAACATCATTGTCCCTTAAAAAAAGGAAAAAGGAAATGAAAATGAGATTAAGATTCAAGTTTAAAATGGGAAAAAGCCTGAACCTGGCCCTTACCGTTGCGCTGCTCCTTGGCACTACCCTTTTACCCAGGGCCCATGGTGCAGATCCTGGAAAGGTGAGCATATTTGCAGCAGCTTCCACCACCAACGCCATCACGGATATCTCTAACCTGTTCACCGAAAAGAAGATGGGTACCACCATGATCTCTTTTGCGTCTTCGTCCACCCTGGCCAAACAGATCGACAAGGGTGCCCCGGCGGACGTCTATCTTTCGGCCAACCCCAAATGGATGGATTTCCTTGAAGAGAAAAACCAGATCGAGCCGGGAACCCGCTCGGATCTTCTGGGCAACCGAATGGTATTGATAGCCCCCCTTGAGAGCGATATCAATATCACCATCGCCCCCGGGATCGACCTTGCAGGCATAATTGGCAAAGATAAACTTGCAGTTGGAGACCCGGACCATGTCCCCGTGGGTATTTACGCAAAGCAGGCCCTCGAATTCCTGGGTGAATGGACGAAACTTGCCCCCAAGCTGGCCCGCACAAAGGACGTACGATCGGCCCTTGCCCTGGTGGAAAGGGGAGAGGCTCCCCTGGGGATTGTCTATTCAACAGATGCGGCGATCTCGAAAAAGGTGAGGGTTGTAGCTGTTTTCCCTGAAGAAACCCACCCCCCCATCACCTATCCCGTGGGCCTGGTAGCCGGGAATGCCACACCCACAGCCAAGGCCTTTATCGAGTTCCTCAAGACCCCGGAAGCCGGGGCGATCTTTGAGAAATATGGATTTTCCCTGCGATAATGGCCTTTTTTCACCTGACACCCCTGGAGATTGAGGCCCTCAGATTGAGCCTCTGGATATCCGGCTGGGCCGTTGTTGCAAGCCTTGGACCCGGAATTCTTGTCGCCTGGGTCCTTGCCAGGAAGCAATTTCCCGGCAAGGCCCTGGTGGACGGGCTTGTCCATCTCCCCCTGGTGGTGCCCCCTGTAGTCACGGGATACATGCTTTTGCTGCTCATGGGCAAAAGGGGCCTCATCGGAGGCTGGCTCTTTGAAATGACCGGTATCACCTTTGCCTTTAACTGGAAAGGAGCGGCCCTTGCCTCTGCCGTCATGGCCTTTCCCCTTCTTGTAAGGGCGGTGAGGCTCTCCCTAGAGGCCGTTGACCAGGGACTTGAACAGGCAGCCAAAACCCTGGGGGCGGGTCCCGTGGATCTTTTTTTCACCGTCACCCTGCCCCTGATCTTTCCCGGCATCCTTACCGGCATCATCCTTGCATTTGCCCGCAGCCTCAGTGAATTTGGTGCCACCATAACATTTGTCTCAAACATTCCAGGAGAAACCAGAACTCTGCCCCTGGCCCTCTTTTCCCTTACCCAGATGCCCGAGGGTGAGGCCGGAGCCATGCGCCTGTGCATTATTTCCATTATTGTGGCCCTGATTGCCCTCACAACCTCTGAAATCCTTGCAAAACGCATGGAAAGACGCATGAAAGGTAAGGTTTAATCCCATGCTCGATATCCATCTCAAAAAAAATTATGGCAACTTCATCGTAGAGACAGCCTTTACCTCCCAGGAACACGGCGTAACTGCCTTTTTTGGCCATTCAGGCTCCGGGAAAACCTCGATCATCAATATGATTGCAGGGCTGGTCCAACCTGATCAAGGCCACATCGTTATCGATGATCGCTGCGTGTTTGACAGGGCAAAGGGGATCAACCTAAGGCCTGAAAAGCGGCGGTTCGGCTATGTTTTTCAGGATGGACGGCTTTTTCCCCATCTCTCCATCCGCTCTAACCTTGTCTATGGCATGCGACGGGTAAAACCCGGCGACCGATACATTCTATTTGACCAGGTGGTGGATCTTCTGGGCATCGAACCCCTGCTGAAACGCCATCCGGCAACCCTTTCCGGCGGTGAGAAACAGAGGGTGGCCATTGGCCGCTCCCTCCTCACAAGCCCAAAACTG
Source organism: Desulfobacterium sp. (assembly GCA_034006945.1). Lineage (GTDB taxonomy): Bacteria > Desulfobacterota > Desulfobacteria > Desulfobacterales > Desulfobacteraceae > Desulforapulum. The sequence goes on along the minus strand of JAVERV010000060.1, from coordinate 3,068 downwards.
CTGCTCATGGACGAACCCCTGGCATCCCTTGATGCGGCCCGCAAAACCGAGGTACTGCCCTTTATCGGACGACTCTCGTCTGAACTCAGCATTCCCATTCTCTACGTGAGCCATTCCATGGACGAGATTCTCAACCTGGCAGACACCCTTGTCTTTCTCTCCCAGGGAAAAACCATGGCAGTCGGCAGCCTCGAGACGGTCACATCAAGGCCTGATTTTCAGCAGATCGCAGGCCCCATGGAGTCGGGTGTGGTGCTCTCCACCCTGGTTCAGGGCCATGACTCTGAACGGGGTATAACCTGCATGGAATTTCCAGGCGGGGTGCTGAAAGTTCCTACCTTGAAAGCAGCCGTGGGCCGGAAGGTACACATCCGAATCAATCCCAGGAATGTGGCCGTTGCCCTTAAGAGGCCCTGTCAAACAAGCTTTCAAAACATCCTCCCCGCAACCGTGACCGAGATCACGAAGGCCCGGAATGGCGACGATCTGGTGGACGTGAATCTTAATATGGGCTCGCCAACTGGATCGGAAACAGGATCGCCTATTGTTTCCACCATCACCCGCAATGCCCTCCGGGGGCTTGATTTAAAACCGGGCATGCAGGTATTTGCCATGATCAAAGCGGTCTCGATCTGCTCCGGGGAAACCTAAAAGCTGAGAGAGAGTGCAGCCCCAAAGGTCCGGTCAGTCATGGGATATCCCTGGCTGTTCGAGTACTCCTCGTCAAACAGGTTGTTGACAAAAAGCTTCAGGGTTCCCTGTTTTAGATGATACCGGTCTTTGAACAGTTGTTGCTCCACGGCAAAATCAAACACATGATAGCTGTCAAGGGAAACCTCGTTTACATAGAGGTTGCCTGGGTCATCATCAACCATGCCGATTACCTGCTGAACCTGCCTGTCCTGGAATTTGAAATCCACAAGGATCAGGGTATTTTCAAACAGATTATACTGAACTCCGGCATTTAAACGATGTTTGGCCCTGTCGCTTAAATCCTCATCTGCCCACTCTTCTGGGCCTCCGTTGTGGGGGCCTTTATACTTCCACTCATTAAAGGAATAACTAAGGTAAAAGTATAGATTATCCAGGATATTGCCGTTGACCTCAATATCCACACCCTTTTTCTGGACATCCTCCAATTCCACCATTCGCCTCCCCCAGATGGCATCCTTGAAAAAATCCGTGTTGGCATTTGCCCAGATGCCGTAATCCTTGAACTCATACAGGGAAAAATCCACGTTAAGGGCGATATTCTTCCATAACCTTCGGGTAAACACCAGATCATACCCTACTCCATGGGTGGGATCCACCTCAACACCCGAGCCCCAGCTGCAAACCTCGCAGTAATCCCTGGGAGACCATATTTTGCTCATCCCAAGGGAGAGGGAGGTATCCCTGAGCCAGGCGGCAAGGTCATCCATCCGAAAAGTCAGGAGGGATTTTGGAACAAATTGGTCGTAGCTTCGTCGCACAAGTTTTGACGGATGGGACGAATCTTTGAATGCACCTCCGGGATATTCTGCAGAGTCCTCCCACCAGTTGTCCCACCAGACATCTATGTTTTCATACCGAACCCCTGCGGTCAGGGAGAGCCGGGGAATGATCTGCCATTTATCCTGGAGGTACCCGGCCCAGGTTTCAACGAGCTTTTCTGAGTATTTTTGAAAGAGGTGTGCCGTATCCATGCCCAGGGTGATCTCGTGGTTGTCGGATATTTTGAACTCATTTTTTACAAGGGCGCCGTAGGAGACATAGTTGGTTGTATAGTCGCTATAGTCAAAGCCGTCCCGGTGAAAGGCCTGGCCTTCATCCGTGTAGTAGGCCCCCAGGGACCACTCGCCCATGGGGGAGGGCTGGACAAAATCAAGCCTTAGGGAATGGCCGTCATAGTCTCTTCGGCTGTTGTCATCGGGATTTCGCCACCTGGGCGACACATCACCTGTCGACACCACTGGATAGGAGCTGTCATAGTTCTTCTGACCGGGATCATTGGCACTGGGAATTTCACGTTCTAGGTCACCGTAGGTCCCAGTTAAACGCAGATATCCGTGGGAGGGCAACCTGTACCCAAACCAGCCTGTAACCGTATCCATGTCCGCCCCACTGTTTCTCAAATATCCGTCCGTGTGGTAGTTTTCATAGCTGAAACCCAGATTAAGGCCCTTGTTTCCACCCTGGAGATCCACCCTCTGCCCCCTTGTGTCGTAACTCCTGAAGCTTGTGGAGACCTTACCTTCCAGATGTGGGTTGTCGTAAAAGATCGGTTCTTTGCTTTTAAAATTAAGGACCCCGCCATAGCTCTTACCATCGTACAGGGCCGAATGGGGACCGGACAGAATTTCAATGCTGTCCACGAGGGAAAGGGGTATCATGCCAAAATCCACATAATGCCCTCCCCAGAATCCGCCGGTCTTTTGAATGACCAGGCCATCCACAGACACCAGGAACTGGCGGATGTCAAACCCCCTCATCTGGATGGTGTCAGACTCGGGTACCAGGTCGCTTTCCCCCCTGAAATCAATCATTGCACGATCCTTCAGGATATCCAGCACGTTTGCGGGCTGGCCTGCAATGTTGTAATCCTCCATGAAAACTTCTGTTCTGGTGGGGGCAAGCTGAACATTCTGGGCCGTGACCCTTATCTCCTCTATTACAAAAGGCTTGGTCGATTCCTGAGAGCCATCCTCCTGTTCACTGGCAAGACTCGCCCGGTTCATTACAAGCAGCAAAAACAGAACAAACACGATCCCTTTTTTCATCTGCAACAGCCTCCTTTCTTATAAACATTTTCAAATTAAGATTAGGCGATTTTAAACCCGACCGGCAATTGAAAACAAAAAAGGCCACGAAGAACCATCCCTAGTTTTAAGGATGATCGACCTTCGTGGCCTTTTAAAATCTTTTAACTTGCAATCTACCGCAGTTGCGGTTTTAACTCAATTTTTTTTATATGAAACACCCCCCTAATTAAAGGTAATAGTGTCCCGTTGGTTTTTTGGTTCTTTTTTTCCCAAATAACACTTTAATTGTCGGTACAAATTGAAAGTTATAAATCGATATAAATTTTT
>JAVERV010000220.1:0-3668 GCA_034006945.1 Desulfobacterium sp. | reverse complement strand
GTGTCCCTTCGGCAAGGTTGCGTGAATTCCCCAGAAGTGCGTGATATCATAAGCTCGAGAATACTATGATAAGGGTCTACAGTTCCATTTGGTCTGGCAAAGCAATGCGACAAAGGATGGAGGATGTACCAATATATGGGTGTGTAGATGCACTTGCTTGACGGTTCTGGCAATATTGCCAAAACCGCCAAGCACAAAGATCGAAGCTACCTTTTAGCTAAAAATGGGAAAAGGGGCGTACTGTCTATGGAGCCATTCCCATGGCCGCCTCATAATTCCAAGGCATCCATGATGAGGGTTTTTTGAACACTTGGGCAGAGTGTTTTTGAAGCGCTATGAGATAATTCAACGCATTGACTTTCATCAGGTTGCAGGTGTGAATCAAGCTCATGAACATATCCCCGATATAGGCCCCATGCTCTGTCTTATAGAACATTGAGTTTTTTCTATGGAGAATACAGCGTTTCAAGGATTGTTCGCAAATATTGTTGTCAAGGGGAGCTCCGAGAACCCTCAGAAATTGAGTCAGTTCATGCCAATGCTTGATCATGTAGGTGATCGCATTACCAAGTCCGGAATTGGGCTCCACCAGCTTGTCTTGGAACTGGGTGTCGAGCCAGGACCGTAAAGCGTTCATCTGTGAACCACTATGGATTTGGTGAAATGCCAGCCGCTCATCTGCTGTCATATTTTGTTCTTTTGCTTGGGCATCCACATGATAAACTTCGGCCAACGCCTCAATGACATGGCGGCATTCGTCCGGGAAGCTTGCGATGATATCGACAAAACCTCTGCGGGCATGGGTGTTGCAATGACACAGGATGATTTTAAATTCACTGGGGATATTTCTTGAAAGAGCATCACACATTTGGATTGGAGGGTCTTTTTCTACATCCCGCATTTCATATATGGAGGCGATGTTTTCTCCGGCATGATTACGGCCGGTGGAAAAGATGGCGATCCTTTTCCCTTCTTCAAGCAGTGAGATGATCCCCGATGTAAAGATGCCGGTACGTTCATTCTTATCCCGTGTTTTATTTTCCTGGATTAAATCCAGGATCTTCATGGTGGTATCATCATTGTGAAAGACTTCACCCTGGGCGGCCTGGCGCTTGAGTTCATCAAATGCCGGGTAAATCAGATCTGCCTGGGTTTCTATTTTTTCCCACTGGATGGATGCTGGCAGGGGTATGCCCAGGCTTTCCTGGAGTTTTTCCAGACGATACCAGGGAAACCCGTAGCCATATTTTAAAATCGCCATCATGGCCCTGGCTGTTTCATCATAATGTTTTCCGGTAATGCCTTTTGGAGCCGCTGCCGTAAACACCTCCCCGCACAGGTTACAACGCAATTTTTCAAGGTTGTAAATCGTTGCATCAATGGGGGGCTGGCCCTTCAGGTAAATAGCAATGCCCGGTTTTTTCATTGGGTAGAGTTTGCCGGTGAGACAAAGAGGACAGGGATCTTTGTGCTTATATTTTTCATGGGATATGAATTCTTGATCGGCTCCAGTATAATCGGAAGCGGGTATCTTTCCATGCCCTTTTTTCTTTTTTACAGGTTTGGCTTTGGGTGAGTTTTCATCCTTTGTTTCCGGCTCTGTTTCTTTTGAATCTTCATCCGTTTGTTCGGGCTCGTTCTGTTTTAAAATATTATCCTTTTTCTCGGTTTTTGGGCCAAACAACATGGCAAGAAGTCGTTTTATGGATGCTGCTTTATTGTCCAGGGCCTGGCCCAGGGCCATGATGGCTTCCGTCATTGATTTGATGATTTCATAATCGCCTGTCTGGAGCACATTGGCTTTCACCCTCTGCAAAAGGGCGTCAATCTCTTCCTGGGTCAATCGGATCTGATCCATGGTCTATGCGCCAATCATCCGGCTGCGAAAATCCCGGGCCAGGGGATATCCCCAGATCGCCTTGATGGATCGGGTTTTTACATGGTTTTTTTCATTCTTTCCCCGTCCGGTTGTATCTCCAAGATAAATCCAGTTGCCGGCCTTATAACAGGTTCCCAAAAACCGTTCCGTGTCCACAAAGGTCTCAAGGAAATAGAGTGGATGATTATAAACCTTCTCCCAGTCCCTGGAAATGTTTTTTGCCATAAGCCCCAGAAGATGGGAGGCCAGGTGGGGAACTCTGATCCAGGGTAGAATAAGAAACCGGCTGTTATACGCTATATATTGAAGTCCTTGTACACGGTCCTCCTTGTTCCACCCGATATACCTGTCCCTGGCACCGATGTGACGGGGCGCCGACGACCATGAAAAACAAGCGATGGGCCTGTTTTGGGCATACACCATATATTTGAGTTGTTCGCCCACGGGATGACAATAGCCCAGGTAGTGGTGGTGCTGAATCAGGCTGTTGAAAATCTTTTCCTGATCTGTTTTTTTAACCTGCCGTATCTCCAGGGGCCTTATTCTAGACAGATCGGTCTTAATCAGGGTCTGGTCCACCTCTATCTCTGGGGGCGGAGTTCTGTTGATAAAAGGATTGTTGACTTTACGCCTTGTGGGGGGAAGGGTAATATGCCCTTCCCTGTGAAGTTTAAGCATGAACCCCCTGGCAACCATATCCCTCAGGCTGCCATTGGCCTGAACCCAGTTCCATGCCTGGCACAATTCCTTTGACAGGGCATTGCGGCTGGCATTGGGATGTTTTGCCATCAGGTCATTTATAAAGGCGATATCTTCTTTTGTCGCGCTCTTGCCACGGTATGTGAGTATGATGTCATTTTCCATGGCCGGCTTATGTAATGCAACTCTCCTTCGAACGCAAGCAAAAAATGCATTGTTGATAAAATAATTATGCCGGGATTCTTCTCCACATGGGAGCAGCCTGGGTATGAAAAGGGTCACCATTCCAGATCAACATCTGCAATTCATGGGCATCCAGGAGTTTATCAACGTCTTGTCCCTTTATTGGCCACCAGTTAAACCGGCCTTTGGACAGTCGTTTCTGGCAAATCCAAAATCCTTGACCGTCGTAACTTAATATTTTTATGGCCGTCCTGCGGCGGTTGAGGAATACGAACAGACAGCCTGAAAAAGGATCTGTTTGTAAAATCGTTCGGCACAATGCAGCCATCCCATCTATGCCCTTCCGAAAATCTACAGGCTCAACTGCTAAAAGAATCTTCATGTGGGGAGTGATCTGAATCATGGCTGATGCCTCCAGAATGACTGACAGATCCCAAGAATGCTCGGATCTGTTTTGCCCCGGAGGCACATCCTCATCTTTGCTCCGGTACGGTCCTCCATTTCTATTACGCATTCTGAGACAGCAGATGGTGGATCCAGATTAAACGATAAAAAAGCAGGCGGGGCTTCAGGTGTTGCATCAGGCTCAACCTCGATTGACGATGGTTGATGTAGTTCCACATGCTGCTTAAGCGCGGTATGGTTCAGGTGTAATGTTTTTGAAATCCTGTGTAGGCTATGCCCCCCAATATAAAAAACTTCTGCGGCTGCCTGCCATAATGAAGCGGGGATACGTTCCCTGCCGGTTTTTGTTTTACGCCAGAGTTGAAATTGCTGCTGGACCTCTTCCAATGCGGATACTGCTGTGGGTGATGGTGATCTCATCGGCTCCTCCTATATGATCATGTTTGGAACCGAGAATATCACTCTAAAAAAACTAAATCACGCAGGCTTGCCGAAGGGACAC
>JAVERV010000219.1:0-3672 GCA_034006945.1 Desulfobacterium sp. | reverse complement strand
GCATAACTGCGTTATGACGGACAAAGCGAAGCAACACTTCAGCGGCAGTTAAGGTGAATTATCCACCCCACTTACCCGGGCCTATCAACAAGCCACTGCACATGGACAAGCCAGTGAGTTAAACATTCACCAGGACACGCGTGGGCGGGCTGGAAAATTATCCGATTATATGCTACTGCTGAAGCTTTGCTTCACAGCCGCATAACGGAGTTATGGCGGGCAAGGGAAGCAAAGCTTCAGCAGCAGTAAGGTGAATTTACCACCCCACTCCCCGGGCCGTTGAACAAGCCGTTGCACGTATGCAAGATAGTGAACTCTATATTCATGGCAGTGTTGACTGCGGTCAGTACCGCGGTTCGGTGAAAGGAAAAAGTGTAGCCTAAGCTTCTTCCAAGACAGATAGTTGGGCAAACTTTTTCTGAAAAATAATCAATTAGCTTGGCGACAAAAATATATGACATTCAAATCTCAAAATTATCAATGTCTAAATAGAAGAAGGTTCGTATGGAATTAATTATTGGTCTGATTATACTTTTTGTGATTTTTCATGTTTTACAAGGGTTTGCCCAAAAAAATAAAAAGCCCCAAAGTAATGAAGTAACTTTTCGAGTCGAGGTTTCCGGGGCAGATGATTACAGCAACAATTATGAGCGATCCAGACGACCCAGCGGCCCACCGGCTAATTGGTACGGCCAATCTAAGCACGTTAATGTTAATGGATATGATATTCCCGGCGGTTTTATATATGTCGGCTCAAATCTACCGGATCATTATGGATATGACAATGATGCATGCCTTATTGATCCGAAGCTTAAAGTGGCATCGGCTGAACCATGGGAAGCCGGTGATTTACTGGGCTATTGGCCAAAATATCACAGTATGCCTGAAAAATGCCGAGGTGCTTATTTAAAATGGCTTGCAGAAGGGCGATCTGAACCGGAAGCCAATATTGGATACATTTTTTTATTTTTCTATGGTCTAGAACGTCGCCTTTTAGTCGATGGTGCAAAGAACGACGTGTCTGAAACCGAACGGTCTGCAATTATAGACGAGGTCATAAGACTTTTAAAGATTTATGGAGACAATGGCTCCTTTAGCGGATATGCCAATAATTTTCTTGCTATGGAATGGAGTCTTTATCAGAGTGAAAAACCCGCTCCGGCCTATATTGATTTTGATCATTGGTATTGCATTGAACCTTTTCAATTGGTGTTGGCGAAAAATATAAACGAGGGTAAACCGGTTTCAGCCGACATGGCCCTCCAGTGGTACCGTCTCAACCCAGAAACCAAACTTCGGACTCCTGCGCGGCGCTGTAAAAAAGAATTTAAACTGTTGTTTGCTCAACATTATCAAGAAAAATATGGAGATGGTATAATTGTAAAACCAAATAAAACACGGCTAAAAATAAATTATAGAGCGGCAAGCCCTTCGCTTAATAGAGACATAAACCTTAAAACCCCGGACTTGCCAAATCCGTTTATTCTAAAAGGCCCTATAAAAAAAATAGAGACTATTGTTGACGCCTGTACTCAGGCACTGGATCCTTATAGCCGCTTTTTAGGCCGCAAAGAAAATAACCCTAAGTCATTGGCGGCATTATCGTTGATTCCGAAAGAATTGATAAGTAAATCATCGGGGGCAAAAATAGTCAAAGATCGTCTGTCCGATATTTGCGAAGATAAAATGGGATTTATCCCGCTGAAAGCGCTTTACAAAACCATTAATCAAAAAACCCCGGTTAAATTGTTAAAAAAGGAACTTGAAGCTTTAGCTTCATTTCTAAGCAACATGGACTATGGAATTGCCCCGGATATCCGTTATCATAACATGAAGCCGAGTTTGGATGGCCATGTAGCAATATTTCTAAAAGGGCATGGTGTGGATTTTAGGCCATCAAGGGAATTTCGGATAGTTTCAACTATTTTGCGGTTGGGCGCCATGGTGAGCCAAATTGATGACGATTTGTCACCTGCTGAGGAAGCCACCCTTCAAGGTCTTATCACAGATAATCGCGAACTTACAGCTATTGAAAAAGACTCTCTTATGGCATTTTTACATTGGTGTATGAGAACATCTCTAAATGCTTCGGGATTAAAGGCAAGACTTTCCGAAGTGAGTGAAACTGAAAAATCAGCAATTAGCCGGATTTTGATTTCTGTAGCTTATGCTGATGGAGTCGTAAAGCCTGAAGAAATAAAACAGATTGAAAAATTATATACAACCCTTGGATTAAACAAGGAACAGGTCACCAGTGATATTCATTCGCTTGCTGCGGACAGCGGTCCCGTGACAGTTGATCTTAAAGATCCTGATACTTCTTTTTCTCTCCCAAAGCCAGCTAAAGCAATTGGAACATCTAAAGGGTTCGTGTTGAATAACGAATTGATTCTAATTAGAAAAGAAGAAACAAAACAAGTTAAAAGCATGCTTACAGATATATTTACGGAACAGGAGGAAGAAAAAGAAATTGAAACAGAGTCTACAACTGCCCTTGAGTCAATAAATCCTTTGTCCCTATTAGATGAGGCCCACCAAAATCTTTTTAATAGTTTGTGTGAAAAAGAAACATGGGAACGAGCGGCAATTCAGGAGACCTGTAAAACTCTAGGACTTATGGTTGATGGTGCCATGGAAGTTCTAAACGAATGGGCTTTTGAAAACGCAAATGCACCTCTCATTGATGATGGTGAGCCTTTATATGTTGATATAAGCCTTGCAAAGGAGATTGTTGATGGCCAATAAAAAAACCAGACTGCGACCCAGAGAGCGTGATGCAATAATTCAGTCACTGCGTGCCGGTGTAACCCCACGTACCGGATTACAGCATATACAGGTCGGTCGAGTAAAAGAAGTGGAAGCACTTTTAAAGGATATAGAGCGGATCATGGATGGAGGTTCAGCATTCCGGCTGACTATTGGAGATTTTGGATCCGGTAAGAGTTTTTTTATACAATTGATTCGTATTATTGCGCTTGAAAAAGGCCTTGTTACAATTCATGCTGATTTAGCACCGGATAGAAGGCTGCATGCCACAGGAGGCCAGGCCAGGAATTTATTTGCCGAGCTGATGCGAAACCTTTCAACACGGACAAAACCAGATGGAAATGCACTCACCAGTGTTGTAGAGAGGTTTATCACCGAAGCCCGTAAAAAAGCCAAATCATCAGGAGAAAAGGTCAATACTGTTATTGAAAAAAGCCTTAGCCATTTAACGGAACTCGTAGGTGGCTATGACTTTGCTCAGGTAATAGGGGCATACTGGGAAGGGTATAAAGAGGAAGATGAACAACTCAAAGTAGATGCTGTCCGTTGGTTACGTGGAGAATTTTCGACTAAGACCGATGCCAGAAAGGCTTTGGGGGTTAGGTCCATTGTCACAGATGCCAGTGTATATGATCATTTGAAACTGCTCAGTCTTTTTGTCCGGAAGGCGGGATATGGTGGCCTTTTGGTCATTTGTGATGAAATGGTTAATCTCTATAAACTGTCCAGCAAAAAGGCACGTGTTTCTAACTACGAGCAGGTTTTAAGAATGCTAAACGACTGCCTTCAAGGCAGTGCGAAATACATAGGATTCCTATTCGGTGGGACACCTGATTTTTTGTATGATCCACGGAAAGGTTTATACAGCTATGAAGCTTTGCAATCAAGGCTTGCGGAAAACACATT
>JAVERV010000059.1:0-24664 GCA_034006945.1 Desulfobacterium sp. | reverse complement strand
TCGCAGCTGTCCTGGTCCATGCTGCTTTGGCCCGGGCTGCTTTGAGCTTCACTCAAACGGTTTTGCAAAATCAACATCCTGTTGAAAGTTTCCAAGCCATAAACCTTACCTGGTAGAAACAATTCGGATTTGAAAACTGATTGAATCAAATACTTTATGCATTCCCAAATGTTCGAAAAAACGGGTAGACCCATAAATAACATTCCAACGGGTTCGATCCATATCGAAATGAGCCTCCACGATTAGAGAGCCATCGTCAATGATTGAAGCGATGGCATCAAATTCGAGGTCGGCTGAAACTCCCCGCAGGTTTAATTCCCCTTTGACATGGTAGTTGGGGGAGGTCAACCAGCCCGGTTCAATGCGTTTGGCTTCCTTAATTATAAAAATAGCTTTAGGGAACATTTTGGAAAAGAAAAAATCGTCCGACCGAAGATGAGCCTCTAATACTGGTTGAAGTTCATTGCCCTCCAAGTTCACATTATGGATGGAATTCATATCAATTTCAACTGTACCGGTAATCGTACTATCCTGTATGTTAAGCACGCCCTTGGCAATATCTACAGTTCCAAGGTGGCGAATATTGGGATTGCGACCAGCCCACTCAACCAGGCTTGCATCAACATCAACCGTATATCGCCCGTCAGCTAATCTAATCTTGGTTTGCGGATCATCCTGCCGGTTAGGAGCATCACCCTCAAGATAATACCCAGCTCTTCGCCATTCTTCAAGGCCCCCTTCAAGATAGGTAACGTTTTCATAACCGGCTCGATTCAGCTTTTCAAGGGCAATTAAGACGTCACGGGTTTTTAAGCTGGCACCGTAAACTACAATTTGAACCTGTTTGTCTGGTACAAGGGCGGCCATATCATCCAAAAATGAAATTTGGAAAACACAGGCATTTCGGGCCTTGGGGATATGTCGCGCGGCAAAGTGTTCCTGGGATAACAGATCTATCAAAACCGTTTCAGGCTGTTCTACTAAACGAGTATTTAAATCACCTGCGGATATTGAGTTTTGATTAATTTTAACATTCATAGCCATCTCCTTTCTATATGGTTTTCAGGCAGGTACATCAACCAGGATGAATTCAGAAGAATCAGCAATTTTTGAATGAATTGTGAATGTTTTTTTAATTACATCAAACACCTTTAGGTGTCAAGGTTATAGTAAATCGTCTTCTGTCCTATAGCGCTCGGATAAACTGATACGTTGGCTGTCACAAAGCCAACCCGCTAACCAGCCATTGATTTAAAAATATAACCCCGTTAAAAACCAGCGAAAATCAATCATTCCAAAGATGAGCAAGGCGTTTTGATCGATCGGTTTTACAGAAACAAATCCATGAGCACCACACACAAAAGAAAGAACGGGTAATAACTTGCCCTGTTGAAAAGGGTCATTGCGGCTTGGTTTTTTTGGGTTTTCCGAAGTTTCTGTGAAGGAAGGATCAATAGGAGTAAAGAGCCTGTCGCGAAAACCAGATATGAGAACCAGTTGAAATCAACCGGCGATATAAAGAACAGGGCTGTCATGACACATAAGGCAGCACCCAGAAAACCCACGATCAGAAAACTCGCCATATCACGTCCAAACACCAGGGGGAGGGTTTTTGCATTTATCTGCCGGTCTTCCTCTATATCGGTATAATCATTGGGGATATTCTGTCCTCCTGCTTCCCACAGGAAAAAGAAAAGAAAAATTAAGCATAGGAGCAGGACATCGGGAGTTGGATCCACGGCAAAAACAGCGGCAACCGGCCCTGCGGATTTAACAAATCCGTTGATGACAATCCTGAGATAACTGATTTCCAACAAAAAGCAGTAAATAATCTCGAGCAGAGCACCGCCCAGAAAAATCAGAATACAGACAGGGTTTAAATAATATGCCCCCAGCATAGCCGCAACAGACCAGAAACCTGCCCATACAGCGGCGGATTTCAGGCTGATGACCCCCTGGGCAAGGGGATGCCGGATCAGGATCGAGTCCAGATCGGTTCCTTTTTTATCAACCGGACGAATATGTTTTTTATCATCCTTGTATCCGGCAATATCGTTGAGTGCATAAACAGCTGTATAGCCGGCAAAAACAGTAATGATCCCTGCCAGGATAATCGTGGGGTCAGGGAAATGACCAAGATAAACCAGGGCGGCAAAAACAGGTGCCATCATATCAAGTATGCCATGGTGGGTCCGTGAGAGCGCAAAAAAGAAATGAAGTTTTTCCGGAATTATCGTGTCATACAAGGACATTACATATTTCAATCGTCATCCCTCCAAAAGGAGAACAAACATCAAAACCAAATTCAAGCCAAGTCATCATCCTGTCGAAAAATGCACGTCCATGCAGTGATTCTTTAAGATTGTTGTTGTAGACAACCTGATCTTTATAGTAGAAAGCCAGGGACATACAAAGGCTGCATCAAAGTACGGGTGAACCCATTGCAATAATCACGCATGGACAAAAAGTATAAACAGATCAGGCGAAAACTTCAAGAATTTATTGATTAAAGCGCCTGGAACAAAACAGCAGACAGGGATTCCCAAGGAAACGGATGACACACAATATCTCTTCGAGTGAAATTGAAAAATTCAACGATTTTGCAATGGACTGGTGGGATACGAACGGAAGAATGAAATCCCTCCATGATATCAATCCCTTAAGGCTTGAGTACATTATGCGGCAAACGGATCTTAAGGGGAAACGGGTGCTGGACGTGGGCTGCGGCGGGGGGATACTCACCGAACAGATTGCCCGGCAGGCGGCCGTCACCATCGGCATTGACGCATCCTCCCACATGACGGCCATTGCCCGGACCCACGCAAAACAGTCAAACCTTGAGATCCGCTATATTGACACGGACATCGAACATATCACCAGGTTTACAAAAACCGGCTTTGACGTTATTCTCTGCATGGAGCTGCTTGAGCATGTGCCAAGCTATGAATCGGTCATTGATGCATGCAGAAAAGTCCTGAATCCCGGGGGGATCGTTATTTTCGCAACCATCAACCGTAACCTGATCTCCTTTATTCTGGCTGTGGTGCTTGCGGAATATATTCTGGGGCTTTTGCCAAGGGGAACCCATGACTGGGCATCATTGATCAAGCCTTCCGAACTCAACCGGGCCTGTGCTGGTGCCGGATTAAAACAGAAGGATATCACCGGGTTTTCATACAATCCCATCACCCGTAATTACTATTTGTGCAAAAATTCCATGGTCAACTATCTGGCAAGCTTCACCGCTGTCTGACCGCTTGGTTGATCCTGCTCTTTCTTTTCAAAGGAACAGCAGGTGTTCTTAAGAAACGCAACCCCCTGCCTGATAATGTGAAAATCCATTGCATGGTGCTCACATGTCTGCCCGATTCCATCGGGCATGGTAAACGTCAGCCTGCCCCCCAGGTGCTGTCGGAACTCCTCAAGCCCGTTTTCTATTTCAAGACGGCCTGCCCCGTCCGTGGTCGCAAGATACCGGCTCCAGACCGGGAGGCCGCAATTGACCAGCGCTGTGATGATACGGTCGAAATCCCCCCGGGAGATAAGGGAGAGCTGCCATGCATAATAGGAATCAAGGGCGATGCCGATTGATACGGCCTGGCCGTGTCCCATGGTAAACCCGGAGAGCATTTCAAGCTTATGGGCAGACCAGTGGCCGTAATCCAGGGGGCGTGATGACCCTGTTTCAAAGGCGTCGCCGCTGTGGGAGATATGATCAATGTGAAGCCGGGCGCATCTTTCAATGGACTCTTCTATTGCCTTTGAATCCCTTTGCTTCAGCAGCGCGCAGTTTTCCTCAAGAAATAAAAAAAAGGATTTGTCGCGTATCAGAGCAATTTTAAAGGCCTCGGCCACTCCCCCGATAAAATGTTCAAACGGCAGGGTCTCCAGGAAGCGATAGTCATTGATCACTGCCGCAGGCAGATAAAAGGTGCCGATACAATTTTTTCTACCATACTGGTTTATCCCGTTTTTAACCCCGATACCGGCATCGTTCTGGGCCAGGGTTGTCGTGGGAACCCGCACCAGCTGTATCCCCCTGTGAAAAATGGAAGCGCTGAACCCGACCATATCTATCAGGGCTCCCCCGCCCAGGGCAATGACCACGCCGTGCCTGTCTATGCCGGAATCGTCCATGGCCTTTGTTGCCCGGTGCACATGGCCCCAGGAATTTTTTACCTGTTCACCACCGGGAAATATCACAGGTTCCCAGGCCGGACAGACAAGGTCTCTGTGGTGTTCAAACCACAGGGCTATATCATTCAAGAGTCGGGGGTTCTCGCGGGTCACCCCGTCATCGATCATCACCATTATTTTTCTTGGCTGGGATTGGTTTTTGACTGCAAGGGTATCTATCAGGAGAGGATTAGTGGCGCTGAACAGATCCCGGGTAAAATAGACCGGGAAATGATACGACTGATCAAATCTCAGCGGGATGATGGTCTCATGGGTATGGTCTTGCTGCAGTTTTGTTTTATCTTTCATGATTAAACCTGAAACCCATATTTTTCCATTACAGGTTTTAACGTCTCAATGCTTTTCACACCGGCTTCCCAGGGGGCTTGGGTATAGGTATAAAGTTCAAGGCAAATATCCTTGGCGTAGCCCAGCTCCTTGAGCCGTTTAAAAAAAGCGTCATAGTCGATGGCACCAAGGCCGGGAATTAGATGGTGGTGTTCTCTTGTGGGTGCAATATCTTCAATGTGGATATGGCCGATTTTTTCAAACAGGGCTTCAAGGGCAGCTTCCGGTGCCTCACCCACACAGTAAAAATGACCCACATCAAAATTGACCCCCAGGTTTGGAGATGAAAAATCTTTGATAAACGAACTCATCTGGCCGCTCTTTTCTATTAAAAGATCGGGTTCCGGCTCAATCAGGATGGAGACGCCAAGGGATTCTGCTTTGGGAATAACCTGTTCAAGCCCCTGGCGAAACAGTTTTAATGATGCGTCCCGGCCCATTTCAACCGGCGGCCCGCCAGGGGGTACTGAAATACACGAGCTGCCCAGGGAATGGGCGATATCCAGACAGTTCAGTGTATGGTCAATCCTTTCCTGCCGTCTTGATTCATCCGGCTCTATCCAGGAGGGAAGCCAGGTATTTCCCACGGCAAAAAGGGTGAAGCAGTTGAGATTGGTTATCGTCAATTTTAACTTTTTCAGTAGTTGACTGAATTCTTCAAGATCCTGGGGGGTCGCATCCGGGGGATAGAGGTGGGGCCTGTCGCACATGATCTCCACCCCCTTAAATCCTGTCTGGGCAATCATTTTAACCGCATCTGCGAGGGAATGTTCAACAAACGCATTGGTGCTGTATGAAAATACCATGAGTTTTACATCCTTTTTTTATCGTATCTTGAAGGCTTGTCTTCCTAAATACGTTTCAGGCCATATCCTGTCAAGTAAATTAACCATTTTAAAGGGGTGTCAGTATCCTTCCAAGGTCATCAAAACAGCTGAATGATTAAAATAGGGCTGCGATCCCATCCAGGAGAAGAGATGCAGCCATGCCGATCATGAGCATGCCGGAAAAAAGATCAAAGTGCCGCCGGTAGCGCCGGGCGATGACAGAGGCTCCCGTACCCAGAAGCAGCAGGCCGGGCAGTGTTCCCAGGCCAAATGCAAGCAGAAACAATCCCCCCTCCATTGGCCCGCTGGCAGCCAGGGCCCTTGAAAATGCGGCAAAAGAGAGGCCGCAGGGAATAAAGCCCATGAACATTCCGGTAACGACCATTAACCAGCGATCGGATCTTTGAAAGGCTGAACGTACAATAAAGCGGTAACCGGGTATTATCTGGGGATTGGATATGATAAGCCAGTCAGACTGACCCAGGATGCCCAGCTGGCCAAGACCAAACAGAGCCAGAAACACGCCTGCAACCAAAGAAAAAACCAACTGTATGCGGGCCAGGGTTGCCAGGTAGTCGAGCCCTGTAACCGAGACAAGCTTTGCCAGTGCCAGGCCAAGACTTCCCATGAGAAGACCAATGACCGTGTAGGTGATAATCCGGCCGGCGTGGTAACATAGATGGGAATCAAATTTTCCTGACTTGCCGGGAAAGGCAAGGACCAGGGGTCCGCACATGCCGAGGCAATGGCCTGTTCCGGAAAGGCCCAGTAAGAATAAGGATAACAGGGAGGAGGCTTCCATAGACCAGGGGGTTCCATTTATCCGTCATATCCGTCATGAATTAATTGGGTTGATTATTTCTTTTGGCTCCAGGTATAGTACAGACTGATTGGTATTGCGTCAACCAGGAAGCATCCGCCTATAATGCACATGTCCCGGCGGACACAAAGAAGAATGAAACACGATGGTACAGGGCGGGCAGTGTGTCATTCCGCCCCCTTTGGTTATCCTGACTAAAAAAGGAGGGTGATTTGTTAAAGGTCTTCGCTAAAAAAACAATGGGTACCATGGCTTTTTTATTTGCATTTGCGATTGTGCTGCTTTTTTTGGGGGGAGCCGGGGCTTTTGACGGAAAACACCCCCGGAGGGGGCTCAAGCTGTTAGACGGAAACAGACAAATGCAGGTAAGCCCCGGGGACCGCTGCCCGGTTTGCGGAATGACGGTGATCCAGTATCCGAAATTTAACTGTGCCATCCAGTTAACTAATACAGACACGTATTATTTTTGCGCGACCGGCTGTATGGTCCGTTCCTGGATGCACCCTGAAATATATCTGGGCACAACAAGGGATATGCTTGAAAGGCCCATTGTTAGAGAATACTTTTCCGGAGAGCAGATGGATGCCCGTGACATAATATTTGTCTATGGTTCGAATGTCATTGGCCCCATGGGGCCTGCCCTTGTGCCTGTTATGGATGAACTTCACCTTAAGGCGTTTAAAAAACGCCATGGCGGTAACACCCAGGTTCTTCTCAAGGAGCTGACTGATGACAGGTGGTATGAAATGACGGGCAGAAAAATGGCAGAATAAATGAAGCATGGATCCTGCGATCGATTGGGCACATCCAGATACGGCCTTGCGGTGATAACCCTGGTAAGCGTTATTGCACTTGTCGTTATGACGGTCATCACCATCCATTCCCATGGCGATTCCCGGCAGACAACCCAGATGTGGATTACCTGTTTAGCCCTCCATACCCCTGCAGTTCTTCCTTCAGGACATGTGTTGCGAAATGACGGTTATTCAGGTCCGGCAATTGACCAGCGTCACACTCCGTACCTGCCGTTGATGGACTTTTCCCTGGAAAGCATGATGGTCGGCAGCCTGAAACCTGAAAGAGGAGAAACCCATTAAAAGAGTGATGTTTAACACCATGCAGATCTGGGCCTTCAGGGATCTTTTGCGGCGGCCTTTTGAATCCCTTCTCCTTGGCATAACATTGATATTGACGGTTGCAATTCTAGGGACCCTGCTGCTGTTTCCGCGGGCCCTGCATGATACGCTGAACACCTTATTAGAAGCCGCACCCGCCATTGTCCTGAGACGCCTTGATCCCACAGGCTTTTCCCCCTTGCCGGTTCAGGCGTCGGTCCTGGCTGCAGAAAAGGTTATCGGGGTTGTTTCTGTAAGGCCCAGGATCTGGGGTGTGGTCCATGGCCCGGATGGTCCATTGACCATCATGGGGATATTAGAAGAGAAAATACCCGAAGCCCTTGCCGGCGCGTTGACACGGCTGCCGGAGCCGGGCGAGGCGATCATCGGGTTTGGCGTTTCCACCGGCCCATCTGCCGACACCCTGGAATTAAAAGGGGTAATCAGCCGGAACTATCAGGTCATTGATCGTCTGCCTGAACGAACAAGCATGTTTACCCATGACCTGGTACTGATGAATACCGGGGATGCCCGGGAGCTGATCGGCATTCCCAAAGGCTATGCCTGTGACCTTGCCATTGACGTTTTCCATGAAAATGAGCAGGATGCCATCCTGTCGGACCTGATTGATTCATTTCCCTGGCCGGTGGAATGTGTCACAAGATTGCAGAGTCAGGGGCTTTTTGCAGGCAGTTTGAATCGCGGCAGGACCCTTGTGGCCATCGCAGTGATTCCTGCTGTGCTGGCGTTGTGCCTTCTGGTTTCGGTAAACACCCGGAAGTCAATGGGCCGGCAGTCGGACCTTGGCATCATGAAGGCAATGGGCTGGACCACCGGCGATATCATCCGGTTTCAACTCTATCGGGAACTATCTGTCTGTCTGCCTTCGACCGCTGTGGGAATCTGCCTCTCCTTTGTTCTGGTTTACGGACCCGGCGCAGTCTGGGCCGCTGATTTTTTCCTTGGCTGGAAAACCCTGCCCCCCTCCCTCTACCTGGAAACAACCGGGGCCGCAGCCGTTGTGCTGGAAATGGCAGGGCTGATACTGGTGCCAATGATTGCGTCGGTTTTTTTACCGGCATTAAAGGGGGCAGCTTCGGATGTTCATGATATGATCAAAGATGCAGGCAGCCGATGAGTTCTGGAATTACATGCCGGGATCTATGCGTTCTCTTTCCCATGGAAAATAATAAAAACCGCCGTGTACTGGACAAGGTCAATGCCCGTTTCCAGGCAGGGGAAATAAGCATTGTCACCGGATCTGTCGGTGCCGGTAAAACCACGCTGCTCAACATCCTGGCAGGGCTTGCCCGGCCGACAGCGGGCGAGGTGATTGTAAATGATGAGAGGGTCTCCCGTTGGACCGGACCCCACAGGGACCGATGGCGGCGGCAGGCGGGCATTGTTTTTCAACACGATCATCTGCTCCATGACCTGACGGTGCTGGAAAATGTCATGCTCCCCTTGATCCCCCTGGGGCGAACCCTGTCCACATGCCGAAGCCAAAGCATGGAAGCGCTTAAAAAGGTGGGAATGCTCCACCATGCCAGCAGTTTTGCCAACTCCCTTTCAGGGGGGGAACGCCAGAAAACAGCCATTGCCAGGGCAATCGTCAACCAGCCGGGCTTTATATTTGCGGACGAACCCTTTGCCCACCTGGATGGTGAAAGCACCAGGCAGATGATGGACCTGCTGCATCATCATGCCTGCCAAAATGCGGTTGTGATCATTGCCGCCCATGGTTTAAACCTGGATACAATTCCGGGAAATCCCCTTTGCTGCCGGCTGGAAAACGGTGTCCTTAACCCATTTAACTCCTGAGGTTTATCATGTTCTGGCACCCCCTGCTGCTGGCCCTCATATCATCACAATTTATAGCACTGCTTTTGCTGCTGGCGGCCTGTCCCACATGGTTGAACACTGCACTGGACTGGGATCCCCTTGTCGTCGACCATCAGCAGCTGTCACTGGAAACCAGGGCCGAAGGCGCCTCTATCCTGGGAAGGGCAGCTTTCGGGTTATCCTTATTTTCCGGGGGACTCCTTGTTTTCGGTATTGCCAATATATTTCACGAGGATATCCCCGGCGCAATGTGTGGTACCGGGGTGTGCCAGGCAATGGCAGGCGACAGCAGCACCCGCTTGCTCTTGTATACCGCTCTTTTGATAATGTTGATGAAACTTTGGTATGAACTAGACAAGCTCAATCGAATACACCCTGAGACGCCGTTAACCCAAATCTCTGCCCGCCTGTTCCTGACCATTCCCGTGGTGGCTGTGTTAACGTTAAAACAGACCTATGAATCATTTGCAGGGATCAGACCCAACCAGCCGGTGGACTGCTGTGCCGTTGTTTACGATCAGTTTTCAACCATAGAACAGGCAACACATATTTTCGGCCTGGGGGATAATGTGTGGCTCATTGCCTTCATCGTGCTCAGCACACTGCTTTTAATTATGTCTCTGGCCGTAAGCGCTTTAAGGGTTGACCGCCCCTGGGCAAGATCCGCACTTGCCCTCATCACCTGGCTGTGGCTGCCGGTGGCGGCCCTGATACTGGTCAATGTCCTGTCGGCCTATCACTATGAAGTGCTTCACCACCATTGCCCATGGTGTCTGTTTCTTCCCGAGCATCATCTGGCGGGTTATCCGCTCTATGGCGCCATGGCCATCATTGGAATGGAGGGGTTTACCCTCGTCATGCTCCCCCTTTTGGTGAAACACGACACCGGCATTTACCGGATCGCAGTGGATCGTGCCCGTCAGGCAGCAAAGAGAATCACCCTGGCGCAGCTTCTTTTTGTGATGATAGCAGTTCTGCCGGCCATTGTCTGGCGGCTGCGCTATGGGGTCTGGATCTCTGGATAAATGATAAGGTCCGACGTAAATGCCATTTCATTGTCAAGTTTTTTATTACATTGCTGGTCATTCTTCACCGTATCTGAACAGGAAATGGGTCCCCATGAGCCTTGCCGTCAATCCTTTTTTCCCGGTGCAGGGCAGGCGCTTTTCCCGAGGAATTTCATCGTTTCTCAGGAACATGTGAACCGGGAACAGATATTTAAAATCAAGTTCGGCCAGGCGGGTGCCGGAACGGATCTGTTCTTTTCTGTTATGAAAGATGGGTACCAGGCCTGCAAGGTTGTATTTCAGCAGCGATATGGCGCACCCGGGGAAGAGTGATTCTGTCACCCGGTGCAGGTAGGCCGTGTGGCCCGGGGTGTGGCCCGGGGTGGGGATCGCCTGTATGCCGTACTCCTGGTCAAGCCGTGTGCATCCCTCCCTATCAAGGGCAATTAACCGGCCCCTGGAAGGGGAGGGGCATCGCCCGGGACGGTGGCGCACTGGCAGTTTCAGAAAGGGGTGCAGCCGCAACACCTGGGCCTTCCGGGTTGTTAACAGGGGGAGGTCGGCCTGGCCAATGAAGATCTCTATCTGGGATTCAGGTTTAAGATGTTCGGTCAGCTCTGCAAGGCTGCCTGAATGGTCCCTGTGCCAATGGCTCAGGCAGATGGCCCGGATCGATCCCGGATCCAGCCCAGCCTCTTTTAATGATTCAACAATCAATCGTCCGCTTCCCGGGCTTCCTGTGTCAAAGAGAACGAGTCCCCTGTCTGTTTCCAGAACAAACATATGGGTGGGAAGCAGCTGTGTTCCATAAAGAAAATTAGTTTTTATCGCAGAAACCGTGGTTGTGAGTCTTGTGAAGTTATTTTTCATTGCTGGTCCGTTTTTTTAATGGAATCTGTTCCAGAATCGATTTCATATATGTTTCTGTAAAATGGGCAACTCCATTGTTATTAAAATGCATATGGTCATAAAAAAAGTGTCTGTCATACATCTTATCAATCAGGTTGTAATACCCGACCTCCTCATTCCTGCTTATCTCTTTGATCTTTTCATCCACCTGTCCTGCACCGGGGAAATCCTTCATCAGAATGGGGAGCATTATATAGGTGATCTTGCTCTCGTGTTTTTTTACGATTTTATTGATCTTGGTTAAAAAATTGCTGTAGTAATCGAATTTATCATAATCGTATAGTTCAAGATAATGGTCTCTTGCCTCCTCAAGTTTAACAGGGTCAATCGCTTTAAGTGTCAGCCTGTCGAGCCCGGGTGAACCGTACTGGCCTAAGCGCTTCCAGTCGTCCACAGCAATCATCTGAATATATGAGATGATTCGTTGTGACGGGAACCGGTTTAGAATAAGATCCCAGAGGATGGAAAGCTCAAAAGGTTCATCCCGTAAGAAAAAGGTGTTGTTCTCATTGTTGATGGGAGAGAAAAAGACCCAGGGATCCACAAAATAGATAATGTGATCCACCCTGTTTCCTCTCCTGTAAAAATGGTCAAGGTGAATCTTTGCCGGCATCAGCCCCCCGCCGCCTCCCTTGGAGAGATTGATTACTTTTTTTTCAAGAACCTTTTCCATTGTTAGATGATTTGAATCCCGTGAGAATATGCGGCCCCTTGACGTACCAAGAATTCCAACATCGTAATGTTCATTTTCTCCTGTTACCAGTAGATTTGACTCTGTCTCCCAGTTCTTAAAATGAATATTCCTATTTCTCCCGGAAAAGAAAGAGAGGAGACTCACCATAACAGCCAGGTTCAGCAGAGAGAACATCATAAGTTTGAATATAAATTTTTTAGATTGCATATGAAACACATTTGCCCTGGGGTTAAAATTGAAAATATATGAAATCCTGCTTTACGCCAAAAACAGTTGAAATTGCAACTGCCCAGAACCCCAGAACATAAAAAGACCATCTCCCAGCCAATGGAAGCGTTTTCCAGAAATGCTTAATATGTACAGTCTGTTCCCCGATCTCCACAAAAACAAGAAACGATATAAGAACAATATTGAGTATAAATGCTGATGGCGCAACAACCGAGGTTACTGGATTTCCCCCTGTCAGAAACATTTTCCCTGTGATGGAAAAAGCATCAGATAATGTGTTGGCTCTGAAAAAAATCCAGGCATAGTTTACTAAAAACAAGGTGCCTGCAATGCGAAATCCCTTATAAAGGAAGGATTCTGATATGGAATGGTCAGACACGGTGACGCCTGATGGTCTGGCGACTGATGTAATCCGGTCTAAAGATGAAACTCTCCTTTTGTTGGAAAATCTGCCGGAAACCTTGCTGAAAAAATCTTCGAGTATATTTTCAACAATCAAATATATACCATGCAGGCCTCCCCATATTACAAAGTTCCAGCTGGCGCCATGCCACAGTCCGCTCACCAGAAAGGTAATGAACAGATTGTAGTGAAATCTCCACCTCTTCACACGATTCCCGCCCAAGGGAATATATAGATAATCGCGAAACCAGGTGGAGAGGGATATGTGCCATCTCTGCCAGAATTCGCGTAAAGAGGCTGCAAAATAAGGATGTCTGAAATTCTCGGTTAATTCATACCCCATAACCCTTGCCGTGCCTACGGCCATATCAGAGTATCCTGAAAAATCACAGTAAATCTGTATGGTAAAGAAGATGGACGCAACAATCAAAGGGGCCCCCGAATAGTCGCCGCAATGGTCAAAAACCTGATTTACATAGATGGCAAGCTGGTCGGCAATCACAACCTTTTTGATCATTCCCCGCAGTACCAGGCGAAGACCGTCAGCTGCCTTTGTGTAATCAAAGGACAACTCCTTCCTGAACTGGGGTATCAGTCTGCCTGCCCTCTCAATTGGTCCTGCCACCAGCCTTGGCCAGAAGGCCACATAAAGGGCAAATATGCCGGGATGTTTTTCTGCAGGTATTTTCCCCTTATACACATCAATTGTGTAGCTGACTATCTGGAAGGTATAAAAAGATATCCCCACCGGCATCATAAGGTGCAGCAGCGGTGCATCATGACTTTGAAGCAGATTAAAGCTGGCTGAAATTTCAAAAAGAGAGGTGGTGAAAAAGTTGTAATATTTAAAGAAAAAGAGTGCGCCAAGATTGGCGGTGAGGCTGACGATGAGAAAGAGTTTTTTCTTGTAGTATCTCCTGTTTTGTGATGCCTCTTTGTCAGATATCCTATCGTTTGCTGTACTGTTGGCCGTGGCTGCTCCCCTCGCAATCTGCAAGGCGCAGAACCATGTGATCAGGGTGGATGTGAGAATAAGCAGAATATACCCCACGCTCCAGCACATGTAGAAGTAATAACTTGCGGCCAGCATAAGTATCCACCGGAAGCGGTGGGGCAGCGTGAAATGTAAGCCTGTAACCAGCAGAAAGAACAGGGCAAACGATAATGAATTAAACAGCATTTGGCAATTTGTCTCAATCTTGGTTTATAATGGATAATGAATTGGAATCCAATAGGTGATATACATCAAGTTAAATCAGATTGATAAACTTTTTTATCTGAAGGACAGTTTTGTGAAAATTATATTTCAACGATTAAAGAGAGCAGATTCAGGAATATATGAACTGTTTTCTGCTGTGATTACCTTCTGTGCCATTTCCACCTTTTTTTTATACACCCAGGCAGAGGCGGCAGAATGGATTCCCGGTGTATGGCGGCAATATATGGAAAGAGGCCCTGTAAAGAACAATTTGCCCGATTTTTCCTGTGCAGGTTATCACATGGGCAGCAAACCAGTTCCAGATGTTCAAACACCAGTCAGTGAGGGGCACCTGTTTGATGTTACATCAAAGCTGTTCGGGGCTGTTCCAGATGATGGGAATGATGACACTGCTGGGATTCAGTCGGCAATTGATTCAGCCGGTTCTGCCGGAGGCGGGGTGGTCTTTCTGCCCAAGGGGCGTTATGAAGTTCACCAGAAACCGGAAAATGGATTTCTCAGGATTTCCCATGACAATGTAATCCTCAGGGGGGAGAGAGATCAGCCATCCACAAACCCGGGCGATTCAGAAACAGCAGCGCAATCAGAAACCATCCTCCACCTGGGCTCGCCCGGACCTGCCGGCAGCATTCGCAGACTTGGGAGCGTACCAGCAGAAAAGGAGGCGCGCCACTTTACCTGCGTGTCTGTCATGGGGTCAGAATATAGCAGTGAACTTACCCGTTATACACAAACGTTGCTCCGGGGTCAGAAGACGGTTGAAGTTATGAACACCTCAAACCTAACACCTGGCCAGACAGTGATCGTTGAATTTACAGACCCACTCATCGACCCTGAAAATCCGCTTCCGGACAGGGCAGATATTTCAGCGCAGTTGACCCACCCCCTGAAGTTAGTCAAAGATCACACCGATACCTTTGGAAAATATTCTAAAAAAATCACCTGGATCACCAGGATTGACAAGGTTATTGATAAAAAGACAATAGCCTTGTCAGAGCCTGCAAGATTTAACCAGTTCCTGCGTTACTCACCACGTATTCTCTCGTTTAACGGGGTTGAAGGGGTGGGGATTGAAAACCTCATAATCGAGAGCAGTTGGCCCGGTGGTTACCGTCACCATAAACCCAACATCGGAGAAGATGGCAAAATAGTCAGAACCGCCAAGGAGCAGGACTATCTCTGGGGTGGAATCTGGCTCAGCTCAGCAAGTGATGGATGGATACGCAATGTAACCTTTAGAAATTTAACCCAGGGGATCATTTTCAGCAGGTGCGCCTCCATTACAGCCAGAGATCTTTCATTTGAAGGATTTGACGGGCATTCAGGTGTAACCATTGCCCAAAGCCATGGTATTCTTGTAGAACGTGCTGACTTTTTTGCAAGGCTTGTTCATCCCGTCTCTTTGAAAAATTTCGCATCGGGAAATGTTATAACAGATTGTGAGACCCACTATGATGGACGAAATGACAATAACAGCACGGATGCGGTTATTGATTTTCATGGTCTCTTTCCATACGAAAACCTGTTTGATAATATGCGCGGATTCTATGTCTGTCCGGGTGGAGACACAAGTGTAATGCCCCATGCCGGTGTTCGTAATGTGTTCTGGAACATTGAGGCTCCGGAGAATATGAGCTGCTACAGCTGTGAACTTAAAGATGAATTCATGCGAACCTATGATTACGGCAACACCTCCTCTGGCACTCCTGGCACCATGTATGAGTATCAGCCCCAGGGCTTTTTCATAGGGCTTACCCGCAGGGGAGATCAAAAGGTTACACTGGGGGGAATCTCTTTGGATCAACACAATAAATGGATGACGGTTGAGGGGCTGAACCTCAGAAACATAGGCATTACCTCACTTTATAAAGCCCAGTACAATCGGCGTTATCATAAAAAATAACGCTTGACACAATGGACGGCTTTTTTTATAGTCACAAAATATATTTTAATTTTACGGGGATGTAATGAACTACAGCGCTCTCTCATTTTTCAGGATCACCTTTTTTGGCGGCTTTTTTATCGAGTCTGCCCATGGAGGGATCTTTTAGAGGGGCTGAAGGATACCGCAAGAGTCGAAACCATGGACAGACTGAATCAGTCAGGAAATCCATGGTTTTTTTGTTTTCAGGATAAAAGGGTTTCCAACTGTCAGCCGCCAGGTTAGGATTGCAGATTAAATAAGCTGTTTTGTTCATGTTATAAAATCTGCGCTCCTTAGACTCCTGACCATTAACAAGTACGTTTATCAGGAGGAAGCACCATGTCTATCAATTGTATCAAACAGATCATTCAACTTCTCATTGTCCTCACCCTTGTTGTGAGTCCGTTCTCAACCGTAGATGCCGCATCGGTTTATAAGATTGGCGGGATCTTTTCCTCGACGGGAAGTTCTTCGTTCCTAGGAGATCCTGAAAAAAAGACCATGGAGATGATGGTCGACAGGATCAACGCCGCCGGCGGCATTGACGGCCATATGGTGGAGGCCGTGATCTACGATTCCGAAGGCGATCCTGCAAAGGCCGTGAGTGCAGTGAACAAGCTCATCCACAAGGATAAGGTGATCGCCATTGTGGGGCCCAGCACAACGCCCACCACCCTTGCCGTTGTCAACTTTGTTGAGCGGGCCAGAATCCCCTTGATCAGCTGTGCCGCCGGGATCAAGATCACATCCCCGGTGAAACCCTGGGTGTTCAAGACAGCCCAGAGCGACCGTCTGGCCGTCGCTGCCCTGTATGGGCACATGGGGAAGAGGGGGGTTAAAACAGTGGGGATCATAACCGTTTCCAACTCATTTGGTGAAAGCGGCCTGGAACAGCTTGTATCCCTTGCCGGGGATTACGGCATCACCATTGCAGCTAAAGAGAGCTTTGGGGCAAATGACACGGATATGACCCCCCAGCTGACAAAATTAAAGGGTATCTCTCCTGATGCCATTATCTGCTGGGGAACCAACCCCGGACCAGCCGTTGTTGCAAAAAATCTAAAGCAGCTCAAGATTGACATCCCGCTTTACCAGAGTCATGGCGTTGCATCTGCCAAGTTTATCGACCTTGCAGGAGATGCCGCCGAGAACATTGTGCTGCCGACGGGCAAGATCCTTGTCATTGATCAGCTCTCGGCGGATGACCCCCAGCGATCGGTCCTTGAAGAGTATGAGACCATGTATGTGTCAAGGTACGGCGGGGCGATGTCTGGATTCGGCGGTTATGCCCACGATGCCATGACCCTTATTGCCGAGGCGTTGAAGGGCAGCGGCGGGGACAGGAAAAAGGTGCGGGACGCCCTTGAAAACATCAAAGACCATGTGGGTGTGACCGGCCGGTTTTCCTTTACCCCAGAGGACCACAACGGTCTTACCCCCGGCGCCTTTGTCATGGTTGAGATCAAAAATCAAACCTGGAACCTGTTGACCGACTAGTTTTTGTGACCTTTTAAATCAGGAGACCTCTTGTGGCGGATCTGTTGCAGTACTTTTTTTCAGGCATCACCCAGGGCTCTATTTATGCGGTGGTGGCCATCGGACTTTCCATGCTCTATCGATCCACCGAGCTGATCAACTTTGCCCATGGCGAGTTTGCCATGTTCGGAGCTCTCGGCCTTGTGACCCTGTGGGGGCATCTGCATCTGCCCCTTCCCCTGGCCTTTGTCCTGACCGTTGCCGGTGTCGCCTGTGTGGGGATGGTGTTCGAGCGCTTTGCCCTTAGACCGGTCAAGGATCCCAACCCCATCACCCTTGTGATCATCACCGTTGGCGCATCCATCGTCTTTCGAGGCGTTGCCATGAAGGTGTGGGGGAAGGACCCCGTGGCCCTGCCTCCATTTTCCAACCTTGAGTCCATCGAGATCGCAGGGGCAGTTATCGTTCCCCAGAGTCTCTACATCGTTGGTGCGGCCCTGGTGCTTGCCGGAACCCTTCATCTGTTTTTCCGGTACACCATCCAGGGCAAGGCCATGACCGCCTGTGCCGTCAATAAAAAGGCGGCCTGGCTTACGGGGATTCCGTACGAGCGCATGGGGTTGTTTGCCGTCCTTATCAGTGCCGTGTCAGGGGCAGTTGCCGGGATATTTATCGCCCCCGTCACCATGAACACCTATGACATGGGGACCATGCTAGGTCTCAAGGGTTTCTGCGCCGCCATGATCGGCGGTCTCGGCAGCCTGTGGGGGGCCTTTGCAGGGGGGATTCTTCTTGGGGTCCTGGAATCCCTGGGTGCGGGTCTGATCTCGTCGGGTGCCAAGGACGCCATCGCCTTTGTGCTGCTGCTTCTGATCCTTTATCTCTGCCCGGGCGGGCTGTTTGCCCAGAAATCGGCCGAGCGGTTTTGAGGGGGATTGATTTTATGCCAGGCCGGCGCTCGATTGAGAATGTTTTGTTTGTCGTGGTCGTGGTGCTCATGGGGGCGGTGGTTGAAAACACCTACATCCTCCAGGTCATGACCTTTATCGGTATCAACACGCTTCTCGCCCTCGGGCTCAACATGCTCATGGGGTATGCGGGCCAGGTTTCCCTTGGCCACGGGGCCTTTTACGGCCTGGGTGCCTATGGAACGGCCGTTCTTTCGGGAACCTATGGCCTGTCTCCCTGGCTCGCCCTGGTGTGCGCCGTGACCCTTGCCGTTGCTGTGGCCTGGGTGGTGGGCCGCCCTACCCTGAAGCTGTCCGGTTATTACCTTGGCATGGGAACCCTCGGGTTCGGTATGATCGTCCATATCCTCTTTCGGGAGGCGGGCACCGTCACGGGCGGGGCGTCGGGGTTTGTGGGGATTCCCATGCTCGGTGTGGGAACCTTCGTGTTCGAGGGCGGACGCAGTTACTTTTACCTTGTGTGGGCAGTGGTCTTTGGGACTATCCTTATTTGCAGGCGAATCATCGCTTCCAAGACAGGCCGGGCCCTTGCCGCCATCCATGGCAGGGAAAACGCAGCCATCGCCCTTGGGGTGGACGCCCACAGCGTCAAGCTCACCATCTTCATGTTCAGTGCAGCTCTTGGGGCTGTGGCAGGATTCTTATACGCCCATTTTGTTCTGTTCATCAGCCCAGATTCATTTGGATTCATGGCCTCGATTAAGATGGTTACCATGGTGGTGATCGGGGGAATGGCAAGCGTGTGGGGGGCCGTTCTTGGTGCCGCAGTGATAACCCTTCTGCCCGAGGTTCTCCACGGGTTTGCCGACTATGAGATGATCGTCTTTGGCGCAATATTAATGGGGGTGATGATCTTTATGCCCCAGGGATTGACAAGGGGGCTGCTGGATCAGTATGAACGCTATCGAAAAAAAAGGGCGGAATGAACTGCTCTTGAAGGGCCAGGAGGGGGGAAAGGGGCAAAATGATCCTCTGTTGAAGGTGCAGGGGTTGACCAAAAATTTTGGCGGGGTCAAGGCCCAGGATGAGGTTTCCTTTGAGGTTGAAACCGGGGGAGTTATGGGACTCATCGGACCCAACGGTGCGGGCAAGACCACCCTCTTCAACATGATCACAGGGGTGTATACCCCGGACAGGGGCGACATCGTCTTTAACGGACAGGCGATCACAACCCTGCCCGTTCATAAAAGGGTGGCCCGGGGCATCACCCGGACCTTTCAGAACGTAGCGCTGTTTGCCGGCATGACCGTGCTTGAGAATGTTATGGTTGGAATGCACGTTCGCCTTGCCGGAGGGTTCTGGAGCTCGGTGATCAGACCTCCTTCCTTTGTCCGGCAGGAGGGTGAGTCAAGGGAAAAGGCCCTTGAACTCCTTGAGTTCACAGGGCTCGCCGATTATGCCCACAGGCCTGCGGGGGATCTTCCCGTGGGCCGCCAGAAGATGGCGGAGATCGCAAGGGCCCTTGCGTCTGATCCGCTGCTCATGCTGCTGGACGAGCCGGCAGCCGGGTTGAACCGGGTCGAAACCTCTGCCCTGGGCAGCCTGATAGACAGGATCAAAGAGAGGGGGACCACCCTGATGCTGGTCGAGCACGACATGGGGCTGACCATGGAGGTGAGTGACAAGGTTCTGGTGCTGGATCAGGGAGTTGTGATTGCCTTGGATACTCCTCGCAAGATCATGAATGATCCAGTGGTCATGGAGGCCTACCTAGGGGTCGATAGTCAGTAGTCAGTAGTCAGTAGGCAGTGGACAGTGGACAGTGGGCAGTAGGCAGTAGTCGGTGGCAGGTTGTCGCTTTGGTGGGAGTTTCATCTAAATCCCCATGTCCTGGCGGATACAACGAAGGTTGAAACTCGAACAATTCCCCATCTTGTTTGAAGTGTTCAAGTTTTTTGATAACCGGAGCGACCTTATGACAAGTTGACGGGTTTGAGATATTAGCCTTGACGGAGCAACATATTGTGTGTATAAGCCCTGTACTCACAACATAGGGTATATTAACCAGGAGGCACCACCATGACACAAGAGAGATTGGCCATTGAGCCTGAAATATCAGAAGCCACCTTAACCGTCCTTAAAAGACGCTACCTCCAGAAGGATAAAAAAGGGGTGATCGTTGAAACACCGGGGCAGATGTTCATGCGGGTGGCAACCCATATTGCCGCTGCAGAAGAAGCCTATGGCCACGATCCAGCGGTCTATCGGGATCTTTTTTACGGGATAATGGCAAGGCTTGAGTTTCTGCCCAACTCCCCGACCCTGATGAACGCCGGTACAGATCTTGGTCAGCTTGCCGCCTGTTTTGTGCTGCCGGTGGAAGATTCCATCACCGGCATTTTTGAAACCGTGAAAAATGCGGCTCTGATTCACAAATCCGGGGGAGGTACTGGCTTTTCCTTTTCAAGGCTGAGACCCAAGAACTCAATAGTGGGAAGCACAGGCGGCGTTGCTTCGGGACCTGTCTCGTTCATGAAGATCTTTAACGTTGCAACCGAGCAGGTGAAGCAGGGCGGCACCAGGCGGGGGGCCAACATGGCCGTTCTCAGGGTGGATCACCCGGATATCATGGAGTTCATCCTCTGTAAGCAGGCAAGCGCCGAACTGAACAACTTCAACATCTCCGTGGGTGTGACCGATGATTTCATGGTCAAGGCCAGGAAGGGCCTTCCCTACGATCTTGTGGACCCAAGGGATGGCCGGGTGGTCGACACCCTGAATGCCGCAGATGTGTTTGATGCCATTGTGAAGCAGGCATGGCACAACGGTGATCCTGGCATCGTGTTTTTGGATCACATCAACCGGGACAACCCCACCCCCCTCCTGGGTGAGATCGAATCCACCAACCCCTGCGGCGAACAGCCCCTGCTGCCCATGGAGGCGTGCAACCTTGGATCAATTAATCTGGCCAGGTTTGTCGTCGAGAAAAAGGGAAAATCCGTGGTTGACTATGCAGCCCTGGGAAAGACAGTAGATCTTGCCGTTCGTTTCCTGGACGACACCATTGATCGATCCATCTATCCCCTTGATGAAATTACGGCCATGGTTCGGGGCAACAGAAAGATCGGACTCGGGGTGATGGGGTTTGCGGACCTCCTCTTTGCCCTTGAACTCCCCTATAACTCCAACCGGGCCGTGGCCCTGGCCGAAGAGGTCATGGCCTTTGTCAACACCGAGGCACGCAAGGCATCCAGGGCCCTTGCCCAGGAGAGGGGTGTGTTTGAAAATTTTGACAAGAGCGTCTTCAGGGACGACAAGGATAAACGTTTCAGGAACGCCACGGTTACAACCATCGCCCCCACCGGCACCCTGAGCATCATTTGTGCAAGTTCAAGCGGCATCGAACCTCTGTTTGCCTTGAGTTATGTTCGAACCATCATGGACAACGACACCTTCCTGGAGGTCAACCCCGCCTTCCTGGCCGTGGCAAAGGCCCAGGGGTTTTACAGTGAAGCCCTCATGAAGAAAATAGCCAAAACAGGCACCATCAAGGGAATGACCGAGATTCCCGAAGGGGTCAGGAAGGTCTTTGTCACGGCCCACGACGTATCTCCCGCCTGGCATGTGAAGATGCAGGCCGCCTTTCAGCGCCACACGGACAACGCCGTGTCTAAGACGGTGAATCTTCCCATGGATGCAACCGAGCACGATGTGGCTGAAATATACACCATGGCCTTTGACCTTGGCTGTAAGGGAGTCACCATCTACAGGGACGGAAGCAAGGCAAACCAGGTGCTCTCCATCTCAAGGGTTCCCGCCACCCAGGATAATTTCTCCAAAAGCGTGCGCCAGCGGCCCGAAACCCTTGAGGGCTTTACCACAAGGATGAAGACCGGAATGGGCCAGCTCTACGTCACGGTTACCGAGCTCGACGGCCGACCCTTTGAGGTGTTTGCCACCATCGGTAAGTCGGGCAAGTCCACCACGGCAAAGACAGAGGCCATCGGCCGGCTGATCTCCCTTGCCCTGAGGGCCGGGGTGGATGTCCAGGATATCATCGACCAGGTTGCGGGCATTGGCGGTGAACACGCAGTATTCCAGGAGGGCGGAAGGGTGTTGTCGATTCCCGACGCCATTGGTCGTGTCCTTGCGAAACGGTATGGCAGTAACGGCAAGCAGACGGTCAACAACACCTTTAAGGAGGATCTCTGCCCAGAGTGCGGCCTGAAGATCGTCCACGAGGAGGGGTGCGTCACCTGTCATTCCTGCGGATACACCAAGTGCGGATAGTCTTTTAGGCAAGGAGATAGTCAACCCATGGCACTTTCTGTTGTAGGCCTTTACAGGGATGTACTGCCAAAAACCAACTGCAGGGATTGCGGGTTTTCCACCTGCCTTGCCTTTGCCGGTATGGTGGTGTCGGAAAAACATCCCCTCAAGAACTGTCCCCATCTTGAATCTGGCCCAAGGGGGCAGCAGAGAGCCCACCGGTCTATGGAAGGGGCTTGTCGAGTTTCCCAACACGGTGTCCAAGATAAAAAGCATGGTGGACAAGAAATCCCCAAAGATCAGCATTCAGCAGATCTGGCCTTTTATTTTAAACCTCTGCCAAGGGTGCCAGTCATGCTTATGTTCACAGATCAGGACCTGGAGGACGATTTCCCCGGAAGCGTTAAGCTCCTTTTTGACGAAACCATCATCACCCACCTTGATATCGAGTCGATCATGTTAAATCATTCCGGATAGTTTCCGGAAGCGGAACTGTTCTATCCTTTTTCCCTTTTCCATCATGTATCATCAGTACATGATGATCAAAATTAAAATTATGAATTCTCAGTTTCAGGCATTCCGACAATCTGAGACCACACCCATACAAAAGCTTCACCACAAGATCAAAGGGATATTGCAGATTCTGAAGGATGAGATTAATCTCTTCCCTGGAAAGCACAACCGGTATGTAAGGCTTTCTTTTGGCCCTGACAACGCCCTCAATTTTTCCAAACTCTTTTTTCAGCACATGTCTGAAAAAGAACAACAGCGTATTAAAGGCCTGATTCTGGGAAGAGGCTGATACTTTCTTCTTTACAGCTAAAAATGTCAGAAACTCTTTAACATCCTCTGGTGTTAAAGATTCCGACAATTTGCTGTTTGTAAAATATCGAAGTTTCTCAGCCCATAAGGTATAGGCCTTCAATGTTTTTTTGAATAATGCCGAAGTTCAATTTCGTTCTTTATGGAATTCACTGCAATAAGCCAGGGATCATCAACTGTCTTTGATTCAAACCTTTTTATGCCTTCGTGGATTTTATGAAGGGAGATTGGATTTTCCGATGGGGTACCCGATTTTTTTATTCCGGAATAATATAACTCCACAGCCATTTTTGCTTGGGCCTGGTGGAAAGGTGCCTGTTTTTTTCCCCGAAGTTTTCCAGGAACATCAAAAGACTTTTTGGATCCGCATATGCATGGGAATATTTTTTACAAAAATCCAGGTAATACCTCAGCCATTTTTTGCAATGACCATATTGGTCCTGTGCAATATCACTGTTCATCAACAGCAGATTATGTTTTTTCTGAAGCGCTTCAGGTACTTTGATCATGATGTTATCAAATCTTGATAATGTTCAGATTCGTTTGTTATCCCGTTAGAATTATTATGATTGACTTCTTTTTCATTGTCAAATTATAAATATATTGCAAGATATACGGAACCACACAATTACTTGTTATGCTCTAAGCCATTTTAAATGTTGATATTTTTGTTCAAGTCTGTCAAAGATAAAATTGACATTTATAATGGATGCCATTATAATTATGATCCATGATACAATCTTTTAAAGACACGGGCACAAAGGATATCTTTGATGGTTTAGCATCTAAAAATGCCAGAAAAAGTTGTCCACAGTCAATTTGGCCTATTGCCCGTCGAAAGATGGATCAAATCAACCGAGTTCAAGATGTCAGTGAACTCAAGGTACCCCCAGGGAATTACTTAGAACGTCTGAAAAGAGATCGAGAAGGTCAATTCAGCATTCGGATTAACCAGCAATATCGAATTTCTTTTAATTGGAAGGAAGGCCATGCCTATGATGTCGAAATTACAGACTACCATTGATAGAGTTGACGGTCGGCGACTTCCCCGAAATCGTCCCCCAACCCATCCAGGAGAAATGCTTTTTGAGGAGTTTATTAAACCACTTGAGATTACTCAGACAGAATTTTCTCGACGTTTGGGCGTTTCATATCCACGCCTCAATGAAATTATAAAGGGTAGGCGTTCTGTGACTCCAGATACTGCACTACGACTTTCCCAAGTCTTGGGCATGTCTGCGGGTTTTTGGCTGGGTTTGCAGCAAGATTGGGATCTTTGGCACGCTATAAATAACCCTAAATCTAAGGAAATTTTTCAACTACAACCAATTATCGGAAATACAGAAAAAGACTGTATAACCAATGGGTAAACCCGACGGCAAGGGCCTGCACTTTTTAAGGCTGAGGCAATTTTTAAGTGATGCGCTTTCGGTTAATTTCCTGGTAACAAAAAATTCAGAGGTAATAGCCGAAAATAGTCCCATAGCATAATAATATGGTTAAGATGAATGTCGTAAAACGCCTAACCCAACGCTAAACCTGGCCAGGTGTCAGCTCATCGGTTTTTCTATAATTTCGATTTCTTCAATAAAACTGATGATTCTCATAGGCCCCTGACATTTTGGGCAAATCAAAGGGTCAAATTCATACACTTTCTGAATTAAGCGAGCCAATTTTG
>JAVERV010000217.1:0-3716 GCA_034006945.1 Desulfobacterium sp. | reverse complement strand
AAAACGGGAAGTAATAAAATCGTTAAACCGTGTCCTTCCGGCTGGCCTGCGTGATTTAACTTTTTCAGAATGATATTATCGGTTCCAAACATGATCATATAGGAGGAACCGATGAAATCAGAACCATCACCCGCAGCCGTTTCAGCATTAAAGAAAGTTCAGAAGCAATTTAAACACTGGCGTAAAACAAAAACCGGCAGGGAACGTATCCCGGATTCATTATGGCAGGCAGCTGCAGATGTTTTTCATATCGGGGGACATAGCTTGCACAAGGTTGCAAAAGCCTTACACCTGAACCATACTCATCTTACGCAATATGTGGAACAACACCTTCCATCATCAATTCAGGTTGAAGCTGAGGCATCAGCACCTGAAGAGTCTCCAGCTTTTATAGAATTTGAACTGGAACCACCGAGCCTTGTTTCAGAGTGCGTAATAGAAATGGAGGACCGAACCGGTGCAAAGATGAGAATGTGTCTTCGAGGAAAGACCGATCCAAATATTCTTGAGATATGTAAGTCATTCTGGAGGTGTCAGGCATGATCCAGATCACTCCCCACATGAAGATTCTTTTAGCTGTTGAGCCTGTGGATTTTCGAAAGGGCATAGATGGGATGGCTGCATTATGCCGAACTGTTTTAAAAACTGATCCTTTTTCAGGATGTCTGTTCGTATTTCTCAACCGCAGCAAGACGTCCATAAAGATATTAAGCTATGATGGTCAGGGATTTTGGCTTTGCCAGAAACGTCTGTCCAAAGGTCGGTTTAACTGGTGGCCCCGAAAGGGTCAAGGTACTGATAAACCTCTGGATGCCCATGAACTACAAATGCTAATCTGGAATGGTGATCCTTTTCATACCCAGGCAGCACCCATGTGGAGAAAAATTTCGGCATAATTTTTATAGATAATTGATTTTTCTCTTGCGTTCGAAGCATAACTCTGCTAAACGATGCAGCCATGGAAAATAACATCGTACTTACATACCGTGGTAAAAACGCAACAAGAGAAGATATTGTCTTCATAAATGAGCTGATGGCAAAATACCCCAATGCCAGTCGTAATGCCCTGTCACAGGAGTTGTGCAAGGCATGGAACTGGGTTCAGGCTAATGGCAGTTTGAGGGATATGGTTGCCAGGGGGTTCATGCTTAAACTTCACCGGGAAGGGCACATTACCCTTCCTCCCCCAAGGCGTAAAGTCAATAACCCCTTTGTAAACAGAACCACGCCTCCAGTAATAGAGGTTGACCAAACCCTTATCGAGACAGATCTGTCGAGGATAAAGCCCCTGGAGATACGGCAGGTAAAAAGATCAGACCAGGAAAAGATTTTCAACAGCCTGATTCATCAACATCACTACCTTGGCTATTGTCATCCCGTGGGTGAACAGCTTAAATATATGGTGTATACCCAAAACAGGCCCATCGCTTGTTTTTCATGGTCGTCGGCACCCCGTCATATCGGTGCCAGGGACAGGTATATTGGGTGGAATAAGGATGACCGAGTACAAGGACTTCAATATATTGCTTACAACAGCCGGTTTCTTATTCTGCCCTGGGTCAAAGTACCCCATCTAGCTTCTCATCTTCTCGGTTTTATGGCAAAAAACATCTCCAGGGACTGGGAGAAAGTTTATAATCATCCCCTTTATTTTCTTGAAACCTTTGTGGACACGGAACGGTTTCTGGGGACCTGTTATAAGGCTGGCAACTGGATCTATCTTGGCGATACAACCGGACGGGGAAAGAATGAAAAAAACCATATAAAGACCCGTTCCATTAAGGCAATCTGGGGATACCCCCTGACCAGGGACTTTCGCAGCCGGATGATTGGAACGTAGACCATGGATAAGATCGAGTTGACCCAGGAAAAGATTGACGCCCTTTTAAAAAGGGTGGAAACCAATACGCTCCAGAAAGGCGATTACGAGATTATCAAAACGATGGCAGATGCCATTATGACTCTGGGCCAAGCCGTGGATAATAAGTCAACGTCCATAAAAAAACTTCTTGGCATGCTGTTTGGTTCAAAAACCGAGAAAAAGAAAAATATTTTAGACAAAAACAAGCCAGAACATACAGGTGAAGATGTAACAGAAACAGAGCCAGAAGCAGAAGAAAAAAATAAAAAAACGTCCAAATCCAAATCTGGAAAAAAGAAAAAAGGACATGGGAAAACACCCGCATCTCAATACACTGGAGCCGGTGAAGAATCCATACCCCATGAAAACTTCAAACACAAGGATCCATGTCCTTTATGTCCCAACGGCAAATTATACACAGTGAACAAACCCGGCATTGCAATTCATTTCAAGGGTCAGCCTCCCATTGATGCAACGATTTATAAGCTTGAAAAACTGCGTTGCAATTTATGCGGGGAGGTCTTCACGGCCGAGGCTCCACAGGGTATTACCGGAAAGCATTATGATGAAACAGCCAAAAGTATGATAGCTGTTTTAAAATATGGTTACGGGTTTCCCTGGTATCGCCTGGAAAAACTCCAGGAAAGCCTGGGTATCCCCCTCCCATCATCCATCCAGTGGGAAAAAATAGAATCCCATGCAGATCTGATTTACCCGGTATTTAATGAACTAAAACGCCAGGCAGCCCAGGGTGACGTCCTTCACAATGATGACACCACAATGAAAATCCTGGATCTGATCCAGGAGAACAAAACACGTGAGAAAAATGAGCGCACAGGCATCTTTACATCGGGTATCATCTCCCTGCTTGAAGAAGGAAAAAGGATCGCCCTCTTTTACACCGGCCGCAATCATGCAGGGGAAAACATCGCTTCCATTTA
Source organism: Desulfobacterium sp. (assembly GCA_034006945.1). Classification (GTDB taxonomy): domain Bacteria; phylum Desulfobacterota; class Desulfobacteria; order Desulfobacterales; family Desulfobacteraceae; genus Desulforapulum. The sequence goes on along the minus strand of JAVERV010000217.1, from coordinate 914 downwards.
CGAAATGCGGGGTAGTGACAAAGGCCTTCCGATTCAAATGTGCGATTCCCTTTCAAGAAACATGTCCAGTGAATTTATGATTATCCTTTGCCATTGCATCACACATGCCCGCAGAGGCTTTGTCGACGTAATCTCAAGCTTCCCAGACGAATGCCGCTATGTCATTGAGGCCTTGGCAGAAGTTTATCATGTGGATGCCCAGGCAAAAGAACAAAACATGACACCAGATCAACGCCTGGGATTTCACCAGCTAAATAGCGGTTCGCAGATGGACGCTTTACGTTCCTGGCTCGATACCCAGATCCAAGACAATTTGGTGGAACCCAATTCCGGGCTTGGAAAGGCGATCACATATATGATCAAGCACTGGCATGAATTGACTCAATTTCTCAGGGTTTCCGGAGCTCCACTTGACAATAATATTTGTGAGCAAGGCTTGAAACGCTGCATTCTCCATAGAAAAAATTCAATGTTCTATAAGACAGAGCTTGGGGCTTACATTGGAGATATGTTCATGAGTATAATTCACACCTGCAACCTGATGAAAGTCAATGCTTTCAATTATCTCATAGCGCTTCATAAACATTCTGCTGAGCTGTTTAAAAATCCTTCATCCTGGATGCCCTGGAATTATGAGGTGACCATGGGTATACTTCAGTAGACAGCAAAAACCCTTTTTATATTCTACTTAAAAAAACAGCCTCAATCATAATCTTTGGCGGATTTAGTAATATTTCAAATCCGCTAAGAGACAGCATTTTATATCCATTTATTGGTACATCTCCCCTTATTGCAGCATAGCTTTGTCAAAACTAAGGCAACCGCAGACCCTTATCACAGTGTCGTAGAGCGTATGATATCATGCGGTTTTAAAAAATCCACGCAATCTTGCCGGAAGGACACCCTGAAACTTG
>JAVERV010000058.1:0-24757 GCA_034006945.1 Desulfobacterium sp. | reverse complement strand
ATTTTACCTGTGTCCCGAACTTTTTTAAAAACTTCGATAATAATTATGGGTTTCTTCAAAAGTGTATGCCACTTTTATCCAATATAAAGGATGGCAAAATTATCAACCCGAATATTTACAGAATGAATTCACCGTGTTCGTTCCTCAGCAATTCATCACCAACCACCAACTACCTACTGACTACTACCTACTGACTACTATTAACAAACACCCTTAACGTGATAATAGCTTGAACGGTCGCTCCTGTCGATAAACCCAAGTTCAAGGCTTGCATACCAGGCAGAGGTGAAGGTTGCCCGGTCTGCACTCCAGAGGCTGTGCTGGCCAAGGTCAAACAGCGGTTCAAGGCAGATGCCCGCCCCCTGGGTCACTTGGGACGGCGGGGTTATGATGGTCACAAGCTCAGCCGCTGTCGGCATTCGCCAGCAATCCAACCCCTGGAATTTTTTCCGGTTCAACCCCTCGATATAGGCGTGACCCTCTTTCCAGTTGACCGGGAAACGGGTGCCTGAAACCTGCCATATAAGGCCTGTACCGTGGTCCACCACCAGGGTCTCCCCAAGGGGTTCCAGACGTTTTTTCCCAACCTGGTTTGGGCGCATGAGCTTGTCCAGATCAAAGGTATGCCTGGCATCGGACCTGGATATCTTCGCCGGTATGTCACGAATTTTACGTATGGCCCTTAAAGGTTCCGGCTCTTCCAGCCAATCCTCCGGCATTGAACATATCCTGGATTTTTTTTCGGCCCAGGCAACCCCAAGCTCCTTAAGGCCCCCTGCCATGGCATCGGCATTTTTAAAACGGGCCGTGGGCTGATGGGCCATGGCCCGGTTAAAGAAATCGTCCCAGTTCGTGTCTAGGTCGGGGTTAATATCAGTTGCCCGATAAGTGCCCAGGCTTGTTTTTTCCGGCAATCGGCCGGTGAGCATCCTGAAGAGCATCACCCCCACGGAAAAAAGATCTGCGGTTTCATCCACCCCGTCCGGGTCCTCTTCCTGCTCAGGGGAGGCATAATAGGGGGACCCCACCTTGAGACTTGCATGACCCTGGAAGGTTTCGTTCCTGAGCTTGGAAAGGCCGAAATCACAGATCTTCACATTGTCAAGGTCGTCAAGAAGAATATTAAAAGGCTTTATGTCCCGGTGAATAATCGACCGATCATGGAGACAGGCAAGACCGTCCAGAATCTGCAGGCAGTATCGAACGGAACGTTCCACCGGGATGATCCTCGTGGGCAGTTCAACCTCATAGGATTCTCCCATGAGGGAACCTAGGTTATTCGAGTAGAATCCCATTGTGTAGTAAGGCTTTCCCTCAAATCGGTCAAAGTCAAGGATCTCAACCACATGGGGATGGCGAACAGAGGCAAGGGTCACGGCTTCGGCCACAAAGAGATCCTCCACGCCCTTTTCCCCCATGAGGGTTTTTAAAAGGGGCACGGGCTCAAGGAGTTTTAAGGCTCCGATCTTTCGGGTAACCGGGTACTCCACCTTGAACACCTTGCCCATTCCGCCCTTACCGAGTAAACCTTTAATTTTAAATTTTCCAATGTATTTCATTTTATCCTGGTCTTGGTCTAGGACCGTTGCAACAGTTTGTCCGCATACACTTCAGGAATGGAGGTTCTGCGGATTTTCATGGCCGTGGTATGGTAATCGTAGGGAACAAACAACACCTCCAGCCGTCCGGTTTTTGTGTCAAACACCAGTGCTTTTGCACAGGGATTTTCATCCCTTGGCTGCCCCACACTGCCGGCATTAACGATGTATTTTTTTCGTCTATCAAGAAGGATCTGACCCTGGCCCAGTTCCTGGTGGGTCAGGGTATCATTGCTATCAAGGGTTATCAAACCAAGCTCGTGGGTGTGGCCTGCAAAACATATCCACTGGTCCATGCCTCGCATTTTTCTCTTCAGGATCAGGTCTGACAGCTGAAAAAGATAGACAAAGGGGGAATCTGGCGGCACTCCATGCACAAAACGAAGGTTTTCAACAATCAGACTTTTGGACCAGCGTTTGATCAAGCTTTTATAGTCGGGTAAAAGATTTTCCAGGGTATGGGCCACCGCCTTTTGTGCAGTCGGGTTAAAAGTGGTAGCAAAGGATGGGGAGAAAACCGCCATCTCATGGTTACCTAAAACGGACAGGATATTTCGTTCTACAATAATCTCCATAACGGCGTTGGGGTCCGGCCCATATCCGATATTATCCCCAAGGGCAACAATCCGGTCAAAGGCTGTAACTCCTCCCTGGAACTTTCTATCCACATGGGCAAGCACCTCGGTAAACGCCTCCAGATTTGCGTGGATATCTGATAAAATGATCAATCGCATATAGATTCTTTACTCCTTAAAAGGTGTGTACGCTCCTTTCAGGTATGGCAATCCAGGTGGGAGCTCCTATTTCAAGCCCTTTTTTTATAACCTGCCTTCGGGTCCACTGGGCCATGAACTCGACCCCGTTTACCCGGATAAAAACATCAAAGTAAAATCCTCGGTTGACGAGCCTGTGGACCGTCCCTGAAAAGCGGTTCGAGAAATCTTGTGTATGATCCGGAAGATGGTCGGATAAATCATTTGAAAAATGGTCTGGCATTCCCCCGTCTATACACAGGATCTCTTCCGGTCGAACGGCAAGATGGCAATGACCGGGCACACTCCGCTCGAGGTGAACGTCAAGCCCCCCAAGGCTCACCCTCCGGCCATTCACGCCGGTAATGGAATACACATTCTTCATACCCACAAATTGCGCCACAAACGGTGAACCCGGCCTCTCAAAGAGCTCCTGGATGGCTCCGGTCTGCTCGATCCTCCCCCTGTGAATAATCGCACCCCTGTTGGCAAGGAAAAGGACATCGGAAAAATCGTGGGAAACCATGATAAAGGTGGTCCCAAGTTTCTGGTGAAGAGATTTTAAAAGATTTTTGATCTCATCCTGGAGCAGGGGATCGAGGGCGGAAAGGGGTTCGTCAAGAAGAAGCACCCCGGGATTGAGGATCAAGGCCCGGCAAAGGGCCACCCGCTGCTTTTCCCCGCCGCTCAAGGTCAAAGGATGGCGATTCAGCAGGTGGGACAGGTTCATGGTCTCCACAAGGGCTTGAAAACGATCTTCCGCCTCCTTGCCTGGGATGGCGTGATAACGAACCCCGTATAAAATGTTTTTCCTTACATTGAGATGGGGAAAAAGTGCAAAATCCTGGTACACAATTCCAATACCCCGTCGTTCAGGCGGTGTTTTTGTTATCTCCCGATCGTTCAGGAAAATCGCCCCCCTGTCCATGGGTATAAGACCCATAATGGCCTCTAACAGTACCGATTTCCCCGAACCTGTGGGACCTATCAGGGCGAAAAAATCCCTCTCTTTTACGTCAAGATTTATCGATTCCAGGCTGAACCCGGGAAAATGGACGGACAGATCCCTGACCCGTATCATGATAAGGGCCTCTCCCTTGAAAAAAACCGCATCGTGAGAAAAAGGATCAGGGAGATAATTATCAGCCAGAAGGCCACGCACTGGGAGTATTTGAGCCCAAAGGCGGTGAATCGCTCATAGATCAGAACCGGAGCAGTCATTGGATGGTAGGCCACTACGATCACGGCCCCGAACTCGCTGATGGCCCTTGCCGTGCACATGACAGACCCAAGTATCATATTCCTCCACACCATGGGAAAGGTGACCCTGAAAAAGGTGGCGGTCATGCCTGCCCCAAGACTCTGGGAGGCCTTTTCAAGGCGTGGGGGAACGGCTTCAAACCCTGCCTTGACCGTGTTGATATAAAAGGGTGCACCGACAAATACAAGAACAATCACAATCCCGGTAATCGACCCCATGATTTCGATGTTGATCCGGGAGAGCAGCTCTCCCCAGAGAGAGTTTCTGCCAAAAAGGCTCAGGATGGCTATACCTATGACCGGATGGGGAATCATGATGGGAAGATCGATGAGCCCCTCAACAAACTTTTTACCGACAAAGGTCTTTCTTGCCATGATATAGGCAAGGGGGGTGCCAAAAACAACGGCAACGGCGGTTGCCCCAAGGGCCGTAAAGATCGAACGGCCCAGGGCCTCGAGCACCGCCCTCTCCTTTATCGTTGACACAAGATCTGATACCTCCGGCATCAAAAGCATCTTGCCAAGGGGGAAGGTTATCAGAAAGATCAGGGGGAGGCTCAAAAGAACAGCACACCCCCAGAAGGGACTCAGCCTCGTTGATTTTGAGGTCAAACCTGCTACTCTTTAACCTCTACAAGGGGGAGAATCTTTCCTGGCAGAGCTGACTTCATTGCCTCGGATGGAACACGGCAGGGAACAAACGGAGGCTGGCCCATCTCTTCAAGGGTCTTTAAACCGCCTTCGGGCGAGAGAAGATAAGCAAGAAACAGCTCAGCCGCATCGGGATTGGGGCTGTTCTTGATCATGGTAATGCCGTAGGTACACGATTGTCCGGTCTTTGTGATAAACGTCCCTGGAGTTGTTCCGGTCACCTCTACCTCTGCCTGCTTGTAAAAGGGGTCGTACCGGTAATTGCCGAGGTTTATATGATCGTCAAGGGTGATGTATTCGAGTCCGTGCTGAACCGCAACAGAACGATACTCCCAGGCATAGTCCATGTTACCGGTCTTTAAGAGGTTGACAAGCTCCACAGATTTAGGACGCACATTTTTAAGCGGCCGGTTGGCAATGAGCTTGTCGTAGAGGCCGTCAATGTTATAAAATTTTTCAGCAAGCTTCAACACCATCAGGCTTCTATAGCCGCAGGGGTCAAGGTTTGGATCGGAATGACCCCACACGACGCCATCCTTTACGAGAATCTCATACCAGTTGTCGGCTGTTACTGTGTCTGCAAAACGGCTGGTTGGGGTATAGCAGAGCACAAGCTGGTTGGTTGCAAAGCGGACATTCCAGTCGGTAAAGCCGGGGACAAGGGTGTTATCGATCACCTTGTAGTCTGCAGAAGCCATGATATCGGCCTTTTTCCCCACCTCGGAGATCATCCTTGCCAACTTCGTGCTTCCACCAGCCTCCCTGAGAATGTCAATATCTGGATAAAGGGCTTCAAAATCTTTCTCGATTTTATCAAAGGGAACGGTAAGACTCCCTGCATGAAAAACGACCACCTTGCCGCTGGGCCCGGCAAAACCAGGGGATGCCGTCATTGCCAGGAGGGTGATAGGTATCAGGGAGATGAATACTTTACTCGTAAATTTCATTGTAGCTCCTTTACAAGAAACTTGAAACAAGAGACAAGAAACAAAGTTCAGTCCTAATTCAAGTTTCATGCTTGGTTGTGTCCGCAGGACATGGGGGTTTTTATATGAAACTCTCGCCAAAGTGTTGTTATTGGAGGAGTTTTCATGTTCGTTGTGGCCGGATGCCATCTCTCGCTCCGGCCGTGCCGGTTTATATGAAACTCCCACCGAAACATCACTGTGAGAGCCTCGACTTTAGAGCCCTCTTTGGTTTTCCTGACCGGAACATTCAAAACCAAAGGGTTGAAACAGTTAAGAAGTGTCAAAGTGACCCCCGACGTTTTGCGTTCCGGTCAGGATAACCAAAGGGGGCGGAATGATAACATTGCCCGCCCTGCTCGATTGAGTTTCATGCTTCGTTGTGTCCGCAGGACATGGGGGTTATATGAAACTCGCTTCGAAGTGCCATAGGTAGCGGAGTTTCAATATTCGTTGTGGCCGGATGCCGCTCCGGTCGGGGACAGGGGGGACACCTTACTTAATTCTTCCAAAACTTCAAATTACCAAGGCACAAACTTATTCAAACTGTCAGCAAAAGTCAATATGATTCTTGGCCACTCGAGACAAAGATCCTCCAAAACCATAAACAACCAGAAACAACACATAAAAGGGCCAACCTACCTACTACCTACTACCTACTGCCCACTGCCAAAGGTTAAAGCGACTCCTCAATGGTTTGCCTAACCCGGAAAACAATGTCGTTCAGATCCTCGATCGTACACCCGGTGAGATCCACAGCAGGATGCACCTGAATCTCCACCTCACCGGGTGTCAGATCCAGTGAGTCTGAGGGCAGGATCTGCCGGGAATTTCGGACGGTAATGGGAAGAATGGGCAACCCAGCATCCATGGCAAACCTGAAGGCCCCTTTTTTAAAGGCAAGAACTCTTCCATCACGGCTCCTTGTACCTTCCGGAAAGAAAAGAACGGCAGAGCCTCCAATAATCTTTTCCCGGTCGAACAACCTCTTCTTAGCATCTTCCATGGACTTGAGGGCAGCCCCGGAGTTGGAACGATCAATATAGATACACCCCAGACTCTGGCAGGCAGGCCCGAAAATCGGAATCTTTTTAAGCTCCTTTTTCATGACCCACTTGATCCTTAGCCCAAGCCAGCCATGGATCACCGGGATATCCACCATACTCTGGTGGTTTGCCACCACCACATAACTGTTGCTCCTGCTGTAGTTATTCCGGCCGGAAATTTTGACACGGATGGGCACCAGGACACATGCGACCCTTGACCAGGACACGGCAACCAGATTGCCTGCGTCTGATCCGAAAAAAAGCACCACCACCATACAGACCACCCCATGTACAAGGGTCGACAATACCATGAATGGAAAGACAAACAACCACTTGTAGGGCTGATACACACCCTTAAAAACACCGTCCAACCTTATAGTTACCTTCATGATTATCGCCTGAAAAAATCAGATTACTGGTTGTCCGGCATGGGCTCCTCGGCCTTGATACCCAGGACGGCCTTGGCCCCGGCAACAAGATCATCCCCCTGAAAGGCGTCAAGGATAAACGGATAGATCGTTTGGGATGATGCAGCTCTATAGTCATTATCTTCAGTTTTTTCATGGAGCACCAGGTCAAAGGTTTTTACCCTGTCCCCCGATCCTGATGTCACGATGATCTTGAGAAGAGGCGGGGTACCGTGATCTTTATCGTTGTCGCTATCCCCATGGGTATACGAGGCGCAGTCAACATATGCCAGATCCGCCGCAAGGGAATCAAGCTTATCGACATCTACGGGATTACCGTCTTCAGCCCTCCAGGAGGACGACTTTATGTCCATATCCTGATCCTGGTCCTTATTTGTTTCCACGTCCATGTCTCTGTCATTGGGCTGGACAGTAAAAAACATCCGTCGGACATCTCCTTGCTCAACCACAAGGGAAGTCAAGGCTTCCCGGTCAAACTTGAACACCTCTTTAGACCGGAATCCCTCCACATCCCGGTCAAAATCACGCCTGAAATCCCCCGGGGCATGGTAAACCCCTTTATGACCTGAAAGTTTGACAAAGGTATGGCGGTTGGTGGGGGCCGTCTTGCCTATTTCAAAGCTTCGTAAAATCTCTTCCCCTTTTCTGGCAGTAACCCTGATGGTCTGTTCAGGTGAAAGATCGTAGCGAAGATAATCCTGACTCTGGGAAACAAGGGCCGACACCCGGAGCTCTTCAACCACATCCAGAAGTTTTTTCACGGTTACAGTATCCGCCGGATAGTGCCGGTCCGAAATCGTCCACCCATCATTTTCCCGATAGAGATTGACAGTTTTACCGTTTTTTTCAATGGCAAGGGTGGTGATCGCCTCCACATTCACCTGGGCAAGGTCGGGAAGGGTATAATTTTGTCTTTCGTCGGAATGGAAAATAAGGTAAGCGCTAAGGCCGGCAATAATTGCGGCAAGGATGAGAAATTCCTTTTTCATCTTATGACTCCTTATGATCGGGTGAAAAAAGTTTTTTGATTCGTTGTTTTCTCGATCTTCGCCTGATCCAGATGCCAAATCCGAACAAAACAACCAGAATCGGCAGGCCAACGATATTGGAACTCTTTATAAAGGTTCTAATGGCGGGGGAAGTCTGGCCAAGGGGATTGAGTGTCTGGTTCTTGCTGCGCATGACGGCAATATCATCCTGGCCGTTCAGGTGGTCCAGGATGTTGAGCACAAAGGTGGCATTGGTGCTTCTGCCCTCGCTGTCGAGCAGGTTGTCCTCGAGCATGGATGAAGAGGCCATGACAAAGATCTTTCCGCCCTTTGAGCGTTCTATCATGGTAGTGGATGTCTGGATATTTGAGAGATTATTTAAAACATCCGGAGAAATATCAGCAGAAACATCTAAAGCGGGTCCCGTGCCATCGTCCCCGGCCATGTCCGAACCATCGTCTGTCATATCCAATTCTGCCACGCCATCCCCGGGCAGCTCCTTTTGAGGAATCTCCCGTCCGGCAAAATAGCTTGAAAAATCGCCATCCAGCATATAGGCAAGGTCAAACGAATGCTTATCCCCATCTTCCGGGGGAGATATGAACATGGGATTGAGATTGATATTCTCCTTCATCTCCCAGGCCCTGTCCGATGAGGAGAAGAGCCTTGTGGCCTTGATGCCCGCATCCTTAAGAGCGTCGGCATCAACGGTGAGGGGTGAAATTTTCATCACCACCAGCCCCTTGATGTTGTTCATGTACTCAGGGCCGCTGTTGATGTTGGCCCTGTCGATTATGGGGGCAAAATAGATACTCTGCTCCCCTCCCCCACTACTCTGGGGCATCACCTGCTTGAAACACTCCTCGTCCATGACATAGGATGGAGAGATCTTAACCCCATAGTGTTCCAGAAGCTTTGAAAGACCCGTATCAATGGGCTCATAAACAGGTCCTCCCCCCATGAATGCAGCCGACTGCCCGGGCATGGTCTCGTTGAATGCATCGGGAAAAACGGCAAGGTTGGTTCCCTTCATAAGGGCCTGGTCGATCTGGAACAGCTCAAAATCGGTAAATTTTTCCGTGGGTCTTGCAATGATAAGGGTGTTGAGCCCCTCTGGAATCGCCTTTTCGGTGAGATTGATTTCGTCCATGGAGTAGCGCTGGGAGACGAGATGGTTAAATGCGTTCATGGTCGTCTGCTGCTGCCCCATCATTCCCATGCCGGGCATGGAAAGGGGAAGCGTGCCATGGTCGGAGAGATACCCCATGGCCTGATTGATGCCGATCATCTTTTCCATGGTGTCGGCAAGAAGATCCTCGAGCATGGAAGGATCGGCCATCTGGTATGTGGTGCCGATGATCGGCAGATTGATACTTGAGATCAGCGGGATCTCAACCCGTTTTTCCCCGTACTCCATGACAAGGCCTGCCCCCCCCCTGCCGGCTTGAATATTCTGTTCCTCAAAACCCGGCCACTCCAGGACCATGATATTGTAAAGCTTTGCAATTGCGTCGAGGTTGTCTTCCTTAGAGGGATCGATGTACTTGAAATCTATGGCATCGAGACTCCTGGTGTTAAGCCCCTCAACTACACGGGTGATCTCATCGGGCATTGCGGCAAGATCATCAAGCCCCATGAGCGGTGCAACCTGATAGAGAGAAGAACTCAGGTACATCCTGACCTTTACCTTTTCCGTAAGGCTCAGGAGGGTGCTCACCCTGTTGTTGAGATTCTGGATGGCCGTGGTGAGCCTGTACTCTAAGCCGTCCGTGGCAGTGATGGCGGGAACCTTTTCGACCATGTCACCGTGGATGATCACAAGCCCCATATACGCCTGCTGAAACTTTACCTCATCGTTTTCAATGATCCTGATCTGAACGGGTGAGATGCCGTAATCATCTGCAAGCTTTCTGTTTCGGTCGGCCTCATCGGTCAGGCCCGCCTCTTTCGGGGTGACATCATGGAACATGTAGTTGAAAAACTTGCCTCCATGGCTTGCGTATTCGCCCATGAGATCATGGAGGTATCGTTCGGTGTTGTTGTGGGGAGCCGGCAGATTCTTTGAGAAAAAAACCTTGATGGTCAGGGGCTCGGACAGGGTAGAGACCACGTTTTGACTCGCGCGGGACAAAGAGTAGACCTTGTCACGGGTAAGATCAACCCTGTAGTAAAGGGTGGCGCTGACCAGGTTGACGAGGACGATCACAACCAAATAAATAAAAAACTTAAAATATCTATGCTTCTGGCTTTTCATTCTAAATCCCTTTCCTTAATTCTTTTCCTGCATCACAAGATAGGTTGCAAAAAGCCCCAGAACAATGACGCTCAAGAAGTAAATAAGATCCCTTGAATCAACCACGCCCTTTGCAATGCTCTGGAAGTGCAGGTCAGCCCCGAGATACCCCACCCAACTTGCAAGGGAAGCCGGCACAAAGAAGAGCATTTTATCGATCACGGTCAGGAAAAAACACATGGCAGACCCAAGGATAAAGGCGACAATCTGATTCCTCGTAAGTGAAGAGGCAAAGATGCCAATGGAACAAAAGGCACCGGCAAGGAGCAATGCCCCGAGATATCCGCCCACCACGGGACCTGGATCAAGGTTGCCGACAAAGGAGATGAACAGAGGATAGCTCAGGGTCGGAATGAGCATGGCGGCGGTAAAGCCAAGGGCCGCAAAAAACTTACCAAGGGCAATATCACCAAAGGTGACCGGCATGGTCAGGAGGGTCTCATAGGAGCCGACGTTCATCTCTTCGGAAAAGAGCCGCATGGTCACGGCCGGTATGACAAAAGAGAAAATGGTGGGAAGAAGGGCAAAGAATCCCCTTAAGTCCGCCCGGTCAAAGATAAAAAAGGTTGAAAAGAAAAACCAGCCCGTGAGCACCAGAAAGAGTGCTATCACAATATAGGCAATGGGGGAGATGAAGTAATCCTTGAACTCCCTTCCTGCAATTTGTGCAATCTGCATCATGTTTTAATTCCCCCTTGTTAGCTCCTGGAAGATGGTCTCCAGGGAACGGGTTTTGTGGGTTAGTTCGGTTATGATCCAGTCGGTATTTCGAATGGCAAGGTAAAGGGCTCGGCCCGGGTCATGATCCTGCCCATTGTTATGATTGGTATCACAGGTTTCAGTGCCGGAACTGCCAGGGGCGGTGTTACAGTGGATCTCAAAGCGGCAATGCCCGGCTGACTCGCTCTTTTTCTGTTCCACCCAACGCACCCCACTGACCCCTCGAATAAGGGCCAGGGCCTTTTCAGGATCGGCATGTGACAGGGAAAGGACGATGCTTGCCCCGGTGCCATCAAGATTCTTAAGGTTCTGAGTGGTGTCGTCGGCAACGATTTTACCCCGATTGATGATTACGATTCTGTCGCAGGTGGATTCTGCCTCGCTTAAAATATGGGTGGAAAAGATGATGGTTTTCGCCCTTCCAATTCTCCGAATAATGGCTCTAATCTCGGCGATCTGGTTGGGGTCGAGGCCGGAAGTCGGCTCGTCCAGCACCAGTATTTCCGGATCGGTCATCAAGGCATGGGCAAGGCCCACCCTCTGTTTCAAACCCTTTGAAAGCTCGTCAATGGTTCTGTGCATTATTCCGTTCAGACCGCAAAGTTCGGAGAGCTCTTTAAGCCGTTGAACACGCTTTCCCCTGGGTATTCCCTTTACCGCCGCCACATAGCCAAGATAGTCGAACACGAGCATGTTATGGTAAAGGGGGGCCGATTCCGGCAGATACCCCATGATCTGCTTGATCTTGAGTGTCTCCTCGGGAATAGAAAAATCCTTTACCTGAATGGTTCCTGAGGTTGGTTTAAAAAAACCTGTCAGCATCCTCAAGGTGGTAGTTTTTCCGGCGCCATTGGGTCCTAAAAGGCCCAGAATCTCACCTGGATTAATGGTGAAACTTAAGTTATCAACGGCGCAAAAGTCATTGTAGTACTTGGTCAAATTCTCGACCTGTATCACAACTGCCTCCTTTTTATGGTTAGAAAATACAGGAAACGCAAGGATAGAGCCCTTACACCCCTGGATCAATAATCTTCAATATTTCTGCTCTTTTCCATGTAGGTGGAAAGTTCCTCTTTTGTCTTTAAACAGGCTGTCACGGCGCGCTCCACATTGAGGCAAAAGGGATCGGTATCGCCCAGAGTTTTCTTTGCCTCATTCAAGATTTTAAGCCCGGCATCCCAATTGGCAGACATCCTGTCAAACAGCTTCTTTCTCTCTTCATGCTGTTTCTTTTCCGTCGTTATAACCGATTCAAGCCGTTTCAGGGAATATTCCACAAGGGCATCCCTTGGCGTGCCGTGGGATTTGGATATCATCTCCAGCACCTCCAGGGTTCGACGGCTAAGCACATAGGTCTTTTGAACTCTGTTGATCTTTTGGAACTGCCTGAGTCTTATGGTGGATGCAAGGTCCCCAAGGGCATCTGCATCCTCAATGAGATGGTCAAACAAAGATTTTTGTTTGATGCCAAGATGAACGGCAACAAGGCTCAGGGAGTCTATGGCCCTGGTGGAGAGCTTGAAGGTGGCCCGAACAGACTGTTTCCCCCTTAAATCCAGGGTTGCAAAGGTTGATTTTCCCATTTTTTACCTGCCCCGCCCCCTCATTCAACTCTTGCCCGTCCAAAAGGTAATATTATCTTAAAAACCACTATTGAAATAATAATGCCCATTGCCTTAAAATTTTAAGGTATCGATAAGGACAGCAACCTTACACCAGACGAAATCCTGAATCAATATTTTTTTAACTTTCCTGCCTGGAACAAATGGTATCATTCCGCCCAAACCAGCATTACCATGGGGCGACCGCAAGCAAAAGTAATAAATCAAATCCAACATAAAGAGTAATGCGATCTTTATTGACATAAACCTTTTCATACATATAATTTTATCGAAGCAGGCAACAGAATGGGCTAATGAGCCCACAAACGATCAAACCCAGCAAAAGGAGGAATCACAATGTTCGCAAACTGGAGAGATATCGACAGGGTGTTTGGAATCATGGACCTTCTTCAAGGAAGGAATGACAGATTGTTTGGTGATTTTAAAAGATTCTACGAGGATGATCCCCTTTGGGGAACCAAAAATTATTTCCCAAAAACCAACCTCTTTGACACCGGAGAGAATCTTGAAATAGTGGCGGAGATACCCGCCTTTTCCAAGGAAGATATCAACATCAACGTCCAGGGCAACTATCTTGAAATAAAGGGGAGTGCTAAATCAGACGCCCCGGAAGGCTATACCTCCCTCAGGACGGAACGGGGAATCAACAGCTTCGCAAGAAGCTTCACCCTGCCCGTAGAGGTTGACTCTGAAAAGGCCGAGGCCGTCTTGAAGAACGGCATTTTGTTTCTGAAACTGCCCAAGTCCGTGGCTGCAAAACCAAAACAAATATCTATCAGCTAAAAATATAGACCAAAATTATAGCCAGACTAATGGAGGATTAAAATGAACGAGACACGAGATGTCGCAACAAAAAAAAGCTCAACTCCGGAAGTAAAACGCATGCCCCCAAAGGTAGTTCCCCTGGTGGATATATATGAAAACGAAGATGAGATTCTTCTCCACGTGGAGATGCCCGGTGTGGAAAAGGACAAAGTCACCATCAACCTTGACAATGGCAAGCTTCATCTGTCAGGCCTCAGAAAAATGGAGGTCAAGGGAGCCGAAAACTGGGTGGAATTTGGAGACGCCGAGTACACAAGAAGCTTCTCCGTTCCCCAGACCATCGACTCTGAACGGGTCAATGCCGAATTAAAGGACGGCGTGCTGCGGCTCCATCTGCCCAAATCTGAAGCGTCAAAGCCAAGGCAGATTGAAATCAAAGCCGCATAACGGCCAGCTTACAACAAAAGCATCATCTTACCGCCCCTGACGAATGCCCTGACCATAACGGGAAGCGTCGGGGGCTTTATTGCGGCCGCCATAAAGGGCGACCGCAAGGGATCGCCCCTACACTTCGAAACTCACTATGGGAGTCTCGACTTTAGAGCCCTCTTTGGTTATCCTGACCGGAACATTCAAAACCAAAGGGGGGAAAGCATTAAGAAGGGTCAAAGCGACCTCCGACGTTTTGCGGTTCCGGTCAGGATAACCAAAGGGGGCGGAATGACACTAATGTCCGCAGGAACATGAGGATTATACGGGAATATCAAAAAGTTCTGCTGCATTTTTCCAGGTAATGGCCTGCATAACCTGCCTGGAGATGGGCGAAGTCTCGATGCATTTAAGTTCGCGATCCCAGGCATAGGGGATATTGGGAAAATCAGACCCATAGAGTATCCGGTCCGACCTCTGGGCCCCAAGGTCAAGGCCGGCATCAACGGGCAGATAGTCTGTAATGGCCATGGCCGTATCCACCCATAAATTATTATTGTCCCGTATCAGGCGGCTATAAGCGTCATACTCGTCCATACCAAAATGGGGAACGCACAACCGCAAATCTGGATACCTCTTTATCACCTGCTCGATCCGTCCTGCCGAGCAAAGTTCATGGGGATCACAGGTGTATGCAGGGCTCTTGGGCTCCCTGCCCGCATGGATAACCATGGGCATTCTCCTTGCCGAACAGAGCTCGTAAACAGGCTCCATTGCCTTTGAAACAGGATCGAAACATTGAACATGGACATGGAGCTTTACCCCCTTCAACCCCCTGTCAAAGGCCCGGTTCAGAATATCAACTGCCCCCTCCTCTCCTGGAAAAACGGTTGCAAGGCCCGTCACACGACCTTGGAACTCAGCCACCTTGGCGATCATATAGTTGTTGAGCCAGTCTGAAATCCCTGGTTTGTGGGCGTACTGAAAGGCCACCACATGGTCGACGCCCCGGTCAAAAAGAAAATTCAAGAGTTCGGAAGAATGCAGCTTATACCGCACCGGCCAGCCATATTTATCAAACCACCTCCACACAGCATTAAATATCATCCCGGGAAAGAGATGAACGTGACTGTCAATGACTCTGTCCATGATTTTTGGAATGGTGTCTCCCTCTTGGTCGTTCAACCCCGGCAACGGAGCGTTTACACCAAGATACCCTTGATGACTCTCTTTTTTATCCAAAACACACCTCCGCCACCAGACCTATGCAGGGATCAACAACAGCGGCAACGCTTGTACCAAGGGTTGCCGCAGGGGCAAGGATCCTCTCTAATCTGCCTGAATCGTCCATGGTCAATTCCTATAAAACAATTTTCAGCCGTTCGTTACTGAACTCGACAATGTCCCCGCTAAAAATCTTTTTTCGTTTTCGGGTCTCAACCTCACCGTTAAGACTCACCATGCCCTGGGCAATGACATGTTTTGCCTCACCGCCGCTCATAACAAGATTTTCAAACTTTAAAATTTTATAGAGCTCAACAGGCTCCCTGTTTATCCTTACCTCACGCATGGTCATGAGTACTCCTTTAAAAAATTTACCCGGGAAAAGATTCAGTTCCAATAACACAAACCTGACCCCTTCCAACCATCAATTATGACAAGTGGGCGACATTATGATCAAGGCCTATTTTTATTACAAGCGCCGATGCCACCTGTGGTAGAATAGGCGGTTATCATAGGGATGATTCCAATAGTATCGATCATCATAAACAGGAGTTTTTTCAGAATGAAGAAAGATTTCGCGACCTTTGACCTTGATATACTTTACCTGTTTAGTACCGATATTTCTAAGAATCGGCGGTTCCACAATCCCGGCCACGGTTATGCTTCGGTCTTTTTCATACACGGCAGGGTCAAGAAATCCATCAACTGAAACGATAAACCGGCCCTGGGATTTATCCCTTGATAGAGGGGAATCGCTCACGTCAAGGGGGGCCTGAAGAACGGTTACCAGGGTGGTTTCTTCGTTATTTTCCACCTCGATAACATAGCCGCCGAGAATTATAGTTTGACCGAGATATCCATCCGTGTATTTTATCAGTTGATTGAAATCAACCTTTGCACCTGCCTCCTTTTTAATCGGCCTTGAGATGACAGAGCATGAACCAAGAAGCACAAGAATCATGAACACCCCTAACGTTTTTAGATAACAGGCCATTTCATCCCCCCCTTTTTTCATATACCCCCATGCCCTGCGGACACAACGAAGCATGAAGCACGATGGTACAGGGGGGCAATAGTGTCATTCCGCCCCCTTTGGTTTTCCTGACCGGAACGCAAAACGTCGGAGGTCACTTTGACTCTTTTTAAATATTACCCCCCTTTGGTTTTGAATGTTCCGGTCAGGAAAACCAAAGAGGGCTCTAAAGTCGAGTGACTCAAAATTTTTTTCTGGTTTTTCGTGGGGTGTGCCTGTAGTTTTATACCCATCAACATTTGATATCTTTCCTTGAGTTTCGATCTGAAATAAACTATACCATTTCTAAAACAAGGGGTCAAAGATATGGATCAAAATACGAAATGACTATTAACCAGCGCAACTCTAAGGAGAACGAATGTCCAAACGTGTAATCATCATAGGTGCTGTGGCCCTGGGACCCAAGGTCGCATGCAGGTTAAGACGCATTGATCCTGATGCTCAGATAACCCTCATCGACCGGGATAATCTTATTTCCTACGGCGGATGCGGCATTCCTTATTATGTGGGAGGGGATGTTGCAGATCTTGAAGGCCTTTATTCCACCATCGCCCATGCCATAAGAGACAAGGCCTTTTTTGAAATGGTCAAGGGGATAGACGTTATCACCCGGGCCGAGGCCATTTCCATCAACCGAAAAGAAAAAAGCGTCACCATCCGCCACTTAGAGGAGAACAGGGAACAGGTCCTGGAATATGATAAACTTGTGATCGCAACCGGCGCAACCCCTGTTCAACCGCCCTTCCCAGGAGTCACCCTGCCCCAGGTTTTTCCAGTATCAAACCTGCACCAGGCAAAGGCCATAAAGGATATGATCTCAAAGGGTGAGGTGGAAAACGCCGTTGTCATAGGAGCCGGTGCCATTGGTATTGAGATGGCCGAAGCCCTGACCGATCTCTGGGGGGTTGATACGACCATCGTTGAAATGGCCGAGCGAATTCTGCCCCAGGCCCTTGGACGAAACATTGCAATGATTGCCCAGAAACAGCTGACAGACAACGGCGTAAAGCTGCTCATCGGTGAACGGGTCCTTAAGATAAACGGCACGCCGGAAACTGGGGTGGAATCGGTTGAGACCACTGCAGGCACCCTTCCCTGTCAGCTTGTCATCCTTGCCACAGGCATCAGGCCCAACTCCGAACTTGCGGCCAATGCAGGCCTTGCCCTGGGATGGAACCGGGGAATTCTTGTAGATCAGTGCATGCGAACCTCAGATCCTGACATCTATGCAGGAGGCGACTGTGTCGAGGTTATGCACCTTGTGAGCGGCCGAACCCTTCTCATGCCCCTTGGAAGCCTTGCCAACCGCCAGGGGAGAATCATCGCATCCAACATCAACGGGAGCTGCGAACAGTTCAAGGGCACGGTGGGTACCTTTTGCATCAAAATTTTCAACATGGGTTTTTCAACGGCAGGTCTTACCTTTGACCAGGCAAAGGATGTGGGCTTTGATCCTGTATATGCCACGGTGGCACAATCTGACCGGGCACATTTTTATCCGAATTCGGAATTCATGTATATGGAACTCATTGCGGACAGGAAAACCCGCAGGGTTCTTGGAGTTGAAGCGGGAGGTCCCCAGGGAGATGCAGTCAAGGGAAGGGTTGATGCAATCGCACCCCTCCTTCAGTACCGGGCAGATGTGTCCGACATCTGCACACTCGAGGCGGGTTACTCCCCACCCTATGCATCTGCCATGGATATTGTCAACAACGTAGCAAACACCCTTGACAACATTCTAAACGGAACATACAAGACCATTGACGCCCTTGACTTCATCAAAAAATTTGAGGCAGAAGAGATCCGGGTGCTCGATGTCAGGAGTAAAATCCAGGCAGATCCCTTTGTGGAAAAATATGGCAACCGCTGGATCAACATCCCCCAGGATGAACTCAGAGAGAGAATCAACGAGGTACCCACCGACGAGGAGCTCTGCACCATATGCGGGTCAGGCCCCAGATCCTACGAGGCCCAGATAGTGCTCGGGGCAAAGAACATTACCCAGACCTATAATATTCAGGGTGGTTACGGCATGATCATTGCGATTCATGATCCGTTGATTTAACTTTCTCCACCAACAAAAAAAGGCGCATCGGAATTGATTTCGATGCGCCTTTTTTTGTTAATAAGATGAAACTACTTGAAAGAAACTACCCAAACGGGTAATTTACGGAATGTAAAACACCTTGACAACCTCAGTTTCATCCTAACTTTGACAGCAAGATAAGCACTTTACTTGACCATCAAGTTTCAAGGAGTTTTTGATATGCTTTTTAAACTTTTCCTCTGTTTTACCCTTGTTCCGGCTGTGGAGATATATCTGCTCATCAAGGTCGGCACCGTGATTGGAAGCTTTAACACGGTGCTTTTAGTTATTGCCACAGGCTTTTTTGGCGCATGGCTCGCCAGAATGGAAGGATTGAACACCATGTTCAAGGTAAGACAAAGCCTTGACCGGGGCATCATGCCGGAAGAGGAGCTTATTGATGCTCTTATCATCTTTCTTGCCGGCATCGTTCTCATTGCCCCCGGCCTTGTAACCGATCTATTCGGACTGTTCCTTCTATGGCCGGTGACCCGGAATGCCTTCAAGCGATTTATACGACAAAAAATGAAAGCAATCAATGATCGTTCAGAGATCAACATCACCCGGTTTCACTAGCTGGCATGGTTGGAAAAGGAGAGCCCATGTTCTTTGACCTGATTCAAAAGAGACGAAGCATACGAAAGTTTAAACCGGTTCCGGTTGAACGTGAAAAGATTAACCGCCTAATTGAAACGGCCCTTCGATCCCCCTCTTCCAGGGGGTTCAACCCCTGGCGGTTTGTGGTGGTTGACCAACCGTCTACCCTTGCCGGCCTCAGCCTTGCAAAACCCCATAGTGCAGCCTTTTTAAAGGATGCCCCCCTGGCGATTGTGGTGGTTGGGGATCCCCAGACGAGCGATGTATGGATAGAAGACTGTTCCATTGCCTCGGCCATGATTCACCTTGGGGCGCAGGCCCTTGGACTTGGCTCCTGCTGGATACAAATCCGAAGAAGAGATCATGACAAGACCAAAAGCTCTGACCAGTATGTCAAAGAACTGCTATCGATCCCCGACAACCTGGCTGTAGAGTCGATTCTTGCCATTGGCTATGGTGATGAAGTAAAAGACCCTCATTCTGCTGAAACCCTTGAAATGGAAAAAGTTCATTTAAACCGATATGGAGAATAATTCGTCGCCAGCCATCAAGGGAAAAATCCTCAGCATGATAAAACGCAAGGATACCAACCTCCCAACCTTGCCTGTCATCGTAACCCAGATCATCAAGGCAGCCAACAACCCTAAAACCACCAACGAAGATCTGGCAGCCGTCATCGCCCACGACCAGAGCATCACCAATCAACTGCTGAGGCTTGCCAACTCCGTCTACTATGGACAGAGAACCAAGGTGGACACGATCAAGAGGTCCATCTCTGTGATCGGTTTTGACGAGGTGATCGGCATCACCCTTGGAATGAAGCTTTTATCAGCCTTTGCAGACAAGACAGCGGGTCTTACCCTGGAGATGAAAGCCCTGTGGATTCACTCGATTGGAACCGCCACCGCAGCCAAGGAGATTGCAAACCGAACAAATACGGCCATTGCCCGAAAAATTTTTATTCCAGGCCTTCTCCACGACATGGGAAAGGTGATCCTCTCCATATACTTCAGGGATGAATATAAAAAAGTGAGGGAAGATGCCATGGAGCAGCAGAAGACTCTCTACCGGGTTGAGCACTCTATGTTTGGGATGGACCATGCTATTCTGTCAGGACTGCTCATGCGGCGGTGGCGGTTTCCAGAGAATATCCTCTACCCCTGCCGTTTCCACCACAACCCAGATGCAACGCCGGTGGCCTATCGCCATCACGCCCTTATCATCAACCTGGCTGACTACCTTTGCCACAAGGCCCATATCGGTCACAGCGGCAACCCCATGCCGGTAGCGGTTATCAATTGTGTCTCAAAAACAGGTCTCAGCGAGGCAGCCTTGAGACTGATCATCGAAATGCTTAAAAAGAAAGAAGACCAGATCAAAGAGTTTTTCGAAATCACCACCGACTTTAAAGCCTAAATATCCTTTAGCCGACGATCCCCTTGGGAGTTTAAAGCAAGCCCTGCAAACTGCTCCACCGCATGGGCAAGGGCCTCAAACTCCATAGTTCCCGGGATTTCAATCTGGGTGTCTCCCTGCTCTTCCAGGGCGTTTATAACCGTCATTACAGTCATCAACTCAACATCCATGGCTGGCTGAAACCTTGACCCTGAATCGGTCGTAATCTGGACCAGGATATTGCATTCAACAAGGTCACTCAACAGCATCCTCACAACTCCCAGGGGGATCTCTATTTCAGCGGCTATTTCACCATCAGAAGGGGCTTTCACCCCCCTGGAAAAGCGCTGGACGCAGACAAGGACGATCCTGAGGGACAAGATCTTGCGGGTCCGCAGACTCATCCGCTCGTAGGCCCCCTCCTTTTCATCCACACCGTTCCGACCCTCCCAGGCAAAGGCAATTTCAGCCCCGATAAGAACAAGGACCCAGCTTGCCTGGAGCCAGATCAAAAAAAGGGGAAGTGCGGCAAAACTGCCGTAAATGGCATTGTAATGGGAAACGCCCACCTGAAAATTAATATAGACCATCTGCCCTATCTGGTATAACCCCCCGGCGATCACGGCACCCATGAGGGCAGCTCTGAAATCCACCTTTTTGTTGGGTATGAACATATAAAGAAAAAAGAAAAGAAGCCAGATGGTTAAAAAGGGAACAAGCTTGACAAAAAAGAAAAAAAAGGGCTCCACAACAACGGCCCCACCGGCTTCTTCAAAAAAACTTTTCACACGGGTCACAAGAAATAAGGTGGTGCTGCTGGAAAAAATCAACAGCAGGGGTGCGACAAAGAGAAGCGCCAGATAATCATTGAACTTGTGTATCAGGGTACGACCCTTTTTGATCCACCAGATAGCATTGAACGCATCTTCCATATGACCGATCATTTTGACCACTGCCCAGATGAGAAAAATCACCCCAAGGGCCGCCATCAAACTACCCTTTGTATCGCCAAGGAGAGTTTCAGAGAAATTGAGAATTCTGAGAACCGCCTCCTCCTGACCGGCAAGCCGTGCCAGAAGCTCCCCCTGAAGTACCTTTTCGAATCCAAATCCCTTGGCAATACCAAAGGCCAGGGCCATGACTGGAACAATGGATAAAAGCGTATAAAAGGTAAGAGCCGATGCCCTGAGCATGCAGTTATCTCTTTTAAAACCTTTAGCTGCGGCAACAAGGCTGAAAAAGACACCCCTGAAAAACCCATAGAATTTTTTCCTTGATCTGGCGGGATCCTGGATTGCCTTTTTTATTCTAATGGAGAATCTCTTCATTTTTCTTCACCTGACTTGACCCACTTCCTCAGGCGGTCAAGTCCCTGTTCGGTTGAAACAAGCGGCTGATAACCAAGGTCCCTTTTTGCCCTTGATATGTCAAACCAGTGGGATGTGGCAAGTTCCCTGGCTGCAAAGGAGGTGATGGGTGGCTCTTTCTCCAGCCCAAGGAACCCATAGAGAAGTTCAAAACTGCGCCCCAGAAAGAAGGCCATGCCCGAAGGAATCGTTTTTCTGACCGGTCCAAGCCCTGCGGCTTCAAGAAAGCCATCCACCATGGCCCACAGAAGAACTGGTTCGTCCTGGCTTATAAAGTAAACGTTTCCCCCAAGGGCCGGGTTTTTCCTGAGGGCATCCCGTGCAAGGATATGTGCCCTGGCCGCATTGTCAACATAGATGGTGTCAACCCTGTTGGTTCCGTCACCGATTCTCCGCAGGCGCCCTGCCCGCCGGACAATCCCGGGAAAAAGATGGTTATCGCCGGGTCCCCAGATGAGGTGGGGCCTTAAAATGATTGTCTGGACGGATTTTGCCTCCCGGACAAGGCGTTCCGCCATTGCCTTGGTCTCAGGATAGGGTGCATGGAACCTATCTGGATAGCCGACACTCTCATCCACACCCTCCATGTCGTTTCCGTCAAAAACAACGCTTGGGGAACTTGTATAGACAAGGTGCTTAACCCTGTTTCTGGCGCAGGCCTGGATAACATTTTCGGTTCCAGTTACATTCACCCTGAAATAATCTTCAAATTTACCCCAGATGCCGGGTTTTGCAGCCACATGGAACACGGTATCCATGCCGCGTACGGCCAGATTTACCGCCTGGAGGTCGCTGATATCCCCCTGAATCTGGTCGACACCAAGACGATCAAGCTCACCATAAGACTGCCTTGAAAAGCTGGTGACATGATCCCCTGCCTCTTTTAGCTGACGCACAAGGGTCCTGCCAAGGAAACCTCCGCCTCCTGTGACAAGAACACGTTCATAGACTGTTTGGCCCACCTTTGCACCCTCATTTTACAGTTTAATTCCATGGCACACTCAACCACAAAAACCATGGATTTTCAAAACTTATTTTTAAAAACAGAATAAAACCAAAACGAAAAGTTATGGAGGGTGGCAAATTTATCCTTGACATCGAATTGCTTTCCATGTAGAAGAATCGAGTCGTTTGGGCGGGAATAACTCAGTGGTAGAGTGCGACCTTGCCAAGGTCGAAGTCGCGGGTTCAAATCCCGTTTCCCGCTCCAGACAAACCTCCCCACCCTCCCAAAAAAACCCTGCTTGATATTAAATCCAACACCTGATACAGACTTTACAAGAGAGATAGATCCCTATATTATTACCCCTTTTCAGGAGAATAAAAATGGATACTTCACACCACACCTGGGACATTTACGGCATCCATGACATATTTAAAAGGAACGCGCATCTTTTCCCAAACAAACCCGCAATCAGGGACAGACACGGCACCCTGTCCCATGGAGAGCTTCTCGCCAGGATCAACGCCCTTGCATGCGGCCTTTCAGCCATTGGAATTTCAAAGGGGGCCACCATCGCCGTCCTCTCCATGAATAGAAACGACTACCTCACCGTTTATGGAGGCGCCGCAGCCCTTGGCGCCATTGTCGTGCCCATAAACTGGCGGCTGTCCGACCAGGAAATCGACTATATCCTGAAAGATTCAAGGGCAAAGATTCTGTTTGTGGACGACGCCCACGCCAACCGGTGCGAATTTGAGGGCAGACGGATCTGTTTTGGGTGTGACACCTCAACAGCCCATACACCGTTTGAGGAGCTTTTAGAGACAGAAAAAACATTGATTTCTTCGGCTGACACGGCTGATGCAGCCGGTAAAGACGACCCCTTTTGCCTTCTTTACACGGCAGCAGTGACCGGCTCTCCAAGGGGTGCAGTTCTGTCCCACGGCAACATTATCGCAAGCAACCTCCAAACAGCCCTGACCATGGGCATCACCCAGGATGACGTTTACCTTAACATGCTGCCCCTCTTCCACATCACAGGTATAAATTTATCCTTCTCCACAATGCAGATGGGGGGAGGCAACGTGATCATGGAAAAATTCAACCCTGAAGAGGCACTGACCCTGGTTGAGAGAGAAAAGATAACCCTCATGGCAAGCTTCCCGCCCATTCTTGCAACCCTGACTGAAAGACTCAACGCTGCTCCTAAAGATACTTCTTCCCTGAGGAACATAACGGGAATAGATTCATCTGAGAACATCCTGGCCTTTACCCGCCTGACCGACTCCCGATTCTGGGTATTTTATGGCCAGGGGGAAACCTCGGGCTTTGTCACCATGGCTGACAGCATGGAGAGACCTGGGTCCGCAGGAAGGGAGGCGCTGATATCAAGGGTTGCAATTCTTGACAAAAATGATAAAGAATCACCTCCAGACACCCTGGGAGAAATCGGGGTCAGGGGACCCCTTGTTTTCCAGGGGTTCTGGGATCTGGAAAAACTCGACCGTTCGACCTTTAAAAACGGCTGGCACCACACAGGAGATCTGGGACAGATCGATCGGGACGGATATCTATGGTTTAAGGGCCGAAAACCGGAAAAAGAACTGATCAAACCAGGCGGGGAAAACGTCTACCCGGCCGAAGTTGAGGCTGTGATACAGCTCCATCCTGGAATCGAGGAGAGCTGCGTCATCGGTGTTCCAGACCCGAAATTCGGGGAGGGCGTCAAGGCTGTGTGCACTGCAAAAAAAGGGGAAAAGATAACGGCGGCAGATCTGATTGAATTTGTAGGTTCACGGATTGCAAGATACAAAAAACCAAGCCAGGTGGTTTTTGTTGAATCCCTTCCAAGGAATGCGGATGGCAGCATCGACAGGAACAAGGTAAAGGAACTTTACTCCTGAGGTTTTGATGGCCCACATGCTCTGGCGAACACAACAAAGAATGAAACACGATAGCTGTTAGCTGTTAGCGGTTAACTGTTAGCTAAAAGCTAACCGCTAATAGCTAATAGCTGTTTCTTATAAAAATAAAGGAGCTATTTGTTGGCTGGAATACAGGAAATTCTCACCCTGGTGGCTATCATTCTTGGAGTCATATTTATCCCAAGAATGATGGCCGGAGGGAAAGCTGAAAAAAATGTAAAGAAAAAGACATTCCATTTATCTGGCCGCATGCGCCTCAGCATAATACTCTCCATCGTGACTCCGCTTACGGCGGGACTCGTGTTTCAGCCATGGAAACAGAACCTGACCGCTTTTATCTTGACAGGAATTCTTCCGGTTGCAGCTGGCTGGGCAATATACTGGATCATGTCAGGATTTAAAAAACCAGAAAAAACCCCAAGGACCGGGAAATAAAAAGGCACTCCTCCTCGTTAAGAGGCGGAGTGCCGGAAACAATTGAAATAGAAGTTTAAGGAACAGGCTATATCACGGTCACATTCACCGCAGCAGGTCCTTTCTGACCATCTTCAATATCAAATGAGACACGATCTCCTTCGTTCAGGGATTTGAAACCCGTTGCGTTGATACCTGTGTGATGAACAAACACATCTGGACCATCTTCCTGCTCAATAAAACCAAAACCCTTTG
>JAVERV010000057.1:0-24801 GCA_034006945.1 Desulfobacterium sp. | reverse complement strand
AAGTCCTATGTTTTTTGAAAGAAATCAGTTCGTTTTTATTAGGTCTGTTCATAAAATCATTCCTGTTTTCTCAAAAAAACATCCAGACCATAGGGGACAAGTCAAAAACGTCATCATCACCGAAAATACTTTTGTCCTCTTCAAAAAACTTATCTTCCATGGGTAGCCTTTTAATCAATGTTGCGTAAAAACTTATCCAGGGCCTCAATCATAACCCCCATGACCGTCGTTCAATTTCTTTGGCATATCGATCGATCCTCTCGGCAAGGACACAGGGAATCTCAATGGTCATGAACTGGGTTGGATAAGTGCATTGGTTGATAATTGTGTTTTCTGTCATGATGTTCCTTCTGTTTTATCCCCCATAGCATTATTAACGCTTGAAGCTTGTCAGTTCATTCCAATTGCATCGCCTCAGAGAGCTCACACCATCATCTTCAGTTACACTGGCGATTTACTGATCATCAAAACCCTGTTCATTATGGATTTTGGTGCAGGCCTGATTGAATACAGTATGGTTAAGGTCAAGTGAAAAGATCTTTAGACCGGTATTAAAAACAATCCCAAATTCAGTCTATGGCTTGTAACCCTTTGCTAAATACTGCTACATCCTTTTCACAGCAAGAATCGTGTGATTGGTATTGCCGGCTTGAATGTGGCTCACCGGGTTATCCATGATTAGGTTTAAATTCTCCGCCTGCTGGCCTGCCGTCAGCGAAAAGTCAAACTCAGCATGTTTTGTTTGCCAGTACGAAACTCCCTGATCAAAGGAAATGATGAGTTTGTCATTTGAGGCAAATTCAACAGTCAACTTCCTGTCATGTGGAATTTCTCTTCTCTCTTTGTTTTTCAGCGTAAGATTCATACCCCGTAAGGAGAAAAGTTCCTTCATGACTTCTTTTCTGATGCCATTCTCTTTCCAGTCATCCCATAATCTGTATGATGGATAGTAACCTCTGTTTGACTGAATATTCATGGTGGTAAAGTTGACGCAGGTGCGCCCCCAACGGATTTCTTGGACTATGTGCCGCAATGCATCTATCAGAAGAACGAATAACGCTGCAGTAAGCGGGTTTTTTAAATATCTGTCATGGTATTGTACTGATCGGACAGCAAGTGCTTCGTCGGTCAGCAGTTCTTTCCCGGCTGGATGTTTGTCCATAATTAACTGCCAAAATCCCGTGCCAAATTCCTTCATGGGCCCGTTTAATTCCTGATACACATCCAGTATGCGGTCGTTATTTTCATTGATGACCGGTCGTAGTTCATCTGCGCTCATCGACCCTTGCAGAGATACAGGGGCTTTTCCATTGTCACAGCGTACCAGAATATTATCTGTCTCTTCAATCTGCCCCCAATCTTGATTAAAAGATACGATTGATTCGTCTTTTCCTGCCCAATGGGAACAAATTGCACCACCAAGGGTTTCAGCAATCAGATACCCTTGTCCTGCCCGCGGTATTTCTCTTGAGGTAAAAAAACGAATGCAGGGCAAATCCGCCATGCTGGCAAGAAGATAACAGTCAAGCGTATCCAGTTTGTCCAGGTATTCCTCAGGCAGGACAATCTCTACATCAATATCCTGGCCGGCGAGCTTATACGAAAGCGTCCGGAGAGAAGAACCTTCAATCTCCCATGAATCAAGGGCAGCGCCAGTGTAACATCTTACGCCTCTGCAACTGTGTTTGCCAACGGCATAGAGGATTGCTTCGTAGATCTTTTTATGTTCCGGGGCAGAAGATGTGCCGAAAAAGGCAAATTCCCCGGGTAATTGTAAATCATCCAGCCACTCTTTGTTCAGCCAACTGAGCGCCTGATGCCGATCGAGATTATCCATGGCAAATCGCTGGTCAAAGTCAAGAACACAGTGGGGACAGGCACTGTCACAATTTTCGGGACAGCACAGTTTTTGATACGCTTGCTGAAAAAGCTTCACAAGCCAGTTATCAGCACGGGAGGCATAACCTGCGGCATGGGTATCATAGATCATGATCGATTGACAGATCGCCCCAGGCTCAGGCTGTACCTGTTTCACCTCACATCCCAACTCACTGGATTGGACACCGATAAGCTCTGCAAGGCTGTCCCTTATGGCGACGGCAATGGTGTGGGCGGCAGTGCGCTCATCAAGCCAGACGCCTTCTCTGTTTTTCAGCTGGAACTCAACCATATCTGTCCTAAGTTCATGACCGAGGCTGATCCCCTGTTTAATAGACCAGTCGCTTCCTGAGCATCTGCCTTCCTCGTCTTTAGCACGTCGTAATTTTTTGTGGGGTTTCTGGAAAATATCCGGTAATTTGCCACCCATTGTCATTGGCTCTGCCCGACCGCAGGAGAGACAAAGAGCGTACCCAGTGCCATTAATTCCCCGGGAATGGTGAAAGAGATGCCCCTCTGTAGTCAACCGAAAACGTCCAAGTTCAGGATTTGCAAGAGGTGCCCAATCGCCCTGTGCATTCACCCACGGAGGTTCAACCGGCACAAACTGCTGAAAGTTAACATCATTATGCGAGTTTGAGTAAAAATCCACTGAAAATCCAGAAGGTTCAAGAAACTCGTGAATATTTTTTCTTTTGTTTTCTGCGCCGCAGAAATTACATGTGCCAGCCCCTTTTTGCGTTACATGGGAACCGCTTGCACCGCAATTGTCACAGCGCCAGGCATGACGAATTTCCTGGGTTTCCCGAGCCTCTTCCACACTGGCCGGTACGTGCCAGTTCAACGTTATTCCGGCCGACCGATAAACGCAACCATTTATGACCACTTCTGCGCCGGGTGCGTATTCTCTGAGTGCGGTGGCAAGATCTCGGCTGGCCAGCTCACGACGCTGATAGCGGTTATCTTCCCGGCCTTTTTGTCTCCTTTGGTTGGATAGGAACTGGTCAATTGTCAGATTGTCAAATGCGGCAATATGGGCCGGAAAACCATAGGCCGGGAGATACCCCTGGGAGGCCAGCTCCCTGAGCAAATACTCCTTTTCCAGCCTCTCTATCCTAAATCTAATGGCCTTGCTGATAGGGGCTCTTTCGCCGACTGCTTTGACAAATTCCTTTTCTTCACACTTCAGATGGTCCCACTCCCGGCGCCACCGGAGCATGAGGTCCTTCATTTTCTCCCCAGCCTGACTGGTACGTTGTTCCAACGATTGATTTGCCAGAACGGAAGATCGGATCATCTGTGCCAGCGCATCTGCAAGTTTCGGTTTCGTTTCGGGTGTAAAGGCTGAACACCATGCACAGTACTCCTCTGCCCATGGCGTATCAGCTCCAAAAAAAGAACCACAGTTGAGTTTGATTTGATCCCGGCCAACCCCTTTTAATTTACTGGAAAGAAATCGATTCAACAAAAAGGAGTGAATATGTCGCTGCACAATAATTGGACTGTCCAGGGAGACACTGGGGGCCATAAGCGTCGTGTTAAAAGCCCAGAGGCTGTTTGCGAAGACAGCTTGATCAAGGGGATTGGCCTTGCAAAGCGTCATGGCAAGGGATCTTGATTCCTTTCTTCGACCGGCACGCCCTGCCCGCTGGAGATAATTGGCAGGGTGGGGGGGGACATTATTCATCGCCACCTGGCTGATACCACCGATATCAATTCCCATCTCCATGGTGGTAGAGCAAGAAAGGATATTGATCAGCCCCCTTTTAAAACTGCGTTCGTACTCCTGGAGGACTGTAGCCGATTGCTGGGCTGAGTGTTCTGCTGTACGGTAATAGGGTGCCATCTCTATCACCCGGTCGTTAAGGTCAGACCAGATGCCTTGTTCACGAAGTTCTGTTACAAGAGGCTGCTCCCTGATCCAGCTGCGTCCACGCTGGATACGCTCCACCAGGTCGGTTACGCCGCCAAAAGGTTCATTATAAACCGGTATCTGGATCTTTTCGCAGTTTGCATTAGCCTTCGTTGGTTTCTGTTCCGGCAGATATGGGGTGATTCCACGTAAAGTGGTGTCGAGCAGCCTACGGGTAACCGGACAAATCCAGGCTTCATGGATCGGGGTAAACGCCAGTTGATCAAGGGGCAGGATGTAGCCGTCAGCAGTGAGTTGTAGAAGCCGTTTTTCGATGAGGGTTTTCCACGCTTCTTGAAGGATGGCATCAATCCGGTCTTCTCCTTCGAACGTCTGGTGATCCAGTTCGAGAATATAAGCCAGCAGCCTTACCAACGTTGCCCTCAGACCGCTTCTCCTGGCCTTAGGCCAGCGCCGCTGATTCTTTCCGGCCACTTCAGCAGCAGATTCTATGAGCCAGCTTTGGCGGAAAGGAAGCCCTAACCATCTTCGCCAATATGGTGTAATCATCAGTGAACCACCGGAACGGACAAAAAAATCAAGGCAGAGTTTCAAGAAGTCAATCCATTCAAGGAGATTAAAATTAGAGGCTTGCAAGGCGAGCGGCGGTACAGTGTCAATTCCATCCAGTCCAGGATACTTTAAGGCCACCATTCCCATTGTTTCGAGACTGTTCTGGTATTTTGGCCGTCTGCCAAACTCTCGGACAATGAGCATTTTAGCAAGTTCCCGGCGGCCTCCAACCTCACCGAACAGACCGGGATCAAGCTCACGATACCGATCCAGTATGCTGTCAAAATTCCTGCCCTCATTAACCAGTTTATCGACCAGAGTTGTGAAGAGGATTGGCCTGGGCTGCTGTAATTTGGCAAGCTCCGATTTTTTCCCTTTGACCAGGTTTAGCAGAGTTGGGATAGGGGCCTGTTCAAAGGCCTTTTCCAACTCTGAAAGCTCCTTTTTCAGTTTTTCAATTTCGGTCTCGTTACCGGATTGCCCATGTTGTAGCGCAAGATGATAGATCAAACTTCTGATTGTGCTCCGCTCTGCCTCCTGCTGGAGTTTGACAGCCATCCGTGCCGTACCCTGGCGGCTGTCATTGAAGGTCAGAAGCCGATGCCCCCGCCATGGCAGATCAGCCGGTTTCTCAGTACTGTCAGCCGCAAACTCGAGCAGGGAAGGCAGAATAGTATTGAGCAGAAAAGGAGCACCCAGCCGGCTCATGCGGAATAACGGCCCTTTGCTTTGAGTTTCCGGTTTTTCACAGAAAGGGCAGACCAGCCCCCTTCCATCATCTTCATGAACCCATATTCCCAACATGTTTTTTCCTGAATCGGTTCTTATCCTGCTTTCACGGTTAATGGAAATCGGTTCAACATGTTTCATCTCCCTGTTAACAATGAGATAGCGAATGCTTTGGAATTTATAGTGTTGTCCATTCTTCTCTTGCAGGACAGCCTCTTCTAAATCTTTCGAATCTTCTTCTGGCAGCTCAACATCCAGTTCAAACTCATCCTGAACCCCGGATTGCCGGCATTGGGTAAAAACACCCTGCTGATTTTCTTCTGCAATCAGATACACCATACCGCAGTCCGTACAGCAAACGACTTCATATGCCGGACTGCCACATGTACAGTGTTTTTTCGGCTCAAGATACACTGCACCAAACGGCCATTGAGGATCAATCAGTGCTGTTTCTCTTTTCTCCGGGCACGCTTGGTCGGCACACGCCCAAATCCCACTCAAGGTCTGATGGAAAAGATGCGCACGTAAAGGCAGAAAACTGTCTGATGCCTCTTTTTCCTTTCCGTTCTTTTGTTTGCCTTCCTTTTTGGTTCCAGAAAGCAGATCCAGCCAGCGCAGTGCCTTATGCTGCTGTTTTAAGGTAAAACTCTGCTGTTCGGGGTAGATCGTCCGGCAGACCGAAGATAATCTGTCAACCAGGTTTCCTTTGGCGGCCTGGGTAAAAAGGTCGCGTATGTTTCTGGCAGTTTTGTTGCCAGCCAACTCACGGTAGCGGACCGTTGAGACTTCTTGTTCCTGCTCTATGGTTTCCAGTTCAGCAAGGTTTTCCACAGCTTTTTTCTTTTTCTTTTTACTGCTGATCTCGGGGACCTGCCTGGTACCGCTGACAAGATGCACCTGCTGCTCCGGGACGCCGGCAATATCGGCAAGAAACTGTTTCAGATCTTGACCGGCCTGTCCCGTTGGATCGCCGATGGTTGCGGAAGTGGCGATGAAATGCACCTCTTCCGGCCGCATGCCGAAAGATAGAAGAACCCGCCGTATTAACAACGCAGCCTCAGCTGCCTGGGAACCGGTATAGGTATGTGCCTCATCAAGCACCACCCATTCCAGTTTGCCCTGGGATTTCTCCAGAATCGGTGCATCCTCGGTGCGGATAAGCATATATTCAAGCATGGTTGGATTGGTGACCAGAATGGGCGGCGGGTTTGTGCGCAGCGTTTTACGATCCTGAACTTCACAGGGATGCAGCTTGTTTGTTCTTGCCGGAAGCGTTTCTGGAGTATTGCCGTTATAGAGGCAGAAACGCAAATCGCCTTCAAAGCCATGGGTCCATGCCCGAAGCCGCTCCCTCTGGCTGTTGATTAGGGCATTTAAGGGATACAGAAACAACGCCCGCACCCCGACCAGCTGTTTTTCTTCCTGTTGGCGCAAGCCTGCAAGGTGGTCAAGAACAGGCACCATAAAGCATTCGGTCTTTCCCGAACCGGTTCCGCTGGTGACCACCACTGACTGGGGCGGTTGTTGTTTCAGTAAACGCCAGGCGTCAACCTGATGCGTGTAAGGTTTTAACTCTTTTGCAAAACGATATTCAGAGGCCAGATCTTCCGGTGGGGAGTCCATTGCGTTGATTAGATCGGGGTGGAGCAGCTGTTCCGTATCGCACAATTGCGCCATGGATGCATCACCGGTTTTCCAGCCAAAGACCGCTTCAAAGGCGGGATCAGCAAGAAAAGCTCCTTTTTCTCCGTAAGGCCGGGAAAATAGTTCCGTTAGATGGCGCCGCAGGGGAATATTGGCAAAACCAAGGCGACAGATTGAGGCCAGTCTGCTTCGTTCAGACAACACGGGTAAGAGATCGGCAAAAAAAGACTGTTTCATGGTTTTTTCCTTATGGCTGAAAAACATTGTCTGCCAGGCAGCGGGCAATAGTAAGATTATAGGCATCGATAAACCAATCGGGGTCAAATGCCTTGCAGATGCTCAGTATGCGGATAAAATCAAGGTCCTTGAACCATTCGTAAGTTTCACCGACTGCGCATTGTGCGGCCAGAAGGAGGGGAAGATTGATAACTGGATCACGAAACCCATAAGAATCTGGGCAAAGGTATCTGGAGTATACTGGGTGTGTTTTTGCATCGCTTAACTGTTGTCTGAACCCACCGGGCCACCTGTCATTCGCATGGCGGTGAAAGAGTTTCTGCAGTAAACAGATGTCCCCTGTAAACAGATCTTTTTCTGCCTGTGGTCCGACCCCATACTGTAAAACAACGACGTCCTGCTTCGCACTTTCAATAAAACATGCGCTTGCAATGCCAAGGATATAATGCAGTGCCAGAGAATCATCGGCAAGTTTCTCTGTCACAGATTTGAGCTGAGAATGAAAAACTGTCTGCCAGATCGCCGGTTCAAAGCGCTGCTCACACTGCCTGCGAAGATTCATCATGGCTTGTTTCCAGTCCCTGTATGTAACGGTTTCCCAGGAAAATGGCAATTCTACAGCAAACTGCCGGATAAAATCACGGGAAACACCGCCCAGACGAAACGCAAGCGCCGCCATATGGGATGAAACCCTTGCAAAACAGGGCCATAGATCAAAAGCTGTCAAGGACAGATGCCCGAGTTGCTCGGCCCATTGTTCCACTTCAGACCATCCCTCATGAAGATAATCTTCAGACAGTGAATGCACAGCCTCTGACATAGTCTTCTGCCGATGTTGATACTCCCCATGATTCATGGCTATAGTCAACAGGGACTCTCCCTGTACCTCGCCTTGCACATTCATAAGAAGCGGTCGAATCGTCACCGGCGTATCAGGGTGAGGGAACAGGAACCAGGGACCTGGAGCAGGGTTTTCTGCGGCAAATGCCCATCTTCCGACCGGCACGCCCTCACTGGACGACTGCGTCAGCGTCACAACCCGTTCATTCTCCCGGATCAGATTGCATGCCAGAACACGTATTCCCCCGAGCGTCTGCGGATCAAGGGCGCGAAGCATGCCATCGTTTAGACAAGCGAAGGATCTGCTTTCATCAGGTGCAAGGTAACCTTCATAACGACGGACCCAGAGACGAAACAATTCACTTCCATCCAGGACAACCTTAATGCTTACCTGGGAATCCTGTTGATCATCCATGGAGAGCGTATGCCGGATTGCTTCTTCATAATCCTGCAGACGCACGGTCATCTGCAGGGCATTATCAGCCCTGCGGATACTGAAGCCACGGCTCGTATTATCCGTACCTGAATTCAGAACCAGTTCGGCATGGGCGTTATATGCGGTCGAATGGATAATGATTCTGGTGCCAAGTAGTTGCCTCACCGAAATACGTGTGCCACTTTGTAATTCTTCACCGGTTATGCTGAACGCACGTGCCCCCTTAGCAGGAAATGGCAATGAAAGGCGTGCAGGCTCTGTGGAAATGGGCCAAAAAACCTCCAGTTCAACCTGTTCAGGCACGATCTTGCTCTGAATAACACAGAGATGAAGCATCAAAATAGGCTGTTGTTTCTCGACCAGCAATTGAACCCCTGGTGTCAGAGTCCGGGCATGATTGACACCCCAGTTTTTCAAAAAAATTGATCCTGAACAGGAATCATGACTGTTTATTTCCACAGTTGCTTTTTCAGGAAGCAACACCATACGGGTGCGGCATTGAGGGGTGCCAGTTGAGGGGTATCTGCCGATAATCGGTCCTAATGGAATATCTATCCCCTTACTTCCAAGGGTCTGAAAATCCGGGGAACCTTTAACAGGTTTAAGGAATCCTTCCGAATTGACCGTGTATAGATCGGGCTGACCGCGAAAAGCACGGGTCGGGTTGCGAAACTCATACCATACGGGATCTCCTTTCCAGATGAAACTCGTTTCAGTGGCGTCGGCACGTCCGGTCTTGAATCGGAATTGTTCAGCCCGATCATTTATTGCTGTAACCTGACCGCGGACATGCCAAATGGTTCTGTTAAAAATGGAAAGTTCGCCTTGTTTGAGCAATTCTTCGTTATCTTCGTCAATAGCCATACGCCAGTGATTGGGAATAACAACAAGGGCTTCTGACTCAGCAATTTTGCCGCTGCCCTGCTTTAAAAAACGATAATCCGCGCCAGCTGAAAAAATCCAAGGCAACTCCTGGTCAAGTTCTTCACCTCTATACACCAGGCTAAACCAGTTACGCCCGTCTGCCAGGTTGAAGTCCAGAACATGATCCTGCACTGCATCAGAATCAAGCATATCCGGGAATTGCCCCATAGCGCGATACTTGTCATGACCGGCCATTCGGCGCAGGGCAACGGTATGTTTTTTCTCACCGGCTTTAAGCATCAGATTGGCATGGCGCAAAATCGCTTCATCAGGGAGAGTAAAAAAACTTGTCAGCATTCCTGTTTCAATAGCATCGGGTAACTGTAATGTCGAACTAAGCCGCCAGTCATGTTCACTTTTTTCAAGTGAACGTTCCAGCAAAAATGGTGACGAGGTCTTTTTCAGAGTCACCTCCGCCGCATCCTGCAATAACTGGGCAATAAGCCCCTGGGCATGGTCATCTTCCAACGGCAGGGAAAACCGATCTCGCCAGCCAGGAACATGCCGATTAAGGCGGTCAACGGCATCGGCACTGGTGGTCAGTGTTGCTTCGTGTTTCAGCTCAAGGACAGTAACAACAATATCTGACAGAAGTATAAAAATGGCCGGTTGACGATAGCTTCTGGGCAGCATGCCCTGCAGGCTCTCCACCCATCCGTAGATATCCTGCTCACTGACCGATGCATTACCCTGCATGTCGGCAGCAGCATTACCTGCCAGATGTAATACCCGTTTAAGCAATTTGCCCAGCCCACCGCGTCCTTCAGAAAGCAAGCGTAGCGGCAATCCGCCCTGCAGGGCAATGCTTAAAATAAATCGATACCCTCCATGCTTACGAACGTGGACTCTCCAGTTTTTCAGTCCTGTCTGAACACATCGTGAACGCTGCTGTTGAGTCCATGAACCGGTATTTATCTTTAGCCTGGAGAGAATAGGTTCCCAGGAAATACCGGATCCGTCATAATTACGGCGCCACCATTCCGAGGCATAGAGGACAAAGAGACGACAAAAAAGCCAGTCATCAGCCAGCCGGGCCAGACTGTCATCTGGTGGAAAAGAGGCAAGCCAATTCCTCAACAGGCATTCAACCTGATGAAATTCCTCTTCAGTAGTCCGGTAGCGAAAAAGCTCCCGACCGTCAGGGCGGGACAGGTCGGTCCGCTGCTCAAAAAACCTAGTCAACCATGCTTTGCATTCTTCTTTCATAGGTCATTTCTCAGCTCTCTTTTATTTTCAGATAGGTTATTTCAAAAGCCTTACAGGATCTAAACTGCTGAAGCCTGTTGCTTAGAGAGAAGGCATCGTTCATCTCATAATGCTGAAAGACATCCAGGCCCCTATCTAAAAGAATCTTCCAGCCGTGGTCGGTCACAATATGCCGTGCATGGAGGGTCTGGGTTTCGTCAAATTCCCATGTAAATTGAACTCCTGCGATGGCACAACTCTCCTGGATCTTCATAAAAAACTCTATTTGCTGTGGCCCCTTAAATTCATCCTCTACCGTTATCAGGTGGACTTCAACCTCATCATCTTTTGGTTTGAATTTTGCTATGGTTTCAAGGAACTCCATCAAGTTTCTGATCTGATAAAAAATTCGAATATATGAATCTGTAACTGTTATTTTTTTGGCATCCTTAAGATACAGGCCGAACAGTTTATCGTATGTTAAGCCACGCTGGTTCTCTTTTACTATAACCTGTCTTTCTTTTAGTTCGGGTGGTCTGTCATTTTCGGCAGTTCGAGCCTGGGTCTGACTATCTTTCTGATCTGGTGATTGACCAGCTGTTTCTGTACCAGTTTCTTCTCCCTCAAAAGAGTTAAAATACTGGGGATACTCTTCCTCTTCAAGACTCTTCACATGGATGGTCTTTCCATCATCGTTTCGGGTGTAGGCGAACCTGACGGCAGCATAGGTCGAATCAATTTTCATCAGCTGGTCTTTGACCCTTTTTCGTCCTTCTATGGCAAACTGAAGTATCTCCTCGATTTCTTTTTCTGTTGCCTCACCATGGGGAAAGAGGATCTTCATCAGGCCGGAAAAGGTTTTGTTGATGCCGTCTTTATCCCTGGTAGATATGTCACTGACCAGGTTAAAATACTGGGAGTAATGATGGGAACAATCGTGGTTCCTTAAGAATCTTAGAATCTCGGCCAGGTAGTCCACGACAAAGCCGTATCCTTCTGAAAACAATTCGCCCCTGATAATGTCCACCTCCCATCCTGGAAGATAGAAATGGATTCGATCCAGAAATGCCGAATCATAATACTGTTCCGGCAGTTCTTCAAAAAGATCCGTGTGTTTGAGCATATAAGGCAGGGTGTGCCTGGTATTTCCAACAAAGACCATTGATGCCTCAGCCCCGATGGTTTCGATACCCCTGGAAAAGGTTTTATTCGCCATGTAGTTTTTCATGATGTCCACAAGAGCTTTATTAACCTTTTTATTCTTACCGGCAAACTCGTCAAAGGCAACCGAATCCCAGTATCCAACAAGACCTATTTTACCATTACTGTTGTTTACAAACAGCTTGGGTACGGTGATCTCTCCTCCTGATATAAGGATTCCATGGGGGGAGAAATCGGAAAAGATATGTGATTTACCCGTTCCTTTCGGGCCAAGCTCAATCAGGTTATAATTGCGTTCACAGAATGGTATCAACCGGACTAACTGCAATAGCTTACTGCGCTTCCCGAGTTTTTCCGGGTTAAAGCCGATGCTCTGTACCAGCAGGTCTATCCATTCATCCGTGGTGAACTGTTTTCTCGCAGCTAGGTAATTGTCATAGTCAAAGTATGACAGCTGGATAGGTTTCAGGTTATTGATGATCCAGGGGGAAGTTGAATTGTCCTCGAAATGCTCATACTCCATATCCACAATGGTCCAGACACCACTTACAAGAAGCTTGGGATGTTTTTTTACCGTATCTGAATCGACCAAAACCTTTTTAATCCCAAGGTTAGCAAAAGAGGCCTCATACACATCCTTTGTATCATTGAGGGCAACGCTGACTTTATCTATGACCTTATGACGGCCCTTCTCCCTGATGACAGATTTGATCAATCCAGATTCGTTCCGATGGACATAGTGCTTGCGCAAAACTTCTTTGACGGTATCAATACCAGTCTTGATGCTGTCCTCATCTGCCGTTGCACAATACTGGCCCAATAAATATTCAAGGACATAGGAGGGAACAATGGCGTTGCCCTTTACTATTTTAACCAGATCTTTTCGAACGACGAGCCCTGCAAAATGTTCGTTTATCTTATCATCAAGCGCAGTCATAATTGCCTTTTTTAAAAATCGTAATCACTTGTAAATGATCTTCGTATCACATACCGGATTGATTTATACTCTTTGAAATAGGTTGTTCCAGGCTCCTGTTCCTCAAGTCTCAGATAAACTTCCTGCTCGTTGAGATCATCGGCCTTTTTTGTCAGAAGAAACCTGATCTTTAATTCTCGTTCCCTGGAATTCTCTGAATCAAACTCAAAATTGAGGTTATGGCTGTCAGAGATGAGGTCGTTGGCCGTTGAATACACACCTGCCCTCAATACTCTTGACTGCACCTTATCAGTTACAGATTCAACCTGATAGAAGGTGACGGAAAATTGTCCGGTCGTGATGAAAGAGGTTGACCCCCGAAGGATATCAACCCCGACCCTGGAGATATCACTTTGCCGTTTTTTACGAATCTTAATGACCGGGACAACGATCTCCTGTAACGACGCCCCACCATGGACAAACCTGGACCCCGATCCTTTTAACCGCAACCTGTTGATGGATTTCGGTATCAGGATATCCACATCTCCCTCTATCCCAGCTTCCTTTGCAGTAAAGTGCCGCATAGATTTGTTCTGGGGCAGCCCCTTACCGAGCAGGAAGCGCCTGTCCCGGTAGAATGCATCTGTTCCCGTGAGATCAGCGCCAAGAAAGTCACTTTCGTCAAGGGGGCTATCCTGATAGATAAACCCATGATCCGAAGTTACCAAGAGATTTGTGGCATTGGCCGCAACCAGTTTCTTTATAATTTTGATCAACTCTTCAAGGGTGTCTTCAACCGCATCAAAGACCCGGCCCTCTGATTCTCGTTTATCACCCGTAGCATCAATCTGGTTATGGTAGACATAAACAACGTCGTGTTCCCGGAACAACTCCCTACACTCGGTTCTATTCATCCCCATCAGCTCATCAGCCCTCATGGCTTTAGCTGCGCCTTTTACAGCATCCTGGAGAATCTTTGACCTGTTCTCCGTGCCCAGGCTGCTCTTTCCATCGACCATTACTGTGGTTGAGTTATTATCTGCGAACAATAATTCTTTATTTGGAAGCAAAGAAGCCATGCCAAGCTGGGTGAAACTCGGAAGTGTGCTCAGCATGGGGGAAATTTCGGCTTCAAAACGATCCTCCTGCCGGACGAGAGTTTGAAGCTCATCTCCAATTTCATACCGCATGGCATCTGAGATAATAACAAACACCTTCTTTTTATCGTTAAGGAACGGTAAGACGTACCTTTTAAAGAAGTCTCTTTGAAAATCTATGTTAGTTTTGCCCCAGGTCTCGCAACTATCCACATGGGTCTGCCAACTATTGTTGACCGTCAGAAGGTAATTATTGGAATAAAGATTCTCTATCTTATCTGAAAGGGCCTCAAGTAGGGACACCTGGCCGGATCTCTTTGTATGAACGATATATTTTCGGTAAAGCTGATCAATCAAATACCAGTGGCTGGTATATTTATTAAGGCCATCAGCGATTGATTCAATGTTGATTTCGGTCTCTTCCAGAAGCCTGATAAAACGTGCCCCATAATCAATGGCCTGGTACAGGTCTTTGTATTGTTCGTACCAGTGCCCTGTCTTTCTTTGTCTGATTAAGTTCTCCCGATCCAACGGCGTGATTGTTCGTTCAACCACCTGCCTGATCAGATCGCTTATGATTTTTCTGTCCACAAGCTCAAAATAGTCAATCTCTTGAAGGGATGCGATGTCCCTCTTATGCAGGTCTTCCTCCAGGGCCAGAATCTCTGCACACTCTTTGGATAGAGCATCAAATGCACCCTGATGTTTGACGCTGTCCTTCCATCGTTTAAGAAACACCAGGGCATCGGGATTGAGCCTTGCATAAGCCCCCAGACCCATGTCGTAGCATGATTTAAACAGCTGAACTATGAAGTCCTTTATTCCTGGCGATTCAGACGTATAGCCGTAGGCGATCTCCAGCCGGCTCCACAAAAACGATTCAAGGTTACAGCTCTCAATCAGCTTGAACTTATCATCCTTTTTAACGGCCGATTCTGAAAGAAGGTTTTCAAGGATGTTGTCTATCCGTGGATCTGAAGAGGCACAAACGGACAGCATCTTGGTTTTAACAACATTTTGTGTATCATCAGAACTCAGTATCTTCTTCAGGCTTTCCCTTCTCTTTGCAAGATTGAAGAAGGCAGCGTGGTCATTCACGATGTCGGTAAATTCAAGCCCCAAACCCAGCTCATTGAGCCAGATAGCAGTCTGATCCGTTCTGAAGTCTCCATATGCCAGCTGAACATCTAAAAGCCAGTTGTCAATATCTGAAGGGGCATCTCCTTCATGGTATAGGAGAAACTTCTTGTCCTGCTCTTCACGAAGAATTCTATGCTTGACCCTGAACTCGTTATTGTTCAGCTCGATTTTTTCAACGTTTGAAAATTCAAGCCGTTCATACTCTTCTCGCAGTTCTTTTTTCGAGTCATACCAGAAGGCTATTCGGTGTTTCTTGAAAACTGTTTTTAACGCTTCGGCTATTTTTGTCATTTTTTAATACTCTGTTAAAGCACAATAGTTTTTGAGAGGTATATTGCTCAGACTCAACGTACTTCCCATTTTGGAAAACTTTTATAAAGTTATTTGCCAATATCCGCTTTTTTTTGATCCAATACGGGACAATCGTCCTGTATCTTTTTATGAACAACCACCTTAAAGGTGCATCCATCCCGATCATCAAAAAAGTCGATATCAGGCCATTCTTTCAAAGATCTTCTAATTCCTGACCCAAGACCCCGGTAGGGCAGCAATCCTTTAGCGACAAAAGATGCCAATATGGGGTTGCGAATATTCGAGTTCCCGGCTGTAATTTTTTCAACGGTCAGATTGTTTGGCAAATTACCGGGGCTGATGATCTCGATTCGATCTTCAAAGATAAAAATACGGATAACTGAACTGATGAAATAATCCCTGTGGATCAGTGCATTTACCAGCAGTTCTTCAAAAACAATTTGGGGGATTTCCGGAATTCCCGGTGTGTTTACATTCTGCCCGGCCTGCACCTTTTTAAGGTTCCGCATGATAAAGGCCAAAGAATCATCAAAGATTTTCTTCATGGGGCCGCAAAAATCTTCGCTGTCAAGATATTCTGAGACAGCAATATCATTGCCCGGATAGGATACGGCCTTGATAATAAACGCAGGCTTAATCCATTCGGGCTTTTCTGCAAACAGAAGTACGCCTGCCAGATTCAAGGATCCATTCTCGCTCGCCAGATTCATGTTTTGGAGTAATTTTAAAAGTTCATCCGGATGTTCCGGCAGATCAATTTTGTAGATCTCCTTTAAAAAATCCCTGAATCGCAAGCGGTCAAGCTTGTCAATTCCCGCCTTTGTGGGTATCTCATCCCCATGGAGAAGGTCCACAACATCCGCCTTAAACTGGTTCTGGCTGTCTTCACCCCGAGCGATTTGTCGTTTCAATTTCTCCATGGCCCATCCTTGTATAAGCTGTATGTCATTTTCAGCTCTGCTAACTTAATCCTGGTATCTTCTTTAACGCCTTCCCGAATTTTGGATAGTTCACCTTTACACCATCATCAAGGTCAATCTCTACCTGTTTTAGCGCCAGGGGATAGAGGATATCTCTTTCATATTCATTCACCTCTTCCAGGACCTTTTTAATATTTTCGATCTCTTTCAAGGCCTTGGTTTTTTCTCCCTGGGATGCTGATGCACTGACATTTAGACGTTCAAGATTGTCTCGCCTGGCAGAAAGCTTAGTTCTGAATTCCCGGAGATAATCGTTGAGGACTATGGATACGGTATCAGGCCTGTACCGATGCATATAGATGAGGGCATTGAAACTGCCCTTTGGTGATGAAAACATCCAGTATATGGGTCTCGTCTTATACATCTTAACATGGTAGGCGTAAAAATCTTTGAGGAAGAATTTTCGGATGTCCTTACCAATCGCCTTTTCGATGAATTCGAGGTTTTCTGTGTAGTGTTCTTCTCCGAATGTTACTTTCAGGAAGCGTTTGAATCGTTCGGCGATGTCATCTGGGAACCAGTCTACGTCCATTATTGGGATTACGTTGTCATCGTCTGGTTTAAATGTTGGTTCAGGGATACTTGAAAGATAATGTTGTACAGTTTCTCCTTGGTTCACAAGTACAAGTCCTGGTTTGTCCAAAGAATAACGCCCGAACATGCAACCGACTGAATATGAAACAAACTCTTTTATTGTATCAGATAGTAACAATTTTTCATGTTCATTTTCCGAATAAATTCTTCGTGAAGTATCAGGATATCGGTATTTAGGATTACAATTTAGAGTGATTTTAGAAAAGGGGATGATTGGTTTGATTTCATCTTGAAGACCATATATTTCAATAAAAGTAAAATTATTATCTTCTTCTAAACGCTTCATCATGAGAATCAAATCATCCCTGTATGATTTGAGCTTATTGTAACTTATTCTAAGCGTGGGTTTATAAAAATCCGATTTTAACAATGGTGTTAGGGTGAAACCCCATGAAGTTTCAAAGGAATCCCAATCAGTTTTAGCCATTTCAATTAATGAATTTACGATAGTTGTGTTATTAGTCTTAATTTCTATAGGTAATTTCGCAACATCATTTACTGTATAAGAAAGTGTCGGACAAATTTTATTTAAAATTAGCGCTGATACCTTTGAATTAAGAAGTCCCAACAAGTAATCTCTTTTTTTTTGGGATTCAATTATACATGTTGCACCGTGTTGATAAAAAATAGCCTCAGGACTCGACCATCGAAATGCTATATCTGCACTTGAGATTACAGAATAAGTTAAACCTTCTTTAAAATAACTTGCCTTGTTTCTTATATTTGCACCTTTTTTTAAATATAACAATTCGCCTTTTTTACCGAAAAGGGTTACGTATTCCCTATTCCCATACCATTTTCTAAAAGCACCTCCTTTATTCGTCTCAACCCAAATCCCATTTTCCGGCGATTTAATTTTTGTTTTCTCAAATGTAACTTCATGCCAAAGTTTTATATATTGTTCACCATCACCACCGGTATCAAATCCTTTTAAAGGTTTAGATATGTCACCTAGTGTTTCATATTTTATGAAAGCT
Source organism: Desulfobacterium sp. (assembly GCA_034006945.1). Lineage (GTDB taxonomy): Bacteria > Desulfobacterota > Desulfobacteria > Desulfobacterales > Desulfobacteraceae > Desulforapulum. The sequence continues at coordinate 7,326 of JAVERV010000057.1, read as the reverse complement.
GAAATAATTTTTTTAGGAAGGCTGTAAAGGATTGGAGATCCTGGAATTTGACCAAACTCTTTATTATTGGCTGCAAAACGTAACCTACCATCATGACAATTTAATTTTAGTTCTTTTTGCTTTTCATTTTCATTTTTTCCATCGACCAAACTGATATAGATTCCATTATAGCCTTTTCTATTCTGTTGCTTTAAAATAAAGGCTGTAGTTTGAACAACTTCGCCACCAATACTATCAAAACCTCTGGCTCCAATATGTAGCATAGATAAAATAATGTTTTTATCGAGAAGGCTTTTACGAAATTTCTCAAACGATGAAAGGAACATCCAGCTTTGCATAGTTATCATTCCTACCATTCCTTGTTGAACAACTATATTTAAATTTCGTTCAATAAACATGGCAAATAGATCGGACTTACTATTTGGATAATTGTCTTTTGCCCATTTACCTAATCGACCGTTCATCCCCTTACCACCCATATAGGGAGGATTAGCAATAACCACATGATATTTAGGGTTAAGGTATTCAGCCTGTTTCAAAACCTTTAAAACTCTCTTATGGATACCCTGAAGGAATATATCATCAGCCACTTTTTCCTCATCTATAAGCCGCAACACATCTGAGATATTTGTTAATTCTGGTCGAATCAGTGATCCAAAATTATCCGCCTCCTGAAACTGATACAGCAAGGTTGAAAAATCAGTGGTGAATAGATCAGGGTTGACTGCATCCAGATAACTTTTAACCTCATGGTCTTCAAATGTAACATTCTCAAGAACGCAAATATTAGGCTGTATCTCCTTTTTAAAGAAACGTCGGTACTTTTCTCGGGCCTTCATACACAATGCGAATGCGGCTAATTCTCCCGCTCGTTCATCTATCTCAATGCCATAGAGGTTGTTTTCAAGGATGAGTTGTGGGATGTTCGGGGCATCATATCCCTCTTCTTCGTATATGGCATAAAGGATCTCAAAGGCATAAACCAGCATGTGACCTGAACCGCAGGCTGGATCACAGATCTTTATTTCTTCTGGGGATTTGATTACAAGAAAATCAGTCTCTTCCTGCTCAGGCTTTATATAGTACTCCATCCTGTCAATGAGCTTTGAACCGGGATTATTTAACATCCACAATCGTCCAAGCGAGTTTTCCACAAGATATCGGACGATCCAGTTCGGAGTAAAGAGTTGGGTTGCAGCCGGTATATTCTCCGGTGTCACCTTTTTATTCTTCTTTAACCCGGCAAAGACCTCGTCTTTTTTTTCAGAGATATAAAACTGGTAGAGCCAGCCAATCACCTCAACATCGGCGCAGGCCTCTTCAGAAAGGGCTCCCCGGGTAACGGTCAAAATTGAATTATCCGACAGCAGATCATCCGGCATCAGAAGCTCAGTATAGTCTGCGATCTTTTCAAACAGGAACGGCATGATGCTGTTGTAATCGTTGCAGACTGCCACCAGCAGCATTCGGTAAGCCTCCTGCTGAGGTTCAGGACTTGGGATGGTTTCATTCAAAAGACCAAAAACCTGGCTCTTATCGATCCTCAACTCGGCATCGATATGGCCCTGTTTTGCCTCCATCAATATCTCTGGCTGGGAGAAACCTTCAGATGGTGAGACTACTCCAATAGCATTATATCTGTTTACATCCATGAATCTCAGCGCACAGAACCTGTTGAACCAGATATAGGCCACTTTTTCTATCACCTGGTCTTCGGATGTCTGGGATATTTCCTTTTCAAGTTCTTTGACAGCCCTTTGGTTCTCTCTTCTGGCGGCACTTTCAGGATTTAATACCAGGGAGAGTTTCATGGATACCAGTTCGATTAGTTGTCTTCGGGCCTTTTGTGCAAACTGTTTTAGCTGGGATGTGTTCAATTTCTATCTGCTCCGCTTAAATTTTACGATGATTGATTCCACTTATACCTGTATCCGCTTCCCGTTATTGATCTCTTTGAGTATGGCTCTTTTCAGTACGGATAAGTAGTCTTCAACTTCAGATTCATTTTCGATCCAGGCCTTGGAGTAATTCACTTCGATTTTTTTGATACCAACCATTTCCTTAACAGGCTCTTTATCTTCCGGCTTTGGCTTATCTTCCCCTATATTCTCTTTCCCAATGTCTCGATCCTCCATATCATTATCGTATTCTGTCGGACCGGATATAGATGGTTTAGTGGGTATAGTTGGCTCCGGCCTGGATTTACTGAGGTGACTTAATTTATTCAGGATTTTACTATAGTCATCATTTTCAAACCTTTGGAAGTCAGAGCTGATCAAACCAATAATTGACTGATTGTTTATTGTCTCGATTTGATTTTCAAAGGGCCTTTTCAACTCCTCCTGGTGTTCAAGGGATAGTTTTTTAAAGTCCTCCATACCGGTCACTTTATTTAACAGGCTCTTGATCTTATCCGCTGCATTCTGTTTGCTTACTTTCAGTTTCTCGTCAATTTTTCTGGAAACCGTTTCAACCAGGGATTTGACCTGGTTCATCTTATTGTCCTTGTAGCAGGCGCTGTCCTTGATGATTTTGAGAATTCTACCTGATTCATCCCCTTCGATATAGGAAAAATTATGCTCCTGACGTTTTAAAAAACTGACAGCATCATCATATATGGTTTTCAGGGGACCACCCATGAATTTTTGAATTGGGTCAATGATATCCTCTTTCATATCCATCAGACTATCTTTAATTTTATTGAGGTCGGTTAAAAAGAAGGTGTAGGGTTTCCCCTTCAGTTCATCCAGGGTTTCAATGGTTTTATCCAACTCGACAAGGAACGGGTACCTAGGTTTGTCTGCAGCAAGCTGTGACAGGGTGTCAATTTTTTCTTTGATCGCTGCCACTGTCTCTTTTCCGAGTGCTTTGGCCTCTGTTGAAGATGTGGGGCTGTCAAAGAACTCTCCATAGAAATCTTTTAGAGCGCGGATCTGAGCTGCGCTAAAGTCACCCAGGGGTTCTACGACCAGATTTGCATGGCCGTGGCTATTTAGCAGGGCCTTCTCAATTTGATCGTCCTCTAAGATATTACTGTCGGAGTTAAGCTCGACCTTGCCTGCCGCACAGAGTTTGGCCAGTATGCACAGTATGGCTGCGTAGTACCATCCGTAGGATTTCCTCTCGAACCGTTCAACCAAACCCTTAACCGTGGTTCTGATCCCGCTGGCCTTGTTGCCCTTGACAAATGAGAGCATCTCCTGCTCTGCTTCGCTTAAAAGGGAGAGATCACCTCCAAAGAGATTTCCACCATCCTTTAAACATTTGGAGATAAAGCTTTCGGTATATTCGAAACCTTTAAGCATCTTAAGGTTTGGATAGGTCCTGATGATCAAATCATGGAACCCCCTTATGATCCTTGCCTGGGGATCTGATCCTCCGACATCAACAGGGTTGGCATTGATGAACATCTTTGATTTGCCGAGAAGGTTTTCAATGTGCTGCTTTAGATCATTATACCGTTCCTGATTCTGGTGGGTTTTGTCGGTTAAGATTCGTTTGATGGATTCCTGCTGGGTAAGGGATAGGTTCTGACGAATGTATTTGTTGGTTCTTTCGTACATCAAAAGATCCCGCATCATTCGTTCATCCGGGGGCACGATTACCAGAAGTTCGTCTCTCCCGGCTGACTGCATGGTCAGGATCTGTTCATTGTCGGCATGCTCGTTAAAAGGGGTGATGACATGGATTGTCAACTCATATTCCCGGCCAAAAAGCCTGTCGTCCATCTTCTTTGAGAATGGATAATCCTGGCCGTTTTCATCGTACCTTATCTTTCGTAACTTTATGATGCTGTCGAATATTATTTTATAAAGATGCTCATCAACGGCCGACGTTTCGATATCGGTATTCTTTATCTCTTCTTCAACATCCTTTTCTTCATCTGTGAGGAACTCAAAGACATCTCCGTTTCTCTGGATGTATGTCTGCTGCTCAAGAAGGTTTAAGGCCTCGGTCAGATCTTTATTGAGCTGTTCCATGTTCTTGTTAAATTCATCAAGCATCAGAACCGTGAGGTTTCTTTTCGTTGCCTTAAACTCTTTAATGTATTTCACAAGGAACAACGCCTTTAGAACCTGCACTGCAAATTTATTGTCGAGATGCCTCTCTGCAAGCTGGATGGATCTTTGAATCTGGGCTTTCAGCGCACTCCTGATCCCTTCAAACATGAGATCAAAAGTTGCGAGCTGTCCTATATCATGCTCTGCGACCTGAACCGCCACCTGCTGGAACACACCAAACATGGATCTTTCTCCAACTGACCTGTGTTTTCCTTCAAATGCGTTGTGCATGGAGAGATTCTGAATGGCTGTCTGAAACAGGACAAACTGATATGGGATAAAAGGATAGGTGTGGATGAAGTGGTCTTGATCTCTAAAATTCCGGTAGAGTTGGGCACCGTCTGCAAAATCAAATAAAGTTTTAAAATTGTTGACCTGGTCGTTATACATCTCGGACAATTTTTTGATCCCGGCATCGTTCTTTTGCAGCAAGCGCTTCTGGATGACTTCAGCCACATCCGCACTTGTAAGTTTCATCCTGTTCTGGAACCTTGCTTGAATTTTCGAAAAGTCATTGCTCTGCTGCTTGTTCATTTCGCCGACAACGGTGTTCATATCCTCCTGGGCTGTCACAATGATCCAGGCCCGTCCACGGCTCTTTGTAGCAAGGCTCTCTGCGATGGTTTGAAGGTTGGTCATAAGCTTGACGTTATCGGCAACATACTGGCCGACCTCATCGACAAAGAAGTTTAAACGAAAGCCTGGTTTCTGTTTCTCTATGTAACCGTTGACCTGGTCGGCAAAGTCTTCAATGGACAGGCTGTAATCAGTTCGATACTTGTCGAGAATACCTGAAACTTCCTGCCCGGTTACTGACCCGTATGCCTCATCAATATTGCTTGCAAACCGTTTGGCCCTCATCCTGCACCACTCCCAATCCTTTGAGGATGCAGTCTTGAATGCATCTTTAAACTTAGCAAACAGGTTATCCTGATCAAGCTCCCTTTCAAAGTTGGCGATATAGGCCTGTTTTCCATAGTATCCGCAGGACTCATCAAAGACTTTTACGAACACAGCCACCAGCGCATCCACCTGGGTTTTACTGATGACATCTGCCTTCTGGTCAATGTTGAACAGGATACTTTTTGAAGGAACGCTTACCGCTCTTTTCAGATCAGCCTTAAGGATCTCATTGTCACCACATTTTGGAAGTATGAGGTCCAATACTCTTGCCCCTTCAACTTCACGGTTCTCCATGAGGAGAGCCAGGATCTTCAGCAGATGGGACTTACCAGATCCAAAGAAACCAGATATCCATACGCCATTGGCACCGTCATAGTTGTTGTATGCGTCAAGAAAAGACTCCAGACGCCGTTCAACCTCATTGGTTAGAACATACTCTTCAGCTTCGAGACGGAGGCTTGCCTCATCATCGGCCTTAATGACACCTTCTATGGATCGGTCAACCGGTTTTTCAAATATGGTTTTCAGAGTCAATTTCAGCTCCTTAAATTAAATCCCACAGTGATAAATGTTAAATGCTCTATAGTATTTGTCGTCATGCAGCCTTCCAAACAGATCAAGGGATGCACCAGATTCAAGGGAATGGGTATAAGCCCCTGGAAAAAACATGACCAGGGGCGATTCTTTGGCAGTGCTCTGCAAATTGTTCAAAACATTGTGGGACCGGATATATGGATAGACTTCACCAACCCCGGACATGAAGATAACATCATGGGCTTCTTCAGCGATTCTTTTAGCTATTGCAGGGGTTAAAACGGTTTCTATATCCAGAATGGACTGTAACTCTTCTTTCAGCTCTTCTTTTGTCATTTTAGATTCTTCTTCCAGATACCAATCCCAGTCACCGTTCTCCTTTAAGATCTCAACAGCTATGTCGTATAAATTGATCTCCAGCACCTGAACACCTGATTGTGACAGTTTGTTTGCTAACTGTTTCTGCATCCGTTCCATTTCGATTGCCTCTGAAGGACGGTATGGACAGATAAAAAAAGGGACTTCATTTCCAAGCCCCTGTTTTTTTAAGAATCGCTCACTGCTGATTAATTCATGAAGATGTTTAAATCTTTCTGATATCGGTTGCGTTTGTGTATCAACGATCATTTTACCCACCCCTTAAAATCCACATCTGATACCGGTAGAACAACGTATAGTCCGGCATTGTCAGCCAATAAAGCCCTGGCAACTCTTCTGGTCAATATTGAAGGCAGTATGATGTTCATCTCTGATGTAATCTCAGCCTCTCTGAGCATCTTGAACAAGACCTGTTTGAGCTTCTTTTTTGTTGAATCCTTAAGCTTTTCAAGCTCCTCATGCCATTCGGCTTTGGTGTCAAAAAAGATAGTATACTCCTCTTGGGCAAGGGAATAGTCCATGAGTAAAAACTTCTCCCTGATGACTTCTACAGCGAAATCACGAATAAAGCTGTATCGTTTGCAGACAGCCACCCACAGGATCTGAAGCTGCTCCTGTCTTGAACCTTCTTGAATTATTTTTAGCTGTTCTAAGGAGAGAGGTTTGAGCCTGGACAGTACTTCACTACATATTCTTTTCAGGGCACTGCTGGTTTTTATTTGGAAAAGGTTGGTTTTTAATATCTCTTCCCGGACTCTTGTCCAGTCTTTACTTTTTACATATAGATCTGCCGCTAGGACGGCTTCTTGATAAAACAGTCCACCGACTGTAAAAGACATTCGGTATTTTGGTAAAGAACCATTTTTGTTATATAGCTCCATTGCTGAAAAATTCCATTCTCCTTTCGAACATGCAACACAAAATAAATTTTTATGCCAATCAACTCAACAACTTGAATTTTAAACATGATCCTTTCTGAAAACACCAAAATTGTCAATAACTATTCCCTGCATCGATTTGAAGCTGAGTAGTTTCAGAGCATGAGGATAAGGTAATAAATGTACTATAGTTTATTTTTTTAAGTTGTTCTTTAGCTTTTACAAAAATGATTTTATCATCTTGCCACATCGGGACAGTCAAATTCAAACTGGATGCTTTTTCAATAGCTTTTTTCGATGCTCGATGCATTGCATTAAGAGCCAAACTGGAATATGATCTTTTATTCATGATTTTTCCTCCAAAAACACTGGGGATTCTCCTGAATTATCAAAAAGACCAAAGGTTGACCGGAGAAACAAAAAAAGCTCCAGGAAGATTTTCCCGAGAGCCTTGAGTGTTGTGGTGCGCCTGACAGGACTCGAACCTGTGGCCTACGGATTAGAAGTCCGTTGCTCTATCCAGCTGAGCTACAGGCGCAAACACGGGGGACTTATACCAAATCAACCTGGGT
>JAVERV010000216.1:0-3731 GCA_034006945.1 Desulfobacterium sp. | reverse complement strand
GGTTGACCCATAACCTGGGTGGTTTTCCCAGCATGAATGTATGCAGTATTTCCATTGTTGGAAAATTCAGCGGTTAAAAGGAGTTTGTACCGGGAAAGAACCGGGAATTCATCCCGGTTCACCCCTAGACGACTTGGGTTTATAACCAGGCAGGGAGGAGAGATATGGCAGTACAAATGATCGCTGGGTTTCCATCAACATCTGGAGACGATTTCCAGTTAAACACCATTACCTTGCTCAAGAATGCTGATGCTACCTATCCCGAAGTTGAGATCGTCGACAGGAACCTTGACGGTTCCATGTTTCGCTACACATACAAAGAAGCATACACCAGGGTAAAGAAACTTGCCAATGCACTGAAACGCATGGGGGTTAAACCCGGAGACAGGGTGGGTGTCATAGAGTTTAACACCCATCGTTTTTTTGAACTTTATTTTGCCATTTCAGGCATCGGTGCCGTGCTGGTCCAGATCAACCCCAGAATCTCCAACCATGACAGGGCCTATGTTATCAATCATTCCGGGGTGAGTTTTTTGTTTGTAAATGAGTTTATGGTAAGCCTGGTCGAGCCTTATGCCCAAGAGCTTAAACAGGTGAAAAAATATGTTGTTATTTCGGAAAGACCCTTTGAAGATGTCAGCACTGCCCTTACCCCCAGAGCGGGATTTGAGGAGATTCTCGGAGCTGAATCCCATGAGTACGACTGGGAGATGATCGATGAAACATCTGCGTTCAGTGCCTGTTACACCTCGGGAACTACGGGGCTTCCCAAGGGAGTTTTTTATTCCCACAGGGCCATATATCTTCACACCATGACCGCTGCCGTTAATCTTAAGATTTCGTCAAGGGACGTGGTTATGCAGACTGTCCCAATGTTTCACTGCCATGGCTGGGGGTTTTTCTTTGCCGCTGCCATGGTGGGTGCAAAACTTGTTTTTCCCGGTCTTTACACAGCCGAAACTACGAATGTTCTGGTGGATATGATGGTGGCGGAAAAGGTCACTGTTAACTGTGGGGCACCTGCTATTTTTCTTCCCATGCTCGAATATATAAAGACCCTTCCGAAACGCCCGGATTTTACCGGCCTGCGCATGGCTTCCGGTGCGACAGAACCTTCAATTACTTTAATGAAGGGATTCTGGGAGTTTGGCCGGGTCGAGATTATACACGCTTACGGAGCAACGGAGACAGCTCCATTTGTCACGGCAAACCTTAGAAAACCTTCCCTTGACAATCTTTCCAGTGAAGAACAGTGGGAACTTAAAAAAAAGCAGGGGCTCCCGGTTTCGGGCCTTGATTTCAGGGTTGTTGATTCCAAGGGCGAGGAGGTTCCCCATGACGGTTCCACAGTTGGTGAACTGCTCGTTCGGGGCCCCTGGATCACAACTTCCTATTACAACGACGAAAGGACAAAAGATTCTTTTGTAGACGGATATTGGAAGAGCGGGGACGGCGGCACCATTGATGAAAACGGTTTTTTTAAGATCGCAGACAGGTTTAAGGATTTGATCAAGAGCGGAGGAGAATGGATCTCTTCCATTGATCTTGAAAATGCCATCATGGGCCATCCCGATGTCCTTGAGGCCTCGGTGGTGGGAATTGAACATCCAAAATGGGAGGAGCGCCCCCTGGCACTTGTGGTCTTGCGTAATAAAGAATCGGAGGGGGAGGCATTAAAAAAGGGGATATACGAGTTGTTGGCCAAACGGTTTGCCCGGTGGCAGTTCCCCGATGATATTGTTTTTGTGGAGGAGATCCCCAAGACCAGTGTTGGAAAGTTTTCAAAGAAGGAGATACGAGCATCCTACAAGGACTTTTACACTGGATCCACAAACAAATAATTAAGGGAGACGATCATGATTTTAGCATCAAAAGATACGATACAGCACTATACTGACCTTGGGGTTTACTCCAATGAAACTCTCTATGACCATTTCATGAAAAATATGAAGAAAGAGCCGGACAGAATCTGTGTTGTTGATCCGCCCAATCGAAAAAACCTCGATGGTTTTGAACCAGAACGGCTCACCTATACTGAGTTTGCAGGGGCAGTGGACGCCGTGGCTGAAGGGCTTGTTAATCTCGGGGTGAAGAAGGACGATATCATCATGGTGCAGCTGCCAAATACCTGGGAACTTGCCATGCTTTATCTTGCCATCTCAAGGAGCGGTGCCATCATCACACCGGCGCCGGTTTTGTGGCGGGAGGCGGAAATGGGGCATATTGCCAAAACCACCGAGGCAAGGTTTTTTATTACAGTGGAGGAGTTTAACGGCTTTAACCACAGGGCAATGGGCGAATCTGTTCGATCGAATAATCCGGCAATGGAAAAGATAATTACCCTGGAGGAGATTCGGGCGATGGTCAAGGGGCCAGTCACCGGGATACTCGACAAAACATCCACGGATCCCAATGATATCTTCACCATATGCTGGACCTCCGGCACCGAAGCTTTACCAAAGGGATGTCCTTTGAGTCACAACAACTGGGCAGGAATGGGATTGCTCCAGGGGTCCACAGGGATGAGGCCGGGGGATGTGATGATGACGGCAGGCCCTCTGGTGAACATGGGTTCTATCGGTACTGTATTTATTCCGTGGATGGTACTTGGTGGAACCCTGGTGCTCCATCATCCTTTTGATCCTGCTGCTTATATGGGCCAGATCATGACGGAAAAGCCAAATTATACACTCATGGTACCGGCTCTGGCAAATATGATCGTAAAACATCCAGGTGTGGATTCCTTTGATCTGACATCCTTTCGCAGCATCACCATAGGTTCTGCCCCCCCGTCCCTCTGGACCATGGAGGAATTTAAAAAGCGCTGGGATATAGATATCGGAAATATATGGGGGCAGAACGAGGGGACGGGTTTTATATCGGCCATTGATGATGTCCCGGATATGGCTACCAGAGCCACATCCTTTCCCCATTACGGCAAGCCTGGAGTTCAATGGAAATCTCCTGTAAACCTTTATGTCGTGGTGAAACTTTTAGACCCTAATGACCGGGAAGTTACCGAGGTTGGGGAAGTGGGAGAGCTTGTCTATAAAGGACCGGGAGTCCTGGCTGCCTATTTTAAGAATCCCGAGGCGACCGAGCGAAGCTTTACTGAAGATGGGTTCTTCAGGACGGGGGATATCTTCAGGATTGAAGAGAACAATATGATTTCCTTTTACGAGCGGTTCAAGGATATCATTATCAGGGGCGGATACAACATCAGCTCCCAGGAAATTGAAAATTATATCATGGGCCATCCAAAAGTCCAGGATGCTGCAATTGTGGGGATGCCTGACGAGAAGCTTGGCGAGCGCATGTGCGTCTATGTAGTTCCTTTTCCGGAACAGACCCTGGATCTTGACGAAATCGTTGATTTTCTCAATGAAAAAGGAGTGGCCCGGTACAAGCACCCGGAGAGGCTTGAGGTTATGGAAAATATCCCGAGAAACCCTGTGGGTAAAATACTTAAAAGAACTTTAAGACAGGATATTAAAGAAAAATTAATTACGGAGTAGGCGATTATGGATTTTGAATTGACCAGATCCCAGAAACAGATCCAAAAGGCAGCAAAGGACTTTGCAAAGGGTGAATTTGACAAGGAGTTACTGCTGGAGCTGGAAAACAAAAATCTCTTTCCCAGGGAGATCTGGAAAAAAGCCGGTGACTTGGGCTTTGTCGGGATTCATTTTGATGAGGAGTTTTCCGGAGCAGGCCTTGGGATTTTTGAGAAC
>JAVERV010000215.1:0-3772 GCA_034006945.1 Desulfobacterium sp. | reverse complement strand
GACGGACGTAATCAGCCTGAAATGCAGAAGAGAGACTCTTTTTAATGCGCTATCTGCTTGATACCAATATTTGCATATACCTCATAAAAAAACGGCCACCTGAAGTTATAGAGCGATTCAGACAACATTCTCCACAGGATGTTGCAATCTGTACCATTACTTTGTATGAACTTCAATATGGGGTTGAAAAGAGCCAATACCGACAGCGTTCCGAGAATGCACTTACCAAATTTCTTTTGCCACTGAACCTTATTCCTTTTGATCATTCCGCTGCAATGGAAGCTGCGGCCATTCGCGCACAGCTTGAAAGAAAAGGGATGCTGATTGGTCCTTATGATCTGCTCATAGCGGGCCTGGCCAGATCACTGGGTCTGAAATTAGTAACCAACAATATAAAAGAATTTGAAAGAATTGTTGACTTATCTCTTGAGAATTGGGTTGAATAATCCTTCTTCCCTTAGAAGGCCCATTTTGGTATCAAAACAAGGCCGCTAAGAGCTGTTTTTGAGGTTTTTGGAACAAATTTCTGTTTGTTAACAGCGGCTTGCATGATTTTGCTTGGTCCGACCCTATTTGTTTGGATTTCACTTTTGATTTCATGCCAACATGGAATTTGCTTTTTTTGTAAAAAGCCCTATAATCAGATTATGCCGTGTTTTTAAAAAATGATAATTTGAGTGAGAAAGGTCCACAATGCCAACTACAATCAAAAATATAAAAGGGACCGAACTCCCCTCTTCTTTGCGAGATAGATTCAATGTCAAGGAACATCAATTCTTGACAGTTACCATTGAAGTTGAAAGCGATAATATGTGGGATAAGGTTATTGAGTCCGCTCGACAGACCCATAAAGATGTAAAAATGGGAAAACCGATTCCCACAATTCAAGACGTATTGAAAAATCTCTAATGTACATCATCCGTCCCCTTGCTTACTTTCCCCGGGATCTCAAAAAACTCAAAAAAAAGTATCCCCGAATCAAACAAGACTTAGAACCTCTCATTGGACAACTTGAACAGGGAATTTTTGAAGGGGATAAGTTGCAGGGTTTTATCGGGGATGTGTATAAGGTCCGTGTTAATTCGATTGATCAGAAGAAAGGGAAAAGCGGCGGATTCAGGGTTTTGTATTATGCCGTAACAGAAAACAGGAATATTTGGCTTCTGCACATATATGCCAAAGCGAACCAGCTTAACCCCACGGCTGAACAAATCAGAACATTAAACCGAATTCTTGAAGATTTATGATAGGTTTAAACCAAGGGTCAGCCTCTTCCTTAAAACTTAAAACTTACCCCCCCATAAACGTCACCCAGCCGTTCCTCCCTCCCCTGCCCGAAGTAACCAACTTCACGCAGGAGATCTGGGACCGCAAATGGCTCACCAACTCCGGGGCCTTTCACAGGGAACTGGAAGCGAAGATTGCTCAATACCTGGATGTGCTGAAAGGGGTCAGGCTTGGATTATTGGCTTATTGCGGCCCTATGCAATAAGCCAAGCCTGACCCCACCTATTGCCTGAACAACCTCTTGAGCGACTGACCCAATATAGCAATTCTAATTATGCAATGTCAGCGTTGGGGGCGGCGGCCAGTATCGCCTTGCTGAACATCAAGCGACAAAGGGGATCAGATTTTCTTCGTGCAGCAAGGTGATACTGGCTGACGCCTAAAGAAGGGAGACAAAATTGAACTGCTGGCCCCAATACCCATAATTTGACATTACGACGTAAAATTCATACAATGCGGCTGTGTAAAATAAAGTTCAGAATCACATACGCTGAACATATGGAGGAGAAATGTTGATAACCTATACAGCCAAGTATACCAAGCTGGAAAACGGCTACATGGGACAGCTTCTGGAATGGCCCGAGGTGATTACAGAAGGTAAGACACTTGAAGATTGCCGCTCGATGTTAAAAGATGCCTTACAGGGATTGATTGCAGCGTATAAAGAATTAAAAATGGAAATCCCCCGGACCGGCTGTTTGATGGAACACCCAGATAATCAACGAAATGTGCGTCAATTTAATAAAAAAAATGGCTTTTTCAGAAATTAAAATTCAAGATTTAATCGCATCTCTCCACCGGAGATATAACGTATTTGAACTTTCATAGGACATACTTTTAAAGGCCTCACAGATACGTGACACTCATAGTTTTTCTTTTTGGGATAGTATCGTAGCAGCCAGCGCTTTGGATTGTGATGCAAATTATTTGATCTCTGAAGATATGCAGAATGGTTTCTTTCTTGAAAATCGCCTGAAGATAGTGAACCCATTTTATCAATCTTAATGACGATCTACGTCATACTTACTGGGTTGACAATGTGGTTTGGGTTGAACGAAGCGAAACCCCAATAATTTTGCTTGGTCCGACCCTCTTTTATTTTGCGCGACCCTGTTTATGGTCTTATTTCGTTTGGCAAAGAAAAAAGCAGACCATTGCTGGATCTAATCGATTGCCTGGAGGTTCAGCGCCTGAAGTCTCCGGGCCAAAAAACCAGTGAACGAGAACAGCTGGACCTGGATCGGCCCCAACACCCTGGAACCCTGAACAAGGAGACATGCCATGGAAGTTATCAGACAAATTGTTGAAAAAAAAAGCATCACATCCGTGTTTATCCCGGAAGAATTCGGCGATCAGGTGGAAATCATTGTGCTGCCGATAAAAAAAATACAGAAAATGTCAGATGCATCACGCGCCATGCTTGAGATGCAGGAAAAAATCGGTTTTACCACACAAGTGCTGCAAGATGCATCAGAGGATGTCTGGAATGAACTCTGATTAGGGAGCTTCCAGGAAATAATATACGCATATCGTGCAGGGCTTTTGTTCCAATCCCACCCCCCCCGATACTACAATAACGCAGGCCTGAAACACTTAGTAAATTCCTTAAAGTGCTGTTTTTGACCCCCAAAAGTGGAGTTTAAGAGCCAAAACAGCCTTTATTCAAGTTGATTTCTATTTAATAACAACAACTTAGCGGGGTCAGACCCCGCTTTCTTTCAGACCCCCGCTTTATTTATTTTCCCTTGACATAGTCACCAGCATTGAATATACAGGTTCATGATTTGAACAAGATTTCCAGAAAGCGCCTTTGTAACTTACGGGGCGGAGCTATATCCCCCAGGACCGAATCACCCCCCTATTCCATTGCTAAAACACGATAACATACACCTTCAGCTTTTAAAGCTTTTGGCCGAAAACCCCCACCAGTCCCAGCGGGAACTCAGCCGCTCCATGGGCGTGGCCCTGGGCAGTGTCAACTATTGCCTGTCCAGCCTCATCGACAAGGGCTATGTGAAGCTGAAAAACTTCAAAAGGGCAGACAACCGCAAGGCCTACGCCTACATGCTCACACCGGCAGGCCTTGATGAAAAGCTCCATCTCACCTATCGATTTCTAAAACGCCGCATTGGGGAATACGCCGAAATCAAGGCACAGATCAAGGAGTTGACCACGGATCTGGCCGACCTGGCCCCCGCCCTGCTGGAAAAACTCGACCGCAAGGACCTCTTGTAAGCAAGTGGGGTCAGGCCTGCGTTATTGTAGTTATTATGCCATCATAAAACAACCGTCATTAATAACAATAACTACAATAACGCAGGCCTGACCCCACAACAATACACGTAACGCAGGCCTGACCCCACAACGACCCCACAACAATAACCCGCCTTAAGGACACCCCATGAACCTGATACTCCTATTCGATGGCACATGGAACGACCCCCAGGACCGGACCAACGTGTTCCGCCTGTGCACCAGCCTGGCC
>JAVERV010000270.1:0-2546 GCA_034006945.1 Desulfobacterium sp. | reverse complement strand
TTTGCAAGTGCCCTGATCAAGAATCCAGAGATTCATGATTTTGTGGTAAAACAGATCCCCATGGGCCGCCATGCCCAGCCATCGGAAATGGCGGGAGCAGCCCTTTATCTTGTTTCGGATGCAGCATCTTACACAACTGGAACCAGCCTTGCCTGTGACGGCGGTATTTTGATATAGGAGAAGACAATGGGAACCATTGAATACAGAGTCGAGGGGGCCGTTGGGTATCTTACCCTTAACCGGCCGGAAAAGTATAATGCTGTGAATCATGATATGATGGAGACCCTCCATGCCTTCTGGCTCGAGCGTCGCACGGATGAGAATACCCGGGTCATTGTCCTTGATGGAGGCAATGCCAAGGGTTTTTGTGCAGGGCTTGACATGGAATCTTTGGGCCCTGCTATTTTTGAAATGACACGTATTCAGGCCTATGATTCCCAGGCCAGGCTGTCGAGGCTTCTTCTTGCCATGCGCACAGCTCCCCAGCCTATCATCTCCTGTGTCCATGGGGCTGCAGCCGGTCTTGGGTTTTCCTTTGCCATGGCCTCTGATCTTCGTATCATCACCGATGATGCCAGGTTTTCAGCCGCCTATATAAACATCGGCCTGGGCGGGGCAGACATGGCTTCCAGTTATTTTCTGCCAAGGCTCATAGGGTCGGGCAGGGCAAACGAGTTCCTGCTGACCGGCAACTGGATGAATGCAGATGATGCCATGGCCTTGGGATTTGCGAGCCGCAGGGTTAAGAGGGAGGACCTTATTTCAACGGCATCAGGGCTTGCCGAAACCATGGCGTCCAAAGATGCCCTTGGATTGCGCATGACCAAGGAGGCGTTGAACATCAATCTGGATGCAGGCGGCCTTGAGGCGGTGCTTCATATGGAGGATAGAAACCAGATGATGATTAATTTTTCACATCAAAAGAAGTAGGTAGTAGGTAGTGGGTAGCGGGTAGTAGGTAATAGGCAGTGGGGCGTGGGCGCGGTTCGCTACACAAATTGCCCCTGCATCCCACTACCTGCTAACTTGTCGGAAGATTTGTCCCAGACAGTCTTTAGCTCAAGTCAGAGCCGTCTTCCCGGTTTTTCTTTTCGGCAAATGCAATGAACAGGGCTTCCACCATGCTGCCGATGCGATGCATGTGGTGTTGACGATCCCTGTCACTCCTTCCGGGATAGTTCCTAAAGGCAATGAGGATTCCGCTGAGGCTTGAAAAAAGGGTGTGGGCGAGAAGCCTTGTATCAGCCTTGAATCCCAGTCGCTTGAACAGGGTTTCTAAAAGATCCAGCACTTCCCTTGCCACCATGTCGAGTTTTTCAACCGAACCTGTTTCCCGGTTGCCGTGGAGGGCAAAGTGGGTGGTCATGCGCCACTGGGGTTCGTGTACGAGGTAATAGCCCAGAAAGAGGTCGATCACCCCCCTTATTGTTAGTTCCTCCTGTGCCCGGTCATTTATGTGATGGTCAAGAGTGTTGATGAAGTTTCGGGTGTCCCTGACGGTTATCTCCACATGGAGTTCCTCCTGATTTGTGAAATAGGTATATATGGAGGATTTAGAGATGCCGGCTTTCTGGGCGATTTCCGCCATGCTGACCTTGTCATAGGTTTTTTCTCCGAAAACAGCCCTGGCAGCTTCGATAATGAGGTTCTGCCTGAGTGTTCGTTCCTTTTCCTTTAATTGACCAAGCGTGGTTTTTTCCATTATGCTTTTAGTGTCTCCATGGAGGTTTAGGTAAAAATTTAGATCAAGATTATCATTAAAATAAATTTGTATCAAGTCATGGTTGACATGATGATCGCTGTTCAATATAAGAACCCATGGCCGGTTGATGATAAATGGGCAAAATACCTGATCAATGAGTATACGGGGAGTGTGCGGGACTGCCCGGAAACACCAGGAGGAAAAGAGTGGAAAGATTCAAACGTTTTCATGAAGTTGCAGCCACCCCCGGCGATTATGCCGGGCAATGGAAGAAAAAAACCGGGGGCAGAATCATGGCTTTTCTGTGCAGCTATGCCCCCGAAGAGATTCTGGTCGCCGCCAACATTCTTGGCTATAGACTCTTTGGTACTAAAGAGTCGATCATTCGGGCCGATGCCCATTTGCAGTCCTATTCGTGCACCCTTGTCCGGGGCGTCCTTGAGGAGGCCCTTGCACAAAGGCTTGACTTTATTGATGGGATTGTATTTCCCCATACATGTGATTCGATCCAACGTCTTTCAGATATCTGGCGTATGAACCTGAAAGAGGAATGCCACATGGATCTTGTGTTGCCTGTGGATCTAACAACCCCGGCTTCCCTTGACTATATGACAACCATCATGGAGGGCTTTGCCCATGATCTTGAACAGCGATTCGACATAGAAATTACCCGTAAGGACCTTGAACGGGCCGTTTCAACCTGCAATGCCATTCGACGGTCTGTGATGGAAATTTATGCCTTGAGAGCGAGGGTGCCAGAATCAATTGCCGGTGGTGATCTCCACGCCATGGTCAAGGCGGGCATGGTTATGGACAGGGAAGAATACCTGACCCTTGTTGGAGG
>JAVERV010000214.1:0-3782 GCA_034006945.1 Desulfobacterium sp. | reverse complement strand
GGTGCGGCCCAGGGCAAAGGCCGGGATGTACACGATGCCGTCATCCGACAGGGCGTGGTTCAAGGCCTGTTCCAGGGCGGTCTGGCGGTGGGCGCGGTTTTCATGGTTCCGGTCCCCATAGGTAGATTCCAGGATCAGCAGGTCGCAGGCATCGGGCAGGTCTGGGTCCGGGAGAATAGGGGTGTGTTTGCAGCCAAGATCTCCGGAAAAGGTGATGCGGGTGGTGGTTCCGTCCGGTCTCAGGAACGAAAACTGGATAAAGCATGAGCCCAGGATGTGGCCGGCGTTTTTAAGGGTAAATGTGATGTTGTTTTTCAGGGAGAAGGAGTCGTACAGCTCAAATCCCCATGCCAGGTCGTCGATCCGGGCTTGCATGGCCCGGATCTGGGCATCAGTGCGCTTGGAAAAGGACATGGCATCCCGGAGCATGGGGAAGAGCAGAGCCTTGGTGCCATGGGTGCAGAGAATCTCACCTTTGAATCCGGCATCGATGAGGTCCGGCACCCGGCCGGTATGGTCGATGTGAGCATGGGTGAGAAACAGGTAATCGATGGCTGCGGGCGGCACCGGCCACAGCTCAAAGGGCAGCACTGGATCATGGCCCTGGGCAATTCCGCAGTCCACCAGGAGATTGACACCGGCGGTTTGGATTAGATGGCAAGAGCCGGTTACGCAGTTTTTGGCGCCTATGTGGGTTATTTGCATGGGTGTGTTGGAACCGGATACACGATTTACACGGGGTCTGACCCCGGTAAGTCGCTGTTATTAAAGAAAAATCACTTCAAATAGTCGCCTTTTATTGCCTTAAACTCCGCTTTTGGGGGGCAAAAACAGCACTTTAAGGATTTCAGAGGGTGCCAGGCCTGTGCCAAGCTTGTTCAAAGCTTGTTCCAAGTCTATGTCAATCCCGATCCACAATCCTGGGAATAAAGGGCAATTCCTTAAAACCCCCTTTTTGCCCCCCAAAAGTGCACTTTAAGACAGTTTCGAGTCATTTTTTAAGCGGTTTTTTCTGTAAAAACACTAACTTCCCGGGGTCAGACCCCGCTTTTTCAGACGGCGGTCACTGGGTTGATATTCCGGGACGATTTGCCTCAGCATTTGCCGGATCTTTCGATCGTCCTGGTCTTTTGCAAAGGCTATCAACTCGTCGATCTGCTGATCCAGTATCATGGGGTTACAGGGTTGACCTTTTATGACCATGATCTTTTTATGGTTCGTGGGAACAATGCCTTCCCCTTCGGTTATCAACTCCTCGTAGAGTTTTTCCCCGGGTCTCAGGCCGATATATTGGATCTTGATATCCACATCCGGTTCAAGTCCTGAGAGCCGTATGAGATCCCTTGCCATATCCACTATCTTCACCGAGGTGCCCATCTCCAGAATGAACGTCTCCCCGCCTTTGCCCATGGCTCCGGCCTGGAGAATGAGCTGGGAAGCTTCGGGGATAGTCATGAAGAAGCGGGTTACCTCAGGATGGGTTATAGTCACTGGTCCGCCCATTTCAATTTGTCGTTTAAACAGTGGCACCACGCTCCCTACACTTCCCACAACATTGCCGAACCGGACAGTTATAAATTTGGTTGAATTGTCCTCTTCCCCATGCTGGCACTGAACCATGAGTTCGGCAATTCTTTTAGTTGCGCCCATGATGTTTGTCGGTCGAACCGCCTTGTCCGTTGAGACCATTACAAAGCGTTCAACGCCGCATTGTTTTGCGATCCTCACGACATTCCTGGTACCTTGGACGTTGTTCAATATGGCTTCCCAGGACTGGATTTCCAGCATGGGAACATGTTTATAGGCGGCGGCATGGTAGATAGTCTGGGGCCTGTGGGCCTCAAAGGTCTTCAGCAGCCGTTTTTTGTTGCGAATATCTCCCAGCACCGGAACAATTGTTACATAGGGGAAGTCCCGCCTGAGTTCCAGATCGATATCGTAAAGGGGGCTCTCCGCCTGCTCAAACAGGATCAGAGTGTTGGGTTTGAACCGGCAGATCTGCCGGCAGAGCTCGGAACCTATGGAGCCTCCTGCCCCGGTGATCAGCACCCGGGAGTTCTTAAGGTAGGCTCCGATGCGCTCCTCTTCCAGGTGTACAACGCCCCTTCCTAAAAGATCCCGGTAGGCCACGTCCCTGATGGTATTCACTGTGATATTTCCGTTGATCAACTCGCCAAGGCCGGGCAGAGTTTTATAGGTAATATCGCTCTGCTTGCAGATTTCCATAATTCTGCGCATCTGCTCTGAACTTGAGGATGGGGCTGCTATTAGAATCTCATGTATATCCATTTTTCGGGCAACAGAGTTGAGATCGTTCACAGAGCCCTTCACGGGAACTCCATGGATCATCTTTCCCTGTTTGCTGTAATCGTCGTCAAGGTAGGCCACAACCCTGTATTTCAGCCTTGCATTATCCCGGATCTCCCTGTGGATTTTTTCCCCGCCATCACCCGCACCGATGATTAAAAGGTTGATTACATCCTTCTTCTTTCTATTTCCGGCAAACAAACGACCGGGGAAAAGGGGATTTCCCTTTGCACCGGATGCAGATTCAAAGTAGACTCTCAGGGCAACCCTGATACCGGAAATAAACATGATCGTAAGCACACAGTCAATCACAAAAATTGACCGGGAAAAGCCCACAAGGTTACGGCTGAAGATAAAAAGAGAGAGGATAATAAGTGTGCTGAGCACAGACGCCTTTACGATGTTGAACAGATCAATCAGACTTGTATACCGCCACATGCCCTGGTACAGACGGAAAAAATAAAAAACCAAAAGCTTGACCGCCACCACAAGGGCTATCAAACGTATTGTCATTCCCACGCTGTTTTCTGGAATGTCAAAGTTGAAACGAAGAAGGTAGGCCGTGTACCATGCACCAATTAACAGCGTAACATCAAGGAGCAGTATCAGCAGGAAGTTTTTATACGAAATAAGTCTTCTTTTCATTCTTTTCCTTAAATCAAGCCGTTTTTGCGCACATAATAAGGTTATGACATTTATCATACCAGAAAAGTATCTATATCAGAACGGTGCTTTTGTCAATCGGATGGGCAGCACCCAAATAAAAAAAGCCCGTCAAGGGAATACCTGAAGGGCTTTTTGGAAAGTCTCTATAATCCACATTTACTCCAGGGCGATCCTTTGCGGTCGTCCTTTGCGGCCTGATCATCAAATATCAGACCCCAGATATTATGTTTATAATCCGGTCCAGGTCCTTATCATCCATGGCTGTGCCTGAAGGAAGGCAGAGGCCCTGGTCAAAGAACGCCTCGCTGATCCTGCCTCCAAAGCACCGGCTGGGGTAGGTCGTCTGGAAAACGGGCTGCATGTGCATGGGCTTCCACACCGGCCGGGACTCGATGTTTTCCGCCTCAAGGGCCAGCCGCACCGCCTCCCTGTCCGAACCAAACAGATCAGGATCGATGAGTATCACCGTGAGCCACCGGTTGGAGATCCCGTAGTCGGCTTCGGGCATGAAGGTTATGCCGGGAACATCCTTGAAGGCATTCTCGTAATAGGCGCAGATCTCCCGTTTGCGGCGCACCCGGTCGTCCAGAACCCGGAGCTGCCCCCGGCCGATACCTGCCAGGACGTTGCTCATGCGGTAGTTGTATCCGACTTCGGTGTGTTCGTAGTGGGAAAAGGGATCCCGGGCCTGCTGGGAGAGGAACCGGGCACGGTCGATCAGCTCCCGGTCGTCCGAGGCCAGCATACCCCCGCCGGAGGTGGTCAAGATCTTGTTGCCGTTAAACGAAAAGATCGATGCCCTGGCGCCG
>JAVERV010000213.1:0-3796 GCA_034006945.1 Desulfobacterium sp. | reverse complement strand
TGAAAAATTAACCATTTATATATAGTATTTATTGCCCCACTGGGGTGGCTCCGTTAGAAACTTTTGCATGGTTTTTTAGCGGACCCTAAAATCCTAAAATCGGTTTTAATTCCTAGGAAACTTCAGTACAATGAAAAGCTGGGGAGAATGTCCAAATGTGATTTCTGCAGGGACAACCTTGCTAAAGACGAACCTCCAGCATGTGTGGCTGCCTGTCCTTCCCGCGCACTTGACTTTGGCGAATACGAAGAGTTGCAAAAAAAATATGGAAAACATGCGCCCATTGCCCCCTTGCCTCGACCAGAAATGACCACTCCTCATTTGATTGTTGAGCCCAACCGTCACTCAAAACCACAAGGCAGCATGGCAGGAATTCGGGGCCAGCGTGTCAGTAACCCGGAGGAGATTTAAAGATGGAAGGTTTTATCAGTCTGACATTTTTTACTGTACTGGGGCAGACCGCCGCTGGCATGGCCATTTTGAGTGCAGTTTTTGAACCTAGAAGCGATCAGCAAAGGTATCCTCTCTGGGTACTTGTCTCCCTCGCACTGATGGTGCTCGGCGGTATCGCATCGGTAACCCATCTGGGCTATTTTTTACACAGCCTCTACACGTTGACAAACCCTTTTTCTTCGCCTCTGAGTCAGGAAATCTACAGTGTGGGCATTTTTGGCGGACTGCTTTTTCTTTCTCTTTTTATTCGAGGACTTTGGCTTCGAATTTTACTCGCCCTTAGTGGGGTTTTAATGGTTTACGTCATGTCCAATGTCTACACCATTGAGAATGTCGCCCCCTGGAACTCATCTATTACTCTGGCCAGCTTTTTTACAACTGCCATTTTAATCGGAGCGGTGTTTCTGTTTGCAGTGGACACGTTCAAGAACAAAGGGAATAAGGACGAGATACTTGCCTCACTTACTGGCTGGAAAACGATTGTCATAGCCCTGGCATTTGTGGTCCGCATTGTACTTGTTCCCCTGCAGGTGATCAGGGCCAGCACTCCGGTGAATACAACGCTGTTGGACAGCCAGCTTACCCTGACGGGATTAGCTGTTGTGCTGGGCTTTTTTCTGATTTTTCGTAATGCTCTGCGGGAACTCAACCAGAAAGAGAGCTGTTCGGTTCCGCTTTTTACCCGGATGATCATACTTTGTTTGATTCTTCTGGCCGGAGAACTTTGCGGACGGCTTTTGTTTTTCAGCCACTACGTAAATTTTGGAATGTAGATCATTACGTGAACAATGAATGAAAACGGCGGGGCAGCTCATTACTCCGCCGTTTTAAACTGAAGGCTGAAAAACCTCTTTTTCAATCCCCGCCATTATCTCTTTCAGACCCTTGCCTTCATATTCTTTCAGGCTTAGGTTAACTGCATTTTTACCCTTTGCAGGAGCTGTCCTGGCAAGCATGGCCCTTGGTAAATCCTCCGGCTGCATAAGGCCGTCTTCACAGGTTACAACAAGGCTGTGTATCAGATTTTCAAGCTCTCTTATGTTGCCCGGCCAGTGATAGTTCAGCATGATCTCTTCAGTCATCTTGACATTACATCCTTACCAACCCCTGTTTCTCCAAGAAAAAGAACGGTTGCGTCTGTGTTTGAAATTCTTTTCATTTTTTTCATAAGGGTCTTCATGGGCTTGCTGTCGGCGATAAGATCGATTTTTACAGCACTTGATGTGATCTCATCCTGGTATCGCTCAATAAGCTGCCTCTGGGATGCCACCTGGTCCTTGAGCTGGGAAATAAGGGCGATATCCCTTACAAAGGTAACGACAATCTCCACATCATCATCATAATCAAAAATTGGATGGGCAGTTAAAACAACCTTTCTGCCCATGTTGTTGACCTGAACTCCGGTGGCGCTCTTCCCAGTTTCAACCACCTGCTGATTTAAGGCAATGTCAAATATTCCATCTTCTATGAGCTGTTTTACGTTTACACCCAGAAGTTCCTCTGAATGCAACTTTTAGGTGTTATATAAAGACCGTCACTCATGGTATTAAAAATATGGCAGAGATAATGGGCTATCAGAGGCTTGTGGGCCTGAGAAATTTTTTTCCTGCTCTCATCAGTGTTTTGGGGGTTCATAGTATGGCAACTCCTCTTTTTTTCCTGGGCATCTTAAGAATAAATCATGAGACAAGTATAGAAATTCCAGAGCAAAACAGCAAAATCAAAACGATCTTCCGGTAGGAGTGCTCGCCCATAAAGGCAGACAGAGCAATGCCAAGATAACCGCCGACAAGAACCGCCGGGGTTGCAACCATAAACAATGTAAAAGACTGTACTGTCTGAAGGCCTGAAACGAGCTGACCCACTATGATGATAAACCCTGAAATCAAAAAACTGATACTTAAAAGTCCCTTTGTCCCTTGTTCTGTCAAGCCGGAAAACGATGTAAACACAGCTAATGGAGGACCGTTAAAACTGAACATGGAGCCTGAGAGGGTTGAAAAAAAGCCTGCAGCAAGTGCCCAGGCAAGAAAAAAAATCACATACTGATTTACATCCATCTCTTTACCTTCCTCGTAGAAAATACTCATTCCACTGTTCCAGAGTAGTTTCTATTTCCAGAAAGATCTCTTTAAGGCAGGATGATTTTTGTATGGCCATGGTATTTTTTCCATATTCGAATTTATTTTCTAAGCTCATACATTTCTCTTGGTTTTCTGTCAATACCCGTTTGGGGAACGGGGTAAAAACTTATTTTCCTTTACAAAATGGCCATTCCTTTCTATAGGAGTCAGGGCATGACTATTTTTAAAAATCATTTTCCATGGAAAAAGGAAGCTTGCAGTATGCTCTTTAAAGACAGAACTAACTGCGGCCGGCTGAGGTCGGCCGATATAGGTAAAACCATCCACGTTGCAGGGTGGATAGATGCACTCAGGGACCACGGCGAGGTGCTTTTTGCCCATCTCAGGGACCGAAGCGGAATTGTTCAGCTTGTGTTCAGCCCTGAGATTACCCCTGAAGATTTGTGCCGGGAATCGGCCCTTCTTCGAAACGAGTTCTGCATCTCAGCCCGGGGTAAGATCATCCAGCGGGCCGAGGGGACAGAAAATCCACACTTAGAAACCGGTGATATCGAAATAGTTGTCACAGAAATGACCATCCTAAGCCGGGCAGACACCCTCCCCTTTCCCGTTTCGGAAAAGGCAATGGTCGGCGGTGAAACTATAAGCCAGGAAACCGTGTCTGAAGATCTGAGACTCCAGTACAGGTATCTTGATCTGAGACGACCTGGCATGCAGGACTTTATCATAAAGCGCCACAAAATAAACGCCTGCGTCCGCAGCTTCCTTGACCAGAACGAATTTGTTGAGGTTGAAACCCCCATCCTGACAAGGAGCACACCAGAAGGTGCACGGGACTATCTTGTTCCCAGCAGGGTCAATCCCGGCAATTTCTATGCCCTGCCCCAGTCCCCCCAGCTGTTCAAACAGCTCCTCATGGTCGCAGGATTCGAACGATACTACCAGATCGCCCGATGCTTCAGAGACGAGGATCTAAGGGCCAACCGTCAGCCCGAATTTACCCAGCTTGACCTTGAGGCTTCGTTCATCGATGAGGAGTTTATCTTTGACCTCATGGAAGAGCTTCTCTGCCGGATGTTTGAAATCGGTGGAACGGCCCTTGCACGACCCTTTCCCCGTATGACCTGGCAGAATGCCATGGACAAGACCGGATCGGATAGGCCGGACATGCGGTTTGACATGCATTTCATCGAAGCAACCGGGATATTCAAAGATACAGAGTACACAATTTTCAAGCAGATCCTCCAGCGGGGCGGGGT
>JAVERV010000212.1:0-3830 GCA_034006945.1 Desulfobacterium sp. | reverse complement strand
AACATCAGACATCTTTTTCTTAGTTCCATTGGTTCCTCCCATTGTTCTAATGATAAAGAGTTGATTTTATATGCTCTATTTCCCAAAAGGCCATAAAAAAAGATATCCCTGACAGATCGGAGTTTCAGACTGTCAGAATCGTAATTTTAAAAAATCACAAATCATAACTTGGGCCGCAAGAACAAGAGAACCAATCTAAAAACAATAGCTTGAGGATCAAAAGGAATTAGAATTAGTAGAGTAGAAGTTGCATTTTAATTCGAATCAAAACATGCAATGATTTTGCATTATTCTGACACACCTGAAAAAATGTCAAGAAAAAAATTGCCTGCCGGACATTTCTATTTTAAATGACAACACATTACGTCCGATACTTAACCGGCAGAGAGGCAGGGGTTCACCTTGCAGGCGTTTTTTATGGCGGCTGCGATAAAACCCAATCCCACCACCCGGTTCCAACGGTTCCAAGTGAGTTTCATGGTTTCAATCAGCCCGGCACTGTGATATAAAACCTTTTCATGACAAAAGTAACACATATTTTCAAAACCTATTTCCCCGAGACCCATGGAGGGCTTGAAGAGGCCATACGCCAGATTGGGCGCCATGCCGCGGCCAACGGCTTTGATGTCGAGGTGATTGCCGCAGGCAAACAAAACGTTGAAATCAGAAATCTGGACGGCATCACAGCAAAATTTCATAAAACAAATTTTTATTTTTATTCCAACCCAGTGAGCTTTTCCTTTGCACGAAAGTTCAAAGCCATCTGCCAATCAACGGATATCCTTCACTTCCACTTTACCTGGCCCACGGCAGAGATCCTCACCCTGGTCCACCGGATCAAAAAACCCATGGTCGTCACCTTTCATTGTGATATCCACAAGAATCGGCTTTTAAAGACCCTTTACCGGCCCATTATCAAAAGGTTCCTGACAAAAGCCGACAGAATCTGCGTTACAAGCAAGAATCTTTTAGCAAACACTCCCTGTCTTCAGGAGTTCAGAAACAAAATAGACGAGGCCTGCCTCTGGCTTGACAAAGACCGATTCATGGATCTGGATGAACCTGACCGCAATATAGTAGAACTCACAGCCGCTTTAAGGCCCTATGGGCTCTTTATTGGTGTGCTGCGGTGGTACAAGGGTCTTAATACACTTCTGGATGCCGCAAAGACCTTTAAAGGCAACCTGGTCATTGTCGGGAAAGGCCCCCTTTACTCCCATTTGTCAGCACGGATAAAACAAGAGGGCCTTTATAATATAAAACTCATGGGATTCCAGCCGGACAGCAACCTTAAAATGCTCATCCAGGAATCAAAATTCATTGTTCTGCCCTCCACTTCCCCGGCCGAGGCCTTTGGTCAGGCTTTGCTCGAGGGCCTCTACTTTTCAAAGCCGCTTATTTCAACCGAGCTTGGCACAGGAACAAGTTTTGTGAACAAGCATAATCATACCGGGTTTGTTGTCACCCCCGGATGCAGCCGCTCCCTTTGCCGGGCAATGAACACAATGATAGAGAACCAGGAAATTTACGACCGTTTTACAGCAAACACCTTCGAGCATTATAAGGCCAACTTCACGGCAAAGATCCAGGGGGATATCTACAGCCGAATTTACAGGTCTTTACTAAAAAAACCGTCTGCTTAATTGCGATTTTGATATTCGGTCTTAAATTAAACAACTAATAGCAACTCATTACCAACCAGAAAAGAGGTACATATGTTTAAAAAAATTGAAGCATTGACCAGCTCAGCCCATCAGGATCTCAGATTCACCACGATCAACTCCTTTGAATTTGCACGCAATATGCAGCATTCCCCCCTGGGCGTATCGGAATTAGCCATGGCATCACGGTTTTACCCAATCCTATTCCCCAAAAAAGATACTACCCCAATGGCCCTGCTTTCCCTGGACCAAAATAACAATCACTACGTAAATACGGACGGCTCCTGGAAGGTTCCCTATATTCCTGCTCACTTCAGGAGATACCCCTTTATCCTTGCAAATGCAGACGAAGAAAAACCCGACAGATTTGTTGTATGCATCGACAGGGAGGCTCCCCACTTTGCTGCCGACCTGGGAGACCCCATGTTCACAGCAGACGGGACACCTGCGGACTTCACCCAGCATACCATCGATTTCCTGCAGAAATTCCAGGAGGAGATGGGAATCACAAAGACGATCTGCCAGGAATTAGAACAACACGGGGTGCTGGCAAACAAAACCATCAACATAGAAAAAAAAGGTAAAAAATCTACCATTGGCGGATTCAGATGTGTTGACATGAAAAAACTCGTCACCCTTGACGACACAACACTTGCAGGCTGGGTGAAAAACGGCCTCATGGGCATTGTATATACCCATCTGCAATCCCTTGACAACGTTAAGGTCCTTGCTGCCTGATTCACCAGTTTCTTAGGGGGGGATTGCAGTAAATATCTTCCCCTTGAACCCTTGACCTTAACCGCCCGTTCTTGTATCATACAAAATTTTTAATTCTTCCCTAGAAAGGTTTATTCCATGTTAAGCCCAGGAATGTTGATCGCATTAGATGTAACTATTCTTTACCTGACCATGGGACCCCTGGTTTTGTATGCTTTATACGTAATATTTGATTCCCTGGGTCAAAAAAAAGAGGTAAAATCAGCACCACTGAATACAATGGCAATGGCTAAAACAGCCCTAAAAGACCCGGCCCTCTGGTCCGATGAAGACTTTATTCTATGAACAGGTTTATAGATGACTGGAAAAAGCAATTCACCTTTGCCGCCCTTTTAAGCTGCTTTATAAATATTCTCCAACTCACCTTTCCATTTTACATGTTTGTCATTTACGGCAATGTCGTTGTGAGCAACAGCATGAACTCACTTGTTACCTTTACCGTTGCAGCTGTTTTTGCATTGATAGTTCTTGCGTTTTTTAATTATGTGCGATCCAGGATCCTGGCAACGGCCGGTAATGACCTGAACACACGTTTTAGAAACAGGGTGTTCGCCGGTATGCTCAACAGCAATGCCGGAATACAGAAAAAGGCTCCCTTACAGGTCCTTAATGACCTTGGAACCGTAAGAAACTTCTTTACAAACCCCGGCATCTCAGCACTTTTTGACGCACCCTGGGCCCCTCTCTACCTTGCCCTGATATTTCTCTTTCACCCGATCCTTGGCCTCATTGCAGCGACCGGCTGCCTGATCATGCTCGCCTTGAGCATTCTCCAGGAATTCCTTGTAAGGGAGAGCATGAAGACAGCCAACACAAAAAACGCCCAGAATCAACGTTTTATCGACTCTTTTCTGCGCAATGCTGAAGTTGTCAACGGCATGGGAATGATCAACGCAATCAGCGACAGATGGTCCTCCGGCAACAGAGAGGTGATCATGAACCAGACCATAAGCAGTCAGTATGCAGGCCTGATCCAGTCCATCATTAAACCCCTTCAAATTGTTCTCCAGGTGGCGATCTATTTTTTTGGTGCATACTATGCATTGACTCAGGGGTTTGACGTGGGCCTCATGGTGGCAGGCTCAATTATAATGGGACGGGCAATGGCCCCTCTCATGCAGGTCATGGGCACATGGAAATTCATACTCCAGGCAAGGGAGGCCTATAAGAGGCTGGATACCTTTGTTACCTTTCTTGATCAAAACCAGGAACAGATGCCCCTGCCTCCTCCAAAGGGGCATATTTTTGTAGACCAGGCGAGCCTGAAAATCGGAGAACGCATTCTTCTCAATGGGGTAACATTCGAGCTTGCCCCCGGCGAGTTCATGGGGATCATCGGGCCGAACGGTGCAGGAAAATCAACCCTGTGCCGGATGCTTCTCGGGCTTTGGC
>JAVERV010000211.1:0-3840 GCA_034006945.1 Desulfobacterium sp. | reverse complement strand
ACTGCCTTCAAGGCAGTGCGAAATACATAGGATTCCTATTCGGTGGGACACCTGATTTTTTGTATGATCCACGGAAAGGTTTATACAGCTATGAAGCTTTGCAATCAAGGCTTGCGGAAAACACATTCGCAAAAGCAGCCGGGGTTATTGATTATAATTCACCGACCCTTCATTTGGCGGGCTTGGCTCCTGAAGAGGTATATGTCCTGCTTGAGAATCTGCGTCATGTTTTTGCTTCAGGTGATCCTGAAAAATATCTAATTCCGGATGATGCCCTTGCCTCCTTTCTGGAGCATTGTTCTAATAAAATAGGTGATGCATATTTCAGAACCCCTCGCAATACAATTAAAGCTTTTGTCGATATGCTTTCTGTTCTGGAGCAAAGCGACACTTTAGAATGGCATCAATTGATTGAGCGAATAGATGTTGAAAACGAAATAAATACCGATATGCCTGAAATTGAATCTGAAACTGCCGATCCAGATGAACTTTCAACATTCAAGCTTTAGCTGATAAAATGACCGAATCCACAGGTTTTAATAAGCTACATAAAGGTGTGCAAAAATGGATCTGGAGCCAGAATTGGACATCGCTCAGAGACATTCAGGAAGAAGCAATCAACCCCATTTTGAATTCTGACTGCGATATTGTTATCAGTGCCTCTACGGCTGCAGGTAAGACTGAAGCCGCTTTTCTGCCGACATGCTCAAGGCTTATGGAACAAAAACCAAGTGGTATTGGTATTTTATACATAAGTCCACTTAAAGCGTTGATTAACGATCAGTTCAGAAGACTTCAAAGCTTATGTAAAATCCTCGATATTTCCGTCACCCCTTGGCACGGGGATGTGCTTAGATCGACAAAAATCAAGCAGCAGAAAAATCCAAATGGAATTGTGCTGATAACACCGGAGTCTTTGGAGTCATTATTACTGAACCGTGGAAACTGGTGTTCAAAAGCATTCAATGAATTGTGCTATATCATTGTTGATGAATTCCATGCTTTTTTGGGTACAGAAAGGGGATGCCAGCTTCAATCTCTTATGCATCGTCTGGAATTTTTACTCAAGCGAACAATTCCTCGGATTGCCCTAAGTGCCACATTAGGGGATATGAACCAGGTAGCCAATGATTTAAGGCCGAATAAAAAATTACCCTGTAAAATTATTAACTCGACTACTTCCCATTCTGATTTAAAACTACAACTCAGGGGCTACCTGACCCCGGATCGACAAAATGAAAAAAGGGCCTCCTCCATAGACGAGATTACATGTGATTTATATAAAATCCTCAGAGGAAAATCTCATTTGATTTTTGCTAACAGCAGAGCCAGAACTGAAGAAATATCAGCAAAACTTTCTGATATGTGTAAAAAAGACTTGGTCCCTAATGAGTTTTTCCCTCATCATGGAAGCCTTTCAAAGGAAATACGTGAAAGCCTTGAGGCAAGGCTTCAAAAGGAAAAATTTCCGACTACAGCAGTATGCACCATGACATTGGAGTTAGGCATTGATATAGGCAATGTTGACTCTATTGCCCAAGTAACGTCTCCTCATTCGGTTGCCAGCCTCAGGCAGCGCCTTGGACGTTCCGGAAGGAGAGGAGAAGCCGCCGTTCTAAGACTTTTCATTCCTGAAAATGAAATAACTGTAAAAAGCCATCTACTGGATCGCCTCAGGATTCACACTGTTCAATGTGTTGCAATGATCAATTTACTTTTGAAAAAATGGTATGAGCCTGCAATTTCGAATAAATATCATTTTTCAACCTTGGTGCAGCAAACTCTTTCTGTGATAGGTCAATATGGAGGAGTCCAAGCACGTCAGTTATGGGTTTTGCTTTGTGAATCCGGACCATTTTCATCTATTGACCAGACTCTTTTTGCAATGTTTTTGTGCGCACTGGCTGAAAAAGATCTCATTTCCCAGCTTGAAGATGGACAGTTAATATTGGGGTATAAAGGTGAAAAACTCGTTGAACATTATACTTTTTATACAGCTTTCAATACACCCGAGGAATACAGGCTTGAATTCAGCGGAAAGGCTATTGGAACAGTCCCCATAGATAAACCGCTGATCCAAGGGCAACATATCATTTTTGCAGGTAAACGCTGGGAGGTTGTCCATGTTGATGATAAACATAAATTGATTACGCTTAAGAAAGCAAAAGGTGGAACTCCACCCCAATTTAGCGGTGATGGCCTCAATGTACATGATATTGTGAGACAGGAAATGAAACGGATTTATAGTGAAGAGCAAACACCTGCTTATCTGAATGAGCCGGCAATGTTTGCCCTTAAAGAAGGATTCGATAATTACCGCTCATTAAATCTTGATTCCAGGCAAATAATCCAAATAGGAAATATGGTCCACATCTTTCCGTGGCTGGGTGACCAAGTGACGAATACGATTACGGTTCTTCTTCAAATGCATAGCCTGGCGGCTGATTGCTTTGCTGGAATTATTGATATTAGAAATTGTTCCATAGATGATTTTTATAATGCGGTGAAAAAAATCATTTATGAACCCAAAATAAGCGGAACAGAACTGGCGAGCCATATTCCCGATACAGTTATTGAAAAACACGATCCAGTTCTTCCAAAAAAGATACGGGATATAGGATATGGGGCAAGAACATTTGATGTTGATGGAGCCTACAAATGGATTTCTCAAATAGAGAATACACTAAGTTCAGAACTTGATTGATTCGTGAGCTATAATATTTCAACAATCCAAATGAACACGGATACAAATTCCGCTACGCTCCATTTGTACCGGTTATTTGGGGTGTTATGTTTTCGGAGCGTAGAATCTGATGTCACCTATTAAGAGAGAAAACGGAAAAAGGAGTTTTGCATTGAAAAAGATTATTCTCACCTGCCTTGTGTTAGTGCTTTCTGGTTGCTTTGGCCCAGCTAAGTTTGATTCCTCTAGCGAAGCTTCAATAAAGGAATCAACTAAGAAAATAGTTGAAAGCTTGCCAGAGTCGAATCACGAGGAATTTCAAAAAGCGTTAATGTATTTCTCTATTGGCGGGGAAGGCGGGCTTAAAGCAATCATGGGGGCTGCTTTTTCGGGTAAGTCACCAGATGTCACAAACGAAGCAATGTTTGCCGCCAATTTAAAGGCGATTGATGGTTTAACAGGCGAGGAAATTCTTAATAAATACCGTTTAAATATTGAGCAAGACAGGATTAAAAGAGAAAAGGAAGAGGCAGAACGGAAGAAAGTTACAGCCCTTAAAAAGGAAGCTGAAAAGCTTCTTGATAGCAATAACTTTGAAGAAGCCCTTGCCAAATACAAAGCATTGAGCGAAATCTCATCCGGTGTTGAAGCTGCTGAGACAGGTATCGAAAAGACTACTAAGGCCATGGAAGAATTCACGGAAAAAATGAATTACATGGATAAGGTTGAAATAACAGAGTTTGTAGCTCAACGAATTGATACTTACCTTAAAAAGGATGTCCCAGCAGTTCGAATATCTCTCAAAAACAATGGCGATCGTTCACTAGACAAAGTAAAAGTTGTTGTTTATTTCAAAGATAAAGGTGGTAACACTATCTTTGAAGAAGATTATCATCCAGTTCTGGTGAGCAAGTATTCATTCAGTGGTGATAATAAGCCACTTAAGCCTGGGTACGTTAAAGAAATGGAGAAGGGCAAATACTATACGCTGGAATCAGATTTATCTGATTGGCAGGAAGGTGAGGCTACTGCAAAAGTAGTGGATATAGAATTCACAAAATGATTTTGTCATACCCCGTTTAAATGGGCAAACATAACAAAGCGCTGCTAGGGACAAACCTACGCTGCGCTTCGGTTTGCCCCAGAGCGCGGCGTTG
>JAVERV010000210.1:0-3889 GCA_034006945.1 Desulfobacterium sp. | reverse complement strand
TATACTGCCAACCGTTCCGATGATTGCATTTTCAGCAGGGTTTATTGGTCTTACATGGTCGGCATCAACATCCGATGAAGAAAACGCCTCCTGGGTTTATGCCTCATGGGATTTTACGAAACAAATCCTGCCGCTTCTGCTTGTGGGTGTTTTCATCGCTGGATTTTTCCTGGGCCGCCCTGGAAATGAGGGGATAATCCCAAATGGGTGGGTGGCAGCCCTCGTTGGCGGCAATTCTTTTTTTGCCAATTTTTTCGCATCGATTGTGGGTGCGTTCATGTATTTTGCAACGCTTACCGAGGTACCGATAGTTCAGGGACTTATGGGCAGTGGAATGGGAAAGGGACCTTCCCTTGCCCTTTTACTTGCAGGTCCTGCCCTATCACTGCCTAACATGCTTGTAATCAGAAGCGTAATAGGGACTAAAAAAACCGTTGTATTTTCGTTGTTGGTCATCGTCATGGCGACAATTTCGGGAATGATTTTTGGAATGACTTGATAGCCCGGAACTAGGGCCCGGAATTAGGGGATGATATTACTTTCCGTGGGAGACGCCCAAATTGGGCGTCTCTACCTTACCTTATGGAATTGCAAATTCCCTTAAAAATTTGCCTTAGCACTCTGTCGTCAATAGGAGTGAAGAGGTCTGATTGCCTATTATACTCTATTGTATTTTGGGATTTTCTTTTTTCTGATTTTTTTTGCACAACTCTTTCTTGCCATGAAAAGCTGAAATCTTCCTTTCCTCGATTTTTTTCAAGCCATCGGTCGCACTGGTCGTGGGTACCAATGCAGAGAACAAAAAGATAATACTTGCTTACACTGAGCACAAGGCGGTAGCCGCTGCCAAGTTTATATTTTATGCCATCCTTCAGCCTCAATTCCCCAAAATGGGTCAACGTTCCCATATTGTGGAAATCTTCTCTTGATTCTTTAAATGCCGAAATGATGCTCCAGGCGTTTTCAACAGCCTTACTTGCCATGTTGTTTGATTTTTTAAGCTTCTCGCATTGTTTTTCAAATTGAGGATGATATTTAATATATTTAATCATTTTAACGCTCTTTTACTCAAACAGCAGGCGAATCTCAATGAATCGCCTCTTCAAGGATTTTGGGGTTAATAGATTCCTTAATTGGTGTTTTCTTCTTCAAGTATCAAAGCCGCACCCAAAGCGCCGATCATCTGTGGATTTTCATGGACAAAGACCTCCCTGCCAAGGTTTATAGAGATCAATTCCCGGATACAGGGATTCTTTGCCACGCCGCCGGAAAAAACAATCGCTCCACTTGACGACACTCTGTTGATCATTCCGATTGCCCGTTTGACAACGCTGAGATGAAGGCCCCGGGCAATTTCCTTTCGATCGGCCCCTTTTGCAATCAGCGATGTCACCTCGGACTCAGCAAATACTGTGCACATGCTGTTGATACTCAAATCATTTTTTGCCTCAAGGGCTGCAGGACCAAACCCGTCAATGGAGAATCCGAGGTTTTTCGCCATGATTTCAATGAACTTTCCTGTTCCAGCTGCACATCGGTCATTCATTTCGAATTTTTGAACACGTCCTTTTTCATTCAGAGCGATGGCCTTACTGTCCTGTCCACCGATATCCAGTATGGTTCTGGCATCCGGGAAAAATTCACGGACACCTCTTGCATGGGCTTTAATTTCCGTTATAGTTTTTGAATCGTCAAACACAATCTCAAACAAGTTCCGGCCATACCCGGTTGCCATAATTTTGTCATAGGCAACCCCATCCATAATTTTTTTAGCCTCTGTGATTGGATTAAATCCAGTATCAGTCTGGCGGCTTTCAACTATCCGACCGCCATTCAGTACAACAAGCTCAATGGTCCTTGAGCCAATATCAATTCCAGCATATCTCATAGTTCTTAATCCCTAATACTGCATATTTAACCTAAAAGTTGCAACTGTTAGGTTTTAATCTTTGAGCTGTTCGATAAAAGCCTCAACCCTTGTCTTGACCTGGCCAGCATCCTCCATTCCATAATCGGTTTCAATGCGAAGGCAGGGAATGTTCTTTTCTTCCAGGGCCTTTTCAACCGGAATGGACTCCATGATATATGGATGACAAAACTGAAGACCGTAATGGATTACCCCATCAGCATTATAGGCTTTGGTCATCTCCACAATATGTTCGAGCCGGTCTTGATTGGGTGTAAAAATAGCACAGTCCACCTTAAAATATCTATCGGTGATGGCATCCATCAGTTCATCCACAGTCGTGCCAGAATCCCTGGTAAGATTTCTGACACCCCTTTCTCCCACGCAGGATTCTTCACCTACAATTACGGCACCTGATGTTTCAATGATCCAAGGCAGTTTCCAGTTGGGCACAGCCATGGGGCAGCCGGATATTAGAATCCTTGGTGCTTTTTCCGATGCAACACCCTGCTTTTTTTCTATCCTTTTTTCCAGTTCATCACAGATCTTATTTACCGATTCCGTAAATCGAGCGGGATTGTCATAAAAGAAAACCTGATTTGCCAGAAGCGCATCCAGCCCTGAAATGGGAGCAGGATCAGCCTTTCGAAGCATAGAGAGGCGGTGGAGGGCCGAGCGCTTGGCATTAACAGTTTTGACAGCATCTTTAAGAGAATCCTCAGTGATGGCAACGCCGGTGAGTTTTTCAACGGCATTTTTAAATCGATCAAACTCGTTTCTTAGAAGATCCCGTCCCTGATTTGATTTCATTTGAGGCAGATCCATGATGTAGAGGTTGTCAACCAGAGATCCAAGGGATTCATATGCCTTTTTCTTTCCGTCACAGGTGTTTTCTCCCACAATCATGTCTGCACTTTCAAGATAAGGGCATACCTTGCCAAGTTTAAACCCGAATGATGATTTAATCAGGGCGCAGGTATTTCTTGGCAGATATCTTTCCACCTCTTCCATGGCAAAATCCGCTCCGGAACAGAGTCCGACCAGTGTTGCATTCGCTGCCAATACAATTTCTTCTGGTACAAACACACAGTAGGAACCTATAATTTTTCGGCCCTGTAACTTTTCATCCATCAGTTCTTTAATTCTCAAGCCATGCACTTCGCTCATGACAAAGTCAAAATATCCCATCCCTTCAGGTCTTTGCTTTTGGGTCAGAAAAATATCCTTATAAGCGTCTCCCAGAAAAGTGAGCAGGGAGTTATGGGCTTCAATATCTAATCCCAGATCCTTCCACATGGATACATATTCATTACTCATTTTATTCTCCCTATCCTAAGTATTGATTGCTAATATTGCTAATGCGGTCATGTCAGGGGCAATTTGGTATCTACCCGTGTAAAGGTGCTTTCCATGACCAGGAGACAACGGGCCGCATTTTCATGTTCCTATGCCCTGCCAATAGGTTAGTTCTTGTATCCTGTTTTCATAATGCAGGATAAACCCAGCACTCAAATAGCTTCGGGACATAGCTATAAAAAAAAAAATAATTTGTCAAAGCGATAATATCAATAATTTTGATATTGTTTATTTGAAAACCCTATGTGTATTTTTGTGAGTCACGAAAAGAGAAAAGTGGGCAGGCCAAACAAAATCATAGATGTCATTGGTATCGCAGATGCATTTCCCGACCTTCGTATCATAGATGGAGTGAAAAAGCTGGTCTGTTTCATCCTAACTATGGTAGTGTCAAAACCCATGAAGATTCTGCATATCATTAGTCAGGTACCTGACCATACCGGAAGCGGGAAGTATATTCAGGCTGTCATTACCTGCGCTGCCAAACGTGGATACGAAAACCGTCTGGTTGCCGGGATACAGGGTGATTTCTGCCTTGATTCTGGGATACTGCCACGGACGAGTGCCTGCTATGTTCGTTTCAAGTCCGGGTCCATGGACTTTCCTATACCCGGAATGAGCGATGTC
>JAVERV010000209.1:0-3895 GCA_034006945.1 Desulfobacterium sp. | reverse complement strand
TTATATGGAAAGGTCGAAAGCTTCTCTTGAAGCTACATGGAAATATGTCTTTATCTGCTCGATAGGTATTTCGATCGCTTTTATCGGTATAATCTTTTTTTCAATTGCCGCCAAACAGATAAACTCACTGTTTTTTGACGATATTCTGAATAATATTAATGGAATATCTCCATTCTGGCTGAAATTTTCCTTTCCGTTTATCCTTATGGGGTTTGGTACGAAAGTGGGTCTTGCTCCAATGCATGCCTGGCTTCCTGATGCCCATTCAGAATCTCCTGCGCCGGCATCTGCAATGCTTTCAGGAACTCTTTTAAATACAGCTCTGCTCGGAATTCTGCATTTTTTTAATATAATGGAAAGTGCCGGACTCAGGTACTATGCTTCAACTCTGCTTATGGTTACCGGATTTGCATCACTTTTCATCTGTGCCGTATATATCCTTAAAGTTGTTAACTATAAGAGAATGCTGGCTTATTCCTCAGTTGAAAACATGGGCATCATTGCAATAGGAGTGGCTTGCGGAGGTGCGGGAGTTTTTGCCGCATATCTTCATATTATCTGTCATTCGCTGGCTAAAAGTTCTCTTTTTCTGACATCCGGTAATATTTATACCACATATAAAACCAAAAATATAGAAGAAGTGAAAGGTCTGCTAAAGACTGATCCCGTGAACGGCTGGTTATGGATAATATCGTTCTTTACTATCACGGGTTTTCCGCCCTCCCCTGTGTTTATAAGTGAATTTCTTATAGCGCGTCAACTTTTTCAAAATGGCTTCTACGTTCTTTTGACACTGTATTTTTTTCTTCTTACAATAATTATCTACGGGATGGGAAGCACAGTGCTCAAAATGAGCTTTGGAAGTTGTGGTGAAGATCATTCCAAGACTTCAGTAAAGCACAGATTTCTTTCAGTTTTTCCACAGATGGTACTTCTTGTTCTGATGCTAATTCTGTTTGTTTCGATGCCGGACTTTGTCTATAGCATGATAAAGCTTGCTTCTTAACCTTAAAACCAGCTCCTGAAAAACAGTTTAAGGCCTTGAAAATATTCTAAAAAAATAGCAATCTCTTTTTTAAAAGGTTTTAAGGCAAGGCATGGGATCAGATATCCCTATATAGCAGGTGCCATGGCCAACGGCATCACCTCGGTTGAGATGGTGTCTGCCATGGCCCAGGATCTGACGGCCGAGGCTGATTCCGGCGGCCACACTGACAACCGCCCGGCCCTTGCCCTGCTGCCGACCATGCTCTCCCTGAGGGACGAGTTCAACCAACGTTTCAGGTATGATGAACCCCTCTGCGTGGGACTTGCAGGAGGCATCGCAACCCCGGCGGCCCAGCAGAGGGAGGTCGAAACACGCTTCCTCCTGGCGAGCTTTGAAGAGACCTGGCAGCAGACCCGGGCCTTTTTCCTCACAAGAAACATCAGGGAGGTGGAAAGGGCCAAAAGGGACCCAAAGCACAAGATGTCCCTGGTGTTCAGATCCTACCTTGGGCAATCCTCCCGATGGGCAATCACAGGAGAACCAAACCGAAAGATGG
Organism: Desulfobacterium sp.; assembly: GCA_034006945.1. Classification (GTDB taxonomy): domain Bacteria; phylum Desulfobacterota; class Desulfobacteria; order Desulfobacterales; family Desulfobacteraceae; genus Desulforapulum. The sequence goes on along the minus strand of JAVERV010000209.1, from coordinate 2,351 downwards.
ATTTTCAAATCTGGTGCGGACCTTCCATGGGCGCCTTTAACCAGTGGGTAAGGGGAAGCTTGCTCAAGCACCCTGAAAACCGCAGGGTCGTTGACCTTGCCCTCAGTCTGCTTGTGGGAGCCTCGGTTTCAACCAGAGCTGGCTAGCTCAGAAGTCAGGGTGTAATTCTTGATTCCAGGATCGAAAACTTCACACCCCTGCCCCGGGAACAGCTCCTTGAAATGATCTCCTTGTAAAACTTTTGTCAAATCCTTTCCCCCGACTGTAAAAAACAGCTCCCCTATAGTAGGGTATGTATATTTTTATTTATTATAAAGCTCACATGACAGACTATGCTGTCACAACGAATAATGAAAAAGCAGTTGCTGTTAGTACTCAAAACCCAGTACCTTCTTTTTCAAACAAACACCATGTGGGGGATAAATTGCAAAACAAGAACGCTGTGGCGATAATAGGGATGGGCTGTGTTTTTCCAAAGGCCAACGGACTCAAGCAATTCTGGCGTCTGCTGTTCAATGGGGAGGACGCCATCACAGAGGTTCCAGAAGAGAGCCACTGGTCTTTAGAAGATTATTTTAATTCCGACCCCTCTTCCAGAGATCGTACCTACTGTTCCAGGGGAGGGTTCATCCCCCGGGTCTCGTTTGACCCTGCAAAATTCGGCCTTCCCCCCAACAACCTTGACGCCACCGACACCTCCCAGCTCCTGGCATTGATCGTGGCCGAGGCGGCCCTTAAAGATGCAGGCTATGGAGCTCCAGGATCATTTGACAGGCTTCGAACCAACGTGATTCTCGGGGTAACCGGCACCCAGGAGCTTGTCATACCCCTTGGGGCAAGGCTTGGCCACCCCATCTGGAAAAAAGCGTTGAAAGAGTCGGGGATTTCAGACCAGAAGTCGGCCGAGGTGGTGGAAAGAATCTCGGGTCAATATGCCGAGTGGCAGGAAAACTCATTTCCAGGCCTTCTTGGTAACGTGGTGGCAGGAAGAATCGCCAACCGCCTTGACCTTGGCGGAACCAATTCGGTGGTGGATGCGGCCTGTGCAAGTTCCCTTTCGGCCATTAACACAGCCATCATGGAGCTTGTCTCCGGCCGATGCGACATGTCCATCACCGGGGGTGTGGATGCCCTGAACGACATATTCATGAACATGTGCTTTGCAAAGACAGGGGTTCTCTCCCACTCAGGCGATGCAAGACCCTTTTCAAAGGATGCGGACGGCACCGTTCTGGGCGAGGGTGTCGGCATGATCGTGTTAAAGCGCCTGTCCGACGCCAAAAGGGACAAGGACAGGATCTATGCCGTCATCAGGGGCATAGGCACCTCGAGTGACGGCCGGACAGGGGGCATTTACGCCCCAGATGCGGCAGGCCAGCTCAGAGCCCTCCATTCCGCCTACGATCTTGCCGGTGTTGACCCTGCAACGGTTGGCCTGATCGAGGCCCATGGAACGGGCACAAGGGTGGGCGACAAGATCGAGTTCACAGCCCTGAAGACCCTTGCACAGGAGAGCGGCAAAACCACGGCCTGTGCCCTTGGATCGGTTAAATCCATGATCGGCCACTCAAAGGCCGCAGCCGGGGCGGCAGGCATCATCAAATCCGCCCTCTGCCTCTATCACAAGGTTTTGCCCCCCACCCTCAAGGCTGAGACACCTGACCCAGAACTTGGAATTAACAACACCCCGTTTTACCTTAACGCCGATGCAAAACCCTGGGTCAGCCGGGACAATTCCTTGAGAAGATCAGGGGTAAGTGCCTTTGGATTCGGAGGCAGCAACTTCCATGCGGTCCTGGAGGAGAATGAGCCCGAAAAGACCAGGGTATCCTGGGACGGCACAGTTCAGATCGCAGCCTTTTCAGCCGCCACCCGCCAGGAAATCAAGGAAAAACTCCTGGAATTTACCGGAGAACTTGCCCAATCCGCCCAATGGGATCAAGCCGAACGGACCGCCCACACGGCCTGGCTCTGCTTTAAGGCAAGAAAATCATTTTCCAACATGGACAGCGTGCGAATTTTGATCCTGATAGCCGGGGACGATGATGGGGCAGAGGCCATGCAAAGGGCCGTCACCCTTGTAAACGACGAACATGAACAATCCTGGACAAGGGAGAATATCTACTTTGGATCAGGACCACAACAGGGCAAACTCGCCTTTCTATTTCCCGGTCAGGGAAGCCAGTACACGGGAATGGGACGGGATATTATCTCGATATTCCCTGAAGGGCTCAAGGCTCTGGAAGAGGCCAACCGTCACTTTGCCAGGGAAAGGGCAGAAGAGCGGGAAGGGGAGGACCAGAAAGAACCCCTCAATGACTACATGTTTCCCCCGCCCCTCCATTGCCGGG
>JAVERV010000056.1:0-25888 GCA_034006945.1 Desulfobacterium sp. | reverse complement strand
CCATTACCGATTATTGTCGAAAAATCTGGCAGGTGAAACCCTTCCCGGTTCAGCTCAAGCTGCAGCGACTGCCAGAGGATGGCATGAAATTTCCCCGACGCAGTCAAATTGTGCGTACCTGATTGTAACTGTGGCAGATTTTGATTTGAGCGGGTGTTTTTCTATAACCGGCACGGCCGGAGCGAGGGATGGTGTTCGGCCACAAAAAGCATGAAATTTGATAACCTAAGCCGAGGCCTGTGTAGGGGTGACTCTTGTGATTGTTCTTGATAGCTATAATAAGGAGATGAAGCGTATATGCGGTCAGCATTTCCGGATGTGATCAGAATTATCCCCCACCGTCCACCCATGGTCATGATCGATAGGTATTCCAGGGTGAGTGATACTCATGGAACAGCCGAAAAGATGTTTTCCCGAAAGGATTACGGCTGTGAAGACGGATACGTGCTTCAGGCCGTACTGGTTGAATGTATTGCCCAGACAGTTGCAGCCCACCACGGATATTCCCAAATGGAAACAGGAAGTGGCTCTCCGGCCATGGGGATGCTTGTAGCCATTGACAGTTTTGATTTTTTTCATCCGGTACAGGAGGATGAAACCATCACCATAACCGTCCATAAAACAGACGAGATAGGACCTTTTCATCTGATTCAAGGAGAGATTTTATGCCGTAGAAAAATTATGGCCCGGGGTAGGATGAAAATTTTCAACAGCGCTGATAATCAAGGGGAAAAGCGATGATTCGACCTGTCCGGAGAATTACCCCCCTGGTTTCAATGCTTGTCTTAAGCATGGGACTTGTTCTTTCTACGCCCTGTATGATCCTGGATGCGGGCGCAGATCAATCCCAGTTTTCTTCAATACCCGATGACCGCCTTGATGACATCCTTGCCGATACAGAAAAAAACCTGGGTCGGATAAAAACATTAAAAACCCTTTTAACTCAGGAAAAGCACCTCTCCCTGTTTGCTGCACCTGTTGTCTCAACCGGGGTCTTTCTGTTTAAAGCTCCTGGGAAAATTCGTCTTGAGTTTTTTGAACCCTTTAAATCCATTCTTATGGTTTCCGGGAATAAATTGTTTAAATTTGAAGAGTTTAACGGGCAATGGCAAAAGATACCCCAGGGAAACGAAAAAATGATGGAGGTTGTTCTGGATCACATTGGGGCCTGGGTCAATGGCCGTTTTAATCAGGCTGACATGTACGAAGTTACAGGGAAATACCGGCCGGATAACCTCTTTAAAGACCAACGGGCCTTTGCCCTGATTCTAGAACCAAGGGCAGCGGAGTTTAAAAAATTCATCCAGGCATTTGAGCTTGGTATCAATTCAAACATGGATCGTCTGGATTATATAATTATCCGGGAATCGGGGGAAGATTATACAAAAATAACCTTCCATCAAGACCTGGTAAACACCCTGGTAGAGGATGTTTACTTTGACGGTAAAGATAATCCCCCCCTGCCTGTTCCCAAATGGTCTATCCCATGAAACCGGGATCTGGTTTAACCTTTGCCGTTGTTTTTGCATTGATATCCTTAATTGTTGGAGCGGGATGTGCCGTTAATAAAACCAGGACTCAAGATCTTTGTGACCCGGAAATAAAAGTTTCCGGCCAGACAGATATCCTGATAGATTTGATCTTAAAGCAATACCCTGACAGGTTTAATGCACTCCACCGGGCAAGTTTGAATGTCCGGGGAAAAACGGTCATATTAAAGGGGTTTTTAAAGGTTGACCGGCCCTGTCGGGAAATTCACCTCCTGGCCCAGGCAGAGATGGGCGGAACCCTGTTTGAGGTTCATATTCTTGATGGCAGGCCTGACACCGTGGTGGTTAACGGCTTTTTTAAAAAAAACTGGCTTGAAGAATCGGTGGTTCAGGATCTTAAGCATCTATACCTTTCCCCCACTTTTGAAGCACCTGTTGTTATGACCGGCAAGAGCGGAGGGATGATTTTAACGGACTATAAGGATGGCCTTATCCGATCCCATGTTTTTACCCCAAAGGGCAAGGAGGAGTTCCTTGTTTCAGGATACAGGCAGTTGAAAAAAAAACGCTTGGAATATGAGATTGGCTACCACTATGATCAGGATGCTTTGCTTCCCAAATTCATAACAGTCAAAAACAATAAATTAAACTACACCCTTAGCCTTGAGGTCAGGTATCTGGGACTTGGAAATTAATAATAGGGCAGGATTGTCTAATTATTTATTTCCGACCTCCCAGGATACCTTGGACTCAACAGGTCATTTTTCATGAGCCTCTATACAGACATTCAGCGATCAAAAATTTCCGTCGCTGGCAGCCGGACTGGCGGTATCTCGGGGGAATTCAATTTTCCAGGTGATCTGGAACTATTTAAGGGGCATTTCCCGGAAAAATCCATTCTTCCGGGAATTGTCCAGATTGAGATGGTAAAATTCTGCCTGGAAACCATACTGGATAAAAAACTTTTTATCCAATCAATAAAGAAAACAAAGTTTTCCCATTTTATTGAGCCTAATACCCCCGTAGCCGTTCACATCACTCTTTCATCCGAGACCCTGAACGTTGAGGGTAAAATCCGAATTCTTGCCAGGGCTGTCCTCAACACCCCCAATGCCACGGCAGGCAAAACAAATCTTGTGTTTTTTGACTCCCCTTAGGTCTGTTAGGCCTGTTTCACCTTGAGCAGATTATCTATAATCGTGTAAACATCATTAAGACTCCTGAGAGACTTGGCATCCTCCTCTTCGATGCGCACTCCCAGTTCCTTATCAATCATGACAATAAGATCCACTGCATCAAGGCTGTCAAGACCGATATCTTCATAGAGCAATGCCGCAGGCTTGAGCAGACTTGCATCTATTTCAAACTCTTCTTCCAGAACCGAGTTAACAATATTAATTATCCTCTCCATTGAACTAAACCTATTCCTCGCAAATGTTTTAAATAGTTTTAAAAATGACAGCCTAAAAGGCAAATCACTGAATTTTGACCCCTGTTGGAAGAACCGATACCGCCGTTTGATAAATGATGGAGTCTCACTGCGGCAAACAATGGAAGAGTGTCCCTGCTTTTAATGTCAAAGCCCACACCTGCCTGGGGATTGAAATTAAACCGATAGTCCTGACCATGGACCCTGTAATCCGTGTAAATACATCCTATCCCTGCTTCCACATAGGGTTTTATTAAATTGTTTTCAAGCCTTGAAAGATAATGAAGTGCAAATATATTTATCGACCCATTCAGTCTTGTATCACCATCTTCCAAGCGGGAGACCCCGAGGCCTGCCTCAATTTTAAACCGAAGATTCTCCGGGGCATTGTGAGGCCAGACAGCATCGTAATCATAGAGTCTGAAAACAGAGATCTGTGTTATAATGATATTATCCCGGGGATCATAGGTATATCCCAGATTCATAGAAATTCCATTTATGGTCGGAACACCTTCCCCTGCCCCTGGTTCGGGGGGAAAAAAAGAGAGCGTGATCAGGCCTCCCATAAGGATAAGCAAAACCCGTGACTGGAAGCGGCTGATTCTCATATTTTACATTTTCCTCGAGATGGTGAGAACCACTTTTCCGAATATCCCTCCTTCCCCCTGTTTCAGACAGCAAACCTCAAGACCGTTATCTGCCTTACTTTTAAAGGCAAAAAAGGCATCCATTCCCATGTCGGTGGGAGAGCCGCCTCTTTTACGCTTCAATGCCCCGGGGATTGTCTCTAATGTGCAGGGCTCTGTATCCGGGCTCAATGCGGCAGTCGATGGTGAAAAAATAATATCTCCTGGTGTATGGTCTTTTTTGGCAATCTCCCGTCCCATTGTTATCTCTTTAAAAAACCCATGTTGGGGAGGGGTGGTTTTTTCCCGGGTTACCAGGAAAAAGATGGCACCTTCGCCAAATGATGGGGGGGAGGTATCTGAATGTTTGGAAAACCTTTGCATGCAGTATCCCGTTAATTCACACCACTCATCCACCGCTCCAACAAGCACGGCATCGGTTTTCTCTGTTTCAAGCCAGGTTCCGGCCGTGATAAGGGCAGAGATAAAAGAAAGATCAAACTGGCTTACCGTAAGGGTCGGGCCGCTGATTTCATAGCAGATGGAAATATGGGCGGCGGCTGCATTGTGGACGGAATTTGAAAAATGGGTTGGAAGGGCCAGCTTGTCGCCCTTTTCAATATAGGAATCCAGGAATGAAAAGGTCGATTTCAGTGCTCCGTATCCTGTGGCGACAATTACACTTGTTCGTTCCCTGGATGCAGACGGAAATTTTGAATCTTCCAGGGCCCGCCCTGCAGCCAGCAGTGCCATTCGAGAGTAATGATCCACCCGGCGCAGTTTTGATTTTCCAACGTATTGCTCAAGACCCGATACTTCTGCCCTTAATAGATCAACAGCAAGGTCTCCTCTCCTGGGAAACTGGTGGGGCAGGTCTTTTAGGTGATCAATTGGTTGATCATCAGTTTGTTTGAATGCCTTTTGATAAAGTGTCCCCATTTTGTCGGGACAGGCATCAAAAGGCCCCGCATATCCTATACCATGAACAGCCAGTTTCAGGGTTACACCTTGCCTGCTTCTATCTGGTGTGCCCGGACAAAATCCGCCAGCGTGTTGATTGACTGAAGTGCAGGCCGACCCTGTTCTATGTTTTTGATTTCAACCCCAAAATAAATTTGAAGCTGGACCACAAGTTCAACGGCGTCCAGGGAATCAAGACCCAGCCCGTCTCCAAAAAGTGGAGCATCATCCCCTATTTCTTCGGGGGTGAGATCCTCAATCTGCATCTCTTCAATGATCATCTCTTTTAGTTTGTACTTTAAATCCATTTTGCTCCTTACCATCTTAGTTAAAAACAAAGATAAAATACGTAAACAGTCTGGTACCAGAATGTGCGATAGTTCACAAGGATTATTCAAAGACTAATCCATTAAACACTCAAATGAACTTGATAGGATTTAAAAAAATGTTAATTTAAGTTTCATGCTGTGTTGTGTCTGCCAGTATATGTTGGTTTAATAGGGAAAAACTACAGGAGGGGCAAAAAAAGAACTATTTCTTGACTTGCTCCCCTGTCCAAGGGTAAAACAGGTTAAAAATATGAACCACAACCTGTAGAGAAAATAGGGGGAAATATGATTCTTGAATTCAGAAGTAAGATTTTTTGTATCCTGTTTATAGTTGTTTGTCTTTTGGCTGGATTGTCGGGAACGGTATTCGGTGATCAGTCTCAAGCGGTTCATAAATATTTAAGCATGCTGGAATCCAGTGATATGAAAACACGAACCGATGCAGCTAAGCTGATCAGCAGATCCGGTCTTACAGACCCTTTGCTTTTTGATACTATTGAGAAAAAACTTCTCCAGGGATACACCCAGAAGCAGGGGAATCAAAAATACATGGATGAAATGGCCTGGTACTGCAAGGCACTTGCATCCTCGGGTAATCCCGTTTATGAAGAAACCCTTCGCAAAGTTGCACAGACAACCACCAATAAGAATTTGAAGCGCCATTCCACCAATAGTATTGATCAGATCCAGGTCTCTGCAAAACGTAATCAAATTATGAGGCAACCCGTTGCCAAGGGCAACAACCTGACTTCCAGAGAGAATGAAATCATTTCCATGTTTATGTCAGATGACCCTGAGATGATGCGTAATGCTGCAAAAATGACCTACAGGCATCCGTTTTCCGGTAATGCCGTGTATGATGTGATTGGCGAAAGACTATTAAATCTCTCCTCCCAGTCTGCTGGAAACAGAAACCTGACCGATTCATTGTCCTGGATGTGCAAAGCCCTGGGGGCTTCAGGAATGGCAAAATACAGGGAAACTCTGACCAGGGTGATTGAGACAAGTTCCAACCCAAAGCTTGAAAAATATGCCAGGCAGAGCCTGAACATGCTTTAAGAGTCAAAATATCAGGGAAATGGACGGTTTATCCCTGAACCTAGGAAATAGATGAAAATAAAAACCAGGGGGCAGGTTCTCCACCCACCCCTTTTAAGTGATTTCTCGGCCAAGGCCCATGCAGAATTGCAGTTTGCACCCCAAGAAAAAATTCAAACCGTTCAGACACAGCTGTTTCTGGAGCATATATCCTACACCCTTGCCCACTCAGATTTTTACAGGGAAAAATACAGGGGAGCCGGGATTGATATACAAGAAATAAAAAGTCTGACAGATCTGTCAAAGCTGCCCTTGACCGAAAAATCAGACCTGGAGGATACCCGGAAATTTCAATGCGCCGATGTAAGGGAGGTGGTTGATATCTGTCTGACTTCAGGCACCTCAGGCTCTGGTACGACCATGATCCCTCTGACGGCTCAGGATTTATCCAGGCTTGCCTATAACGAAGAGCTTGCCCTCGGGATGACCGGGATAGACAGCTCTGATACCCTTATTGTGTGTGCGGCCCTGGACCGGTGTTTCATGGCAGGTCTGGCCTATTTCCTCGGGGGAGCCAGGCTTTCAGCAGCCGTTGTCCGGGCAGGTTCTGGAAGTGCGGCCCAGCATTGGGAGATCATCCTGCAAACCCGTGCCACAACCATCGTAGGGGTGCCTTCACTTATACATAAAATTGGGAAATATGCCCTGGCACGCCAGATGAACCCGGCCGAGTCAACTGTCAAGAGACTCATTGCCATTGGCGAGCCCACCAAGGATAAATCCATGGAGTTGCTTCCCATATCCCGGGAACTCGAAGCCATGTGGGATGCCAGAATCTTTTCAACCTATGCATCTTCCGAAATGGCCACCACCTTTTGTGAATGCGAGGCACGCCAGGGCGGTCATTTCAGGCCAGAACTCATTGTGGTGGAAATCCTCGGCCACGATGATCTTCCGGTACCCGAGGGCGAAACGGGTGAAGTGGTTGTAACTCCCCTGGGGATCACTGGTATGCCCCTGATTCGTTTCAGGACCGGAGACATCTCGTATATGATCACAAAACCCTGCACCTGCGGACGGACCACCCCGCGCCTTGCCCCGATAATCGGCAGGAAAAATCAGATGCTCAAATATAAGGGAACCACCTTGTACCCCAATGCCGTATTGGGCGCACTTGAGGGGGATAAACGTTTCCAGGATGGTTATGTAGAGGCCCGGCTGAACCCAGACGGCACTGATCGGGTCATCCTTTTTGTCGCATTAAACGGGGGGCTTTCCAAGGGTGAAACCAGGGATAGAGCCGGATTCGTTGATCCTGGGGACATCTCATGGATTGAGGAACAGCTGAGGGCAAGGATACGAGTGGTCCCCGAAATCAGGTTGATCTCTCCGGAACAGGCTGAAGAAAAAATTTATCAGTTTCATAAAAAACGTAAGAGGGTCACCTTTTTTGACCTGCGGTATTAGGTATTAGGTAGTGGGTAGTTGACAGTGGATGGAGGGGTGTAGGGGTAGTTCATGAATTGCCTTGTTGGGCTGCCCATGCCGGACCGGAATGAGGAGGAGCGGGTAATTTAAACATGAATCATTTGGATCCATTGAATCAATTAATTCAACTGAATCAATCTTTGCGCATAATTATTGTCATTCCGGTATTTAATCACGGACGAACCGTTGAAAGGGTAATCAGGGATTGCTTAAACCTCCACGGTGATATTCTTGTGGTGGATGACGGAAGTACGGATCTGCCCGATAATTTTTTTGAAGATATGGGGGTGCCTTTTCTTGCCCATGGGGTTAACAGGGGTAAGGGCGCAGCCCTGATGACTGGGGCCAGGTATGCCCTTGAAGAGGGATACACCCACATGGTAACCATTGACGCCGACGGTCAGCACCTGGCCGAAGATTTCTTACGGTTCAAGTCGGAAATCTTAAAAACACCGGGGGATCTGATCGTCGGGCGAAGGGATTTTTCCAACACCCATGTTCCAGGAACCTCACGATTTGGGCGGCAGTTCTCAAATTTCTGGTTCAGGGTTCAGACGGGACTCTCAGCAGGAGACGCCCAGTCCGGATTCAGGGCCTACCCACTTATTGTATTTAAAAAGCTTAACCTTGTCCGCACCCGGTACGATTTTGAAATCGAAGTTCTGGTAAAGGCTGCCTGGGCAGGCGTGACAGTCCGCTCCATTGACATCCAGGTCTATTACCCGGAACCCGGAAAAAGGATCAGTCATTTCAAGATGTTCAAGGACAACCTGAGGCTGACTCTGCTAAACACAAGGCTGACCCTCAGATCCTTTCTACCCTGGCCCCATCGTCGAATTATAGAGGGAAATCATGGGGACAAATTTTCCATAATTCACCCGGTTAAGAGCATCCGCTATTTTCTGCTAAATGACATCTCCCCCTATGAGATTGCGCTGTCCGGGGCGGTTGGTGTGTTTCTTGGAACCCTTCCCCTGGTCGCCATGCACACGCTTGCCATTCTCCTTGTGACTGGATTTTTTAGGCTGAATAAAATCGTTGCCCTTGGTACAAGCCAGTTCTGCATGCCGCCCATTGTTCCTGCCATCTGCATTGAGGTGGGATATTTTTTAACCCACGGGGGACGATTTCTTACGGAAATTTCCTTTGAAACCCTGGGCTACCAGTTTCTTGACAGGTTCTATGAGTGGTGCCTGGGGGCGCTTCTGGTGGCTCCGGTTCTGGGGGCTTTTGTTTTTGTTGCCATCTATCTCCTGGCAATCGCCATTGTTCCGATACCTGAAAGGGATTGTGATGACCGCTGAGTGGCAAAAAAAAAAGCCCGGACCAAAGTGGGGTCTTGGGTTTTTTTACTGGATGATTCGTTTGGGGGGCAGGCCCCTTGCCTATTTTTTTCTCTATTTTGTCGTATTTGTCTATGTGGTGTTTTTTCCCCGTGTAAGGAAAGCCTGTAATCCCTATCTAAACCGGAGGTTTCCAAAGGCTGGCAGGTTCATCCTTTTTTCCCACCGTTACCGTCTGGTGCTGACCTTTGGTAGAATTCTTGTGGACCGGGCTCTCCTTGGAATCCTTGGCCTGTCCTCTATTCAGGCGGATTTTGAAAACCGGGAAGATTTTCACAGGATCAAAGGCCTTGACACGGGCTTTATTATTCTCATGTCCCACGTGGGCTGCTGGCAGGTGGCAATGGCGGCCCTGTCCCAGTTGAACCGGCCGGTAAATCTGCTCATGCTCCGCCAGGACGGCGAAGGGGACAGGCACTGTTTTGAGCATGAAAATCAGCAATCCGCCCTTAAAATAATCGATCCAGACCAGTTCCTCGGCGGCACCCTGGACATGCTTGATGTCCTGAAAAAGGATGAAATTCTGTGCATCATGGGGGATCGGCTTTTCGGTAATGGGGCCTATGCCCTTGATATGACCTTTCTCGGGGGAAGGGCAAGGTTCCCCTTTAGTGCATACAAGCTTGCATCCATTACTAAAAAACCCATCGTGGTCCTCAACTCGTATAAATCAGGGTCTGCTCAATATAAACTTGCCTTTCCTGCCCTGATCCATGTGGAATCAAAACTTGGTAAACGCGGGGAAAACTATATTCACCACGCCCGGACCTATGTGGATGTTCTGGAACAGTACGTCCAGGATCACCCCTATCAGTTTTTTAATTTCTATGATATGTGGAAAGAATCGCCAGGCTCTCCAAAAGGCTCTCCGGCTGGTTCCCCCGTTTCAGATGAAGGAAATGGCCGATGAAACCCGGAACACCATTGGCGGTCGTCACCGGTATGGGAACGGTCAGCAGCCTTGGGCTGAATCTCAGTTCCTCCATGGACCATATGTTTAACGCCCCGCCGGTTCCGGCTCCCCCTGGGCGGTTTTCCACAGATCATGCCGTGGCATACCCAGTATTCAGCCTGCCCGGATGCCCTGATTTTAATTTAAACAAGGGGGAGAGAGGGCTGAGCCTGACCGCTCAAATGGCAATTGTCGCAGCCAGGGAGGCACTCGTTGACGCCGGACTCGACCAGGAGAGCCTCAAGGGTAAAACCGTGGGTGTCTGCATGGGCACCACCGTGGGTTCGGCTCTGAACAACGACCCCTTCTATATCCAGTATAAACAGGGAAAAAACCCAGACATGGGACCCATTCTCCGCTATCTGAGGTCAAATCCGGCCCAGGCCGTTGCATCTGCCCTTGACCTTAACGGTCCGGTACAGACCGTTGTAAATGCCTGTGCCTCGGGATCGGATGCCGTTGGTATCGGAGCCGGGTGGATACGATCAGGTCTATGCGACATGGTCATTGCAGGCGGTACGGATGAACTGTGCAAGGTCACCTATAATGGATTTATTTCCCTCATGATAACAGATTCAAAACAGTGCAGACCCTTTGATGCCGACCGCAAAGGGCTCAATTTGGGGGAGGGGGCCGGGGTCCTCGTCCTCGAATCCCATGCTGGAGACCACTCCCCCCTGAGGGAGAGGGTGAGAGCCGGGATCACTGGATATGGATCGGCCTGTGACGCCTACCATCTGACGGCCCCAAGACCCGATGGGAAAGGCCTTTGCTCAGCCCTTGAAACTGCCCTGGCCCAGGGGGGGACGGACCTTGCCGACCTGGGCTTTGTAAATGCCCACGGCACGGGCACCAGGGAGAATGACCGCATGGAAATGACCGTATTTCAAAATGTTCTGCCCGGAGTTCCCTTTTTTTCCACCAAGGGCTATACCGGCCATACCCTGGGGGCCGCAGGGGCCCTTGAGGCAGTCTTTACCATAGCTATCCTCAATATGGGAAGGATCCCCGGTTCAAGGGGTTTTTCCACACCTGATCCTGATTTTATCGTTACCCCGGTTGCCCATGCAAAGGGCATAAATGCATCCACAGCCATATCTCAGTCCGTTGCCTTTGGGGGGAACAATGTCGTACTTGTCTTTAAACAGCCCTAGGTTATGGCAAAACAAATGATCATACCCGATAAATATAAAAAAGTCGTTCCCCTTGTCTTAATTCTTATTTTTTACCTGGCCTGCCTTGGCCTGGCCCTGGGGCTCACGGTGGACGAACGGATAACGGCTCTTCTTCCTGATTCAGATCCAGAGGTGGCTGACTTCAGTACCTTTATCTCCACTGTTCCTGCGGCAGAGGCCCTTTATATCCAGATCACAGCCAGACAGGAAGACAGAGAGGAGGACAAAGAGAAAGAGCAACAGGAGGAGAAACAGAATTTAGAACTCCTGGAAAGGGCAGGGGATGCTTTTTATGCTGCGGTCAAAGACCTGGCCTGTTTTTCAGATATCCTTTATCGCTTTTCCCCCAAGGGGGTTATGGCACTCATGGATCTTGTGGGTGAGAACAGGTATCAGCTTCTGGATAAGTCTGATCTTAACGGTCTTGATGCAAGGCTTACTCCTGGGGCGATTGATGCCCGGGTTTTAGAGATCAAACGCCAGCTCCTCTCCCCGTCGGGAGCATTTTCCACAAGGGGCGTGACCCGTGATCCCTTTGGGCTGGATGCCCTTATCTTGAAGCGCCTGGCTGCCTTTAAGGCAGAGATGCCAGGGGCCAGGACCGGTGAATCAAGGATTATAAGTAAAGACGGGACGAGTCTTCTCATGGTGGCATCCCCGGCATTCCCCGCCGTGGAAACCATGAAGAGCAGAGCGATGTTTGATCAGCTCAACCGGGAGCGAACCAGGCTCATCCAGGAGTTCGATCATAAAATCGAGATCGGTTTTTCAGGTGTTCACCCTGCAACCCTGGATAATTCAACCACCATTCAATCGGATGTAAAAAGGGCCATTCTGGTGCTGGCAGCCGGGATTCTGGTCATGGGGAGCCTGTTTTTTGGCCGCTTTTACCATGTGCTTCTGATCTTTGTACCCACCATGGTAAGCCTTACCTTTGCCAGTGCCCTGGCCGCCCTTTTTACGCAAAAGGTGTCTGCCATTGCCCTTGGGTGCGGAGCCCTGCTTGTGGGTATCACCGTTGATTTCGGCCTCCATATCCTCCTCCATGCCGATACCCTGGGAACCGATCATATCCGAAAAATTATCCGAGATTTAAAGAAACCCATAACCATGGGAGCTGCAACCACCATGGCCGCCTTTGGATCTCTTATGCTCTCTTCCCTCCCGGGCCAGAGGCAGATGGGCCTTTTTGCAGTTACGGGCATATTCGTGGCAGCACTCTTTTCCTTTGTCTTCTTGAGGTACTTTATCGTTATTGTTCCCTGGAGACCGACACCCCCCCGGCTCTCCCCTGTTGGTTTCAGCAATGGCCTTATGGCCTTCAGAAAAAAGCATATGATTCTGCTCTGGGTTTTAGTGCTTGCGCTCCTTGCGGCAGGGCTTGGCGGCCTCACCAGATTCACCTTTGAGGGGGATGCAGCCGCCATGAACCATTTGACCCCGGATGTCAAACGAGATATGGATAATTTCCTGGAGACCTGGGGTCAGGCAACCCCCACCATCTTTATGGTAAAGGGCAGGGATGTGGACCATGCCCTTGAACTTAATGATGAGCTTTTAAGGGTTTTAAAAGGGATGGAAGCTGAAAATATAATCGCTGGTACCGCCTCCCTGGGTGAAATTTTTCCATCACGGGCCGAGGAAGAGTTGCGGTTCCAGGCCGTAAAGTCCTTTTTTACACCCCAGCGGACTGCCGCCTTGAAAACCAGCCTGGAGCAGGCAAGTGTGCGCCACGGATTTGCCCTGGATGCCTTTTCTCCGTTTGTTGATGAACTGGAAAGCCTGGCCGCCACATCCCCACAGCCCATGTCCCTTGAAGACTTCAAACCCACGGTGATCTATCCCCTTATCAAGGGCAAGCTTATCAAATTAAAGTCTGGCAATTCAAATCAGGAAGGCCATTCCCCGGACCTTGCCAATGGAAAAAAACAGGATAGGGCGGCAGTTTTGACCACAGCACGGATCATGGACAGGGATCGGATACCAGAAATTACAGCCCGGATAAAGTCGGCAGTTCCCGGCACCTTGATCGTTGATAAACCTTATTTTGTGGAGAGAACGACCATTCTTGTGGCCGGAGAATTCAAACGTTTTTTCCTGTGGGCCGCATTTTCCATGATCCTGGTACTACTTTTATTCCAGCGCCGTTTAAAACTTGTGGCTGTCACGATTACCCCTGTTTGTCTGAGTTCCGTTGTAACGGCGGGTTTATTGGGGCTTTTGGGCATTCCCATGAATCTTATCAGTATTGTATTCATTATTTTTGTCTTCGGGGTGGGGGTGGATTTTTCAATATTCATGGTTCACCATGAATTAAACACCCCAAAGGATGACCGTCAGATTACCCCGGCAGGTGTGATTCTCTGCGCCATGACCACCATCGCTGCCTTTATCAGCCTCTGTTTTGCCCGGCACAACGCCCTTTTTTCCATTGGTGCTGCCGGAACAACAGGAATGGCTGTCACTCTTTTTTTCACCATGGTCATGATTCCGTTTCTGTGTGAACACTGGCTTTCGGACGAGGGAATTAAACCATGAATTTTCGTTATGACACCATTATCATAGGTTCCGGAATAAGTGGAATGACCGCCGGAATTATTCTGGCAAAGGAGGGAGAAAAGGTTCTGGTTGTTGAACAAAATGCCCTGCCAGGGGGGTTGACCCAGACCTTTAAGCGGCAAGGACTTGTTTTTCCCACCGGGGTGCACCGGCTCGGGGCACTTAATCCGGGCCAGGCCCTGTGGTATTATTTTAAATACCTGGGGCTCATGGATTCCCTTGAACTTACCTCCCTTGGGAAAGATGGGTTTGAGTCCTATTATTTCCCTGGCCGCTGCTTCAAGGTTCCCCAGGACCATGGTGCATACAGGGCCAAGCTGACATCAGAATTTACCGGTCAGGCAGATGGAATCTGTCGTTATTTCCATGATATGACAGAACTTGTAAGCGGTATCGAGTTGTACCATCCGGGTAAATCAACCTCTCCTGATCGTTCTTCTATTTTTACATTCTCCCTGGATGATTATTTTAAAGCCCTTAATATCAGGGGCGAGCTTAAAAGCATTCTGTCGGCAAACAATCCTCTCTTTGGGATGTCAAGCTATGAGTGCCCAGTATTGACCCATTTTCTTATTTCAGATTGCTACCTCAACTCCAGCTTCAGGATCAATGAAACCGCCACCCCCTTTGCCCGGTCCCTTATGGCCTGTCTTGAATCTGAAGGAGGAGAAATCCGGGTGAAGAGCCGGGTGAAAAAAATTTTGGTCAAGGACCGGATTGCCCAGGGGGTAATGCTCTCTTTCGGCGAAATCCTGGAAGCTGACAGGGTTATCCATTCGGGCCATCCAGCCTTGGTCCCGGCCCTTTGCCCGCCTGGGGCATTCAGGCCGGTTTACCACAAACGGCTTTTAGCTGCCCAAAACACCCCCGGTGTATTCGGCATGGCACTCAAATGGAAAGAAGACCATTGCCCCGTGATTGATAATGATGCATATCTTTATGATTCATGGGATGTCAATGCCCATTATGATCTTGGAAAAAAGGGCGAAGAAAAGGGCCCTGGCATGATTTTTTTAAGCGCCCTCCCCAAAGCAAGCTTCGGGGCGAGGGATGTTGCAGTAACCGCTCTGACCCATCTTTCTTCGGATGATCTTAAAATACTTGGAACAGAGTATCAAATTCCCGAAAAAAGGGAGTACAACCGGACAAAAAACAGCCTGGCCCAGGGCATAATAGATCGGATTGAACAAACATTTCCAGGAACCAGGGGGGCGGCTCAAATTGTAGATACCTATTCGCCTTTTACATTTGAGCGCTACACCCTGACCCCGGGTGGAACGGCCTATGGCATAAAAAAGTGTGCCCAGGCATTTCTCCAGGGCATGTTCAGCCCGGCCACCCGTGTCAAAGGGCTTTTTTTAACCGGGCAAAGCGTTGGGATCTGCGGCATTCACGGTGCCATCTCAGCCAGTTTTAATCTGTGTAGAAATTTTTACCCGGGGTCTTATCTAATGGATAAAGTACGCAGGATGGGTAAAATAAGTAATTACAGCAAGGAGAGTCCATGAATCGGGTCGCCATAACCGGCATGGGAATAATTTCTCCCATCGGCAACCTGCCCCAGGAAGTCTGGCAGGCCCTTGTCCAGGGAAGATCAGGCATTGTTTGTGTTCCCGAATGGGAAGAGGTAAAGGAGTTGAAGGTCTCCCTTGCAGGTGTGTGCAGGGATTATGACCCCAAAAAAATCAAGAGAAAGGACCGGCGCACCATGGGAAGGATGGCTGTGATGGCTGCCCTGTCCGCCATAGATGCCCTGACTCAGGCGGGAAATCCCCCTGGGGTGATTCAGTCACACAGATCTGGTGTCGCCATGGGTTCCACCACGGGGTCAGGGGAGGTGATCCAGGCCCTGTTCAATGATGTTCACGAAACCCGCGGGATTTCCCGGCTTGAAGGCACGGCGTTCATGAAAATCATGAACCATTCCGTTGCCGCGAACCTTGCCGCCATGCTGGGAGTAGAGGGCCGGGTCATATCCCCCTGCGCTGCATGTGCCACCTCTACCCAGTCAATTGGAATGGGGTATGAAACCATCAGGGGCGGATTCCAGGATGTGATGATCTGCGGAGGGGCGGACGAGCTTCATTTCTCAACGGCTGGAATATTTGATGTGTTGAACGCAGCGTCAAGGCAAAAAGAACCGGGGGGCAGTCCCAGACCCTTTGATGACCGCCGGGACGGCCTTGTGGTGGGAGAAGGGGCGGGTACCCTGATCCTGGAAAACCTGGACCATGCCCTGGAGCGTAAGGCCGATATCCTTGGTGAAATCATCGGGTTTGAGACCTTGTGTGACGGTGCCCACATGACAACTCCCCGGGACAGGGGTATGTTCCGGTGCATGACCCGTGCCCTTGCCTCGGCCGGGTGTACGATAGGAGACATTGACTACATAAACGCCCATGCCACAGGTACCCTTGTCGGGGATGCGGCGGAATCCCGGGCCATTGCCATGCTAGGCCCTGACCTCCCCCCGGTGGGCGCCACCAAGGGGTATACCGGACACACCCTTGCGGCATCCGGGGTAATGGAGGCCATATTTTCCCTTATGATGATGGCAAACAATACCCTGATTCCCACCCGGAATCTTGAATCCGTGGCCGCTGACTGTGCAGGAATTCCCCATGTGAGAGAAACTTTCAAGACCAGGGTCGACACTGTAATGACCAGCAATTTTGCTTTTGGCGGCATAAATGCAACCCTGATTCTAAAAAAATATGTATAATTCAATGATCAAGATTTTAGTTTTTGGTTCAGCAAGGGAATACCGACTGTTGCCTCTAGTATAAAATCAAAATTAGAATTGCTGTAGATTGGATTATAAAAATTTGATAATCGAGTATAAGGAGTTAAAATGAAATCTGATACACAGGCATCGTTACAGGAGACAGCCCTTGTCACGGGCGCAAGCCGCGGCCTGGGCCGGGCCATTGCGGTAGGCCTTGCCGCTTCAGGCCGGTTCGTCTATATTAACTACATGTCCAATCGGGAAGAGGCTGAAAAGACCCTTGAACTTGTCAGGGAAGCCGGATCAGACGGGGCCTTGCTCCCCTTTGACGTAACCGATGAGGCCGCAGCCCATGGATCGCTGGATACAGTCTTTAAAGAGAGGGGATCCATTGATATCCTGGTCAATAACGCAGGTGTAAGGGACGACATGCTGATGGTGTGGATGAAGGTTGAAAACTGGCAGCGGGTGCTGGATACAAATTTGACCGGTTTTTTTAACGTGACCAAGCCTGTGGTGAAAAAAATGCTGTCAAAACGAAAGGGCAGGATCATCAGCATCACCTCCACCTCCGGCCAGATGGGCCAGCCCGGCCAGGTGAATTATTCTGCATCCAAGGCGGGTCTCATCGGCGCCACCAAGGCCCTTGCCAGGGAGATCGCCAAGCGTCATATAACGGTTAATGCCGTTGCACCGGGATTCATAGAAACCGAAATGGTCGACGGTCTTCCCCTTGATGAGATTGCTAAAATGATACCCGCAGGACGGCTTGGAAAGCCCGAAGAGGTCGCAGCAGCGGTAACCTTTCTCTGCTCGCCGGGAGCCGGATATATAACAGGCCAGGTCCTTGGCATCAACGGCGGAATCTGTTAGGGGTGGGATGTCCTGAATATCAATCACGGGGATCCGCCGCCATTACAGGCATGGGGCTTGTATCCTGTCTTGGAACGGATCTTGATACCGTTGTCCGATCGCTTGAAAACGGGGTTTCGGGTATTGTATCTGACCCAACAAGGCAGGCAATGGGCTTTAAATCCAGCCTGACGGCCCGGCTGCCTGAAATTTCTCCAAAGGCGGAAGGCCTCAGCCGTAAAAATCTGAGGACCATGTGTGAACCCGCCCTTTATGCGGCAGTGGCGGCCAGAAAGGCCCTTGCCCATTCAAATCTTACAACGGCCCAGATCCAGAGCCAGCGGTGCGGGGTGATATTTGGCAATGATTCGACCATAAAGGCCGGGGTGGAATCCATTGACATTGCAAGGGAGTATAAAGAGACACACTATATCGGTTCCGGGTATATTTTCAGGGCCATGAACTCTACGATCACCATGAACCTGGCCGGACTTTTGGGTACCAGGGGTGCCAACTGGACGGTGAGTGCGGCATGTGCATCTGGTGCCCATGTCCTGGGCCAGGCCCTGATGCTGATCCGATCCGGGATGCAGGATATCATCATCGCAGGAGGGGCCCAGGAAACCCACTGGACCTCCATGGCAAGTTTTGACGCCCTGAACGCCTTTTCCTCAAGGACAGAAAGCCCCCGGGAGGCGTCCCGCCCCTTTGATGCGGCAAGGGATGGATTGGTGCCCGGCGGAGGGGGCGCCTGTCTCATCATCGAATCCCTGCACCATGCCCGGGCCAGGGGGGCCTTTGTTTACGGAATTATCGAGGGGTATGGGTTTTCATCGGGCATCGGCAGAACCCTGTCCGATCCAGACGCTGGGGGGTTGTACACGGCCATGGGCCAGGCCCTCAAGGATGCCGGGTATTCCCCGGACAGCGTCGATTATATCAATGCCCATGCAACCTCAACCCTGGCCGGGGATCTGGCCGAGGCAAGGGCGATCCACGACCTTTTCGGCCCCAAAACTCCGGTGTCATCCACCAAGTCCATGACTGGCCACGAGTGCTGGATGTCCGGCGCAAGCGAAATAATCTATACCGCACTCATGGCGGCCGAAGGATTTATAGCCCCCAATATCAATTTTGAATCCCTGGACAAGGGGTGTCCCCCCATCAATGTGGTTTCTGAAACCCGCCAGGGGCAGATCCGCCGGGCCGTATCCAATTCGTTTGGATTCGGCGGTACCAATGCTTCGCTTGTGCTGAATTTTGAGGGACTGAACTGATGTCCTCCCTGCATGCATATTATACGGAGCGGCTCAAGGATCGCCCGGCAGGGGTGATTTTCCTTGGGGTCATGAATTTCGTTTTGATATCGGCCCTTGTTCTCTGGACCCTCGGAGGCCTGATCCTTTTTCCCGTTGCCTTTATCTTTTTAAAGTTCATCCCCAGGCGAACCACACCCTGGATCACCCGCCTGGCCATATGGGTTTATGGCCGGGTATGGCAGGCTTTCACCCGGATATTTGTCACCTTTGAACCTGTTCAATACCTTCCCGCACAATTTTCCACCCCCGGCATTATCGTGGTCAATCACAGGTCTTTTTTTGACACATACTGCATGAACATGCTCCCGGTGTATGATGTCTGTTTTGCAGTCCGGGACTGGCCCTTTAAGATTCCGGTTTACAGTATCTTCATGAAAATGGCAGCCTATATCAATATAGAAAAATTTTCCTGGGAACAATCTGTTGCAAGATCAAAACAGACCCTTGATAAAAAAGGCTTTGTCCTGTTCTTTCCGGAAGGCCACAGAAGCAGAACCAGAGCTATGACAAGGTTCTATTCGGGTGCGTTTAAAATGGCCGTTGAGACCAACACACCAATCATACCTGTCTGTCTTACCGGCACCGAAGATCTGCTTCCGCCCGGGCGTCGGTATATGGCACCTGCCCGGATAAAGATGAGGGTTCTGAACCCGGTCTTCCCCGATGAATTTACGGGGGAAATGGGGCACCAGGCCTTGAGGAAAAAGGTTAAAGAGCTTATGGAAGACGAACTTTTATCCATGGATGCCGACAAGAACCGACATCTACAAGCTAAGAGCCTGTTTTAATGAGAAAACCCTATTTTAAAACTCCTTTGGATGCCCCGCCCCCCCTTATGTCAATTGCGAAACGCACCATCCGCTTCCAGGAGGTGGACATGCTCACCATTGCCTGGCACGGACATTACACCAGCTTTTTTGAAGATGCCCGTGTCGAACTTGGACTGCGGTATGGGATCGGATACATGGATTTTTATAACAACGGAATTCTGGCCCCGGTTAAGACCGCCCATGTGGACTTTATCCGGCCCTTGAAATTCGGGGATGAGATCACCATACAGGGAATTTTCCACTATTCAGAGGCCGCAAGGCTCAACAGCGAATATATCATAAAAGATCCCCGGGGAGAGGTGGCGGCCACAGGATATATTATCCAGATGATGCTCAACGAGAAATATGAGCTGTTTTTAACCCAGCCGGAATTTTTAAAGAATTTTTGTGACAGGTGGAAGGCAGGCAAGCTCAAATGACACCTGTTTATATTGTTGATGCCCATGTGATAACGGCCCTTGGCTCGGGAGTAGAAAGCCTGTTTGGGGGAGTTGCCGCTGGAAAAAAGGGGTTTGCCAGGGTGGATCGATTCGATACCAGCGCCTATGTAAGCCCCTATGCAGGGCTGATTTCGGGTCTTTCCTTTTCAATAAAACCCGAAGAAACGTCGGGGGTTCTTATCCTGGCCCGTAAACTCTTAAAGGACAGGGTTCCCCTGTATCCAGCGGGTTCAGCAAATTCAGTAGACCCGATAAATTCTGTAGATCTCCTGGGCCCAGAGGATTCCCTGGATCTCGGGGCCCTCCTTATCACCGCCTCAACAAAGGGGCCGGTTGATCTTATCCGCCATGGCCAGGGTTCGCCTGTGGCAAGCCTGGCCGGTCAGCTTGCACGCGAGCTGGGGCTCAACCGCCCCGGATTCAACATTAATGCCGCATGCGCCTCCTCAACCATTGCCCTTGCAAAGGGAGCGGACTTGATCAGGAGGGGCCGGGAGCACACGGTCCTTATCGTGGCCCTCGATGTGATCACCGAGTTTGTCTTTTCCGGATTTTCAGCCATCGGTGCCATGTCTGCCTCGCCTGCCATGCCCTTTGACCGGGATCGCCAGGGGCTGACCCTTGGAGAGGGTGCGGCCTTTTTGCTCCTCATGGGCAAGGAGAGGTTGGAACAGACAAACCGCCGGGCTCTGGCAGAGATTAGGGGGTGGGGTATCGCCTGCGATGCGGCCCATTTAACTGCTCCTGACAGGACGGGAAGCGGGCTTAAAAAAGCCGTGATCCAGGCCTGTAAATCGGGGGAGACTTCCCTTGATTCCATCCATGCTATCAATGCCCACGGTACCGGCACACGGTATAACGATGCTATGGAAATAGAGGTGTTTAAGGCTCTCTTCAATCCCCGGAGCCTGATGGCCAACTCCATTAAGGGGAGCATCGGTCATACCCTGGGAGCGGCCGGGGCAATTGAAGCCGTCCTCTGCACAAAAATTCTTGAAAAAAAGGTGCTGCCCGGTACCCCGGGACTCAGCCATCCTGCCGAAGGGGCCGGGACAATTTTCAGCCGTGATAATCGGGAAATTACATCGGACTCCATTCTGACAACCAACTCCGGGTTCGGCGGTATCAATGCCGCCCTGATTCTGGGAGGTGTAAGGTGAATCTTTGTGCACACATCAG
The DNA here is from genome assembly GCA_034006945.1 of Desulfobacterium sp. Taxonomy (GTDB): domain Bacteria; phylum Desulfobacterota; class Desulfobacteria; order Desulfobacterales; family Desulfobacteraceae; genus Desulforapulum. Next base: position 5,154 of record JAVERV010000056.1, on the reverse strand, counting down.
GGGCATGGGCTGGGTATTTTCATCCTCAATGGGCAGGCCCGACCGTGTTCAACTCTCTTTATCCGGAGATCATTTCCCGGAACTCACCGGTAAATCTGTTCTCAAGAACCCGTATAAACCCTTTGGCCGCATGGATAATTTCTCAAAAATGGGGTTTGCAGCCATTGCCTTTGCCATGGACCACGCCGGGATTTCTCCCTCAACGACCAGGGATGGTGTTAAAAAAAAGAGAAACATCGCCCTTATAGCAGGCTCGGAAACCGGATGCCTGGAAACCGATTTACTGTACCAGGCAACCCTGTCCCGGGCCGGCGGAGCTCTCCCAAGTCCGGCCCTTTTTGCCTACACCCTTCCCTCATGTTTTCTTGGCGAGGCATCCATATACTTTGGCCTCACCGGGGAAAGTTATATGGTCGAAGAAGAAAACATGACCGGCCTGACTCCCCTGTCCATGGCCATGGATTGTCTAGAGTCTGGTCTTTATAGGGCTGTTGTCTGCGGTGTGTGCAACTCAGAGCTGACAAAAACCGACTCCCCTCCCGGCGCCCTGTTTCTTGTTCTTGAGTCCATTGACAACTCTGATGACAATCCTGGAGATCCTGCAGTGCCTGTGCTCACAAGAAGCCCCGGCAATAAACCTTTGTTCCACCTGGGCAAAAGAGAGATTAAAACCCTTGTCGATTTTTTTGAATATGTTTTTTAAAGGACGATAAATGAAAATACAGTTGGTTTATCCCACCTGGCCAAAACTTGAAAAACAGACGGAGTTCCACCTGCCCCCCCACGGACCGGTTGTGTTTGCAGCCGCCCTTCCCCGGGATGTTGAGGTGGATTTTATTGATGAGAATGTACAGGTCTTCTCCCTTGACCTGGAGGCGGACCTCATCTGCATTTCGGTGCTGCTTACCTGCCAGCTCCCAAGAGCTTTTGAGATCGCAGACAGGTACAGGGCCCTTGGCCGTCCAGTCCTGTTTGGTGGTATTGCCGTCATGCTCCATGCTGAAGAGGTTAAGGAACACGGAGATTCGGTGTTCCTGGGTGAAGCCGAGGGGCGTATGGAAAGGGTGATCCAAGATTTTCGCAACGGCCGTCTCCAACCCGTGTATGATTACATGAACAATTTTCCGGATATCAATGCAATAGGCCCTGCCAGACGGGATATCCTGGACAGGGATTGCTATAATTACCGGGGTACCCAGATGCTTGATCTGGTCCATGCCTCAAGGGGCTGCCGGTTCAATTGTTTCCCCTGCTGCAACGGATACCTTGGCGGGCGAAAGTTCAGGCCCAGGCCTGTAAAAAAAGTTATTGAAGAGATGGAGGCCATTCCAAACAACCGGCTCTTTGTGGTGGATAATTCCCTTGCCCATGACAAGGAGTGGCTCATCGAACTTTTCACGGCCATGAAACCCTTGAAGAAAAAGTGGGTCTCCCACCCCCTTCTGGACGATGAAGAGGTTATCAAGTTGGCCGCTGATGCAGGATGCTGGTATGTTTACCAGGCCGTGATCGACACCTCTGAAACCATAAAGAACAGGATAGAGCGGCTCCATGACAACGGCATCGGGGTTGAGGGTACTATTTTGCTTGGCACGGACGACCATGACGAGGCCTATATTCGAAATCTGGTGGAATTTTTGACCAGGATTAAACTTGATATGGCCGAATTTACCATTTTGACCCCGTTCCCCAAATCCCCCATTAGAACAAAGTTTAAGAAACAGGGCCGAATCCTGAGCAACAACTGGCTGGATTACACCTGCGGAAAAACCGTATTCCAACCCAAGTATCTTACCCCGGAAAAACTTGAAGAGCTCTTTAACTGGGCCTGGGATACCTTTTACCAGGACGGCGGCCATCAGACAAAAATGGGCGAGCTGTTCTTCAAGGTGATAAAACGGGAAATTCTGGACGGTACCTACCGGCGCTATAACCCAAGGGAAAAAAGATTTATCAAAAAGGCAACGGCCTGACATGAGTAAGGTCCTGCTCGTCTCAGCCAACACCAACATGGAACCCGTGGCGGTTTATCCCCTTGGAATGGCCCTTGTGGATGCTGCACTTCAGAGACAGGGCCATGAGACCCGGCAGTTTGACTGTCTCTATGACAGGGAGGTGCAAAACAGGGGCCTGTCCCAGATCCTGGATGAGTTTAGGCCCGATGTTGTGGGTGTTTCCGTACGGAATATCGACAATGTGGATTCTATGTCAACAAAGGACAACTGGTATCTGTCAAGGGTAAGGGAAATTGTGGCGCAGATTCGAAGGAATCTGGCCGTACCCGTGGTGCTTGGAGGCCCCGCCGTTTCCATCATGCCTGAAACCATCCTCAACTACACAGGAGCCGACCATTGCATCGTTGGTGAAGGGGAGGTTGCGTTTAATCTTTTAATCCAGAAGATTAAAAACAATGACGCACCGCCCAGAATTATGGGACCCCTTGCCCCCCGCATGAAAACCCGGGATTTTTGCAGCCCGGCATACCATGGGAACCTTGTAAGTTTTTATAACAACCAGAGTGGAATGGTCAATTACCAGACCAAAAGGGGGTGCCCCTTTGGCTGTAACTATTGCTCGTATCCCCTGATCGAAGGAAAAAAATTCCGCCACCAGGATATCGGTCTGGTGATCGAAAATTTAAAACGCCTTAAAACAGATCATAATGTCCGGACCCTGTTTTTCACAGACTCTGTGTTCAACGATCCTGGCGGTCGTTTTCTTGAGCTTGCCCAGGCCATGGTCCGGGCGGACCTCGGCATTAAATGGGCTGCTTACTTCAGGCCGGATGAGATTTCAATCGAAGAGTTGCTTCTGCTCAAGCGATCCGGCCTCTATGCCGTGGAACTGGGATCCGACGCAGCCTGCGACACAACCCTTGCAGGCATCGGCAAGACCTTTGATTTCAGCAGGATCACGGCCTTTAACGATGGCTGCATAAAGGCTGAAATTCCCTGTGCCCATTTTTTCATGTTCGGCGGCCCTGGGGAAACGCTCAATACCATCGATGAGGGACTCACCAATATTGCAGGCCTTAAAAAAACAGTGGCTTTTGTCTTCTCTGGCATACGTATACTTCCCGGAACCGCCCTTGTGGACATTGCCGTAAGAGAGGGCATCATCCGGTCTGATGACACTTTGATCAACCCCACCTATTATGTCGCCCCGGGGGTTCATAAGAGTGGGATGGATGAAAAAATTACCCGGGCTTTTTTTCGCAAAAAAGACCGTTTTTTCCCACCGGAAAAAGGCCAGATGAGAATGAAGGCCCTCCAGGCATTTGGTTTCAAGGGGCTGCTATGGGACATGGTTCTTAAAATGCCGACTGGAAAAAAACGAGTCCCCTGCAAGAAACTTGAAACTTGAAACAAGGTCCTTACTCCCTTCTGCTGTCGAGTTTCATCGTTTGTTGTGTCCGTGAGGACATTGGGGGTATAAAAAACTTGATAATCGAGTTTAAGGAAGGAAAAATCATGGAACGATCCAGCGGCATATTATTTGTTCACCCCCTTGGCTACTCCCAGGAGAAAGCGGGCAAGGATGTTTCCCGTATGGCCAACATCATGCCGCCCCTGGGGCTTATCAGCATGGCGGCAATGATGGACCTTCATAAAATTTCCAGCCATGTTATTGACTGCTATTGTCATCCTGATTCCCAAACCCTGATCATGGATTACATTAAGGATAATTCTCCCGGGTTTATCGGGTTCTCTTGCACAACCTCAAGTTTTCTGGATGGAATCCGTATCGCAGAACTTGTAAAGGCGAAACACCCGGATATAAAGGCGGTATTTGGCGGACCCCATGTCTCTGCCCTTGGCGCTTCCCTTATGGAACTCTACGACACCATTGATTATCTGGTCATCGGCGAAGGGGAGGTAACCCTTACCGAACTTGTGTCTGCCCGGGAAAAAGATATCTGTGAAATATCCGGCCTGGTATACCGGGATGCTGGCAATCTGGTGAAATTTACAGGGTTTCGTAAGAAGCTGCTCAATCTTGACACCCTTCCCTTTCCAGCCTACAGCAAGCTTGCAGGCTATCCCGATGCCTATAAGCTGCCCATTTTCAATTATCCAAAAACGCCCAATGCTAGCTGCATCTCCTCCCGGGGCTGCCCCTATGCCTGCTCCTACTGCGACAGGTCTGTTTTCAGAAGGACCTTCAGGTATAACAGCGCAGAGTACCTTTTTGCCCATCTTGATTATCTGAACAAAGAGTTCGGAATCAGGCACATCAACTTTTACGACGATCAGTTTACCTTCCACCGGGCAAGGGTGGATGCCTTCTGCCGGATGATGATCCGGAAAAATCTAAAGATGACATTTAACTGTGCGGCCCGGGCCGAGCACCTGGATTACGATCTTTTAAAACTGATGAATGCCGCAGGCTGCTGGATGATCAGTCTGGGGGTAGAAACGGGTGATCCGGATCTTCTGGCTCAACACCGTCAGAATCCCGACTTAAACATGCTCCGGGAAAAAATTATTCTGATAAGAAAGGCCGGTATCAGGGTCAAGGCGCTGCTCATGATGGGGTTGCCCGGCGAGACTGAATCCAGCGTTAAAAAGAGCAAGGAGTACGTTTTCGGTCTGCCGATAAACGATTTCAACCTTGCAAAATTTACCCCGTTTCCCGGTTCTCCCATTTATGAAAAGATAAAAGCACCGGGTTCAAAGCTCGGCAGATTCGATGAAAACTGGGAAAAGATGGACTGCATGGAGTTTCTTTTTGTTCCTGAACGGATGACCCGGGAGCGGCTGGATGCGTTGTTCATCGATTTTTACAAGAGTCATTTTCAACGCCCCTCCGTTATGGCATCTTATCTGGCTATGGTCTGGAAATCTCCTGATTCCTGGCGACGGATGCTGAAAAATTTACCCGGATTTATTAACTTTGCAAGGCGGAATCGACGGATATAGGTAAGGATAATCCACACAAGGGCAACTCATGAATTGCACCTACATTTTCAGCTGCGGTATCGCCATGCCCCGTGATAGGGTCGGTTGTTTTTCAGCCAGGGGCATAGATACGGGGAAATTGTGTTGACAAATTTTGGGTAACCTAATAATGTTTATGCAATTTAATTTGTGTTCGAGAGGAGAATCAATCTATGAAGAAAAAAGGTTTGACTGCAAGCCTTGAAGATTACCTGGA
>JAVERV010000208.1:0-3967 GCA_034006945.1 Desulfobacterium sp. | reverse complement strand
TTCAAAATTAGAGTTAATGATTGTAATGCTTTTTTCTTGACTTATCATGGAATAAATACTAATTTCAACATTTTAATAATAGACTAGGGTTTGAAGAGTTCTTATGTTTGAAAACTTGAGTGATCGGCTGAATGCAACGTTTAAGCGACTAAAAGGCCGGGGGACCCTTTCGGAGAAGGATATTGAAGAGGGTCTTAAGCAGGTCCGCATGGCGCTTCTTGAAGCGGATGTGAATTACAGGGTTGCAAAAAAAGTTATTTCAGATATACATAAGCGCGCCCTTGGTCAGGAGGTGATGGATAGCCTGACGCCCGGTCAGCAGGTCATTAAGATTGTCTATGACGAGTTCTCGTCCATGATGGGCGGGTCCCACGAGGAGTTGAACATAGGCAGCAGGGTACCGTCTGCCGTAATGCTTGTGGGTTTGCAGGGTGCGGGCAAGACGACTACGGCGGGCAAGCTTGCCCTTTTTCTCAAGAAAAAAGGCAACCGGCCGCTTCTGGTTCCTGTGGATGTTTACAGGCCTGCGGCAATTGATCAGTTGACCAAGCTGGGTAAACAGCTTGGGATTCCTGTATTTGCCGCCACCCAGGATATGAAGCCGGAGGATATCTGTCAGGCTGCTGAACAAATGGCGGTCCAGGAGGGGTTTGACACCCTGCTTGTGGATACGGCTGGAAGGCTCCATGTTGACGATGATATGATGGCAGAGATTGTCAGTCTCAAGCAGTGCCTCAATCCAACGGAGATTCTTTTTGTGGCCGATGCCATGACCGGTCAGGATGCCGTTAATATTGCAGGTGCCTTTGACCGGGCCCTGGATCTGACCGGTGTGATCCTTACCAAGATGGATGGTGATGCAAGGGGGGGTGCCGCCCTTTCCATCAGGGCAGTTACAGGTAAGCCCCTCAAATTTATCGGCGTGGGTGAGAAATCCACCGGGCTTGAACCCTTTCATCCGGAACGTATGGCGTCCAGAATACTTGGTATGGGCGACACCCTTTCCCTGATTGAAAAGGCCCAGGATTCGGTTGACCAGAAAAAAGCTGCAGCCCTTGAGGAAAAGTTAAGGAAAAATCAGTTTACCCTTGAAGATTTTCGGGATCAGATGGTCTCGGTAAGGAACATGGGATCAATCAAGGATCTTATGGGGCTTATTCCAGGGATTAATAAAAAGATGCTTGCGGGCATGAATATTGATGAACGCGAGTTTGTAAGGATCGAGGCAATTATCAACTCCATGACCCCCCAGGAGCGGCAAAACTATGCCGTTATCAAGGGAAGTCGGAAAAAGAGAATTGCAAGGGGAAGCGGGTCTACGGTTCAGGATGTGAACAAGCTTCTGAAGAGTTATACACAGTCAATGAAGATGGTAAAAAAGTTAAATAAAGGCGGCATGCGCTCATTACGGGGAATGCTACCGTTTTAAGGAGAAATGAAATGTCAGTTAAGTTAAGGTTGGCCCGCTGGGGCGCAAAGAAGAAGCCGTTTTACAGAATTGTTGCAGCGGATATTGAGTCCCCAAGGGATGGGAAATTTCTTGAGAGTGTCGGCACCTACGACCCCATGGTCGAACCTGCCGCCATTATTCTCAAGGAGGATAGAATCCGCTATTGGATGGGTGAAGGCGCCATCCCCACAACAACAGTTAAGAGTCTTCTTAAAAAACAAGGTTTCAGTTCCAATCCTGCATGATATTGTATCGTTCCCATATTCTCAACACACACTATAAGGAGATGAGTTATGAAAGAGCTGGTGAAATACATTGCACAGGCACTGGTTGACAATCCCGATGCGGTTGAGGTTACTGAGATAGAGGGAAGTCAGACTTCTGTTCTTGAACTCAAGGTAGCAAAAGAGGATTTGGGGAAGGTGATTGGCAAGCAGGGCAGGTCAGCCCGGGCCATGAGAACTATTCTGAGTGCGGCATCTGCAAAGCTTAAAAAGCGAACAGTGCTGGAAATTGTGGAGTAACCATGGGCGAATCTCTGTTTACCCTTGGTGTGGTAACCGGAGTGCATGGCGTAAAGGGGCTGCTTAGGGTCCGGTCGTTTGCCGAATCTTCAGATACGTTTAAAATCGGACTTGAAGTTATACTTCAACGTGCCGGGAACAAAGGCGAGCGCCATACGATACTCAAGGCTTCACCCCATAAAAAAGGTCTTTTGGTTCAGTTTGCCGGAGTGGACCGCAACCTTGCCGAAGATCTGGTGGGTGCTGAGATCCTTGTAGAGAGGGATCGGCTAGCGGAACCCGAAGCCGACAGCTATTTCTGGGCAGATCTCATTGGTCTCAGGGTAACGGATAAGACCCTTGGGGCGCTTGGCACAATTGATTCCATCATGGAAACGGGCAGCAATGATGTTTTTGTTGTAAAAAACAAGAAGGTTGACCCCGAACAGGAATTTCTGGTGCCGGCACTTGCCTCTGTCGTGATCGAGATTGATCTTGACCGGGGTGAGATGGCGGTTGACCTGCCCGAGGGGTTGTAGTGGCTGCAAGGCAATTTACAGTTTTAACGCTGTTTCCTGAGCTGGTCGTTCCTTTTTTTGACCATGGGATTATTTCAAGGGCTGTTGCCAAAGGGATTATCATCGGAACAGCGGTGAACCTGAGGAACTTTACAAAAGATCGCCACGCTACTGTGGATGACAGGCCCTATGGGGGGGGATGTGGAATGGTGATGAAGCCGGAACCCCTTGCCCTTGCCATCAACTCTGCCAGAAAAAGATCTGCCGATTCTGATTCAAGTTCCAGGGTGATTCTCATGACCCCCCAGGGAAGAAAGTTTGATCAGGCATTGGCTCTTGATCTTGCAGCGGGCGCTGAAGATCTGATTTTTGTGTGCGGCAGATATGAGGGAATAGACGAGAGAGTCTGTCAAAGTTTTGTGGATGACGAGATTTCCATTGGTGACTATGTGATGACCGGGGGCGAACTTGCCGCCATGGTTATCATAGATGCCGTGACCAGGCTTATGCCCGGGGCGCTTGGCGGTGAGGATTCGGCTGAACAGGATTCGTTCAGGGATGATCGTCTGGAATACGCCCAATTCACGAGGCCCCCGGTGTTCGAATCCATGGAGGTTCCTGCTATTCTGCTCTCCGGTGACCACGGTAAAATAGAGCGCTGGCGAAAGTCTTCAGCGCTTAAAAGAACCTTTTTAAACAGGCCGGACCTTTTCAATCGACGGGCCTTGGATGATGAGGAGAAAAATATATTAAAATCCTGGCGTCAAGAAATTGGAGAGCTTATTGGTGGAAGGGATTAATTGATGGGAAAATTTGTTGATGAATGATTTGTATCTGGCCCTTGTCCATCATCCGGTAGAAAATAAAAGGGGAGATATCATTGCATCGGCCCTTACCACCATAGACATGCACGATATAGCAAGGGCGTCCATAACCTTTGGTGTGCGGGGGGTCTTTATTGTTACCCCACTTTTAGACCAGCAGATTCTGGCCCGGGAGGTGATCAACCATTGGATCCATGGTGCGGGAGGTGTGTTAAACCCCCATCGAAGGGAGGCCCTGTCCCTTATCCGGGTGGTATCAAGCTTTGAAGATGCTGTGGCCCAGGTCGCCGGGGAAATTGAGGGACCGATGATCACCGTTGCAACCAGTGCGGCCATGGGAGAAAACAGCGTCCCAGTGGCAAGTGTGAGGGCAGAGTTGGGCAGGGGAAAGACCGTTCTTCTTGCCCTTGGCACGGCCTGGGGGCTTTCAAAGGGGTTTATCAACGGGTGCGACATTCTCATGGAGCCCATCAATGGGGTGAACGGATATAACCATCTTTCGGTTCGATCGGCTGCGTCTATTATTTTGGATAGAATAAGGACAACGAACGATGCAACTCGATAAAATAGACCGAGTCGAGTGTAGGGGCCCCCTTTACGGGTGCCCTTGTGGAGGCCAATTTGGCTGGAATTTAATATGAAAAAAGGGGCGGTCACAAGGGGTGTGAGGGA
>JAVERV010000207.1:0-3971 GCA_034006945.1 Desulfobacterium sp. | reverse complement strand
GTGATCGGCGTATCGCTCGCCGGCTTGATCACCACAGCATTATCCAAGGCAAGAGCCAGTGCCACAGAACGTTGAGAGAGATGCAGTGGGAAGTTCCAAGGACTGATAACGCCCACAAAGCCTAAAGGCCGGCGATAGACAAGGTTTTCTTTCCTCTTTTCTCCCGTCGAAAATCGATACCAGACGCAGCATCGGTGCCGACCGCTCCGCCGGCGGCGTGTCTGCCCAGGCTTCCTGCGCCTTTACTGCTTTTTGATAGGCTGTATCCAGATCAGCGGAGGTGGCTGATCTGATTGAAGTCAAAGTCTTTCCAGAGTATGGGTTTACGACAGGGTGGGATTCTTCGCTGCGGCCTTCACGCCATTCTCCCGCCAGCAGTTGCAAATGAAACTTTCGATAGCTCTCAATCATGGGTTTGACTTCATCAAATGTTTATTGTGTAAGTTTGTTACCAGTGTAATCATTTAAGCGCGACTCTTTTTCGATAGCACTCAAAGACATCAACAGTATATTGATTTTTGTGTACATTTTTTAAGTCGTGTTTGGCGGTTGAAGGTTGGGGACCAATGGATCGGTTCGTAAATATACTACCCGGGAGCTTACCAAAATAAGAAATTTTTTTTCTCTCGGGATTGCTGGTCGTTTTCCCCATTCATACGTGCAATAAAAAAGAGCTCTCAAGGGAATCTTGTATTTATAGTAATTCTGCTTTACAACTTGGATTTAAGACGATACTGATAATTCGCATATTTTAATCAATGGCGAAGTTATATATGCACAAAGTTAATAAAAGAGTAATTGAGAGGTTGATTGAGTGAAATTTTGGTTGAAACCGGCATTGTTGTTTTTCACGTTGGTTATTTTGAATGGATTGATAAATTTTCCAGTCCGGGCTGCCGAAAATAAAGATTTTGCACAATGGCTTGCCGCGTTCTACCCCGAAGCGCATGAACAGGGGATCAGCCGCGTGACCTGGGATACTGCTTTTACCGGGGTGGTGGAACCTTACCCGGAAGTCCTTGCCAAGGCGAATTATCAACCCGAATTTACCACTGAGATCTGGGATTATCTGGATACCCGGGTGAATCCACTGGCCGTTGCCAAGGGCGAAAAAATGGAAAGATATTACGCCCGAACCCTTGCTGATGTGGAAAAAAAATTTGGGGTTGAAAAGTCGGTTCTGCTGGCCATCTGGTCCATGGAATCAAATTACGGCGCCATCTTTAATAGGCCCGACCGCCTGTTTTATGTTCCCCGGGCCCTTGCTACCCTTGCCTATGGTGACCCTAAAAGACAAAAATTTGCCCGGACTCAGCTGATTGCAGCCCTCCAGATTCTGCAGGCCGGGGATGTTAAAAAAGAACAGTTGACTGGTTCCTGGGCCGGTGCTATGGGTCACACCCAGTTTATTCCCACCAGCTATCTGGCCTATGGCGTTGATATGGATGGGGATGGCCGTCGGGATATCTGGACCTCCATCCCCGATGCTCTAGCCACCGCCGCTAACTTGCTGCATAAAAATGGATGGAGAACCGGTAACACCTGGGGTTATGAAGCAGTTATGCCGGCATCCGGCGAACAATTTAACGGGCAGACGAAAACCTTATCTGAGTGGCAAAAATTAGGTTTTAAGCGGCCTGAAGGGCAGGATTATGACTCTGTCGATCACAATGCGGAGCTGAAACTTCTTGCCGGACCACAAGGGCCGGCCTTTCTTATGATGAAGAATTTTTTCGTTCTGAAACGCTATAACAATTCTGATTTCTACGCCCTTGCCGTGGGGCTTCTTGCCGACCGGCTGGCGGGAGCGGACCGTCTAATAGGTTCCTGGCCGAGACCTCCCGGTTCCCTCGGTATCGAGGAGAAGATTGAACTGCAGATAAAATTGCAGGAAAAAGGTTTTTATGCTGGAGAAATCGATGGGATTCTGGGGGAAGGCACCAAATCTGCGATCAGACAGTTTCAGATCCAGGCCGGACTGGCCGAAGATGGTACCCCATCCTACGATCTTCTTCAGGCCTTACGTAAGTGACGGCGTCATAAAAACAACCACGGGGTAGAATTCTGACCCAGGCGGAATTCCTGGATTTTATATAGGAAGATAATTTTAGTCAAGAAAAGTATGAAACCAATTAAAGAGTTGAAATGTGCTTATACTGCTTTGATTTAATTGAGGAAAAAAAATGTCAGATTTTTTGTTGCTGTTGTTATTAATTTGTTTAATTACCCTATCCCTTTCAGGTTGTTCCTCATCGGACCAAGAAGCAATGACGACCTGGGAAAAGATAGAGGCAGCTTATATATACAGCTATCCCCTTGTAATGGTAGAAGCTCTCAAGAAAACAACTACCAATACGGAAGAGGTAACGAATAATCGTGCCCCCATTAATCAGATGATACATGGTAAGAATTTGGTTGATGCGAGCTTTGTCGATGTAGTTACGCCCAACACGGATACCATTTATTCCCAAGCCTTTTTGGATCTCACAGACACAGCACTAGTGCTTGTGAAGCCAAAGGTAGATCGATTTGCGGCAGTTCAGATGATGGATGCCTATACCAACACCATTAAGGTTTTAGGCAGTGGCGAGACTCAAGACGAACAGACCTATCTGCTGACTGGCCCTGATTTTGACGGAAGTGTTCCTGATAATATGGAACAGGTTGCCTTTCCTCAGAATATGGGATGGGTCCTTATTCGTGTTTTATGCAAGGGCATAGATGACCTGGAAAATATCTATGCAATCCAGAATCAACTTAAAATAATGCCATTAGATGCTTACCAGGACGGAGGAGATTATACAGCACCGAAAGGTGTGTACAATCCGGACAATGATTTTGTTGCGGGTGAAAACGTGGTGAAAATGTCTCCTCAAGCATTTTTTGATGCAGCCAATCGACTGTTGACTGAGAATCCGCCGCCAGAGATGGATAATGGGATTTTGAAAACCATCAGCAGTATCAATGTGGGCCCGGGGAAAACTTTTGATCCAGCCATATTAGGCGAAGAAAGGGAAGCAAAATGGAAAGACATGCTCACTAATCTCCCAGATACCCTTGGGAAGGAAAGTAAATTTTTTGCTGTTGAAATGGGTCAATGGAGTTATTGGGGCGAGCCCATCGCAGATTTCGGCACTGAATATGAGTATCGTGCCCTGGTGGCCCTGGCCGGCCTCGGCGCAAATCCGGTGGTAACTGCTATTTATCCCAAAGTGGAAAAAGACAGTGATGGTAATTCCCTTAATGGCAATAGCAGCTATACCATTCATTTTGGCAAAGATGGACTGCCGCAAACAAGAAAATACGGGTTCTGGTCCATCACTGCCTATAACAGCAAGCATTTTCTAATCGATAATATATTAAACCGCTACAGCATCAATGATCGCAGTGATTTGAAATTTAATGAAGATGGTTCCCTGGACATTCTTCTCCAGATTGATCCCCCGGAAGACCTAACCATGGAAAACAATTGGCTACCAATATCTATGGATAATTTCCACCTACACATGCGGATTTACCTGCCCGCTGAAAGCGTGTTAGACGGAGACTGGACTGCACCTCGTATTGGAAAAACCAGCTCGGCATATCAAGCAGCCTATCCACCGCACCTTGTCAGCCCATGCCCTTTATAAATTTGGTGAGACTAGGGCGATTAATACGAAAGATTTTGAGATCCATATTCATCTGAGTCTCACCAATGAACAAAATAAGACTGCGCACACTGCATTCTTAGATCTTATTGCTTTGCCTTTCATAAATTTCCTGCCTATACAACCGTCTGGAATCAGATTTTAAGTGTTCAGTATTCCTAGTCCCAGGCTAACATGCAATAATCTATGTTATATGAATTGTACTCATTGTTTCAGTACACAATAGTAGAACTTTTGTAATTATAGTATTTGCAAATGGGGCGATGAAATTTGTTACTGTTCATATTCCCATGGTATTGTACCGAACCGACACGTTGTTTG
>JAVERV010000206.1:0-3978 GCA_034006945.1 Desulfobacterium sp. | reverse complement strand
AATTATCCAGCCTTTCAGAGTATGTGCGTGAGATTAAGCTTGGTTTTACACGCTTTTACAACAAACGGCATAAACGCATGGGTTTTTTCTGGGGAGGGCGTTTTAAAAGTGTTGTTGTGGAAAATGGGAACACCCTTATAAATTGCCTTGCCTATATTGATTTGAATCCTGTTCGTGCAGGGATTGTTACAAAACCGGAAGATTACAGGTGGAATTCTATTGCCTACCATCTGCAGACCGGTAACAAGGATGAATTTTTATCGCTCGATTTTGGACTTAAAGTCTTTGGTGTTTTAGATCCAAAAGAGCGGTTGAGAGATTACAGAAGGTTTCTCTATGAGACCGGTGCAATGGATACAGCTGAAGGTCGACAGATCAAAGAAAAAGTGTTGGAAAAAGAGAGAGATAAAAAGTTCGAGGTCACCAGGGTTGATCGTTTTAAATCAAGATCACGGTATTTCTCTGATTCGGGAATTATCGGAACAAAAGCCTTTGTACAAGAAAACTATCAACGCATAAAGCACCTGTTTGAATCCAAAAATGAAAAGAGTCCCAAGGCAATCAACGGGCTTGATGGAATATATTCCCTGAAAAGACTGGTAGAGTGAGTTTGTATTAAATAATGCATAGTTATGTAGGTTCAAGTTTCCAAAGTCAGTTCTGCCATGGTCAGTTCGGTATCACGAAGTATTTTTCTTAGCAGACCCTTACCTATATCCTGGCCTGAATGTGAAGGAACAGTAGTTACTCTGCCGTCTTCATGGCGTAGACGGACATGGCTACCTTTTTGACGTACAACATTGAAACCATGCTTTTTTAGAGATTTTATCACATTGTCAGCCTTAAGCATTGGCTGGTTCATTTTCAATGCTCACTTTCTGGACGCCTATGAATTCATTTTGAATAACAGGATTGGTTTCATCTTCAAGACACATCCCGATGACATCACGCATATTACGCATTAAATCTTCAACGTCTCTGCCCTGGGCATAGCATCCTTTTAGCGCCGGGACTTCACCAACAAAGAAACCATCCTCATCTTTTTCAATAACCACGTAAAATTCATTTTGCATAGTTTGTTCCTCTTTTCTTGTATAGAACATTTCTTCACATTGTATAGTGACATCGTCTTCCATTCTTATATATCCTCTACTGTTTTTACTGTATGTTTTAGAGGCATGGATATGTAAAAAATACACTGTTATGCATTCGTCTAAACGCTAATTCGACTTTCCTGCTTTCCACTAACTGTCAAAATCATCTGGATTGTTATTTTTTTGAGTTCATGTTTTTACTTTAATCATATTTGCATCATAAAGCAAGATCAAGATTTAACTTCACCCCAACCCATCCTTCCTTCCTCATTTATAAGTTCTGGTTATAACGGTTTTGGAAAATGGGGACAGGTAGATAATGCTTGCCCCGGTAGTTACCTATTTTTTACTATGAAGTGATCCGTTGAAAGTAGGGGGACACTAACGATGGAGGTATAGAATATGGCACGCATACCAAGAATTGTAGTGCTGGTAGATTGGTAGATATAAAAGTTTGACTGATTCTTTGCAAATGCTTTTCTTTTTGGACTATTCGCCGCCCAAAGGTCACTTCGTCGCAAACTTTTCTATAACCCCCATGACAGGCTATCCTGTCACAACGAACGCTGAAACATGATGGTACAGGGTGGGCACTAGTGTCATTCCGCCCTCTTTGGATATCCTGACTGGAACCGCAAAACGTCGGGGGTCGCTTTGACCCTTCTTAATGTTTCGACCCTTTGGTTTTGAATGTTCCGGTCAGGATAACCAAAGAGGGCTCTAAAATCGAGACTCCAACTATGATGTTTCGACGGCAGTTTCATATAACCCACATGTTATTCAATTACATTGCCATCATTATCAACTTTAATGTAATAGATGCTTTCAGGGTAGTCATTATAATGCCCGAAGACATGGTGAGCTTGGGTTCTTCCAATGAGGACAAAATCGCCTTTCGAGGTTTGAAAAACGCTGCCACCGGGCCATTCATTGCCGCCGAGGTCAAACTCTCTTGACCAAATTTCATTACCATTGCTGTCAGTTTTAATAAGCCAAATATTGTAACCACGATATATAGCCGGGCCAACCACGTCACCGCCTGTCCCCCCAAAGAGAATAAATCCACCATCACTTGTTTGGGTTATAGAATTGTTAAATTGATTTTGCGCTGCGCCTGCATTTACAGGATCTTGAGCTGCTGTTATGATCATTGCAACAACTTCGCCTTTAGACTTCCCCCTATTAAACTTAGATACCCAGTAGTCAATGCCTTCAGGATCATCTATATAGCTTTTGCAAAAGGTATTAAGGTATATATGCTCAATAAATAATTGATTGTTTTTTAAAGCGGGCCCAAAGTAAGTTGCTACAGCTTCCAAAGTTAGCATTACATCAGCTGTTGCAGCCATGCTGGCATACTGCATGGAGCGGTCTGCCAATAGATATTGCCAGAACCTTCAGATGCTCTGCCGATAATGGAAACATATAATTGAGAAACCTCATTCTGGCTTAAATCAGCCCAGGCAAAGTCAGAGAATAAGGTCGAAGCAAATATCAAAAAAATAAGGAGTTTTTTCTTCATCTTACATAATACTCCAGTATGCATTGTTATCGTAATTAACTTAACTTTAGGCGATAATAAATGAGTAATCTTAAGTCTGTAGGGCTTTGAAGTTACAACAAAATTTGGTTAGCACCTGCCTGGTGTAAGCTGTTTTGTTTGCCGATAAACTAACACGACATACAAAGGGAACGTGCTAAAATGAACTATAACTGCATAGATGCACAAAATCAAACCCAAAGTTTAAAAGATAGATGCCTTATAAGAATATAAACGGGAACAAAACAACTCACCCAGCTTGAATGGATGGAATTGGCCGCACAGAAAGAGAGAAGATCAGGCAGCTTCTCCTTCTTGTATGGAAACTTTATCATCTTCGGGGCTTACATCAAAATATATCCCTTGACTGAACCAGTTCCGCCAGGGTAAAATTCCACCATGACAGACAAAAGCAAAAAAGATACCATAGGGGTAATCAATGCCCATGACAAACTATTCCGGGAAGTTTACAGTGATCGGGAGAATGCCCACAGCTTCTTAATCAACCACCTGCCGAGTAAGGTTCTGGATCTGGTGGATATGTCCACCTTGGAGATCAGCAAGGACAGCTTCATTGAAAAAGAGCTGGCTGAGTATTATTCCGATATCCTTTACCAGGTCATGCTCATGGACGGGAGTGCAGGGTCCATATACCTTTTGTTTGAGCATAAAAGTTATCATGACAGGTATGTTCACCTCCAGCTTTTGGAATACATGATCAGGATCTGGCGTCTACATATAAAACAGCACAAGGCCGGACCTATAAGCTTACCCATTGTGATACCGTTGCTGATTTGCCATGGAAGGCAGGAATGGCCAGAAGGTGCCATGCGGCTGACATCGATGCTATCCGGCCCGGTGGATGAGCTTGTTGGGTATATCCCAGATTTTGGGTTTGAACTTTATGACCTGAATCGGTTCTCTGATGATCAGATAAAAGGGACGGTCATGATCCAGGCGGTGATGCTGCTGTTTAAGTATGGTCTTAAACCAGGGTTACGTTACAAGCTGCCGGAGATATTTTCCATGCTCAGGGTATTGATGGAAAAAGAAACCGGGATGCAATATTTAGAGACGATGCTCCGGTACCTGGTATCTGTGGTGGGTGAGGAGGATAATCTGTCATTGGATCAAATAAAAGAGATGGCCGAGCAGGCTATTTCAAAAAACATGGGGGGATATATTATGACAATAGCAGAGAAACTTAGGCAGGAAGGTAAGCAGGAAGGTAAGCTGGAAGGTAAGCTGGAAGGTGAGTTGAAAGGCCTCCGAGAAGGCATCGAGTTGGGCATAACCCTCAAGTTTCCCGAACATATCGAAGCCGTTATGTTAGAGGTGAATAAA
>JAVERV010000055.1:0-26362 GCA_034006945.1 Desulfobacterium sp. | reverse complement strand
CATAGAAACCAGATACCCATACACCAATTTCATTTTCTCCGCCGGATTCCATTGCAAGCTGCATGCGGTCAAGAAGTTTTCGAAATTGTTCCTCGATACTTTCGGTAACCACATACTCGGTAATTTCCGCCTTAAGTCTTCCCTCCTGGGAGGCACCGTAGGAAATTACCTTTTCAATGGTCCGGTAAATATCTTTCTTAGAATCAAACAGGGATCTGATGATCATGGTCATAGGAAGTTTCCTTAAATATTTTTAGCCGCCAACGTGGACTGAGCGGTAGTTTCCATCCTCGTTATAAAAACCAAGAAATTTCAAACGAGTTTTGCCGGTGCGAACACCTGGGTAAAGAAAAATCGTCGGCACATTAAATTTACCCTGAAGTTGACTTTCGATTGCGCCAATTCTCAGGTATGGGTGCAACGCCTCAAGGTCTGTCACCAGAACCAGGCTGTTGGCATTGCCTTCCAGGGAATTCAGAAGAGCCTCAAGCCGATTCAGCAGGGGGGTATTTGTAGTCAAAGCATTTGTAAGTGACTGGTTGGTTTTTTTCCAGTCAAGAGGGGCTTTTCGGTCTGCCATGAGCCACAGGGGTCTACGTGGATCAGCCTTCAGAATGGCACTTATCTCTTCGGCAATTGAGAAAACTTTCACGTCCCAACCTTCTTGATGAAGCTTAGAGATCCAGGCGGACGTCTGTCGTTTGACTTCAAGTATCCGATCGGGAGAAAAGACAAGAAAATAGATCGGTTCGAAGCTTGCATGGCCAAGTTCCCGGCCGTGCCGGATACGCCCACGCAGTTCATCAAAATCAGCTTTGAGTGAGGACATTACAGAACATCTCCATATTGGGTTGTTTCCAGCTGATACGTATCACATCACCGGCAGACTGGACGATAAGCCATCCTTTCAGCGAGAGCCTCTTCAGTTCTTCTATAACGTCTTCACGTTCCAGGCCAAACAACTGCCAGTCTTCATGGGTCAACAAAGTGTTGTCACCAATACCTGAAAAGTGAAGCTCATGGGCAAGATAGGCGGCCATAGTTGAAGATATATGAAACGGGATGATCCTTCGGCTGGTTTTCTGTCCGGCTTCCAGCAGTCCGTAATCCGCACAGCACCTTGTCAGATATCCCGAGACATTACGCACCATGGACTCGGACCAGCGTTTTAAAGTTTTTCCGTCATCTATGGCACGTTCAACAAAAGCCCTGGCATCGGTATTGGTTACGTCGCCATGACCGCCTGAGTATCGAGTCCAGTAGATCTGCCGTATAAAATCTCCGAGAATGGGGTTGGCACGACATGTGAAAATAAGCATGGCCTGCATGAAATCGGGAGTTGAAAGAACAGGAGAGAGCTGTTTAAGGTGCAGCGCCTGAGCTCCATCTCCTGACAGGTATCGTGGAGCAAAGCATTCCTTAATAATGTTCAGCAGTCGGCGGGCTGTGATATTGGGAAACCTCCCGGACTCAAGGGCGACCTTGTATAGATCATTAGCTGACATTCCCTGGGACCATAGTTCAAGGAGAGTCTTAGTTTCATTTACAAGGCCAAGACCCGCCCCCAGTTGACTCGTATAATGTTGCTTTGCTGCCATAATCATCTCATAAAATAAGGATATGCTTTTACGTTCTCCTCAAAAGCCATCAAATACGCTACTGCAGTTTTTTGCAATGCTTTAATAGACCCAAGATCTTCAATTTTCCCGACAACGACTGGACCCTCGCCGGTCATAGTGTTGCTGCCAGCCAGATTCTTTAATGACTCAAGAGCGTTTTTTTTGCTCTTGAAAGCATCACATATAAGGTCATCCTCAATCTTGGTTGGGACTAACACATGCAAGGCATGTTCGACCTCTTCAGGCAACCTGAATAGATGGTAGCTGCCAACGTTCAGGTGTTCGTCATGCACTCTTCGGGCTGCCTCCACGACACCATGGTATTGGGCCAAAGCCGATGTTTTTGTATAAATCGGTTCCAGGAAAAAATTGCTGGATGATTCAAAAAAACCCGTTGTCCACCAATTGAACTGCGTCCGTTCTCCAAGAAACCCAATGACCATTCTGAGCCGAAGAACAAATAATTTTGTCTCATCATCCATGATGAATTTACCTTTCCTATTTTATCTATCCAGAGGTCAGCAGTTAGCACTTTTGACTCCTAGGTTTTTATTAAATCCATCTCCCGGGAACAGAAGGTCTTCCTTCTTGAACAGTTTATTATTCCCCATGGATAATTAATCAAGAACAGGTTTATCAGAGGTTATTTTTTTGTGCAATGTCTTATCTAAACTATGGCAGTGAGATGGCCAGAACTTGACAGACAATCAGTGGAGTAATGAGGATGTGACTACATGAACATATGATCGGGTAAGGGGAATCCTGTTTCAGGCCTTGGGAAACCCTTGGCATTGAGGTAGAGTTAAGGGAATTTCTGATGTTACCCTGGTGTTTGCAGCTATGGATTAAACCGGGTTTACTCAATTCCTGGATGACAATAGGTGACAATGAAGGCCCCTTCCCTTTGCCGGGGATGCGGCTTTTTTCATGTGGAGAATGTGGAGAATGGAAAACAAGGCTCCACCAGCGGAGAAGCTATAGACACGGGCCTTGTGGAGTTAGTGGAGAATGTGGAGTTTTTTTCTAAAGAGTTTTGAATTGTCGGCAGTCACAGAACATTAGCAATTGTTAGCAGATCATTAGCAGATCATTAGCAGATCATCAAGCCAGTAAAGACAGGCACCCTAATGGGATTAGCAACATTAACAGGGGTAGAGGTAGGAAAACGATCAATCTACCCTTTTGCTCCTTTTGCGGATATTGCTCTTAGGTTTCGAATGCTCACTTTTTATATGGATACCGTAGGACGTACCGGGGGGGGCCCAGTAATATTGTGGGTGTGATCATGGGAAAACTAATTTTTTTATGGTGGAGGATTCTTGTTACCAAGGGTTGTTAGAAAATTAAAAGTTGGCAAAAAGTTGGCAAAAGTAGAGTTGGAAACAAAAAAGGCTTTTAGTGAAAACCGCTGAAAGCCTTGTGTTTAATGGTGCGCCTGGCAAGATTCGAACTTGCGGCCTCCTGATTCGTAGTCAGATACTCTATCCAACTGAGCTACAGGCGCCCAAAAACCTGCAAACAATACATAGAATTGTCTAAATTGTCAAGTAAATGTTGAAACTAATTGACCTCAAGACCAAAACATGGATATAGAAGTACAAATGAATGATCTGTTTTATATGGCAATGGCCCTTGATGAGGCTCGGAAAGCTGCCCGGATGGATGAGGTTCCTGTGGGAGCGGTTCTTGTGGATGGGGAGGGCAGTATTCTTGCCAGGACCCACAACCAGCCGATCTCCCTTTGTGATCCATCGGCCCATGCAGAGATGCTGGCCATTCGCACTGGAGGAGAACGAGTGGGAAACTACCGGTTGACCGGGGCAACACTTTATTCCACCATTGAACCCTGTATTATGTGCATGGGTGGGGTTATTCATGCGAGGCTGTCTAGGGTTGTTTTCGGCGCACTGGATCCCAAGTGGGGGGCCGCCGGTTCGTTGTATGATTTTGCCTCGGATGCCAGGCTGAATCACACCCTTGAGGTTGTTTCGGGTGTGTGTGAAAATGAGGCAACGGAAATCATCAGAGATTTTTTTAGAAATAAAAGGAGCAAAAAGTGCCAAACATAGTTGTTGTGGGAACCCAGTGGGGTGATGAGGGAAAGGGCAAGATTGTCGATCTTTTAAGCGCTCGTGCTGATTATGTGGTGAGATTCCAGGGCGGGAACAACGCCGGACACACCATGGTGGTTGACGGTAATGAGATCATCAGCCATCTGGTGCCGTCTGGAATAATCCAGAACAAGGTATGTTTTATCGGCAACGGTGTCGTTGTTGACCCTCTGGTCTTGTTGGGAGAGATCGATTATCTTGATTCAAAGGGGATAGATGTCTCTTCAGACATGCTCAAGGTCAGCGACAGGGCGCACATGATCATGCCGTATCATAAATCCATAGACAAGGCCCGGGAGATCAAGAAGGGGGATGCAAAGATCGGCACAACTGGCCGGGGCATCGGTCCCTGCTATGAGGATAAGGCCACCCGGCGGGGAATAAGGTTTGCGGATTTACTTGATGAGGCTCTTTTTGTCCAAAAGGTAACGAGCATCATGGAGGAGAAGAACTTTTACCTTAAAAACTATTTTGAAACAGACACCCTTGATCCCGATGCTGTGATAGAAGAGTTCATGGGGTTCAGGGATCGCCTTCTTCCCTATATCGCAGACGTATCTGTGGTTTTAAACAAGGGCATGGATCAGGGTAAACAGGTCTTGTTCGAGGGGGCCCAGGGTACACACCTTGACATTGAACACGGGACCTATCCCTTTGTTACCTCGTCGAGCACTGTTGCCGCCAATGCAGCCTGCGGTTCAGGAGTAGGACCTGGAAGGCTCGACCAGGTTCTAGGCATAGTCAAAGCCTACACCACCCGGGTTGGAAGCGGTCCTTTTCCCACCGAACTTTTTGATGAAACAGGTGAGAGACTTCAGAAAAAAGGGGCGGAGTTCGGTGCCACCACCGGCAGACGAAGGCGGTGCGGCTGGCTGGACATGGTGATGCTCAAAAATGCCGCACGCCTGAACGGCCTTACCGGACTTGTTATCACAAAGCTCGATGTGCTTGACGGCCTTGAGGAAATCAAGATATGCACGGGTTACGAGCATAAGGGGAAGGTCTACGATGCATTTCCTCCGTCCATCAAGACCCTTGAAGAGTGCATACCCGTGTATGAAACCCATCCCGGTTGGATAGAAGATATTTCTGGTATCAGAGACTACGAGAAACTACCGGAAAACGCCCGAAAGTATCTTGATCGAATCAAGGAGCTGTCCGGGGTTGAGATTAAAGTTGTATCGGTTGGCCCAGGGCGTGAGGCAACCATTGTACTTGACCATATATTTGATTGACATTTGGTCTGAAAAGATCTATTAAACATCGTTAGTTCAGCTGTCGGGATGTGGCTCAGTCTGGTAGAGCACAGCGTTCGGGACGCTGGGGTCGGAGGTTCAAATCCTCTCATCCCGACCAGTAAAATCAATAGATTGTAATAGTTTTAGTTCCCGCCTATAAGAGGCACAGGAGTCAATTTGACTCCTGTGTCTTATAATGTCTATAAAACACTGTACCTGGGCCTATTCGGTAACGGGAAGCATATTCCTGGCCCACTCCGGTAAAGGATCTATTCTAGCTTCATAGTCTCCTGATTTCATCACAACGATCTGCTGAAATGGATTGTCTCTCAATGAATTGTCTAAAATTCTTGCTTCATCCACCAGGGATAAAGCTGTTTTAATGTGCTTCATCGTTCGAGGGATGCGAGAATGTATTTTTTCTGGCGGTACGCTATGACCGCCTTCTGAAATACGTTGCTTTACCCGGGCTTCATTCAGGTTTGAATCAATTAAATGGATATAGACAAGGATGATCTTATAACCATTTGCCTTTGCCTGGGCAACAAAATCGATCTTTGATTCATGGGAGAAAACTGTTTCAAAGCAAAAAGAGATCCCCTGTTCGATCAAGTCTTCTCTTATTTTAGCGGCCACGGTTGCAGCCTGATAGCTTGAGCCTTTCGGATTTTCCGGATTGATATCTATAGATATTAAATCTGCATTGACAAACTTGATGCCGTATTTGGCAAGGTGGAGATTGTAGAATGTAGTTTTGCCTGCACCATTACCACCGGCTAACACCCAAAGTTGTTTTAAATAAGCCATTACAGAGCCTTAAACCTACCGTTTTCAAATGAGCCAGTATGTCTTTTCCTTGTGACAGAATTCACGCGATCGAGGTAACCGGGATGGTCGACGCTTGCCTCATAGTATATTTTGGCAGACGTTACATTTTTAACAAGAAGTCCTTTTTCTCTATCGTTTTCGAGATCATTAAATATAACGTCTGGATCAACAGAGATGGATTGGGCAGATGGGATTACCTCTACTTTAATCGTTTTTATGCCTTGCGATACGGCAAATACATCGCTGACACTCAATTTGGATGAGATAGCTTTTCCTAATCTTGCCCAATATTCAAGCTGCTTGGCCTTTGATCTGTTCTGAATCCTGGCCTCACGCTCCGCTTGAAGTGCTAAACTTTGGTCTATTCTTAAGGATACAGTGGTCATTATAACCTCCTACCATCAATTTTATTAGCAGCTGACGCAATTAGCGTCATGTTGATGCACTTTGCCACAACAATAGTGACAATTTGCAAAGATGTCAATAGAACGTCAATTCTAAAGTATGGGTAGGTCCACGCTAACAGTTGAATGTGAGAATGGATTAGTCAAAGATCAATTGCAGCCGTTTTTATCAAAGTGAAATTTCAAAACATCGGGGGATTTATTCTCCGAGAAAATCCTCGACAAAAAATACCATCTCTTTATAATAAGTTTAAAGAAAGCAAATACTCCAAGGAGGTCACTCTTATGCTGAACTTTTCCCTTACCAAAGATCAACTCAAGCTCCAGGAAAAGGCAAGAGCTTTTGCCATTGAAACAGTCTTACCCCAGGCCTGGTATTATGATGCCCGGGATGAAACCCCGGTGCATATTCTGAAAGAGGCTTTTGAAGCAGGTCTTTCCAATGGCGATATCCCTAAGGAGTACGGGGGAAAGGGGTTCGGGATAATCGAGGGTGCCATTATTACAGAAGAAATTTCGTCGGCCTGCCCGGGAATGGCAACCTCGATTTTTGACAATTCCCTGGGTATGGAACCCTTGATCCTGTCATCCAACGAACCCCTGAAAAAGAAGTATCTCACCCGTTTTGCAAAAGAATTCAAGCTGATCAGTTTCGCCACTTCTGAACCGACCATGGGGTCGGATGTCGCCTCTATCCGCTGTCTTGCAAGGCCCGACGGCGAGGACTATATCCTGAATGGAACAAAGTATTGGGTTACAAATGGAGGAATTGCCGACTATTTTAGCATTTTCGCCACCGTTGACCCGGATAAAAAGCACCAGGGAATCTGTGCGTTTTTTGTTGACCGTAAATGGCCGGGCATCAGGGTGGGGAAACCTATTCCTAAACTTGGCCAGCGAGGCTCAAACACTGTGGGTGTTCATTTTGACAATGTCCGGGTGCCCAAAGACCATGTTCTAGCAGGACCAGGGGAGGGGTTTGTTCTCTCCATGCAAACCTTCAGCCGGACGAGACCGGTGATTGGAGCCTTTGCCATCGGGGCGGCCCGGTCAGCCATGGAATTCGCCATGGATTACGCGAAAAAACGCCGGGCCTTTGATCAGAAGATCGGCAATTTCCAGTCCATTCAGTTTAAGATAGCAGAAATGTACCAGAAGATTGAGGCCTCAAGGCTCATGGTATGGAAGGCCGCCTGGGAGGCTGATTCCGGGGTGGATCCGACCCTGAACGCATCCATTGCAAAGTTCTACGCAACCGAGGCAGCCCTTGAAGTGGTCAGCGAGGCCCTTCAGATTTTGGGCGGGTATGGGTATACAGAAATGTTTCCCCTTGAAAAGCTCTATCGGGACACCCGGTTGCTGAGGATATATGAGGGAACCAGTGAGGTTCAGAGGATGATAGTGTCAGGCTTTCTAATGGCCCGCTATAAGCCTGTAATGCCGTCCCTGGAAGATCTGCCCCTCCACCGCGAAAGGAACCCTTTGCAGGATTCACCCCCAGGAAAGGGAGAAGTAAAAAGCTGGAGGTGCAGAATCTGCGGGCACGTCCATTACGGTGATGCGCCTCCGGAAGAGTGCCCCTACTGTTTTTTCCCGGGTAAAGCATTTAAGCAATCGGGCAAACCGGCAGAAGAAACAGAAGCCCAGAAGGAGTAAAAATGTGGTCTTTAGGAGTGATTCTGCTTTAATAACAAATATTTAGCGGGGCTGACTTGGCTATATGAAGCAACGAGAGGTGGGATATGAAATTTACAATGGACTACTGGAAGGATGAAGGTTGGTATGTCGGTAAAATAAAAGAAGTGGCCGGGATTTTTAGCCAGGGTGAGACCCTAGAAGAGCTGGTTGCAAATCTCCAGGATGCGTATCAATTAATTATGGAGGAAAACCCAGCTATCCCCCATGTTGATGTCCAAACCGCAGAAATCAATTTGAACGTTGCATGAAGCGGCAAAAGCTTATCAAAAAGCTGATTGATAACGGTTGTTATCTGAAGAGGCATGGAGGGAAGCATGACCTTTATGTTAATCCAGGGAAAGGACGGCCTACGCCTGTACCACTCCATAGTGAGATCAAGGATACCCTTTGCAGGTTGATTTTTCAGCACCTGGGCATTGAACAATGACACCCAACAGGAGGAGCTCTGCATGGCAAGCTCCTCCTGTTGGGTGTCGGGATTGATCGGTCTCTTTCCACTGCTTGATGGTAATTGATTTTTGCCGCAACTCTTGTAAACCCAAAACCATGGTGATATTATAATCTGATTTGTCTCCAATCTTGATTAAACAGTATTAATGGGTGCGGTTAATAATATATTAGGATGAAAAAAGAGTAGAAATATGGAACAACAAACTATAAAAAATTTCTGGCAGGATCATTCCCTTGAATATCTCGAAATGGCTTTCAGGACAGACTTTCAGGAACGTGTGGAACACCCCGACGGCCATGGGAAAAAAACCGGTGAATGCGGAGACACCGTGGAGTTCTTTCTGATGGCAAAAAACGGCGTGCTCACCTCCGTGACCTACGATGTCGATGGGTGCAGAAACACCAACGCCTGTGCTAACACTGTGGTGTCACTCGCACAGGGAAAAAGTGTGAATGAGGCATGGAATATCACCCATGAGGAGGTCTCAGCCTTTTTAAAGACCTTGCCGGCCAACGAGACCCACTGTGCCGAGCTTGCCATGGGCGCCTTTTATCTTGCCCTGAGAGATCTTGCCGAAAAATCAAAACATGTCACTGAAAAGGAGAATGCCGCCCATGGGCAGGATATCATCGTTTGAACGCTTGAGAGAGAGTGAACGGGAAACAAGAAAAGATCTGATTATTGCCGCAGCAACGGATATGTTTCGTGAAAAAAACTTCTGGGACATCAGCATGAGGGACATTGCCGGTACGGCTGGGGTGTCAGCTTCATCCCTCTATCGATATTTCCCCAGTCGGGACGATCTCTTTATCGAGGCTCTGCTCATTGATATCGATAAGATCGAGATCCTTTTAAACGAGCGCATGGTCAGGGGAGAGGGACTTGAGGCCCTCTCCATTGCCGTTGTGGACTATTTCCTGGACAACGAACCCACCTTTCAGATGATGTGTCATTTCCTCATGCGGGGAGATGAAACCCCCGGGGTCAATGAGAAGTTTGGAGCGGTTCAGCTTCGTTTTTTAACGATGTTTGAAAAGGTTGTTAAAACTCTTTCCGGCGGAGAAGAGGCCGTTACAACGCTGCATATCCGTGCCTTTTTTGCCTCCCTTGCAGGCATAGTCATGACCTTTCGTCAATTCCCGGGGTACACGGATAAAGAGCGTCGGGCCTATATGCATAAGCTTGCCCTGCTCATCATGAGCGATGGCAAGGAAATAGGGACGTCAAAGCCAGGTCAGACAGTCTGAACCTGCATTAAGGGTGACACGGGTTCCCGGATGGATTGCCAGCGCCGCAACCCTGGTTCGGTCAACGCGGAGGGCGAACCTGTGATCACCCACCTTCACGGTCATGGCAACCTTGAAAGTTTTTGGGTCA
The DNA here is from genome assembly GCA_034006945.1 of Desulfobacterium sp. Lineage (GTDB taxonomy): Bacteria > Desulfobacterota > Desulfobacteria > Desulfobacterales > Desulfobacteraceae > Desulforapulum. The sequence goes on along the minus strand of JAVERV010000055.1, from coordinate 16,636 downwards.
AGGGTCAGCTGGGTTACGATTCCGCTGAGCTGGTTTATAAATTTTGAATTTGACCTGCTGTCTCTGGTGCCGTTTTTATCCATTTCAACACGAATTTTAAGATTGTCGATCAGACCCACGGCGTCCTGCTCCTGTTCCAGAGGTGGAACTGCAAAAAAATACTGGCCGTCTCCAAGGGAGAATGACCTACGGCCGTTTTCCTGGTCGGTCCAGGGACCTTGAAGCACGGTGTGTATCCCTGGTTTTATGGCCTTGCCCTTGAACATCTGGATGGTGCTGTCGCAGATTTCGTCGAGCCATAGCCGGTCGTGGCTTGCAATCACAAGGGTGGTTCCCCATTCATCCCTGGCCGCAAGGGAGGCCTGGCGGATAAGCCGGGCACTTTCAAGGTCAACGCTTGCCGTGGGCTCGTCCAGGAGAAGGACCTGGGGGCGCAGGGCAAGTCTGGCCGCAAGGGCCACCCGCTGGGCCTCACCCCCGGAGAGTTCATGCCATCGCCTCTGGGCAAAATCATCAAAGGAGAGCCCCACCTTTGCCAGGGCCTTTGCCACCTCTGCCTCAAGATTGTCCTTTGTTCCCCTTATCTTCAACCCATAGGCTGTGTTTTCAAATACAGTTCGTTTCAGCAGGTAGGGCCTCTGGGTGAGGAGGCTTATCTTGAACCTCACCCCCGGTGAAAAGGGTTGTTCCTTTTTTCCGTTGAATAGAATTTCACCGTGGGTGGGCTGTTCGGCAAAGGTCATGAGCTTTAAAAGCGTACTTTTGCCGCTGCCGTTGGGACCGGCAAGTCCGGTGATGGAGCCGCCGGCAATGTTGAGCGCTTTGATATGGAGGGCCCTGTGGGACCCGTAAAAAAGGTCAACCCGGTTGAACTGGTATACAGGGGTTTGCTGCGTCTGTTGATGCATCATTGTTTTCTCAGGAAGGAAAGTGAGAGGTTCACGGCAAAGGCGATTGTGATGAGCACAATCCCCAGGGCAATTCCATTGGCAAACATTCCTTTACCCGTTTCAAGGGCGATTGCCGTGGTTATGGTCCTGGTGTGCCACTTTATGTTACCGCCGACCATCATGGAAATACCCACCTCGGTCATAACCCTGCCATAGGCTGCTACTGCCGCTGCAAGGATGCCGAAACGAACCTCCCAGAGGCAGGTGGCGATTATGTTTCGCCGACCGGCTCCAAGGGAGACGAGGGTCAGTTTAAGCTGGGGATCCATTCCTTCGACGGTGGCTGCCGTAAGGGCGGTTACAACGGGAAATGCAAGGATGGTCTGGCCTGCGGCGATTCCCCCAAGGGTGAACAGGAGGTTCAAATCACCAAGGGGTCCCCGGCTTGAGATGAATGCGTAGACCAGAAGGCCGATAAAGACCGTGGGAAGAGCTAAAAGGGTGTCGAGAACGGTTCTAAGGGGGCGTTTGCCCGGAAAGTCAAAGTAGCCGAGCAAAAAACCCAGGGGCAGACCTGCCGCCATGCTCATGAGCATGGAGCAGGTCGACACCTTGATGGTTGCCATAACGGCGCTCCAGGTAGCATCGTCCCCGGTTACAAGGAGCTCCATGGCCTGGATAAGCCCTGCAAGGATAAAATCCATGGGTCAGGGGCCGGTTTATTTGGCGTTGGGGGTGAACAGCGGCTGTCCCAGGAGTCTGAACTCCCGGATAAGGTTCTGGGCCTTTTCCCCGGCCATCCAGTCGGAATAAATCAGGGCAAGGTCGTACTTGGCCTTGGGGCAGTTTTTGGGATCAAGGGTCAGGACGCTGTACTGGTTCAGAAGAATGGCGTCACTCTCCACAAGCACCTTGAGGGGTGCCTGATCCGCTCCTCCCTTTTGGGACATGTACTTGATAAAGGTTCCCCTGTCGGTCATTGTGTAGCCCATGCGCTCTTCTGTGGCATTAATGGTGGCAAGCATTCCCTGGCCTGCCTGGAGGTACCAGCTCTCTTTTTCAGGCAGGGCTTTGCCGGTCTCTTTCCAGAGGAGCTTTTCTTTTTTGTGGGTGCCGGAATCATCTCCCCGGCTCAGGAAGAAGGCCTTGGCTTCCCGGATAAGCTCCAGGGCCTCTTTTACGCTTTTCCCCCTGGTCCCGGCCGGATCTGCTGCCGGGCCGATGATCACAAAGTCGTTGTACATGATTTCCCGCCTGTCTTTACCGAATCCCCCATCGATGAAGAGACGTTCAGCATCAGGGGCATGGACGAGCAGTACATCCACGTCGCACCGTTTGCCGAGCTCCAGGGCCTTGCCTGTTCCTGTTGAGGTCCATTCGATTTTGATGTCTGTGTCTTTTTCAAACTCGGGCATGAGATAATCTAAAAGACCTGTGTTGTCGGTACTTGTGGTGGTGGCCATCATCAGCTTTTTCTCAAGTTTGTTGTTCTGGGCCGTTGCCGATGACAGGGGAATCATGGTGATTATAACCATGATCAAGGCGGTCATGATGGTTACAGGGAACTTAGATAGACGGGTGGTTTTCATTGGATACTCCTTGATTTTAAGTTGCGTGATTGGTGGATAAAAAGTGGTTCGACCGCTGAAAGTATAGGGTTTTATTGGTTTGTGTCAATGATAAACTCTATTTTAAGATGGGTTTGTGACCTGGGTGACTCATACTTACAAATAGTTACAGGGCGAGGCGTATAAGGGGAGTATTGGTTTGAATGTCCATGAGGGTTGCCCGATTGTTTTCAACAATGGCGTAGGTGGGGGCGCCAACCCTTGGAGATGTAAGGGAGCCCGGGTTAAGGCGTGTGAATCCGTCGGTTTTTTCAAGCTTTGGGATATGGGTGTGGCCCTGGATAATAAGGGTGGTTTGATCTGGTAAATCTGTAACAGGGGCGTGCCCGTGGATGAGGAGAATGCTGGTTCCGCTGTGACTGAACTCAAGCTCATAGGTGTAACCCGGGAAAAAGGCGGGAACGTCGCAGTTGCCGTAGACATAGCAAAACCTGGTTCCAAGGGAAGCAATCTCATGCTTGATCGTCAGGGGCTTGAAATCAGGCCCGGATCTACCGTATCGGGTGTCAAACAGATCTCCTGCCACCACAAGGGTGTCGTCTTTTTTCACCAGGGCTCTGACGGCCCGCCAGGTCGACAGGCTGCCGTGAACATCGGCCGTGACAATCAAACGTCCCATCATCAGCGCTCTTTGACGATGCGGAAACCCAGGCTGTTTCTTCGGGTAACGGGTTTATAATTGCCCCGGTAGGCGCTTCTGCAGTATTTCGGGGGTTGATGCCAGCCACCTCCCCGGAAGATTTTGTGATCGCCTCTGGTTGAGAGGGGATCGACAATATTGTCCAGATAGGTATCGGTGAAGGTACCCACCCGACCCCTCAGGATGTCCCGCCATTTGCAGGCGTCAAGGCACCACTCCTGAACGTTTCCATGCATGTCATAGATGCCCCAGGGGTTGGGCTCTTTCGTCTTCACAGGGTGGGGTCTCAGGTCGTCCGGAGGATCTTTGTAGCCGGAATTTGCGCAGTACCACCCCACCTTGTCAAGGGCCGGGTCCAGGGGTCTGCAGCCGTTCCCGGTCAAGGGACCGCTGGTAAAGGCCGTTGTTGTGCCGGCCCTGCACGCATACTCCCATTCGGCTTCCGTGGGGAGGCGATATTTTGTGGTTCCTTCGTATTGGTTGAGCACCCGGATGAACTCCACGCATTGCTCCCATGACACCGTGTCCACAGGGCAGTTGTCCCCGCACTCTGGAAAGGCAGACGGGTTGAACCCCACAAGGCGTTTCCACTGGCCCTGGGTCACCTCGGTTTCCTGGATGTAAAACCCCTTTGAAATGACTACGGTGTGAAGGGTCTCAGACCTGTCACGACCGGGTTCAGATTTTGGACTTCCCATGGTAAAACTTCCGCCTGGAACGGCAATAAACACCATGCCGAGAGTGTTGGTAAACGTCTCACAAGGGGCTTTTGCCGGAGAAAAAAGGCACACCAGGGTCAAAATGAGGGCATATCCTAATCCTGTTCGTTGTTTCATCTGGGGTTCTCCATCCTGTCTTCCATGACGACCTTTATGGAAATACTTGATTGTTTCAGAATTTATTGATAAATCATGTTGCAGCATTGTACCTGTATATAATAGATTTTCCAGTGGGACAAGAGGAGAAAAATCATGGTTAAAGATGCAAAGGATAATCCCCCGTCAACCTTTGGGGCAAGACAGAATCTGAAAAGTCCTGAAACCGATGATCGGAAGAAATCATCGTCATTTTTTAAAAAAGGCGACTTTTCCATGATTTTTATCGGAGCCGGTATCATCACGGTGATTGTCTTTGTGATGCTTTTCAGGTCAGACAAGGACAAGAGTATTGATTTGGCGGCTCCCCAGGTTGAAGTTCAAGCCCTTGAAGATCGTATTGGGGCCCTTGAAACCCTTGTAGCAACTCTGGAAAAGAGACCGGACACCACGGCTCTTTCCACCCCTTCCCTTGATTCGTACCAGGCAAGGGTGGAACGGGTGGAGGCGGCCCTTTCCATGAAGTTTGACCTTGTCGCAGCCAGGCTTTCCGTTCTTGAGAAGAAGATAGAGGGGTTTGAGCGCAGCAGCAAGGGCACTGCCAAGGCCGAACCTGCCCCCAAAGCTATTGCAGCTCCTCCCGTTAAAAAGGCCGTGTCAAAGTCGGAAACCAAAAGGCCCGAACCTCAAAAGTCGGCAGCGGGTACCGTCACCCACACGGTCAAAAAGGGCGAGACTCTCTACGGCATCAGCAGGGAGTACAATACCACCGTGGCAAAGCTTAGAGACCTTAACAAGCTGTCGGACAAGGCAGAGATTTTCCCCGGGGAAACCCTCGTGGTTCAACCCTAGGTTTTAACCCTAGGGTTGAATCAGCGGCGTCATTTTCCCCTGGCAGCCAGGATAAATTTTTCCACCAGTGTAAGGTCTTTTTTCCCCGGTGAAAGCTCGACCCCTGAGCTTACGTCCACCATATCCGGCCTTACGCTGGTGACGGCCTGGCGGACATTTGCAGGATCAAGCCCCCCGGCAAGGATTAACCAAAGGTTTGGGTCTCTGTTCATTTTGCCGGCCCTGTCCCATTCCCAGGAACGTGCATTCCCCCCGGGAAGCGTCCCCCTGCCGTCCTCCACAAGCAATGCCCAGGCGTCCCTGTAGGCTCCTGCCGTGTCAAATCCCGGTTTGTGTTCGGCAAAAAGGGCCTTGATGACCCTTAGACAGGATCTGGTGCCGGAGTCTGTTTTGGGTTTCCTGCCTAAGCTGATGTCGGACCCGATGCATGATCCGGTGTCTGACCCAACGATAGTTCTGGCAAGTCTTGAGACAAGCTCCGGGCTCTCCTGTCCGTGGAGCTGGACTGCCTTTAGCCTGCAGGCTTCCACCCTCTCCATGATGTAATCATAATCTGCATTGACAAAGACGCCCACGGTGATCGTTTCCGGGAGCAGGGCAAGGGTGATTTTTCGGGCCTGGTCAATTAAGAGATTCCTGGGACTTTTTTCAAAGAAAACAAGACCGATGGCTTCGGCACCAAGGGTCTGGCATTGTACCGCCTCAAGGGGATCGGTCAACCCGCAGATTTTCACCAGCGGTTTTTCCCTGGAATGTCTCTGGCTTGTTTCTAAAGATAGTTTCCCATAGTCCTCCCCATATTTTTCTTGAGGTTTTTCTCCAGTTTTTTCACCCCGGAGTTCCCGGATAAATGATTCGGTGTCAGGGGCCCTTACAATGCTTTCCCCCACCAGGAAGTTGAAGATTCCTGCGTCGATACCCCCCTTGATATCCCGCCTGGATGAGATGGTGCTTGCCGCAACGCAGACCATATCTTTGCTGAAAACAGACCCGCCGGTAAAAACAGGGGCAATACGACGGGCCAGGTCAGGATCGGTTTCAAGGGTCTCGAGGTTGCGGTTGTTGATCCCGATAATGGTGGCACCGGCCTTTAAGGCTGTTTCAAATTGTCCGGTGGAGTTGATCTCCACCAGGGGTTCCATGGCAAGCTCCCGTGCGAGGGCTATGTAGTCCCTTAATTCCCCTGGCTCCATGAGGGGGGTGATCAAAAGAACCGAGTCTGCCCCTGCTGCCCTTGCCTCGTAAATCTGAAACTCTGAAAAGATAAAGTCCTTTCTGAGGACGGGAAGCGTGGTCGCCCCCCTTACGGCCGTTAGATCGTCAAGGCTTCCCTTGAAGAAGTTTGATTCGGTCAATACGGAGATGGCGCTCGCCCCTCCCCGGGTGTAGAGGCGGGCAAGTTCAACAGGATCAAGATCCGGCCGGATAAGCCCCTTTGACGGAGATGCTTTTTTTATCTCAGCTATTATTCCCACCCTGTCCGGGGTGCTTTGAACCATGGCCTTGAGAAAATCGCCGGGGGTCTTCCTCCTTTCGGCCTGAGCCCGTAAACGGCCCATGTCCGTCTTACTGCGCAAATGGGCAACCTCCCGCTGCTTCAGCTCCTTTACCTCTTTTAAAAATCCTGAGATTGCCATCCTAACCATTCTCCCGGGTGAAACGAATAAGGTCGTCAAGCTTTGCCATGGCCCGGCCCGAATCGATGGCCTCTTCCGCCATCTTGATTCCTCCGGCAATATCCATGGCTGCATCCGATGCCATGAGGGCTGCGGCGGCGTTGATCAGAACGATGTTGCGCCCGGGGCCCAGTTCGCCTGCAAGAATTTTCCTTGTAATGGCCGCATTCATCCCTGCATCTCCACCCTTCAGGGCCGAAGGATCGGCATAGTCATCAAAGAATTCAAGGGGATCGAGGTCGTAGGAACGGATCATGCCGTCTTTCAGCTCGCTCACCCTTGTGGGGGCGCACACGGTGATCTCGTCCATGCCGTCGTGGCCGTGGACCACAAGTGCCCTGTGGGTTCCCAGGAGCTTGAGGGTCTGGGCAAACATCTCGGTGAGCTTTGGGTCAAAGACGCCCAGGAGCTGGCATCGTGCCGCAGCAGGGTTGGTCAAGGGACCCAGCATGTTGAATATGCTCCGGATGGCCACCTCTTTTCTTGCCGCTGCTGCATGGCGCATGGCCCCGTGGAATTTGGGGGCGAACAGAAAGCCGATGCCTATCTCGTTAACCGCCTCTTCAACGATCTCGGGATCAAGGTCAATGACGACTCCCAGCTCCTCAAGAAGGTCGGCGCTGCCGCATTTACTTGAGATGCTTCGGTTGCCGTGCTTTGCAACGGTTATGCCGCAGCCGGCCACCACAAAGGCCGTGGTGGTCGAGACGTTGAACGAGCCGGAGGAGTCCCCGCCCGTGCCGCAGGTGTCGACGCATTTTTTTTCAATGGTCTGGATTTTTGCCGCCTTTTTGCGCATGGCCAGGGCTGCGCCGTAAAGTTCTTCGGCAGTCTCTTTTTTGGTTGCAAGGGCCGCCATGAAAGCACCGATCTGGGCGCTGGTGACGGTGCCTGAGAAGATGTCTGAAACCATGGACGCCATGGCGTCGGCGGTCAGGTTCTCCCTCTTGATGATTTTATTTAAATGATCGGTGAACGTCATAATAATATTCCTGTTTGTAATCCTCTTTATAACCCATATGTCCTTACGGACACAACAAAGCATGAAGCTTGAATTAAGACTGAACTTTGTTTCTTGTCTCTTGTTTCAAGTTTCTTGCAGGCCTTTGATGAAGTTTCTGATGAGTCGTTTCCCAACGGTTGTCATTATCGATTCCGGGTGAAACTGAACCCCCTGGGTGGGGTGGGTCTTGTGGGCTAAGCCCATGATCTCGCCGTCGTCTGCTTCGGCCGTTATATGGAGGCAGTCGGGTAGATTCTGCCTTGATACGGCAAGGGAGTGGTAGCGCATGGCGGTAAAGGGTCGTGTGATTCCTTTAAAAATACCGGTGCCGTTTGCCGTGACAGTCGAGGTTTTTCCGTGCATGATGGTCCGTGCAGGGACGATGTCGCCGCCAAAAGAGGCTGCCAGGCACTGGTGTCCCAGGCAGACCCCAAGAAGGGGCAATCGGCCTGAAAAATGGCGGAACACTCCGAGGCTGATCCCGGCCCCCTGGGGGCGGCCCGGCCCAGGGGAAACCACAATGGCGTCGAGATCCATGGTTTCCAGCTCCTGGATGGTTGTTTCATCGTTTCTGAACACCCGGACGGTGGTTCCGGACTGCCTCAGGTATTGGACCAGGTTAAAGGTGAACGAGTCATAGTTGTCGATCATGGCAATTAGCATCTATACTCTCCTTTAACGGCAAGGGCCATGGCCCGTTCAACGCTCTTTGCCTTGTTCCTGCACTCCTCCAACTCCGAGCGCGGGTCTGAATCAGCCACAATTCCGGCTCCTGCCTGGACCGTGACCCGGCCGTTTTCCATCACCGCGGTCCGGATGGTGATGGCAAGGTCCATATTGCCTGAAAACGAGACGTATCCTGCGGCACCGCCGTAGATGCCCCTTGGTCGATTTTCCAGCCCGGAAAGAATCTCCATGGCTCGGACCTTTGGTGCGCCTGAAAGGGTGCCTGCGGGGAAGGTCGCCCGTAAAAGATCCCAGGCATCAAGGTCCTCTAAGAGATCGCACTGGATGTTGGATACAAGGTGCATCACGTGGGAGTATCGTTCCACCACCATGAGTTCCGTCACCTGGACGCTGCCTGTCTCGGCAACCCTTCCAAGGTCGTTTCTACCAAGATCCACGAGCATGAGGTGCTCGGCCCTCTCCTTTTCATCCTTTAAAAGTTCGTCTGCAAGGGCCCTGTCTTCCTGTTCGGTCTTTCCCCTCGGTCTTGTTCCGGCAATGGGCCGCAGGGTTGCCGCACCCCTCTCAAGGCGCACCATGGTTTCCGGCGAAGAGCCGGCAATGGTAAGTCCCTTGAAATTCATGAAGAACATGTAGGGCGAGGGGTTGATGTAGCGCTGGGCCCTGTACAGGATGACCGGATCAACCGGGGCGGTGCAGACAAAGGGCTGGGAAAATACGGCCTGGATGATTTCCCCTTCAACGATTTTTTGTTTGATCGCCTTAACCCCGTCAATGTAGGTCTGGGGGTCGGTTATGGCTGTAAAGCCGGGGGGGCGGCCATCCATCACGGGTGGTTTTTTTCCAACTGGGGTGTGGGCCCTGACCGATTGCGGGACTTTCGGAGCCTTGATTTGTTCAAGCAGTGCATCGAGATCCTTGCTTGCCGATTCAAAGGCCTTGACCGTCGTTTGTACTTTGCCACGGCCTGCTTGGTCAAGGTAGGCTATCTTCACGAGGGTGAGGGTGTGCTTCAAGGTGTCAAAGATCACCATGGCATCGGGAATTATGAAATGGGCATAGGCTGTGTCAGGGGCGAGGGCTACGGGGATCTTTTCAAAGAACCGGACCATCTCGTAGGTGAAATATCCGGTCAGCCCGCCCCAGAACCTCGGCAGTTCAGGCACCTCACAGGGGGTGTAGGCCCGGGTCAATTCCCTTAACACTGTCAAGGGGTCGTTGTTGTGGGCTATGGTCTGTTCTCCCTGTCTGGAATCGACCCGAACATGGTCAGAGAAGACACGCACCTCTGCGTGGGCTCCGATGCCAAGAAAGCTGTATCTCGCCCAGTGTTCACCGCCTTCAACGCTTTCGAGCAAAAAGAGCGGGGCGTCTTTGTCGTAGAATTTATCAAGAATCGATACAGGGGTTTCCGTGTCTGCAAGGATCTGGATGCAAAGGGGTACAACATTGCCGGTTTGGGCAAGTTCAACAAATCGTTCCCTGGTCGGGAATTGGTTTAAAATCATATTTTCTACTCTCTTTTTTAGAAAATTCCAGGCTCTTTGATAGACAGTATCTGGATCACGATGGCCGCCAGAATACAACTCTACTTTTACGCTGTCAAGCACAATGTTTCTACATATAGAAACATTTTTTTGTCCGTTATTTCGAATGTTAAAATGGTTTTACTTGACAGGATGGGGTCAAACCTTGATTATGACATTAAGCTCCATGAAGCATCTAATTAAATTCACATTATCTGCGCTTAATGTCATAATCAAGGTTTGACCCCATTGATTCCATTGATTGGACCCCATTGAAAGGATCAGTCTTGCTTCTAATTTACCCTCCATCGGGCAAAGCCTGTGAACCCCCGGCAGGCGTAGCCCTTCTTGCAGGCGCCCTCAAGCATCACAACATTTCCTGCACGGTCATTGACGCCAATCTCGAGGCCCAGCTTTATATTGCCCGGTCCAGCCGTCATTGCCGGGACAGGTGGACCCGAAGAGCCACAACCCACCTGGAGCGGAACCTGTCGGACCTGCGTGACCCGTCCCTCTATACCGGTGATGCCGGCAAATGCAGCAATAACGGTAAAAGCAACAGCAGCGACCGCTACCGCCAGAGGGTCATGGATGTAAACCGGGCAGTCGCATCCGCCCTTGATCCGAGATACAGGCTGACCCTTGCCGATTATGGAGATTCACAGTTAAGCCCCGTACAGAGCAGGGACCTTATTTCCTCGGCCGAAACCTTTGCAGTCAATCCTTTTTTTTCTTACTTTGAGAGCGTCCTTGCCCCGCAGATCGAGACGGTCAATCCATTTTATATAGGTGTTTCGGTCTGTTTCTTAAGCCAGGCCCTTACGGCTTTTGCCCTTGCCGGGTGGATAAGGTCCAAGTTTCCCGATGCCAGGATCATCATGGGCGGAGGGCTTATCACCTCGTGGATGAGCAGCCCCCTGTGGAACGACCCTTTCAAGGGTCTGGTGAATCTGATGGTCAGGGGCAACGGAGAGGGGGCAATCCTTGAGCTTTTTGGGGTGCGGCCGGATAAGGATGAGCGGTATACCCCCTGCTTTGATTTCTGCGACTGGGATGGCTATCTTGCGCCGGGCCGTATCCTTCCCCTTAGAACAGCCACGGGCTGCTACTGGAGCAAATGCAGGTTCTGCCCCGAAACGGCCGAGGGTGGTCGCTACCGCCCTGAAAAACCCCGGGACGTTATAGGCAATCTTGATTTCCTTTGCAACCGATACAGTCCCGACTATGTTCACTTTGTAGACGATGCCCTCAGCCCCTCCTTTTTGAGGGCCATGGCAGCACGCACCTTTTCCTTTACCTGGTATGGTTTTGTGCGCTTTACAAGGGACCTTGCCGATCCCGAATTCTGCGCCGCCCTTTACCGTTCCGGCTGCCGCATGCTGAAGCTTGGCCTTGAATCGGGAGATCAGGCGGTGCTTGACCACATGGGCAAGGGAACCGACCTTGAAACGGCTTCCATGGTTCTTGCTGCCCTAAAACAGGCGGGCATTGCAACCTATGTCTATCTCTTGTTCGGCACGGAATCCGAGACAGAGGCCGGGGCTGAAAAGACCCTTGACTATGTCGTTGAGCACAGCAGGGAGATAGGTTTTCTAAACACGGCGATTTTCAACCTGCCCAGATTCAGCCACGATGCAGAAGGGCTTGAGACGGATGATTTCTACGCCGGGGATCTTTCCCTCTATTTAAGCTTTACCCATCCCCTGGGATGGGAGCGAAGAAAGGTGAGACAATTTGTTGAACGGCGCTTTAAAAAACATCCAGCAATTGCACCCATTCTAAGGCGAGATCCTCCCCTCTTTACCTCCAACCACGCCATGTTCATAGCGATAGGGGTCAAACCTTGATTATGACATTAAGCGGGGGTGATATGACCTCAGGCAAATGCTTTATGGAGCTTAATGTCATAATCAAGGTTTGACCCCTATTGCAAATTAACATTTTTACATTTTTAAACCTTGACAGTTTTCATAATCAATCGATATATATGCAATATGGCAAGAGCATTGAGAATAGAATTCGAGGGTGCCTGTTATCATGTCCTTTCAAGGGGGAACAATCGTTGCCCTATTTTTCAAAGCCGGAAAGATTATCAAGATTTTCTCGAATTGCTTGAAGAAATGTCCGATCGTTTTTCTATCATAATTTACGCATATGTTTTAATGGGCAATCATTATCATCTCCTTCTGAAAACAATGGAAGCCAACCTTGCCAGAGCTATGCAGTGGTTCGGCACAAGCTACACAAGGAGGTTCAACATAAGGAACAGTCAAAATGGTCATTTGTTCCAGGGCCGGTTCAAAAGCATACTGGTGGAAAATGATTCCTATTTTATGGGGCTGTCACTTTACATCCATCGAAATCCCATTCGTGCCGGGATGGTCAAAAGATTGAGTCAGTATGAGTGGAGCAGTTATCTCAGTTATGCCTATGCTGGCAGACAATTGTCTTGGCTGAATACGAATTATATTCTCTCCCAGCTGGGAGATGGCGAGGAGTCTTACCGACTGTACCGTGAAAAGGTTAACAACTACAGTGATGAAGCTCGATCTGTTTGGGACGATGTTAAATTTGGCTTTATTTACGGCTCCCAATCTTTTATCAAGCATATCAAAGAAAAATACCTGCCAGATCATCAGGACCGGGAACTCCCTCAATTGAATCAATTGCTGAAGGACCGAAATCCAGAAGAACTGATCCATGAAATGGCCCAGATTTTGGATTGTGATATTCAACATTTCAAGAAGGCCCAAAGGCTTATGGGCGATGATTGTGATAAAAGAGATGTAATTATAACACTATTGGGGGAAGTCGGGTTGTGGAATAACCAGAAACTCGGTGAACAGTTTGGATTGACTCATTCATCAGCCAGCAGAAGGTTGAGCAGGGTCCGGGGAATTCTTAAAAACAAAAAAGAGGGTCCAGTAGCGGAATACTACAATATGGTAAAGAAATGCTTAGGGGTCAAACCTTGATTATGACATTAAGCTCCATGAAGGATCTAATTAAACTCATATTGTCTGGCTTAATGTCAAAATCAAGGTTTGACCCCTCAACTCTGACCATTGGGATATGTTAACACCATGTATGTACCCCGTGAACCAATTAATGCGTTTTCCCACATGGCCGGAGCTATTTTTTCGGTCATCGGTCTTACACTACTTGTTGTTGAAGCTGCCCTCAAGGCCGGTGTGTGGCACATTGTTTCGTTTTCTATCTTTGGATTTGCCCTTGTTCTCATGTATACGGCAAGCACGCTCTACCACGCCCTGCATCTGTCTCCAGCCGGACTTTTAAGACTCAAGCGTTTTGATCATATCATGATTTTCATGCTCATTGCAGGCACTTACACGCCCATCTGCCTTGTTCCTCTTCGGGGACCCTGGGGATGGACTCTCTTTGGCACTGTCTGGGGCATAGCTCTTGCCGGGGTAATTATCAAACTGCTTTTCATCAACATTCCAAGATGGGTGTCAACAGCCATTTATCTTATCATGGGGTGGCTGTGCGTCGTTGCCATATATCCCCTCTTGGTAACCCTGTCAGCCGGATGTCTTTTCTGGCTTGGGTTAGGTGGGTTTTTCTACACCCTGGGAGCAGTTATCTATGGCTTAAAACGCCCCAATCCATGGCCGGATATTTTTGGTTTCCACGAAATCTGGCATTTTTTTGTTCTTGCCGGGAGCTTTTGTCACTTCTGGGTTGTGTTCCGCTATCTCACTTTTATGTAGGTAAGGTTTGACCCCATTGTTTCATTGGCTTAATGTCAAAATCAAGGTTTGACCCCATTGTTTCCATTGTTCCAGGAATATCTTGACAGAACCTCGGCCTCTGGTAGTATCATGAATTATGAAAATTCTGAAAAAAAGGCGTTCCCCTGACATGATAGAGAGCCTGCCGGGTTTGTTCCACGGGGGAGTCTCAATACCTTTGCCCAGGTCTTTGGTCCGGCCCTTGTCCATTCTTTTATCCTTATTCTTTGTCCTTGTGGCTTGCGGCATGGCCATGGGGGCAGATCAAGGCGGAGATGATAAAAATAATGCTGGAAATAATGTTAAAAACAATGACAAAAAAAAGGTCTATGAGATAGAGGTCCAGGGACCTGTGGAACCCGGCATGGCCGTATTTCTGGAAAGGGCCCTTAGCGTTGACGATTCAGGTGATGCAGTTTTTGTTCTCAAGATGGACACCTTTGGGGGCAGGGTGGATTCGGCTCTGGCCATTGTGGACCTCCTTGTCAACACCCGGGGCCGAACCATAGCCTTTGTGACCAACAAGGCCATATCGGCGGGCGCTTTGATCTCGCTTGCCTGCAACGAACTTGCCATGAAAGAACATACCACCATTGGTGACTGCGCTCCGATCATGAACTCCAGCGAGGGTCCAAAGATGATGGGAGAAAAATTCCAGTCCCCCCTGCGGGCAAAGTTCAGATCCCTTGCCAAAAGAAACAACTATCCTGAATCCCTGGCCGAAGCCATGGTAAGCGACCATATCGAGGTCTATGCGATTACTGCTGCAGGCAAGACCAGATACATGGATTCAAGGGAATATGAGGATCTCACTGACGACGAACGAGGGGCCATCACCTTAAAAAAGACTGTTGTTTCCAAGGGAGAACTTTTGACCATGGATGCAATTGAAGCAGAGCGCCTGGGATTTTCCAGAATGACGGTGGCAACGGTTGAAGAGATGCTCGACCGAATGGAACTTGGCGAATACGAGGTCGTCCCCATTCATCAGAGCTGGTCAGAAACTTTTTTCAGGTTCATCACCAAAATTTCGCCCATTCTCATGATGATCGGCCTTGGAGCCCTTTATACGGAGATCAAATCCCCTGGATTTGGTTTGCCAGGAGCCCTTGGCATCGTCTGTCTTGGACTTGTTTTTGCAGGCCAGTATCTTGTTGGCCTTGCCGATCACACTGAATTTCTCTTGATTACCCTGGGCATGGTATTTTTTGCAGTCGAAATCTTTGTGCTGCCGGGTTTTGGCATATCCGGCATTGCAGGAGTTATTCTGATAGGGACAGGCATGGTTCTGGCCCTCCAGGACTTTGTCATCCCGGATCCCCAGCTTCCCTGGCAGGGTGAGCTGTTAAAGGCAAACCTGATTCAGGTGCTTTCCTCGTTTATAGTCGGGCTTTTCCTTGCCCTTGGCGTTGTCAGGTTTCTTCTGCCCCGATTATCCAGGGTGTTTGAAGGACCTTATCTTGCCGCAACCCTTAAGGATTCCCATGCCGACTCCATGGAGATTCGGCGGGCAAGGGCTGGGAACAGGGGAGTTGCAATCAGTTCTCTTCGTCCCGCTGGAAAGGTTGAGATTGACGGCGAACTCTTTGACGCCGTGTCCCAGGGGGAGTTCATTGAACGGGGAACCTCGATTCAGGTCCTCATGATCCAGGGCAATCGACTTATTGTCGGCCAGGAGGAGCGAAAATGACCGGTTTGACCTTTCCCCTGGTTCTTCAGCTCGTGGGGGTTGCCATCATCATCGTCGAGATCATCATTCCGTCCGGAGGCATTATCTCCATTCTTGCGGCTCTGGTGTTCGGGTATTCCCTATACATTGCTTTTACACAAATATCACCGGGAATGGGAATGCTCTTTGTCCTGGCCGACATGATCATCATTCCGGCGTTTGTCTACGTGGGTTTAAAGATGATTGCACGATCGCCGGTTACCCTCAGATCAACCCTGTCCAGGGCTCAGGGAGTCGTCTCAGAGGAGCCGGGAATCGAGGGGTATGCCGGTAAAGAGGGCTTGGCCAGAACTGATCTCAGGCCAGCAGGTTTTGCCGTGATTGATGGACGCCGGGTGGATGTGGTTACCCGGGGAGAGTATATATCTAAGGATACCCCCATTGTAGTTCATGGGATTACGGGCAATCAGATTATTGTCAGAAAAAAAAGTACAACCTGAGTATTTAATCAATAAAAGCTGTATCAAATAACTGTATTAATTAAGGAGAGCTGTCATGGAATTTACCACAATTGTGGTTGTTTTACTGGTCATTGTCTGTATTGTTGTGCTTTTTTTCATCGGTTCATCCATCTCCCTGTGGGTGCAGTCCCTGGTGTCTGGAGCAAGGGTAGGGCTTTTGAACATCGTGTTCATGCGTTTTAGAAAGGTTCCCCCAAAGCTGATTGTCACCTCAAAGATCATGGCGGTAAAATCAGGGCTTGATATTTCCACCGATGATTTTGAATCCCACTACCTTGCAGGCGGTGATGTCTCAAGGGTGGTAATGGCCCTGATTGCCGCAGACAAGGCTAATATCGATCTTCCCTTTAACAGGGCCGCCGCCATCGACCTTGCCGGAAGGAACGTTCTTGAGGCCGTACAGATGAGCGTCAACCCCAAGGTTATCGAAACTCCGCTCATTGCAGCCATGGCCAAGGACGGCATCCAGCTTAAGGCCATTTCCCGGGTGACAGTCCGGGCAAACATTGACCGCCTGGTGGGCGGGGCAGGGGAAGAGACCATCCTGGCAAGGGTAGGCGAGGGCATAGTAACCACAATAGGTTCTGCCATTTCCCACAAGATGGTGCTTGAAAATCCTGACCTTATCTCCAAGACGGTTCTGAGCAAGGGCCTTGATTCCGGGACTGCCTATGAGATCCTCTCCATAGATATCGCAGATGTGGATGTGGGCAAGAACATCGGGGCGGAGCTTGAGACCGACAGGGCTGAGGCCGACAAGAAGATCGCCCAGGCAAAGGCCGAGGAACGAAGGGCCATGGCCTATGCCATGGAGCAGGAGATGAAGGCCAGGGTCCAGGAGATGCGGGCAAAGGTGGTTGAAGCAGAGGCCCAGGTGCCCCTTGCCATGGCCGAGGCGTTCCGGGAGGGCAACCTTGGAATCATGGACTACTACCGCATGAAAAACATGGTTGCAGACACGGATATGAGGCAATCCA
>JAVERV010000205.1:0-4010 GCA_034006945.1 Desulfobacterium sp. | reverse complement strand
AACTCCTGGCGATTCTGGACGGGGTATCTGACCCGGTAAGATCCCTGGTGACAGGTTATCAGGATCCACGTATTAAAATTATCAACCTGCCTGTGCAAATGGCTGAAGCAGGTGCCAGAAACGCTGGACTCCTTGCGGCTGCAGCCCCATATATAGCTTTGATGGATTCCGACGACGTTGCCATGGCCGACCGTTTCAAATGCCAGTATGAATGGATGCAGGCCCATTCTGATGTGACCGTGTGCGGCAGCAATTCCGTCAAGCTGCTCAAGGACGGCCGCCAGGTTGCCATGAACTACCCGGAAACCGACGGCACTATCAAATCCAGGCTCCTGCTGGTGGATTCCGCTCTTTTAAATCCAACCGCCATGTTCCGGACCGGTTTTGTCAGACAGCACCGGCTGTTTTATGATGCCAATTTTAAAAGGGATGGGGACCACCGTTTTTTTGTGGAGATGATGCGGAGGGGGGCAAGGTTTTACGGGATCCAGGAACAACTGCTGCTGTACCGGCGCCATCCAGGCAATATTACACAGGATCAGACCGGGTTTGACCATTTTAAAACCCTGGTGAGGGAAATCATTCTGCCGGTGTATTTTCCCATGCTCACCGGTGAGGAATACGCGGTTCTTCTCAAGGGCATGCAGCGGCAGGTCCATATGACATTTGAAGAGGGCTGTCTGTTTGTGAGTGTTGCGAACAAGGCGGCCCGGGAAAACCGTTCGTTTATGGGCGAAGACCGCCAGGAGCTGCGACAAATACTGGCGACATATTATCGACGCATGGTGAATAAGTTGCAGAAACAATAACAGGATACCTTTCATGGCACCTGTCAAAGAACATACGATCCAGCAGGAAAAATCAATCCGGCGACAACCGGTCAGGATTCTCTGGGCCAATGCCTTCTGCCTGCTGGATACCTCCAGCGGCGCATCCATGGCGGTGCGGCAGATGCTTTTGCAGCTCAAAAAACAGGGCGTGGAGATCCGGATTATAGGAGCCTCCAACTTTGACCATGAAAGGGGAACCGCTGGATTGGAAGCCCTATGGCCCTCTTTAAAGCAGCAGGCAGGCAGGTTTGTCACACTGGCGGATGGTCCCCTGGAGCATCTGACATTTGTGACAAAAAGTACCCATCGCCAGGATATGACCTGTAAGGAAGAGGCCCATTGGTTTGGAAGGTATCGACGGATATTGGCCGAGTTCAAACCAGATATCCTGTTTTATTTCGGGGGCAAACCCCTGGATTTTCTGATTGCAAATGAAGCCCGGTCCCAGGGATGTACCGTGGCGTTTTACATGGCCAACGGCCGCTACACCCAGGATCGATGGTGCCGGGATGTGGACCTGGTTATTACGGATTCAAAAGCCACGGCCGATCTTTATAAAAAGCGCCTGGGTCTCGACTTAGTACCGGTGGGTCCTTTTATTGATCCTGCTGAAGTCAGGGCCAGGCACCACACCCGGAAGCGTGTTCTGTTCATCAATCCTCTGCTTTCCAAAGGGGCCGGGATCGTGGCCCGCCTGGCCATGGGCATGGCACAGCGACGGCCTGACATTGTGTTCGAGGTGGTCCAGGCCCGGGGCACCTGGGAAGAGATACTGAAATGGGCGTCCGGATCAATAAGCACCCCTGTGCGGACCCTGGACAATGTGGTGGTGACCGATCATACCCGTGACATGCGGCCGGTTTACGGCCGGGCACGGCTGCTCCTGGCCCCCAGCCTGGGGTGGGAGAGCGCCGGCCGGGTTCTGGTGGAGGCCATGATCAACGGTATTCCCCCGGTGGTCACCCAGTGCGGCGGTATGCCGGAAATCGTCAAAAACGCCGGTATTGTGTGGCAGCTTCCCCCGGTTTTCCACGAAAAACCTTATCTCAGGATCCCTAGCGATGTTCAGCTGGAACCTTTGATCTCCTGCATTGAAACCCTCTACGACAACCAGGAAAAGTATGAAACCCTGTCAGCCCTGGCACTTCATGTCGCCCAGACCCACCACAGCCTGGAAACCAGCACCCGCCGCCTGATCCAGGCCCTGGGGGTCATTTAATCTTCCAGCTTTTTGAGGAGATATGGGGACAGAAGGCTTACTCCATTAGATTTGACCTGGAAATTGTAAAAATAACGCCGGTACCGGCGAAAAATCAGTTTGCGATTTTTAAGATTGACTCTTACCTATAGTACGATATATAAAATTATTATACTGGCTGTTGGGAAACACTTTTGTTTTCCCTGTCAAAGTAAGACAACAGTGTTATAAACACCAGCCAAAATCGTTTAAACAAAGGAGAGTGCCCGAATGTTGAAATGGACATCGATTAAAAGCAAGCTGAAGATTGTCGTGTTCGCCCTTGTTTTTACCACTGTTTATGCTGTTACGGCATGGGCGGGCTTAACAAAAACAGAAGTGTCGCAACTCTATGTTTCCATCTTTGGCCGGGCATCCGAGGGTTCTGGCAATGCTTATTGGCAGACCAATCAGCCGGATATGATCACCACGGCCAATGTCATGCTGGCCACGACCGCTGCCAGAGGTTATTTCGGGTCAAGCCTGGATTCAAATCAGGCCTTTATTGAACATATTTTTAAAAACACCCTGAATAAAACTCTGGCAGATGATAAGGAGGGAATCGCCTATTGGGTAGGAGAGATCAACAAGGGTAAATCCCGGGGTGAGGTTGTTGTTTCACTGGTGAACGCCATCAATGATTATGCCCCTAACGGCCCTTTTTATGATCCCGGTAACGCTAAAACCATTGCCGCCTACAATCAGTTCACCAACCGCCTGGAGGTGTCCAACTACATGGCTGACACTGTTCAGGAAGCTCCTGGTGACTGGGCCGTTTCCACCTCCTTTACGGGCAAACTTTTCGTAACGGACGACCCTGCAACCAAGAGGGCGGCCCAGCAAATACTGGGTGCCATGGCAGGGGGGGGTAATGCCCTGGCCGACGACATCAGATATTACATGGCAATGATCTCTTCTGTGGGCGATCTTTCCCCCATGGTTTCTGAAATCGGCACCCTGTTTGGGCAGATCATGGAGGGGGATTCAAAGGTTGTCACCATCACCCCGCCCCTGGACAAACTGGATATTAACAACCTGCCCCCTTCGATTAAGATTAACGCCGATTTTGGTGCAGGGTATAGGCCCGAGGGAAGCACCTCGGTGTATACCGGCAAGGCCGTGGTAAATATCACCAATATCGCATTCTCTGATACGGGTATTAAGGCAAATGCGGCCTTGACGGCAACAAATCTGAAACGCGACGGGGAGCTGATCCTGAACGGTGCCATGGGCCTTAACCTGAACGTTGGAATGGTCGGCAGCGATACGTCCGTTGCAGCCGATATCAGCTTCACTAATCTTCAATCCCTCGATTCCCAGATAAACGGGACGGCGTCACTTTCCATGAAGCTGAATGAGGAAGGCGATATAACCCAGCCCATTATCCTTACCCTCAACCAGCTGGCCTCCCCGGATTTCCAGGTGTCGGGCACCGTTACCATGTCCCCCGTTGGTATGGACACCTATGATGTTCTTTTTAACCTTGACACCGACAAGGGAAAGGTGGAGGGCACAGTGCGCATGGCCGGTATAACTGGAGATGGAGATGAGGTTGTTCTTACAACGCCTTTTGGCCCCTTGAGTGCCGGGGGTATAAACCTTAACATCAACAGTGTGACCATGAATTCTGAGCTCTGTCCGGAAACTCCCTCCGGCGGCAGTATTTTGTTTACCAGGGGGGCTGAAACAAGCACCATGACTTTCAGCAACTGCACCTACACACTGGAATAGATATAGACAGGGGCGATCGCAAGGATCGCCCCTACAATGGCCCCAGTTTCTTCAATTGTCTGTAAAATCGCACATGTTACCTGAAAAACCAGGACCTGGGAAAAAGGGGCAGATTAAGGCGGGGGATCTCCTTGAGCATATCGCTTTCCATGATCAGGTAGGGCAGCACAAGGCCTGATTCTTCCGAGCCGTCGCAGGCATGAACATGGGGG
>JAVERV010000054.1:0-26419 GCA_034006945.1 Desulfobacterium sp. | reverse complement strand
TGATGGGTGGAGATGTCCGGCTGAGTGGCTAAACAAATCCAGGTATCATGAAAATTGGCTGCAAAACCTTTTGGCTTCCGCTTCTATGAATGGTTTTAAGTATCCTCCCCCAAAAACGTTATAACCAACAAAAAAACAATCAGGAGAATCCTTACCTTTTTAATTTTATCCTATTATCTATTTGGAAAAAAGAACCCATTGCATGGGTTTATCTGAACATGCCGGAAAGGGCTGACTTTTGTGCGGGAATTGATTTTATACTATTTTTAACCACAGCAGAAGATCCTGGATATGCAGCCCGGGGCCTCGCTTTTCAAAGCAGACCCCCCACTGATTACACCTTACACCCTATCTATACACGATTGTTCAATCTGTTCTCCTGACTCACCGTCCATATGGTCGGTCGTAATTTCCCTGTTGAAAAGATTTTGTCGCTGCAAAAATCTTTTTGGAAAAATCCTGATATAGAAAAAGCCTATATAATAGAGTCAAATGGGCATTTAGCATAACAGGTCATGCACTTTATGCACTTATCCTTGTCAATGACTGCCACCTGTTTTTTCTCCCATATGATGGCATTGGCAGGACAAGCCTTATAGCAAATCCCGCAACGCTTGCAAAGATCGGGATCAACTTCAAACTTCACAAGATTCGGGCAGACCTTTGCCGGGCATCTTTTCTCCTCTATGTGAGCCTCATACTCCTCCCGAAAATAACGGAGCGTAGAAAGAACCGGGTTGGATGCAGTCTGACCAAGGCCGCACAGGCTGGCCTTGCCAACCACATGGGCAAGGGCTTCCAGACGTTCAATATCTCCTGCCTTGCCCTTGCCAAGGCAGATCTCTTCCAGGATGTCAAGCATCTGCCTGGTGCCTTCCCTGCACGGGGTACATTTACCGCAGGACTCGTCCTGAATAAAATCCATGAAATAACGTGCCATGTCCACCATGCAGGTGTGATCGTCCATGACAATGGCACCGCCCGACCCCATGATGGCTCCGACCTTGACAATCTCCTCGTAGTCGATGCGAGTGTCAAGGCGCTCTTCAGGAACACATCCGCCTGAAGGGCCGCCCAGCTGAACTGCCTTGAATTTTCGTTTGTTGGGAACCCCTCCCCCGATGTCATACACCAGGGTTCTCAGGGTTGTTCCCATGGGAATTTCCACAAGGCCTATGTTGGACACATCCCCTGACAGGGCAAACACCTTGGTACCCTTGCTCTTTTCCGTTCCAACGCCCGCATACCACTTACCCCCGTTCAGTATGATCTGGGGAACATTGACAAGGGTCTCGACATTGTTGAGGATGGTGGGTTTTTCCCAGAGACCCTTGTGGGCCGGAAACGGCGGACGGGGTCTTGGCATCCCCCGCTTTCCCTCGATGGATCGCATGAGGGCCGTCTCTTCACCGCACACAAAGGCGCCTGCCCCCTGATACACCTCAATGTCAAAGTCAAACCCCGAGCCCAGGATGTCCTCGCCCAGGAGCCCGTAATCCTTGGCCTGGGCAATGGCAATACCGAGACGCCTGATGGCAAGGGGATATTCACTCCTGCAGTAGATATATCCCTTGTGGGCGTTGATGGCCTTGGCGGCAATGGTCATCCCCTCAAGGACGGCGTGGGGATCAGACTCTAAAAGACTTCTGTCCATAAAGGCCCCGGGATCTCCCTCGTCCGCGTTACAGAGCACGTACTTTTTTTCTCCCTCAGCCCCTTTGGCAAACTTCCACTTCATGCCAGCGGGAAAACCCGCACCTCCCCTGCCCCTCAGCCCAGAGACAAGCATCTCTTCAATGATATCGTCTGCCGTCATCTCGTTGAGAGCCTTTGCAAGGGCAAAATAGCCATCCCTTGCAATATACTCGTCTATGACCTCTGGATCAATGAGCCCCTTGTTTCGCATGGCCCGAAACATCTGGCTTGCAAAAAAGGGAATGTCATCCATCCTGGGAATAATATTTTTGGAGGCAGGCTCCTTGTAAAAAAGACGTTTGAGGGGCCTGCCCTTGAGGAAATGTTCCTCCACGAGCTCGGCTGCATCCTCCGGCTTGATTTTCTGATAAAATATTCCTTCCGGCTGAACCACCATCACAGGTCCCACGGCGCAGAAGCCGTTACACCCGGTAACGACGATTTCCACCTCATCCTTCAGCCCCTGACCTTCGATCTCCCGGGTTAGAGCCTCTCTTACCCTCTCACTCCCGGTTGATTCACATCCGGTTCCACCGCAGAGCATGAGCTGTGTTCTGATTTTGTTCATGGAGTTCTCCCCTGTATGGCCTATTCGTATTTCTCGAGAATATTAATAACCTTGTCCGAGGTCACCTCACCATAAATATCCTTATCAACGATCATTACGGGTGCAAGGCCGCAGGCACCGAGACATCTGACCCCCTCAAGGGAAAACTTTCGATCTTCACTTGTCTCTCCCTCCTTGATCCCATAGGTATTCCTGATACGCCCAATGGCCTCTTTTATGCCCTTAACATAGCAGGCCGTACCCGTGCAGACCCTGACCGTATGGCGCCCCTTTGGGGTAAGGGAAAAAAAAGAGTAAAAGGTTGCCACACCAAATACCTGGCTTGTGGGTAAAACAAGCCCCCGGCTTATGTGGCTGATGAGTTCAGTCGGCAAATACCCCACGACTTCCTGGCTTTCACGAAGAACGGCAATCACGGAACCTGGTTTGCCCTTGCCGTTTGCAATTATTTTGTCTATTTTACCCCACATTTCCTCTGAAATGTCTGGATGAACGGGATGGCTGGTTTGATTCATAGTTTCTCCTGTGCTCAATAAACGCCTATCCGGCCTAGGACCGCAAATTTTACAAACAGTTATGAACCTTTATTTTCACACTCAACACAAATTGTCAATCATCGTTCAAAGTTTTCCAGAACCGGTACTCTCTCCATGACGGCGAGACAGTCCAGGGCAACATCGTACTCTTTGAACCTTGAGTGCCAGGCATATTTCCCCATGGCATGGGCAAGGCTTTCTCTTAGATGCTCATGGT
Organism: Desulfobacterium sp.; assembly: GCA_034006945.1. Lineage (GTDB taxonomy): Bacteria > Desulfobacterota > Desulfobacteria > Desulfobacterales > Desulfobacteraceae > Desulforapulum. Next base: position 23,403 of record JAVERV010000054.1, on the reverse strand, counting down.
CTCCAGGAGCAAACAGAAAACCCGCAAGTTTTTCCACCATGTCACCATGATTTGTGTACAAAATTGCCCCGTGGTGCTCCAGGGGCATGATCTCAGGATAGGCAAGCCTTTTGGGCAAAAGGGGAATGCACCCCATACCCACGGCCTCCACCACCGAGATACCGAAATTTTCCTGAATTGCGCAGCTCACAACCACGTGGCCCTGACTAAGCCAGTCAAAGTACTCCTGCTTGGATTCAACATGGCCGAACACCACGATCTCTTTATGAAACACCTCTTGTGCGGCAAGAAACGCCTTTGGAGTTTTTGAGACCCCTTCACCAAGAAGTGCCAGTCTGAAGGGGATACCCCTCTGTTTGATCTCGCCCAGGGCCCTGAAAAACCGTTCTGGCCTTTTATCGTACTCCCAGCGGTGGTTCCAGATTATCAGGGGAGGAAGCTTTTTTCCCTGCCTGAATTTAACCCCCATGGATTTGAAATTGTTTTCTGAAAACCTGCATCCGGGATAAAGCACCCGGGATTTTTCCCGGATGGCCCGGCCCACCCACAAGGGGTTTAAATCGGGCATGGTTTTAAGAAGACTCTCAACCCCTGCCAGGAACTGCTCCATCTGAAACCTTGAATTAAACGCAACCTGATCCGCACAAAGGGCCGTTGTGATGTTCATGAACCCGTACTGCCCCTCGGGGGGAACTCCAGGATTATCGGGATAACCCAACTGATTCTCATGGAAATAGGCCATGACCGGCGGCGGATTGGAGCCTGCCATGGCCATGAAATCAGCCAGGTTGATCATGTCCGTTACAATGATGCCGTCATAGGCAGAGAGGTTCTCTACCTTCCCATGGAAGAGAAGGGCCGCCCCCCGCATTCGCCATCTCCAGTACTGATCGGGAAGGGTTAAAAGGTCTATTCCATGGCTCGAATATTCTTTCAAACCCAGGGCAAAATCCCTGTGGGATCCACCAAAATACGATTCTAAGAAAAGAAACCTCACCAACTCCTCCCTTCCTGTCAGTTATTGTTTACCCTTAGGCATTGGATCTGCAGCAGCAGATTCTATGCCTTTTTTCATTGACTTACAAGGCACGATACCCTAAGAATTATTCATGATACTCTCAGAAATAGCCGTAATACTAAAAGCCAGATTTCTTTTTGGCGAGGAAATGGGCGCAAAAGAGATTTTCAGAATTGGAGCAAGCGACCTGATGAGCGATCTTCTGACCGCTGATTCTGCAGGCTCACTTATCCTGACAGGCCTTGCCACACAACAGGCTGTCAGGGCTGCCTCCATAGCCGGGGCAAGCGCCATTGTTCTGATCAGGGGGAAAATCCCTCCCCGGGAGATCATTGATCTTGCAGGGGAGGAGAACATTCCCCTTCTTACCACCCCCCTGTCAATGTTTGTCGCAAGCGGGCGCCTCTATATGCATGAACTCAAAGGCCTTAACAACGGACGATAATCCGGAGGTCCCATGGAAAACCTGATAAAAACGTTTTTCATCAAGCACAGGGATTTTGTCCATGCCGGAAAGCCGTCCATCGAAATCAAGAACATACTCAAGTCCCTGAACACGCCCCCCGACATTATCCGCAGGGTTGCCGTCTGTGGCTACGAGGGTGAGATGAACGTTGTCATGCATGCATATAACGGTCGCATGAATCTTGCGCTGTCTGCCACACGAATAGAAATACGCATCACCGACAAAGGGCCGGGCATCCAAGACATTGACCAGGCAATGCAGGTCGGTTTTTCAACGGCCCCTGACGAGTTCAGGGAGATGGGTTTTGGTGCTGGCATGGGATTGCCAAACATGAAGAAAAACGCCGACCGATTTGAGATAATCTCCGCCCCTGGAGAGGGGACAACCATCACGATGGAATTTAAAACCAGGGGGAGCGATGGATAAGGCCGAGATCCTTCCATGCTACGTTTCCTTTGACAGCCGGGACTGCACTGGATGCGGAGCCTGCGTCAAGGTATGCCCCACAAAGGCCATCCGCATCAAAGACGGCAAGAGCATTCTCCTTGTGGAGAGCTGCATAGGAGGCGGAGAGTGCATCGGCGTATGTCCCCGGGGATCCATCACCCCTACCACCTATCCCTACAGACAATTCAGAAAAACCCGGTTTCCGGTCGTGCTTGTACCTCCGGTCCTTTACTCCCAGTTTGCCAACGTCCCCCCGGAAAAGGTACTCAAGGGACTCAAACGAATGGGGTTTAAACACACGGTGGACATGTCTTACTTCCTGACCCTGTTTAAAAAAGCCACAGAACAGCACATACAAAGCCTTGACACACCCGGGGAGGGGCGTCCGGTCATCTCCACCCTCTGCCCCGTGGTGCTGCGACTCATCGCCTTCAGGTTCCCAAGTCTCATGGGGCTTCTCCACCCGGTGCTCAGACCCGTATCCCTTATGGTCAAGGATGTGGCCGCCTTTCTATCCAGACACCATGGCGTGGATATCGGAGAAATTTCCATCTTCTACTTAAACCCCTGCCCCACCCAGATGACCCCTGAAAGCTCGACCCACCACCACACGACACCCTACCTGTCCAGAACCATTGGAATCAACCAGATTTTTGCAGAGTTAAAACATGAGATAAAATCCCTGGAAGAGTCCCCCCTGTCCTACGAACCAGAATTCGAATTCGAAAAACCCCCAACGGGCAACAGCCTTTTGTGGGCAATTTCAGGTGGAGAGACGGCCGGGTCCACGATCCAGAATTCAATCGCAATATCCGGCATGAATCAGACCATTGAGTACCTCGAGAAATTAGAGCTGGGGCTTTTCAAGGAGTATGACTTTATTGAATTCAGGACCTGCAGGGAGGGATGTGTGGGCGGTTCGTTGTGCGCCGTTGACAAATATGCGGCAAAAAACAACCTGCTGCAGCATATTGCAAGGTTTGAAACAAAGGATCGCCATCAAAAAAATCCCATTAAAAATGTCTATGCAAAAGAACGCTTCTTTGACAGCTTGACCTCTGCAAAAATGGAAAAAATTTTTGGTCAAAAAAAAGAACCACTCACCATTGCGGAACTCACAAAGATCAACCGGATTTATAATCAACTGCCCAGATTTAACTGTTCGGCCTGCGGGGCACCCGACTGCCTCACCTTTGCAGAGGATGTTGTCAGGGGAAGGGCCACTCTGTTGGAATGCAGAGTGCTTGGACAGAAGATTTCACCCAATACAAGGAGCAAAATGTTGAAGGTAAAGGATTTAAAGGAGAGGCTGAATCTTGTCCTTGCAGCTGGAGAAGAGGGGCTTGACCGCTCCCTTTCAGGCGGGTACTGCGGGGACCTTTTAAGCGATGTCATGGCAAATGCGTCGGAACATAACGTCTGGCTGACGGTCCAGACCCACCAGAATATCGTTGCCGTGGCCGTGCTAAAGGAGATCGCCTGCATCATCATAACCTGCGGCAACCGACCGGACAAGGCTACCTGCCACAAGGCCGACGAAGAAAAGATCCCCCTGTTTTTATCGGACCGGTCGGCCTTTGACCTTGCAACTGACCTTGGCCTGCTGAAGGGGGGGTGACTCCTTGCCCCTGGCAGACAAACAATGCTTCAGGGCCGACCTCCACATCCACACCTGTCTCTCCCCCTGTGGGGATTGGGAGATGACTCCACAACGAATAATCAAACGGGCCAGGGAGCTTAATCTGGACATCCTGGCAATCTGCGATCACAACTCATCAAAAAATGCCCGGCCCATTGTAGAGCTTGGTAAAACTGCAGGCATCCTTGTCCTGCCCGGCCTTGAGATCTGCACACGGGAGGAGGTCCACCTGCTTGGTATTCACAAACGGGTTCACCAGGCAGAGGCCGTAGCAGATGAGGTTTATCAAGGACTGGTCCAGGAGAACACCCCCGATATTTTTGGTTTTCAAGTCATTGCCGACGAACAGGAGATGGTGGTCGGACAGGAGCCAAAACTACTGATCCAGGCTTGTCACCTCACGGTCAAGGAGGCTGTGGATCTCATTCACCGGGAACAGGGCCTTGCCATTGCCGCCCACATCGACCGACCAAGCTACAGCATCCTTGGCCAGCTTGGCTTCATCCCTCCTGATCTCGGCCTTGACGGCATCGAAATAACGGCCAGAACAATGTCCCAGGGAAAGGAACACTATTTCCTTGACAAAACCTCACCGCCCTGTTTAGTATCATCCGACGCCCACCGCCTGGTTGAAATGGCCCAGGGATCCACCCTGTTTACCATGACCTGCAAAACATTTGAGGCTATGGCATCAGCGCTGAAAAAGGGCAATACTGAGTTCCAAACAAGAGGATTTCGAGCGATAAGTTGAAAGAGCTGTCACTGCACATCCTGGACCTTGCTGAAAACAGCATTCAGGCAGGGGCAAGCAAGGTGGGTATTACAATAGACGAGACTCATCTTGGCACTCACATCAAGATCACGGTCACGGACAACGGCAGGGGCATTGATCCCGAAAGGCTCGAGATTATTTCAGATCCCTTTGTCACCTCCAGGACCACAAGAAGGGTGGGGCTGGGAATTTCTCTTTTCAAAACGGCATCCCAAAGGTGCGATGGAGAGTTCTCCATTCAAAGCCAGAAGGGCAAAGGAACTACGGTCTCGGCCACCTTTGCCATCGACCACCTGGACAGAGCCCCAATGGGTGATATGGGCGCTACCATCACAAATCTTATTGCAGGTTACCCCGACATAGGTATAAAATACCATCATACGCTTTATAAGGAGAGCTTGACCATGGATACGGCCGAACTTGCAGCAGGCTTGGATACCATGGAACTTAACGACCCGGCCATCCTGTCCAGGATAAAAGAGATGGTAAACGACTTTTGCAGGCAATAACCGTCACGGCTGGAGCAAAGTTTTTAATAAGATAAGGATGTAAAAATGGCAAAAATTTCAGTGGAAGATCTACGGCAAATCAAGGAAAAAACCTCTCGAAATTCATCGCTCAGGGGAGGTACGACAACGGTTAAAATAACAGTCCACATGGGAACCTGCGGCATTGCGGCAGGGGCAAGGAGTGTCATGGACACACTTTTGGAAGAAAAGGCCGAATCAGGTAAGACAGACATCAGAATAGTTGCCGCCGGCTGCCTTGGCATGTGCAGCAGCGAGCCCAACATCACCGTTGAAATCCTTGGGCAGGAACCCATAGTGTACAAAAACATGGACTCCAATAAAACCCGGCAGGTATTCAGACGTCACATCCTGAAGGGAGAAGTTCAGACCGATTTTGCCCTGGCAAAGGGATAAATAGCTATTAGCTGTCAGCTATTAGCTAAGGATTAACAGCTGAAAGCTAAAAACTAACAGCTAAAAACAAACACCAACCATTTAGGAGGAGAAATCGATTATGGGTGTCAAAATCATTGAGCAGACTGAATCAGCCTATGCCTACCCACTGCTGATCAAAAACCTTCTGACCAACTCTCTTGTACGTTCGCCTGACCAGGAGATCATCTACAGGGACCAGATGCGCTATACCTACCGGGAGTTCCACCGGCGGGTGGCCCAGCTTGCCAACGGCCTTGAAGGACTCGGTGTAAAACAGGGAGACACGGTTGCCGTCATGGATTTTGACAGCCATCGTTACCTTGAGTGTTATTTTGCCGTGCCCATGATGGGAGCCGTGCTTCACACGGTTCATATAAGGCTTTCGCCCGAGCAGATCCTCTACACCATCAACCATGCAGAGGATGACGTTCTCCTTGTGAACTCGGAACTTCTCCCCCTTTTAGAACCCATCTACTCCAAGATTAAAACCGTTAAAAAGATTATCCTGATCAGGGAAACCGATCAAGAGCCCGAAACAGCGATCCAATTTGCAACCGATTATGAGGCCCTGGTGACCGATTCCAAGGAGACCTACGACTTCCCGGATTTTGACGAAAACGCCATGGCCACGACCTTTTACACCTCCGGCACCACGGGTGACCCCAAGGGTGTCTACTTCAGCCACCGCCAGATCGTGATGCACACCTTTGGTCTGATGACGGGCCTTTGCGCCTATCACTCCCAGGCTGTAATGACCTCAAAGGACGTTTACATGCCCCTGACCCCCATGTTCCACGTCCACGCCTGGGGTATGCCGTATCTCTTTACCATGCTCGGCAACCGCCAGGTCTATCCCGGCCGGTATGAGCCGGCCATGATCTTGAAACTCGTAGTCACGGAAAAGGTCACCTTTTCCCACTGTGTTCCAACGATCATCCACATGCTTGTCAACTCACCTGTAATCAAGACCGTGGATCTTTCCGCCTGGAAGGTGGTCATTGGCGGTTCAGCCCTTCCAAAGGGACTCTGTACGGCTGCCATGAAGGCAAACATCAACCTTTATTCAGCCTATGGCATGTCTGAGACCTGCCCGCTCCTCACAGTTGCCCACATTAAGCCCCACATGGAAAATTGGGACGAAGAACGGCTGATCGACATCCGATGCAAGACAGGCCTTCCCATTCCCCTGGTGGATATTGAAATCATCGACCCATTGGGCAACCCGGTGCCCCACGACGGGATTCAGACGGGGGAAGTGGTTGCAAGAACCCCCTGGCTCACCCAGGGATACCTGAAAGATCCTGAAAAAAGTGAACAACTATGGCAGGGCGGCTGGCTCCACACAGGGGACGTGGGAAATATCGATCCCGAAGGCTATCTAAAGATTACTGACCGTGTAAAGGATGTCATCAAGACGGGTGGTGAGTGGGTATCTTCCCTTGAGTTAGAAGACATTGCAAGCCGTCATCCTGCCGTAAGTGAAGCCGCAGCCATAGGTGTCACCGACGAGAAATGGGGAGAGAGACCCATTGTCCTTGTGGTTCTAAAGGAAGGGATGAAGGGCCAGGACCTTGAGGCCGATATAAAGCAGGCCTTTGTTGATCAGTATGACCTGGGAAACCTTCCCAAGTACGGCATTCCCGACCAGATTGTACTCGTGGATTCCATTCCAAAAACAGGGGTTGGCAAACTGGATAAAAAGGTGATCCGAAGTCAATACAATGAATAAAAGGTCTAAAAAACTCATTCCCATTGGTTCCATCCTCGCAAAGGCCCTTGACAGCCTGCGGCCAAGCGAGGACCTTGACATGACCAGGATCTGGGACCTTTGGGATGAGACATTGGATCAAAGCGTTGCTGAGAACTCAAAGCCCGGAGCTTTTAAGGACGGGACCTTGATCGTTCACGTATCAAGCAGTGTCTGGCTCCAGCATTTACGATTCATGGAAGCTGACCTTAAGACCCGACTTAACCTGGCCCTTGGCAGACCACTTGTAAAAGAGCTTCGATTCAAGATTGCAACCCTGCACACCTGAATTTTCCTTAAAGGTGCTTCAGCCGGAGACAGGATATCGGTTCTCCATTGACCCTATTCTTCTTGCAGGCCATACAGATCCCTCACCCAACGACAGGATTGCGGATCTTGGCACTGGCTGCGGCATCATTCCCCTTATCATCTCCCAGGGACACCCTGGCACCCACATTACCGGGGTTGAAGTCCAGGCGTCGCTTGCGGCCATTGCAAGAAAAAACGTCGAGGAAAATCGGTTGACCAGCAGGGTTTCGATTCTTTTGAAGGACGTAAGAGAGCTTATGCCTGCCGATCTTGGCGGACGGGTAGATCTTGTGGTCACCAACCCGCCCTATATCAAACAGGGGTGCGGCCGAATCAACCCCGACTCCCAGAGGGCCATTGCCCGTCATGAGGTTATGCTCACCCTTGACCAGCTCCTTGCCGCAGCAACAAGAATTCTAACCCCCCATGGCCGGTTCATGATCATTTTCCCCATGGAGAGACTCCATGAGGTTGTGGACAAAACAAAGCGCCACACCCTGGGACCTTCCACCATAAGGTTCATACACACAAAAAAGAACAAACCAGCCGAGCTTTTCATCCTCACAGCCGTTAACAACGGCAACCCGTTTTTAACCATGCTTGCCCCATGTTTTTATAACCCACATGTCCTGACAGACACAACGAACCATGAAACTCGATAAAACAAGCCGAGACCAGTGTAGGGGCGATCCCTTGCGGTCGCCCTTTGTGGCTATTTTTCACGATAGCTGGGTCTATTTACCCGCAAGGGCACCCGCAAGGGGAGCCCCTACATGGCGGCCAGCTCAGCGGGAGTTTCATATAACCAAAGTTAAAATTGATGAAATAATTACTTCCTTGACACAAAAATCAAAACAGGATATTAACACCGAGTCATTGTTACTGCGGAGAGATGACCGAGTGGCTGAAGGTGCACGCCTGGAAAGCGTGTGTACTGTTACAGGTACCGAGAGTTCGAATCTCTCTCTCTCCGCCATCCTCTTTTTTTATCGGCTTTTTTTCGGGTAAAATGTCATACCGTGTTTTAGCGCTTAAATACCGTCCCCAAACCTTTGACGAGGTTATCGGTCAACCCCAGGTAACCACCACCCTGACCAATGCCATTCTATCCGGTCGTGTGCCCCATGCCATTCTTCTGACCGGCCCCAGGGGAACCGGCAAGACAACCATTGCCCGTATTATTGCCAAGGCCATGAACTGCGCCAACGGCCCCACCCCGACACCCTGCAACGTCTGCAAATCCTGCACCAGCATCACCGCCGGAAACGACGTCGACGTTTTTGAAATCGACGGGGCCTCAAACAACAGCGTTGACCAGGTCCGAGAACTGAGGGAGAACGTGGCATACATGCCTTCGTCTTCCAAGTTCAAGATCTACATTATCGACGAGGTCCACATGCTGAGCATGGCGGCCTTTAACGCACTCTTGAAAACCCTGGAAGAGCCGCCCGACCACGTTATTTTCATCTTTGCCACAACCGAAGTCCACAAGATCCCGGTGACCATCCTTTCCAGGTGCCAGCGCCATGATCTTGGGAGAATAACCCTGTCCCAGATCTCGTCCCACTTAATGAAGCTTGCCGCAGATGAAGGGTTTACCCTCGCCCGGGAGAGTTGCGACCTGATAGCCGGCGAGGCTGACGGCTCCATGCGGGATTCGTTAAGCCTTCTTGACCGGATACTCGGAAGCCAGGCACAACCACAACCCCCCGAACAAACACCAGATCAAACATCAGATAAACCGTTAGGGAAGCCACCCGAAAAACGAGAGGTCAACCATAAAGAGATTCTCGCCACCCTTGGGATCCTAGATAAGACCCTTGTATTTGACCTTGCCACTGCGGTCCTGGAAAACAGAGCCGCCGACATTCTGGACCTTGTGGACCATATCCACAATCTGGGGCTTGATCTGAAACGCTTTTACGCCTCGCTCATCCGCCACTTCAGGAACCTGGCTGTCGTAAAAATCTCGAACAACGACAAAAACACCTGCGATGTTTCAGACCATGACCGGCAGAGGATGGCGGCACTCACAGCCCCCCTGTCCCAGGTGTTTTTAAACCAGATACTCAACACCCTTTTGAATGACGAGTCCCTGGTAAAATTTTCTTCCCACACAAGAACAGCCGTTGAGATGGTGCTTTTAAAGCTTGTCCAGGTTCGACCCGGGGTTGAAATAGACGAAATAATCAAACGCCTGGATGATCTGGCCCAACGGTTTGATTCCCCCGGCGTTCAAGGGCCGCCCATAGAAATTGAAAATGACCGCCCCCATGCCCCCTCTGGAGCGTCTCCGCCTCCAGGAGCATCCCGACAGGATTCAGTCAGGCAGAACATGCAGCCCCCCACACCACAGCCCCAGGCAGCACCTCCCCGGTTTGAACCAGGAAGTGAACCAGGGACAGCTCCCATTGGCGAAGCACCTGCACCCCGACACCCCAAGACCGATCTTTCCCAGACAGATCCTTCCCCAGAAGATTTGTCCCGGAAATGGCAACCTTTTTTAACGGCCCTTGCAGGCTCGCTTCCCTCTGCATCTGCCATCCTGACCAAAGGCCGGTTGCAAAAAATTTCAAACACTGATATCATTGTCGAGTTAAATGTGAAAGCCTTTGAAAGGGGCAGAATCGAGTCCAAACAATCGGAAATCGACTCCTTGATTAAGGATTTTTTTGGACGGCAAATGAAACTGATTATGGTTGGTGAATGCACGCCTGAAGATTATGGTATTGATGAAAAAAGCCCGGCCAGAAAGAGGCAGGAGATATTAAACCATCCCCTTGTGGCCGATGCAATAAAAAGGTTTAACGCGAGTGTCGTTGACGTAAAATTAAAAGAGAGGAACAACCCGTGAACAATATGAGCAGCATGATGAAACAGGCCCAGAAACTTCAAAAAAAAATGCTCAAGATGCAGGAAGAGCTTGCCACTAAAACAGTCGAAGCCACAGCAGGCGGCGGCATGGTAAAGGTAATAGCCAACGGCAGCCAGAAGATTGAAGCCATCACCCTTGAACCTGAAGTAGTAGACCCTGAAGATATTGAAATGCTGCAGGACCTTATCCTTGCTGCGACAAACGATGCCCTTAATAAATCCCAGGAGATGGTCTCCGCCCAGATGGGCAAGCTCACCGGCGGCATGAACATCCCCGGTATGATGTAGCGCCTGTGAACCTCTATCCCGAATCCATCCTGAACCTTATCAGGAGCCTGTCAACACTTCCCGGGATAGGTAGGAGAACAGCCGAACGTCTGGCCCTTCACATCCTCCACGCCCCCCTCCACGAGGCCCAGGCTATTGCCAACGACATTCTTGAGCTCAAACAGCGGGTAACCCTTTGCCGAACATGCTTCTCCCTGAGCGACCAGGAAGAGTGCCAGATCTGCAGTAATCCACGGCGGGATGCATCGATCATCTGCGTTGTGGAAAATCCCACGGACATTGTCGCCATTGAAAAGTCAGGTGCCTTTTTCGGACTCTACCATGTTCTTGGAGGGGCTCTTTCGCCCATGGACGGCATCGGGCCGGACGAACTGAGGATGCGGGAACTTTTTTCAAGGGCCTTTAGGAAAAAGACAGCCGAAGTGATCATCGCCACGGGAACAGATGTGGAGGGCGAAGCAACGGCATCCTATATTTCAGACCGTCTCCGGAAAAAAGGCGTCAACGTTACAAGAATTGCCTCAGGGGTTCCCATGGGCGGTGATTTTCAATATGTGGACCAGGTAACCATGCAGCGGGCAATGGAGGGCAGACACGGATATGGAATCTGATATGGAGTCTGGGACGATTTCAGGGGCTGATATCTTCGACTGCACCCAGTGCGGCCAATGCTGCGCCGGATTCGGCGGCACCTATGTGAACAACGATGAAATAAGAAGAATAGCCGCATTCATGGCCTGTGACCCTGGAACCTTTACCCAACAATACTGTGATAGATCAGGCTCTAGGTGGGTCATCACCCAGGGGACGAACGGTTCATGCATTTTTTTTGACAAAAACTGCACCATCCATCCGGTAAAGCCCTATATGTGCAGGGCCTGGCCTTTTTTAAAAACAATCATAAAAAATCCGGAAAACTGGGAAGCCATGGCCAAATCCTGCCCGGGCATGCGAAAGGGCGTAGCTTTAGACCTGCTCAGTAAAATTGCAGCCCAGGAGGTCGAACGTCTCGATGCCTCCTACTACCCCTGTTCAACCTCCGGGTAGAGGCATCGCTACCCGACGTCTCCCCTCCCCCACAGACCGTACCTGGAGAATTCCCGCATAAGGTTCCAAACGGACAGAAAACCAACCGTCGACCATCAGCCCTTATTAAAGGTCTCTGGATTCTTTCTAATAAACGTTCGAATCAACTCTCTTACAAAAAATCTGCGGTTACGTTTCATGTACCACCACCCCATAGAGCTGATGATGAATGCGCCCATTGCATTTACAATCATATCCCACATGGTGTCGGTCAGGCCGGAAGGATCACCCAGCATAGGTTTTTGCATGTTAGAGCCGAATAGCTGATCCATGGAGAATTCAAAAATTTCCCAAAAAGTTCCAATGGCAACAGCAAATAGACACGCAAACAAAGATATGAAAAAGGGTGTCATGTGCAACTCCACCCGCTTGCTTTCATTCAAAATATAGACCAGAAAAAAACCAACGATTCCCATCAACAAACCAGCCGATGCGTGAAGCACCATATCCCACCACCAAAACCTGTGATAGAAACCCTGAATTTCGCCCAAATATAACGACGCAAATATGAAAACAACGGCGGCAATGTGAAATTCGGCTGGAATTTCCATTTCCATTTTGTGGCGAAAAACAACCGGCGAAAGCAGGGTCGCAATAATGAGGGTTGCCAGGAATGCGGAAAGCCAGCGCTGATCGATCAAAAGAACAATCCACTCCACCACCATCAGCAAAAGCAGCAGCAGCACAAGGATGCGATGGGCACGATTTACACTGAGGAGTGAAACCTCTGGGATGGGTGCAACATCTTTCTGTTTGTCAAATCCTTTCATGTTTGGTTCCTTTTTTTCCGGAAACGAGGTGAAAACCCGGCCTAGGGCAGGCTTGGTTGAAGCCCCTGAAACCATGCCTCCATACAAATGTTCAGCATCCTCCCTTGGACCTATTTCCGTTCCAGGTATCACATAACCGCTGCCGTACCGGCCGCAACGCCGAAAAGGGCAGATTCCCTGAATTCACGGACCTTGGGCCTGAGTAGAAACACCCCTTTCCATGGCCATGGGAGCGCTCTGCTGATCCATGACTTAATTACCGGGTAGGTTACAGTTAGTGACAGTTACTGTCAATCGTTAACTATGATAGAGGATAAGGCATAAACAATGCCAACAGTAATACCGGCGATCAGGTCAGATAGGTATTCTGGCCGCCGTGCATGCCCATTCTCGGTTTCAACCAAAGCAAGCTTCTCATCAATGGTCAGGAAACATTTGATCACCTGTTCAAAGATATGGCGGCCGCCAGGTCCTATATCCTGGTGCAATTTTACATCCTCACCGATGATCACCTCGGTCGCCAACTAAAGGACCGCCTGATCCGGAAAGCTCAGGATGGGGTCAGCATCTTTTTTCTTTACGACGAAATCGGCAGCTACCAATTGCCGGGCAGCTTTCTGCGGGAAATGCAGCAGGCCGGCATCCATGTCACAGCCTTTCACAGCACCAGGGGTAAAACAAACCATTTCCAGCTCAACTTCCGCAATCACCGCAAGATCATCATGATCGACGGAGACACCGCTTATGTCGGCGGGCACAACGTGGGCGATGCTTATCTGTCCCGGCACCCTCGATTCAGGCACTGGCGCGATACCCATGTCAAGATCAAAGGGCCGGTCGCCAAGGCCATTCAATTCTGCTTTGTCGAAGATTGGCATTGGGCAACCTCCCGGGTTCCCGACCTGAACTGGGAATTGACGCCCTTTCCCGGTGGATCAGAAGAAGCCCTGGTGGTGGCATCGGGACCGGCCGATGCACTGAAAATCTGCGCCCTAATGTTTGTTCAGGTCATCAACATGGCCAAGGAAAGGATCTGGATCGCCAGCCCCTATTTTGTGCCTGACCTCCAGGTCTTGAGCGCCCTGAAGCTAGCCGTTCTCCAGGGTGTGGATGTGCGGATCCTTCTCCCTGAAAAACCGGATCATCTTAACTGTCTGATCGTCGGTAGTAGGTTCTTTTGAGACGACCCAGAATTCGTTCCAGGCTTTTCTCTGTTCAACAAAACAAAAAACATATTGTATCCAATTGATTTTTATGTGAAACTGTAAAAGTTAGTTTGGATACAATAAAAAATTCTCCCCTCGTTCAAGCTAAAACGATCACGCAAATTACAGATTAAGGTCTAAAAATTTCACGTGATCTACTAACCTTTAACACCAGGAGAGTACTATGCAATACAAGCCTTATACAATCAAAAATATCAAAACCCTTCCCCAGCTGAGCTGTTTCACCCCTGAACAGATTTTTAATATTAAAGTGGTTGGAGCCGTCCTGCCCTTTAAGACAAACAACTATGTTGTGAACGACCTCATCAACTGGGACGATTTTGAAAACGACCCCATGTTCATCCTTAACTTTCCCCAGCGGGAGATGCTCTCAAAAAAGCACTTCAACACCATGGCCGCCCTATTAAGGGCCAACGCATCAAAGGAACAGATAGATGCTGCAGCCAACCGGATACGACACAGCTTAAATCCCCACCCGGCGGGCCAGCTGGACAAAAACGTACCCAAGCTTCACGGTCAACGACTCAACGGCATCCAGCACAAATACCGGGAAACCATGCTTTTTTTTCCCACCCAGGGACAGACCTGCCACGCCTTTTGCTCGTTCTGCTTTCGCTGGCCCCAGTTTACCGGCATGGACGGCCAGAGGTTCGCCATGAAGGATGCAGACCTCATGGTGCAGTATATAAGCGAGCATCCCCAACTTACCGACATCCTTTTTACCGGGGGAGATCCCCTGACCATGAGCACCAGGGTTTTGTCAGTTTACCTGAATGCAATTCTCGAAGCACGCCTCCCCAACATCCGAACCATTAGAATCGGAACAAAGACCCTCTCGTTCTGGCCCCATCGTTTTACGACGGACAAGGACTCACAAGCGCTTTTGGCGCTGTTTAAACGGATCAATGACTCGGGCATCCACCTTGCAATCATGTCCCATATAAACCACCCTAAAGAGATCTCCACCCCCGACTGCAAGAGCGCCATAGAGGCGATAAAAAATAGCGGCGCCACCATCAGAAGCCAGTCCCCCATTCTGAACAAAATCAATGCATCCTCCGGGATCTGGTCTAAAATGTGGAAGGATCAGATAAGCCTTGGAATAGTTCCCTATTACATGTTTATCGCCAGAAACACAGGGGCCCAGGACTATTTCAGCGTTCCCCTTGTTGACGCATGGAAGATTTACAGGGGGGCGTACAGTTCGGTCAGCGGAATTGCAAGAACCGTGAGGGGACCCAGCATGTCAGCATCCCCCGGCAAGGTGAAGATCGACGGAATCACCGAAATCAACGATCAAAAGGTTATGGCGTTGAGCTTTGTGCAGGCCAGAAATCCCAAATGGGTTAAACGGCTGTTTTTTGCCGAATATGATGAAAATGCAGTATGGCTTGACGATCTGAAACCCGCATTCGGGGAGAATAAATTTTTCTTTGAACCCCCCAGGGCTGACCGTCCGGTTGAGCTGTCTCCTGCCGGGAATTGATTTTTACCTACTACCCACTGCATAGTTGGGTCCTGCAATCAAAAGGGGATTTGTAAGGGTAGACTGAACCATCTCCATGGTGGACCTAAAGAGCATCTCCTTTACGAGGCCGTGACCATAGGCTCCGAGAACGGCAAGGGCATTGTGGGGCACTTCAAAAAGGTTGTACTCAAACTTTCCCTTCTCGAAAAAATGCCATTCTCTTGCGGAAGCTTCGACCTCCTCGTCAAGATCGTGCTCTTTGAGGATATCGATAAAATGGCTCCTGGACAATTCCCCAGCCTGGGTAAAAAGGTCCAGGGGCACCCCCGTGGTTCTGCTGAGATAAAGGCCAAGGTTAAGGGCATTTACGGCATTGGCAGAGCCGCCGAAAAAAACCATGATGCTCTTCCACTCCTTAAACTGTGAGCTTGGAATGAGCACCGGGAATCTGGCAGCATTGACGATGCGTCTCACCCTTGGGCCGATGTGACCCAGGCTGAATTTGGATGAAAAATCGCTGATGCACCTCGGGCAGCACATGAAATCAAAATCAACAGAAATATCCGGCAGGGTCAAAGCGGTAAAGTTCATGGGCGGTATAAAGAAAGGTTCAACCCCGGCCTGGACTGCAAGGGCCATGGCATGACTCCTGGCCGTTGCTGGCTGGGTCAGATAGGACTCATCAAGGTCCACCTGAACCACATCGTTGTCAAAATACATGAGAAATTTTGTAAATTCCGGTATGTAAATTTTGATCGATGCCCGGGTTTGTTTGCAGAAATAAAGGGACTGCATGAATATCTCCCTGCCAGGGGGGGTGTTCCTGAATACATGAAAAAACGTTGTTTCCATAAAGCCCTCCTAAAAGGCCTGGGAGGTCTGAACGTTAAGCTCGTCCCGGTATTTATCAAGAAGTGTGGCTTTGGAAACCATACCCACGAATCGATTGTTGCTCACCACCGGCATGCTGAAACACCCCCTTGCATCCATAGTCTCAAGCACATCTGCAAGGTTGTCATCATAATGTATGATATCTGGATTTGAATTCATTATCTGCTCTACAAAAACGGTGTCATACATGACCGTATTGAAGATATAGGATCGGACATCCCCCAGTTCGACGATCCCAAGAAACTGTCCTGTTTCCGGGTCTTCCACCGGAAAATAGTTTCTTGTGGATTGCTTTAGCAGATGGAAAAATTCCCTGAGCAGCATATGGGGAGGAACCGTAATGCAATCTGTCTCGATCACCTCCCTGATCCCGATGTCGGCAAGCACCCTTGAGTCTGTACCCGGCCTTAAAAGTTCTCCCCTTTCCCTTAAATCCTTGTGGTAAAATGAGTCAGATTCGAAATAGTGGGTAACGGTGGTTGAGATAACCGACACAATGATCAAAGGCAGCATCACCTCATAGCTCCCCGTGATTTCAAGGATAAGAAAGATCCCAGTCAGGGGAGCCTGGAGAATACCGCTGATCAGCCCGGCCATGCCAAGCAGGGCAAAACAGCCCTCATTGACAAGGGGAGTGCCGGGGAAACCAAAGGCCAGAACCCTATGAAAGGCAAGCCCTGCGAAACTTCCGATAACCAGACAAGGGGCAAATATCCCGCCAGATCCTCCCCAGCCAAGGGTGAGGGAGGTGGCAAATATTTTCGCAAAAAAAGCAAGGGCTGCAATGCCGATCCCCCCCTTGAAAACCCCCTGGATCATGTCGTGGATCGAGTGATATCCCTCCCCCAGCACCTCGGGAACAAAAAACCCTAGTACCCCCACTGCAGCTCCTCCAATGGCAGCTTTTACCCACATGGGGACCTTAACCTTTACCGAAACCCCATGCATACGCCTGAGACCCCTTGTCAGGAGAATGGAGGCAAAGGCAGCCACAACGGCGAGCCCCAGGCTTGCAAAAAGATCCACCCCAGTTATGTGAAAACCGCTGCTCTCAAACGCAATGGAGTTGCCCTGGAGTATCCTTGAGATTTCAGCTCCAGCCACCGCTGCCACGGCAATGGGAATGATGTTTACCATGGACCATTCGCCAAGGATTATCTCCATGGTAAATATGAGACCTGTTAGAGGAGCGTTAAAAATCCCGGCAATGGCCCCTGCGGTACCACACCCCACAAGGGTTGTTCTCTGGCGATCGTTGAGGTAAAAAAACCTCGCAATTGTCGACCCAATGGCTGCCCCGCTCATCACAACGGGCGCCTCAGGTCCTGCCGATCCACCGCTTCCTATTGTGAGACAGCTTGAGATGAGCCTTGAAAAGCTCGAACGAAACCTCAGGAGTCCCCCGTAACGTGAAACGCTGTAAATTACCTCTGGAATCCCGTGGCCAGCTCCCTCTTTCATGATTTTTTCAAGAAAAATCGAGGATGCCATGGCACCTGCTGCGGGCAGCAGAAATGCCCACCAAAGGTGACGCAGGTGGTAGAGCCCCTCTAACATGAATATGAGGGAGCGGTTGAGACCGACGGCGGCAAGACCGGAGAACAGCCCCACGATGACACCAATGGATATGAGCAGGAGCCTGTCATCCATGCGAAAAAAAGAGAGTCGTGCCGGATACCGCCAGAAGATTGTTTTTCTCATCCTGTTGGCCTATTTTTCCTTACTGTCAATGATTTTCTCCATTTTTTTCACCCTGGCAAGAAAAGCTTCCCTTCCGGGTATCTTCTTCAGAAAAGAGACAAAGGCTCCATCGCGAAGGCAAAAGGAAAGTCTGGACAAAAGGGTTAAGTGACCTTGAACCGTGGGACTTAAGATAAGAAACAGCACAAATACGGGCTGATCGTCTATGGCCTCGTAGTCAACGGGCTGATCAAGAAAAAAAGTCACAACAACAGGAGTTGAAATCCCCTGGTCCAGGGGATTTCTTGGATGGGGAATGGCAACTCCCCTGCCCACACCGGTTGAAATAAGAGCCTCTCTTTCCAGAAGCTGGGTGTAAAGCGGTGCCTGGAACTCCAGAGGAAGATCCGGCACAAGGGCTACACAGTTTTTCAGCACCGAAGGCTTGTCCCCCCCCTGTACACCTTCAAATACCCCTCCCCGCTCCATGGCCGATGAAAGCACGCACCCCTGTTGGATTTGATTTTTATCCATACGGGGTGACATTCGATAAGAACGACGATGGGAGCTGGCCCAGCGTTTGAGTTCGGGTTCGTTAAAAATCCCCTCGTTGCCCCGTTTGGTCACGGGTATCCGGCCCTGCCTGATCCAGCGCTCCAGGGTTTCGAGGTTCAAATCAAGCCGTCTTGCAATCTCTTCTATGGTCAACTTCATAAATCGTTACCGATACTCCCCAGGGAACAGATTACAACGCCCTCCCCTAATAGTTTTTGATTCCTGCAAACGAACGGGCAATGGCATCGCGCTCGTATACGATCTCAACCCGCCGATTCTGTGCCCTGCCCTTGTCTGTATCATTGGTTGCTATGGGCCTGTACTCGGCATAGCCCTCTGCCGCTATAAGGGTGGGCTCCAAGCCGCTTTCCACAAGCAGCTTTGCAACGGCTGCGGCCCGGCTGGCTGAAAGCTCCCAATTTGAAGGATATTTGCCCGTACTGATAGGTGATGTGTCTGTATGCCCCTTTACCTTAACATGATAGGCAAGCTGTGCAAGAACCGAAGTCACCTTCTTCAGGATGTCAGCCCCTTTTTCAGAAAGGGAGGCATCCCCTGCTGAAAACAGCAAAAGATCGGACAGGGTTATCACAACTCCTGTTTCAGATTCAGAGACATTCACAAGTCCCCCCAATTTATTGAATAAAACCATCTCCCTGACCTGGCTTGCAATCTCCTGGATCTGTTTTTCTATCATAGCTCCAAGCTCATCTATTTTCTGATCCTCTGCAGGTTCTTCAGAGGGGATTGCATGCATGATCAACCCCTCCCTTGTTCCGCTTTCAGGAACACTCTGAACCCCCAGGGCGCTTCTCAAAGATTCCACAAGCTCTTTAAAGGTCTCCTGCTGGGTGGTGCTCATGGCAAAGAGAAGCACAAAAAAACACATGAGAAGGGTTACGAGGTCTGCAAATGTAGCCATCCATGCTGGGGAACCCTCTTTTTTTCCCCCCTCGTCCTCATCCGCCGGTAAAACAAGAGGCGGTGCTTGTTCCATGGTGTCATCCGCCATTTTCACCCCCGCTTACCCCCTCGAGACTCTGGCCGAGACTCCCACCGGCTCTCTGGCCGATCAAAACACCTGGTTCCATCCTATTCCTCCCTGGGCTTTGCCCCGGCTCCAAGATAGATATTGAGCTTATCCTCCATGAGTCTCGGATGTTCGCCCTCCCTTATGGAAACCACCCCCTCATAAATGAGGGTCATATTCATGAGTTCCTCGGCGCTTCTGCCTTCAAGCTTGGTTGCCATGGGAATGAAAAAAAGATTGGCCAATAACGAGCCGTAAAAGGTGGTAATCATGGCAACGGCCATCTTGGGTCCAATGGTCGAAGGATCATCCAGATTGGCAAGCATCTGAACGAGGCCGATCAGGGTACCCACCATGCCGAATGCAGGGGCAAAGCTGCCCATGGCTGAATAAATAGAATAGCCGATCTTGTGCTCTCGCTTGATCAGACTCATCTTCTTCTGCATGATGGCTGCAATATCTGCGGTTTTAACGCCATCAACCGTCATTTGAAGGGCCTTGGCAAGGTAGGGGTCTTCGGTGTTTGCAATATCTCCTTCAATGGACAATAGGCCTCCCTTTCTGGCCTTGTTGGAAATTTCCACGAGATTGGCAATGATCTCCTCTGTTTTATCAATCTTGAACAAAAACACCCGCATGGTTACTTTGATGATGCTCAAGAAATCAGACAGGGGAAAGGCGATCATTGTTGCGGCAATGGTGCCGCCTCCCACGACCATGACCGAGGGAAGATTCCAGAACAGTCCAAGCCCGCTTCCAAGAAGAATGGTTATACTGACAAACCCGAGACCTGAAACAATACCGATAATTGACGCTAAATCCATACTATTTCACCTTTATAAAAACTGTTTCCACCAAGGGGTATTGCCTGTTATATCGCATCAGCATGTTTATGGACTCCTCAGAGAGCACGGCGCCTGCCGAAAAAAGTTTGGTTCCTGTTTTAGCATAAACGCCTGCACCCATTGTCATGCCGGGTTTAAGCTGATGAAACCCCATCTCTTGGATCCTGGTTGATTGACCGTCCATACAGGCTACCACATGGTATTCAAGAAGATTCACCACCCTTGGATCAAGCCTTGTACCTGAATATCTTGCAAGCATACCTGGCACTGCATTGAGGGAAGGCCTTTTTACTCCAGGGCCAGGTATGGCAGCGGAACCATTAACCGGAGCACCGGCAAATCCATTGACCAGATCATCCAGGAGATCAGCCCCGGCAAGTATCCTTGCCGTCAATGGAATATAGCGTCGTCTAAGCCCATGGGGAGTGCCTGACCCATCTACATTTTCATGCAGGTGAGAGATGATTTCAGCGGCCTTTTTAAGACCCGGACATTGGTTCAAAAACCCAGCGCCTGTTGCAGGTGCCTGGTCAAAAAGATCCCTCTCATATTCGGTCAGCTCGTGTTCCATCTTGGCTGAAACCGACCCTGGAAGAAACAACAATCCTGCTTCATGGAGAAGGGCTGCCTGGTTTAAGGCCCTCTTTTCTATGGTGGTCAGTCCCAGCCTTTCCCCCACAAACATGGCGATGCGGGCAACCCTTCTTGCATGACCTTTGTTTGCCTCGTTCCTTGCATCAATCATGCTTCCCAAAATATGGGCGATTCCCAGGGTGTTTTTCCTGAGTCCCTCGCCAAGCTCAAGGGTTTCGGCCTTTAGTCTCTCCCTTTCGCCGGTCATGATATTAATCTGCTTCAAAGCGTTATGGGCAAGGGTCTTTTCTTTGACCAGGGCCCTGCGGGTCTTCACAAGGTCATTCTTGAACTTTTCCAGCAAATCAGATCTATTATCAAGCTGCCCCCTTGCCCAGGCAACCTCCTCTATAAGGGACCTCTGCTGGAGTAAAACCCGGGCTTTAAGCTCCAGCTCTTCAATGGAAAGGGGTTTGATGAAAACATCGTTAAACCCCATACGAAGAAACTCCCACCGCTGTTTGCCCCCCGGATAAGAGGCCAACAGCCCAAAGAACGCAGCAGTGGAGTTGCTGCTCTTTTCTTTCACAAGGGAAAGCACCTTTTCAGCCTGATCTGCCCCCAGGGACTCAAGATCCATTACCAGGAGATCCGGACTTTCACCCACTGCCCTGTACAGGTTTGCAGGCAAAGTATCACACACTCCCACCCGCCACCCCAGGTGGCTGGAAAACATTTCAACCGGGCCGTCTGAAACCGGATGGCAGATATAAAGTAATTTAATAATTTCCACTTGTTCTTCCTGTATTATCATCAGGCAAGCAGGTTATACCAGATGACGGAATATTTCAAATCTTTTACTCAAAGGTCAAGTTTTTTATGTTCCGCCACCCTCCTCTTTCTTGACTTTCTAATGAACAAGGGTTTAAATAAGAACAATATTGAGATTGAAATTCTTCCATAAGTAGAGGAGAGAGGGTATGCAGAAACAAAGCGTTTTCAGGGTTTTGGCCATTATTTTCATGGTCTGTCTGTTGCACACGGAATCAGGCCTCACAGAGGTTGAAAAAAAGCCCCTGGAAGAACCCGGCTTCTTTTACATAATCCAGAAGGGCGACACCCTCTGGGACCTGTCTCAACGATTCTACAACGACCGGTGGACCTGGCCGGGGCTGTGGGAGATGAACCAGGCCATAAAAAACCCCCACTGGATCTTCCCGGGAAAAAAAATCCGCATTTTTCTCACCCAGACACTTCATGCTCCCCCAAAGCCCCTACCCCCAATGGCTGACAACGGCCCGGGGGAGAAAGAACCTTCAGGACCACCCCCTTTTTTTGCATACCCGAGCATGGACAGCCTTGGGTTCATCAGGGAAAGGCCCATTGAGGAGCTTGGAAAAATCATCGGGTCCCAGAGCGAGAACCTGATGATGGCCCAGGGCGAGACCATTTACATTACACCCGCCAAAGAGCACTCCCTTGTGCCCGGCAAAGAATACCGGATAATATCCACACAAGAGGTGTCCACAAACTTCAACCGGGAGAAATTCAATGGAGTCAAACACATCATTCTCGGTATAGCAACGGTCGTTCAAGTTGAGAACAATTACGCAACTGCCCTGATAACACGATCCTTCGACCATGCTTCAACAGGAGACCTGATAGCCCCCTTTGAACCGTCCTCCGACAAAATCCCAGTAAAGGAAAGCCTCGACAACCCAAGTGCGCACATACTCTGCTCCCTGGCAAACGATTCTCTTTTAAGCGAACATAAGATCGCATTTATCAACCGGGGAAGCGACCATGGCATAAAATCCGGCCAGACCTATACCCTGTTTGAACAGAGGGAGGGGATAAACAGCCCCTACTCCATGACCGGCAATACCCCCGGCGCCATCAAGATAAAGGAGCGCGCCATGGGCAAGATCATCGTGCTCCATACGGAAGCGACAGCGTCAACCATACTTGTCCTCTCCTGCTCAAATGAGTTCAGCCCGGGCGTGGTAGTCAATTAAAGTCTTCACTCCTGGCTGGAGGTGACCCTCAACACCTCCTCAAAGGTGGTTCTGCCGGAAAGCATGGCTCTTACGGCGTTCTCCTGCAGGGTGACAAGCCCCTCCATTCTGGCCCGTTTTCTCAAGGACGGGACACTGGCGTCCCGGGCGGTCATCTTTTTCAAAGAGTCTGAATAGGAAAGCACCTCAAACACAGCCTGCCGCCCCCTGTACCCCGTATTACGGCACTTCACACACCCCTTGCCATACTTCAGGGCAACATCTCCCTCAAGATCCACGGGCAGCCCCATCTCCCTCAATTCGGCCGCATCCATGGTCAGATCCCTCGCACAATCGGGACAGATGTTTCTCAAGAGCCTCTGGGCCACTACGCCCACAAGCGACGAATGAATCAGGAAGGGGGGGATGCCAAGATCAAGGAGCCTTGTGACCGAGGTAACGGCATCGTTTGTATGCAGGGTGGAGAGCACGAGATGGCCGGTGAGGGCAGCCTGAACAGCACTCTGGGCCGTCTCAAGATCACGGATTTCGCCCACCATGATGATGTCCGGGTCCTGGCGGAGAATGTTTCTCAGGATCGAGTCAAAGGTGACACCAATGGAGGGCTGGACAGAGATCTGGTTGAAATCCTCGTGGATCATCTCAATGGGTTCTTCTATGGTGACGATGTTGACCCCTGGGTTTGAAAGCATCCTCAGGGTGGAATAGAGGGTGGTGGACTTTCCGCTGCCGGTGGGGCCTGTTACCAGCACTATGCCGT
>JAVERV010000204.1:0-4080 GCA_034006945.1 Desulfobacterium sp. | reverse complement strand
AAGTCTTTACATTGAATGTCAGAGATGCAAGCTGCCGGCCAATATTGTCAAGAACCTTTTGACTTGCATCTATTAGCAGAACCTTTAAATTTCTTAAGTTGAGGGGCAGCACATTGCTATCTTTCAGAGGGATACTTTTGGCCTGGGACAGATAGGGAAGGGTAAAAACAAAGGCTGAACCTTTTTCTGGGGTGCTCTTTACACTGATATCGCCGCCCATAAACCTTACCAACTGTCGAGAGATGGCAAGGCCTAAGCCGGTCCCACCGTATTTTCTGGTAATGGCCGTGTCAGCCTGGCTGAATTTTTGAAACATCCGGGCGACCTGTTTTTTATTCATTCCGATACCGGTGTCTGAAACTGTGCATTCAATCTCTTGAATGGCCTTGTTTTGCGATTTAAGCCGGATCGAGATTTCGATGTAACCTTTTTCAGTAAACTTGACTGCATTGCTTAATAGATTATTCAACACCTGTCCCACCCGGACAGGGTCGCCCAGGACCATGGGAGAAATTTTATCATCTATCCAGATATGCAGCTCCAGCCCTTTTTCAGCAATCGCCGGGGCTGAGAGGGTTACAATATCGTTGAGCACATCAGACAGGCTAAATGGGATCTGTTCCACGGTAAGTTTGCCCGCCTCAATCTTTGAAAAATCAAGGATATCGTTAATAATCCCCAAGAGGGATTTAGCTGAAATTTCGATTTTATCCAGGTAGTCTTTCTGCCGGGGAGTCAGGGGGGTCCGGGCGGCCAGATAGGTCATGCCGATAATAGCATTCATGGGGGTTCTTATTTCATGGCTCATATTAGCCAGGAACTCACTCTTGGAAACGGTGGCCTGCTCTGCCGCATCTTTTGCCTTCTTAAGTTCAAGGGTGTTTTTTATCCGCTCACTGATGTCGGTTTCAATGGCTATAAACTGGAACAGCTCGCCTGCATCAGAAAAAACTGGCTGGATATCCAGATCCAGCCAGTAAGATTCACCTAACTTATTATAGTTCAATATTTCAACTCTGATTCCCTGTCCTGCCTTCAGGGCTTGCGAGATCTGCTTAACTGTTTCAGGATTGGTTTCAGGTCCCTGGAGCACGGTGCCTGGTCGTTTACCCTTCATCTCTTCAAGACAATAACCTGAAATTCTTTCAAACCCCTTATTAAACCACTCTATTCGAGCATTCCTGTCAGTAATCACAACCCCAGTGGATGTCTTTTCAACCACCAGGGCAAGTTTTCTGGCTTCAGCCTCTGCGACTTTACGATCTGTAATATCTCTTCCTTCAGGGATAAGCCAAAAGACATTTCCGCTGCTGTCATAAATTGGTTTCAAAGAAAAATCAAAGTCATACAGTTGACCGTCTTTATCCATATGGGGGATTTCAAACCTGACAAACTCACCGTTCGCCGCAGTTCCAACAGCCTTCTGAATTTTCTGGGACACTGCCTTGGAATACCACCACCAGGGGCTGTCCCAAAACAAGCTCCCCCGGAGCTCATCTTCGGTCATTCCAACCATTTGCAAGGCGGTCTCATTCACCTTAAGGATTCGACCTTCGGTTGAAATCAACCCCATGAACTGGAAACTCTGGTTAAAAATCCCTCGGAACTTACGCTCGCTTTCCTGCAGCGCCTTTTCAATACGTTTGCGCTCAATCACATATCCCAGATGATTACCAATCTCATCCGCCACCTCAAGCATGTCCTGATCTGGTGCTTCAATTTCGGGGGAAAAAAACTCCAACACAGCAACGACATCCATTCCTGACCTTACCGGGAGTGCAAAGGCACCCCTGAAACAGGTATTGGACAAAAATCTCGCCCTGGGAAAGTTCTCATCTGCCGTTACATCTTCAATCCAGGTGGCTTTTTTTGATGTGTAGACCCTTCCAGGAAGTCCCTCTCCGGGTTTGAACACAGTGCGTTCTGTAGCATCAATAAAATTTTGAAACCGCCCACCAGGGTCATCAACATGCCACAGGGACAATGATACCAGGCTTATCTCATCTGAATGAACAGTCATATAAACATGTCCCACAGGCCAGCCCGTGAAACCTGTAATAAGCTTAAGACAGATCTGCAACGCCTGGTCCACCGAATCAGCCGTGTTGGCCATGGCTGCCACATCGCCTAGAAGTGCGACCACGCGTTCTTTTTTCTCGATGCTTTTGACCAGTTCTTTCAGGCGTAGGGTCCTGTTCCTGACACGTTCTTCCAACTCCCTGTTCAGTGCCTGCACCTGGGCTTCAGCCGCACGGCGTTCTGTGACATCTGTGGCCATGCTGATCACCGATCGCCTTCCATCTGAAAGTTTCCCCAGGGGAGAGGTTGATATTTCCCAGTCCCGGGTACGGCCATCGGCTGTCGTAATTATAGATACACCCGTATTAACCCGTTTTTCAATCTGATAAAGGGTATTTATTTTTAAAAGTTCCTGTTCGGCATTCTCTACATAGGCATGGGCTGCCCAGTCTTCAATGGTTTTCATGTCCCCTTGCCTATAGCCGGTCAGTTCAATCCAGGGCTGATTGATTAACAATACCTCACCGTCTTCGGCATGAATCATGGCAGGATATGGAGCATCATTAATGGCTTTTTCAAAGCGTTGTTCGTTGACAGCTGCAATCTCTTCAATGGCCTTTCGAGCGGAAATATCCCGGACAACTCCCACGGCCCACCATTGCCCGTCTATCTGAACTGCATTCAAATTTATCTCTGCAGGGAAACAGGTGCCATCTTTTCTCAGGGCTTCAACCTCACGCAGGTGACCGATGATCGGCCCCTCACCAGAGAAGGCAAATGACTTAAGCCCCTTTACAGCATCAGGTCGAAGGGATTCGGGGGTGATAAGCCCATGGACATCCCTGCCCAGTATTTCTGCGGCAGAAAAGCCAAACATCCTTTCAGCAGATTCATTCCAAAAAGATGCTTTACCCGAATCATCAACCATTACAACGGCATCTCGCACCGAACGGGTAATGGTATGGAGCTCCTTTTGTTTTTTTTCAAGATTTTGAAGTGCCATTTGACGACGGGTTATCAGAACCGACAGATACCAGGCCAAAACGGCGAGCAAAATTATTCCCCCAGCCAGAATCAGTCTTGCCTGGGTCCACCAGGGAGGAACAAGCTTGTCTTTAGAGACAAAATTGATAATTCTCCAGTTTTCTTCAACAGTCAGCTGTTCCGATGTTTGACTGTCAGGTATAGAAATTGGCGTGATAGTTGAAAAATAGAATAGGCCTTTATCTGAAAAAAAATGACCATCAGAAACAGAGACCATCTGTTGCCACAGCCGGGGAAATTCTGTTGCCAGAGTCTTTGGAGATTGAGAAAACATGAACTGCCATTCCAGATCCGGAGACGGACCTATCAGCCAATGGCCCTGGTTATTAACAAGAAATACCCGACCGGATGAGTTAGCCCCGGCATCCATAAGTGTCTGGAGCAATTTTTCACCCAGCAGGTTCACCACAATAATACCTGCACTTTCACCGTTGCCTCTGTTTACCCGATGGGTAATCCGCAGGGCCGGTTTAAAGGGAAGTTCTATTTCTCCCTTTTCAACGTTTAAATCAAACCGGGACAAATAGGCACCAGAACTTTGGGCCATCCCTTTGATAAAGTACGAACGATTGCCTTTGTTTTGTAATTCTTTTTGAGATGTAGCCCAGGCTCCGCGCTCACTGTTCCAGTTGATTCGCACCTGCTCCATTCCAGATGAATCTATAAATCGAATCTGGTCAAAAATCGCGTGATGAATTGCATAGGAAGAAAAAAAATCTGTCAGAATTTCATATGCCTGGACTGTGTCAGTCTGGCGTTTTAAAATACTCCCGGTGGTATCGGCTAACATGGCAACTCCGGACAAATAACCGGACAGGGTAGTTTCAAAAAGACGGGTTTCCATTTTAAGGATATTTGATTCAACAAGACCAAGTTCTCTGATAAAAAAATTTTTCTGCTGCAGAGCACCTCCCCACACCACCAGAGAATATCCCAGGGCAAGGAAAGCAAAAACACCTGCAAATAATTTCAAACGAAAGAATCTAAAACGATGATTCATCCTATACTCCATGCATC
>JAVERV010000203.1:0-4081 GCA_034006945.1 Desulfobacterium sp. | reverse complement strand
TAATACCCATAGCAGCCATTTCCATAACAGTACGATAATAAATGGTATCATCTTGCTGCATTTGAAATTCCACTACAAAATAAGGATTGTCCGGGTTGTCAGGTTTCATTAACCCATCCATACTGCGAGAAAATTCTTTAACCGTTTCAGAGGTTAATGTGTATTGGGTAGAATAATGAATTCCTGTTAGATCAAAAAAATACTCAGGCAATTCTGAAAAAAGCCTATATAAAAGGGTGTTGAAAAGGTTTGATGTATACATTATAAATTCAGCACTTTATAGTTGATTTTACCTCTGTTTTATGTATATAGTTTGAGTACGAAAAAACCAAAAAACATACAAAAAAACAGAGGTAAAATGCATAGAAAAGATATCAAAAGAACCGTTCAGAATCAACTAAAAAGAAAATTTCCCAACTGGAAGAGAATGACTAAGAAAGAAAAGAAAAAATTAGCCCGTCAAGTCCTACAGGAAGTGATAGATAACCATGATTTTGATGAAAAACCCACCGCCACTATGGAGGAACTTACCGGCATATATGGTCAGATGCCCACAAAAGGTATTATTCCGATCCATAAAATGGGTAAGTTTATTGAGAATTACAACAGTGGTTTTCTTTTTAAATCCAACGGAGTTAAAAAAACGGCTTCCGAAATAACTGATCCCGAGTTAATATATGTTGATCAACTTATAGATAATGGGATAGTAAATAGCCTCCTTGCGAATGAAGGTTATTCGCCACAATTGAGGGATATTTTCCCGTATCAACTATTCAGAATGGAACTTTTAAAAGTTCTAAAATACCCTGAGATCAGCTACAGGAAATACTGCACTGAGGAATATTTTGGTATGGACAGAAAACAAAACAGGAGATTTGTTGGTCTGCCATTAAACACAAAAGAAATGATTCACCATACTGAACTTTGCCACTTTCGATGTGGTATGTCTTTCACTCAAACAATCAATATTCTTGTGTATTTTCTTCATCACTTCTATTCCTCTGGATGTTTGGAAAATCAGGTTTTGCATGCCATTGATTCAACCGAACTTCCAATGGAATTCAACTATCCAATCTGTATAATTGAGGTTAAAGGGAAAAAGATCCGAATATATTCAGATCTTGATTGTGATTGTGGTAGACGACGTAACAAAAGAAATTTATCACAATATTTTATTGGTTACCGCATGCATACTTTAACGGTGATCAACCCTTCAACGGGCCATAGTTTTCCTTTGGTTTCGCTTATCAGTGCTGGAAATCATCATGACAAGTTATTTGTAAAGCCCTTGATTAAATTGGCACAGGCAATGGGGATAAATATTGAACTGCTTACTGCAGATGAAGCCTATCATGACGGAGATGGTTCAATTTATAAAGAGACTGGTACCCATGTAATTGCTCCTCCCTCTAAAAAAGTCATTTTACCAGATAACGTTTTGGAGTTTCCGTTGCGGGTTACCTGTAATCAATATTGTGAAACACCTATGGTGAATTTAGGATGCTCAGATGAAGGTCATGAATATCGTTGTGATTCTCAACCTGGAGAATGTGCCCATGAATTTTGCTGTCCCAAAAACAGAATAGTCCCTTTTGACAGTGGGTTATTTCAACCAATAGTTGCTTCAAGTCCCATGGCAGAAAAAGCAATTAAAATACGTAAAAATTGTGAACGACCTTTCAATCTTATGAAAAAAAGGGAGGGCTTAGAACAAACAAGGGTAAGGAGCCAGCAGGGTGTTGTGGTTCGATCTACAGTTACAACAATTGCCACGCTCCTGATAGACATGATGGGAACGAGAAAAAAACAAAGAAAGAAAAAGGATAATCAAATGGACTTATTTAAAGAAACTGGATAGTTAAAAACAGCTCTATAATCTAATGGATAAAAACCTAATGGATAGCTGTGCCCTTTTTATTGCTCTGGCCTTATAAATAATTCCAAACTTACAAAAAATGATTGGATAAAAAAAATTGGTCAGGAAAACAAAAAAATACGAGCAGTAATTCAAAAAAAAATAAGCTTAGAAGCCAAGTTGAGAGGTCTAATGCCCAAAAACTTGAATCGTTTCAACACCCTTTAATAGAGCTCATGGCTCAGTTGGCCCAATAGGAACTTGTTGGGGTCAGACCCCGCTTTAAAGCATGATTGCACGGAATCTGGGCGCCCGGATATCTGCCAGAGAAATGGACAAATTGACCGATGAAGACATTGATGGGATGTTTGAAGCCAATCAGGCGTTCATGGCCAGAAATCAACTGAGCACCATTGAGTTTTTAAACAAAACTATTCTCAATATTGAAAAACAGGTTTTGGGACAGGTAAAGCTCAAAAAAGAATTCAGCCTGCTTCAGACCATTCCCGGGATCGGGAAGATCCTGGCAGGGATAAAGGCCGTATTGTAACGACGAACTTAACGCGGGAGAACAGTCAAGGAAAAAGGAAACTTTTTTCACGGGGAGGTTTTTCCTTGACTGGCCCTTTAATGGGTGACCCCAACTCTTCTCTTGACTTTTCATGCATTCATGCCATATTAAATTATAACACTTAAGTTCAGGAGGATGTATGACTATCATAAAAACAGTTGGAAGCAGCGGACAAATTTCCCTGGGAAAAAAATTCGCAGGCCAGACCGTTCTGTTGGATGAAATCGACACAGGTGTCTGGATTGTAAAACTGGGCCGTTTTATACCTGATAATGAACGGTGGCTCCACCAACCGGGTGTTCAGGCAGAACTTAAAGAAGCAATTGCCTGGACAGAAAAAAATCCTCCCGGGGATACAAACTTCGAGGAACTGGAAGCCCGGATAAAACAATGACCTCCCAATCAGACCCGCACATACGTTTGGACTTGAACAATCCCATTTTCCAAAGGCAGCTTTTCAAGCTGTCCAAAAGAGACCAGCGACGTATTCTAAACACATTGCGGAAATTAGCGGATATGACATGGCAGCAGGTATACTCGGACAGTGGTCTGAACTGGGAACTTATTCTATCGCAAAAAGGCCCGAACGGTGTCAGGTTATACAGCTTTCGGATCAGCAGAGGGTTTCGTGGCGTGGCTTTTCGTGACAGACAATGGTTCCGCCTGTTGTCGCTGTATCCGGATCATGACTCTGCTTATCATTAGGACAGAAGGTTGGACGTTCAACCCAACCCCCCAATAACTACAATAACGCAGGCCCCGTTACTCCTAAACAAACAATTCTGCATGAGAACCAGTTCTACGTAGTTTTATAGAGGATTCGTCTATTTCATAAATTAATAACCAATCTGGTTCGATATGGCATTCACGTGCCTTTTGATAGTTACCCGACAACTAAGGAAGACCATTTTGAAAGATTATCTGTTTGTAGAAAACATTAATTGCTTGCGATGGAGTCAAACCAAGGGAAACCAATATATTTTCAGCAAGATTTTTTAGTTCGGCATCCATTCTTACTGAAATTGTTGTCGTCTTTGCCATAATAACCTCACTATCAATTTTATCAAATTGCCATATTATTTACCAAACTAAGTCCATTCCGGCTCTGGAATGTCCAGCTGTTCCATGGAAAAGCATTCGATAAATACTGTGTTCACGATATCCATGGTATCTCCCTTATGGGTCATGGATTATTCGCTGTAGGAACGGAGATCAAAACCTCGTGCAGTGCTATTCTCAGGGATCTTTTTGCAGCCAGCTTTAAGCATCAGACTACGGTAATTTCTTAAACACCTCTTTTTGGCATCAAAAAGTACACTCTAAGCCCCCTATGAAGCATGGAATTGAAGAAATGCCAAGTAAAAACAATATCTTGCTGGGGTCAGACCCCGCTTTCTAGAATTTAATTTCCAAATTCCGGGACAACCAGCCCCTTTTTCGTATGAATCGGCTTGATCTCCCCCAGGACAGGATGGCCATTGGATTGGGGATGAAGCAAAAGACAGTTCAAACCATTGGTTTGGTCCATACATCTTTGACACCATTGCCGGTTGCATTTTTGAATGCCAAAGATTTGCTCAGATTTTTCAACAGTCGGGTGGATGCCCCTGAATAGAGTGCATGGCGCATTTCCTGGCTGTTCAACCGTGTACCAC